>NVSY01000002.1 GCA_002401385.1 Flavobacteriaceae bacterium | reverse complement strand
ATGCTACGTTTAGCATGTAATCTATAGCTACTCGTTGCGCTCTTTTCTGACGCTGGACACCCGACTACTCGGGGATGACGGATGCGAGTGTGAGGGATGCGGATGTGTAAGTTATGCTATGTTTTTGTATGTAATCTGTAGTTGCTCGTTGCGCACTCTTCTGACGCTGGATCCCCGATTTCTCGGGGATGACGGATGCGTGAGTGTGGGATTCGGATGTGACGGTTGTGGATGTAAAAGTTATGCTACGTTTAGCATGTAATCTGTAGTTACTCGTTGCGCACTTTTCTGACGCTGGACACCCGACTACTCGGGGATGACTGATGCGTGAGTGTGGGATTCGGATGAGACGGTTGTGGATGTCAAAGTTATGCTACGTTTAGCATGTAATCTGTAGTTACTCCTTGCGCTCTTTTCTGACGCTGGATCCCCGATTTCTCGGGGATGACGGATGCGAGTGTGAGGGATGCGTGTGTGAGGGAATGGCGTTCTGTTTCAATAGGCACATCTAATCTCACAAATCTATTCCCAAAATGGTAACACACATTTTTCGGAAATCCTTTTTTTATAATTTTCAAAATTACTGAGCAAACTCATTTTCATGAGCTCTCCATCTTGATTATGGCAAGTTAAGCAAGCCCCAACGGTCAGCATTTTTTGTTGCTCTTTTATTGAGAATGGTCTGAAATCGGTTCTGGTGGACTTGATACGCTTCGGATCGTCTTTCTTCAAAAAAGGAATCCATGCATCTTCTGRAAGACCATCATTCTCATTATTCGCATAAGTTGGWATAAACTCAAACACTCCTTTACCCGTACTGATATCATACTGTAAGTCTCCACTTCCATAACCCAAAGCTTGAGCATCCAAGTGGCAAGAAATACAATCTCGCACCTTTTTTGTAGTGGTATGAGGCGCACTCGGAGCGTATAACCTATGAAAACTAGTCTCTTTGGTAGTTAAGGAATCGAAACTTTTATGATCTATGGTCAAAATCATCCCAGGAATGGATGGCTTAATTTTAATTCCWCTTTYRGTTTCTTTCACTCCCAAAGAAGGTTGTGTAGCTCCATATTCCGCTACAAACTCCTTCCATTGCCCTTTGGTTTTTCGTTTGTCTAGTAAGTCATACCCTGAAGCATTGGGTTCAAATTCATTATGACAACCAATACAKYKTGWKGTCCAAGAAGAATGACAMGTWCTACAGGCTACATTGGAATGTGCGGTGTCTTTTGCACAAATCCCTTGCGGACWTAATGCATGCTTCTCTCCATCTTTTTTTCCGATCAAAAAAGCCGTATCATTTTTAATAAAAGTATTCACCAATGGATGATTTCCATCAACTACAGCGATCATTTCCTTGTCTTGATGTGTGTATTTTCTATGCATAAACACCAATAAAGACTCRGTGTCCAATTCTGTATATTTAACGGTATTTCGATCTCCTTTTGCATGGCAATCACTACAGGTAACCTTTACGGCATCTTCTGCATGGGCATAGGTTTTTCCATCTCCCATTACCTCATGAGAACTATGACAATCTATACAAAGCAATCCCAATGCATGGTGCACATCTTCTTCTATATACTGATACACACGTTTATCATCATTTACCTTATATTTTTCACCATCATTGGGGATCTCATCATCGTTATAAATAGTCTCTTGCCAACCYTCGTARTTGGTGGAAATCCGTCCAGATCTACTATGGCAACCGTAACAATGCATATTGGACATAAAAATATCAGTAGATGGATGCGTTGTAGGCAATGCTGTTTTATCAGAATCGAGGTATGTTTTTAAATCCTCACGCCCCTTTTGCGTATAATTTAAATGACACGCATTACAGCCTCCTCCTCTACTCATTTGAGTGATCGCACCAAATTCGGTTTTCTCAGCTCCTAAATGACAATTGGAACATAAATCTCGAATGTGTTTTTCTGCACCAGTATGTCCAATTTCTGTAATATGATATGTTTTGTTAGGGCTATCAGCTTCTCCAAAAATAAATTTATCCACGGCCACTAGCCCACTATTGGTGGTCATTAATGACTTGTTTATTTTTTTTAATTCGTTTGGATGACAAACACCGCATGTTTCCTGAGCATCCGATAAATTCCCCGGAATTAAGACCATATTTTTATGCGCGCCTTCTGTWGTAAGGTYATCAGAATCCCCTAAATGACAACTCACRCAGCCAATTATTTCAGGATTGTGATATACTGAATAKCCTTTGGTATTTTTATGGCAGGTCATACAMGATTCTGYAGGTAAATTTAAGCTTGTATACCTTGTGTTTTGTATCCAGTTCCCTTCGTAATTCTTATAAAAATACATAGCCATCAAAACCRATAAAACTAAAAAAATAAACAAAGGGGTTTTAAGGCTGTTTTTCATGGAATTCATACTTAGGGTACACAAAGCTACAACATTTTCACGGGCTACTATTTAGTTCTATTCTTAATTAGCTCAAGCCCCCAATAGCAGTATCCATACGGGATTAGTGTAACTTTTGTTACTATTTATACTAGGTAGTTATGACATTTATCAGCATTCAAATATTAAAGTGAACCTAAATTTACAGTATAAAAAACTATCAAAACACATGAATAATTCACGGAGAAAATTCATCAAAATCTCAGCATTAGGTGTAGGTGCAGCTGCTGTTTCAGCATCCACTTATAACCTKCTTGGTGCCAATGCTTTCACAGAAGAATTGRCATTGAAAAACAATGCYACGAAATTTAAACTCACCCCCACCTACTGTGAAGTTTGTTTTTGGAAATGTGCTGCATGGACACATACAGATGCGCAAGGAAACATCAAAAAAATAATTGGAAACGAAGACGACCCTCACTGTTATGGTCGTTTATGTCCAAGAGGAACAGGTGGTATTGGTATGTATCATGATGAAGACCGACTAAAAACTCCGTTAATWAGAAAAACCATCGAYGGGGAGCAAACCTATGTAGAAGCCTCTTGGGAAGAAGCCTTRGATTTGATAGCTTCMAAAATGAAGACCCTCAAAAATAACTAYGGAGCAGAAAGCATGGCCTTGCTTAAACACGGTTCYCCAGGAAGTCATTTTGAGCATTTATTCAAAGCCTTTGGATCCAACACCATTGGAGAACCAGCTTATGCACAATGTAGAGGTCCAAGAGAAACAGGRTTTGGACTCACTTTTGGTTCTTGGGTGGGATCTCCCGAACCAACAGATATTAGAGATACCAAATGCTTGGTCTTAATAGGATCACATATTGGAGAAAATATGCACAACTCACAGGTACAGGAAATGTCGGAAGCCATAGACAATGGTGCTACAATTATTACTGTAGATCCAAGATTATCCACTGCCGCAAGTAAATCTACTCATTGGCTTGCCATCAAACCAGCCACGGATATCGCCTTACTTTTATCGTGGATGCATGTACTTATCAACGAAAAATTATACGATCAGGAGTATGTGACTAAATACGGAAAAGGATTTGAAGAATTAAAAAAACATGTACAGCCTTTTACCCCAGAATGGGCTTACGGAATTACTACAATAAAACCTGCCGAGATACGAGAAACTGCCCGTAAAATGGCACATGCTTCTCCTTCAGTAATCATCCATCCAGGAAGGCATGTTACTTGGTACGGAGATGACAGTCAACGTGCAAGAGCAGTAGCCATACTCAACGGACTCCTAGGTTCTTGGGGAAGACGCGGAGGTTTYTATTTTAAAGAAAAAATAAAAGTACCAACCTACCCACACCCAGCATTCCCAATWCCTAAATGGGGTTGGAAAGAAATTGGTCAAGAYTATCCATTAGCACAAATGGGGATTACCAACGAACTCATCAAAGCATCCATCCCAAAAAACAATCCAAAATATCCTATCAAAGCTTGGTTGGTAGCAGGAACAAACCTTCCGAACACCATACCAAATAAAAAAGAATTGATGGAAGCCATTGATGCCTTAGATTTTATGGTGGTTGTAGATACTATGCCAATGGATGTAACTGGCTATGCCGATGTTGTACTTCCAGAATGTACCTATTTAGAACGCTATGATGGAATTAGATCTGCTACAAATAGAGCGCCTTCAATTGCCCTACGTATGCCTGCTGTTTCACCAAAATACGATTCCAAACCTGCTTGGTGGATTGCCAAAAACATTGCCGAAAGATTGGATTTAGGTGATTACTTCAACTACGATGATTTTGAAGAAGTGATTTCTTGGCAATTGGAAAAAATGGGGACTTCTTTGGAAGAAATGAAAAAGATAGGTGTCAAAAATTTCCCTCGAAAATCTGGGTCAATGTATATGGATCCATTAAAAACACATGAATTTGGTACGGAATCTGGAAAAATAGAATTCTATTCTCAAGAGTTGAAAGATTTAGGTTTTGATCCGATGCCTGAATACACACCTCATCCAGAACCAGCTCCTGGTTATTACCGACTCAATTACGGTCGTTCACCAATGCATACTTTTAGTCGAACCATCAATAATCCGAATTTAAGTGATTTAAAAGAGGAGAACAAAGTATGGGTAAATCCTAAAGTTGCTCGTATCCTAGATTTGAAAAGTAATCAAGAGGTATGGCTTGAAAACCAAGATGGAGTGGTTTCTACTTTTCCYATAAAAGTGCGTATCACTGAACGTATAAGATGGGATTCTGTGTATATGTTACACGGTTTTGGAAATAACAATAAAAAACTAAGTCGCGCTTTTGGAAAAGGCGCCAGCGATACAGAATTAATCACCCAAGTTGCCATAGACCCTTTGATGGGTGGTACTGGAATGCGAGGTAATTTTGTAAAAATACGAACCAAAAACCCAAAAAAATAATTCATTATGAGATATGCCATGGTTATAGACACATTAAAATGTGTTGGGTGTAGCGACTGTGTTGTTGCCTGTCAAACGGAAAACGATGTTCCTATAGGATATTGTCGCGATTGGATTACAGAAACAGTGAATGGAACCTATCCAACTGTAGAATTAGAATTAAAATCAGAACGTTGCAACCACTGCGAAAACGCACCTTGTGTACGTTGTTGCCCTACAGGGGCGAGTCATAGTGTCGCTGGAGGAATCATTGTTGTAGAACAYGACGATTGTATTGGATGTGGTGCTTGTATAGAATCCTGCCCTTATGATGCGAGATTCCAACATCCAGAAGGCTATGTAGATAAATGTACCTTCTGTTATCACCGACTCGAAAAAGGACAATTACCTGCTTGTGTATCTGTCTGCCCTACCAAGTGTATGTAYTTTGGTGATTTGGACAATCCAAACAGYGAGGTATCACTTTTATTAAAACACAGAACRTGGAAAACATTGGCTCCMGAAGCCGGAACCAAACCTAATGTCTATTATTTAACCTAAGTAATTATGAAACGAACATGAATTCTTTTAATCAAAAAATACACGCAAGGGTATGATTAAAATAAATTCATGTGAGAACGAGTGTAACGAGTGCTTACATGGWTTCTCAAATTTTGAAATATTTTTAGTTAATTACAAAATTTTAAACACATGAAAGAAGAACTATTTATCAGTGGGAGACATCTCACACATATAGATCCTGCCTTAGAAATTTGGCATTGGCCCATCTCTATATACCTTTTTCTAGGAGGATTGGCCGCTGGCTTATTATTTTTTGCTGCCCTTTTTCATCTCTTGGGTAAAGACAAATTGATGCCTGCAACTACACGTTTTGCCACCATCGTAGCTCCTATTGCATTGACCATAGGACTGATGGCTTTGTTGTACGATTTGACTCATAAAATATATTTTTGGAAATTRTACACCACCATCCGTTTGGAATCTCCAATGTCTTGGGGAGCTTGGGTTTTGATGMTTATCATGCCTTTATCTATCCTTTGGGTTTTTAGTTATCTAGAAGAAATYCTTCCCAAACTAAATGCRAAATTGGGATTTCTTAAAAAATTCCAAGACTACCTGATTAAAAACCGTCGCTATATGGCAATGGCTCTGATTCCATTATCCGTAGTATTGGGAATTTATACAGGGATATTRTTATCTGCCTTTAATGCACGTCCACTTTGGAACAATGCTATTTTAGGTCCACTATTTCTAGTGTCAGGTTTATCTACAGGGGCTGCAACTATTATTTTAGTAGCAAAAACACATTTTGAACGCAGTTTAATTAGCAAAATAGATTTRGGACTCATTATCATAGARCTCGCCTTAATYACACACATGCTAATGGGATATTAYGCAGGRTCTGAAGTMCAAATTGAAGCCATGCAAATGCTAATCGGAGGTGAGTTTACAGTCATGTTTTTTGGTTTTGTCGTTCTTCTTGGACTTATCATCCCTGCCATATTAGAGTTTTCTGAAATTATGGGCTTTAAAATTCCTGTAGCAGTACCGGCCATACTCATCTTAATGGGAGGACTTATTTTCCGATTTGTAATGGTAGATGCAGGACAATTGACACGTTATTTATATTAAGATAAAACAACACAAATGAAAACAATAAAAGAAACAAATTCCCATATCTATTGGAACCCCTATTTTGGTGGATTCCTTTTGGGAATACTCATATTATTCACTTTCTATATGACAGGAAGGGGTTTAGGAGCAAGTGGCGCYATGAAGAGCACAGTAGTAACGGTAGTAGATGCCGTAGCACCAACACATGCACAAAACAATGCCTATTACAGTAAATTTATTTCAGAAGATAAGTCTCCTATGGATACTTGGTTGGTTTTTGAAACCATTGGGGTTTTGATTGGAGGATTTATTTCTGGAGGACTGTCTGGAAGAATTGGATGGCGTGTACAACATTCACCAAAAATCACTAGCAGACGCCGATTGATTTTTGCCTTGTCTGGAGGTGTATTATTCGGACTTGGAGCACAATTAGCTCGCGGTTGCACTAGTGGTGCGGGACTTAGCGGAATGGCTGTATTATCAACAGGAGGGTTTATCACTGCTTTTTCCATTTTTGGAACAGGGTATTTAGTGGCTTACTTTTTTAGAAAAAACTGGATTTAAACAAAAAAATATATGGGACCAATTATTCCACAAGGTATGATTCCAGCAGAATGGGACAGTATCATCGCAATTTTAATAGGAATTGCATTCGGATTTATTTTAGAATCTTCAGGTTTTTCTTCTTCAAGAAAACTTGCAGGTGTATTTTATGGCTATGACTTTGCCGTATTAAAAGTCTTTTTTACCGCTGCATTAGTAGCTGTAATAGGAGTGTATTATATGGACTATTTAGGACTGATGGACATTTCTCTTTTATATGTACATCCAACCTATTTATGGGCCGCCATTATTGGAGGAGCCATTATGGGGGTCGGATTTGTGATGGGTGGTTTCTGTCCAGGAACTAGTCTCTGTGCCATTGCAATTGGTAAAATAGATGCCTTTGTATATGTTGGAGGAATCTTAATAGGCGTCTTTATTTTTTCCGAATCTTTCGGATTGTTTGAAGGACTCTATAATGCCAATTATTTAGGTAAAGTTACCATTATGGAGACTTTCGGAATTACGGGAGAATGGGCGGTGTTTTTATTTACGCTAATGGCCATTGCCTGTTTTATTTTGGCGGATTTTGTTCGTAGAAGAGTTAAAAAAATATTTTATTAAATCAATTTATTATGGATAAAAATAGTTTAGACAAACGCTATGTTTTTCTGACCATCATCTTGCTAATTTTGGGAAGTGGATTGTTGGTATTACCTAAATTTAAAGTTCACGAAGGCATCAAACCGTCAATGCTTCTTCAAAAAATAAGCAGTCCAGAGCGGTATATTACAAGTGATGACTTGGCCAATAGGATTATTAGTAATGACCCTTCTTTTTTATTGATTGATGTACGACCTACTTCAGACTATGAGAAGTATTCCTTACCCAATGCAATTCATATTCCACTGGAAAAACTATTTGACGATGCTTCGGAAAATTATTTAAACCAAGATCAATATAATGTAATTTTGTATTCGAACGATCATTATAGTGCAGATCAAGCTTGGACCTTGTGTCAGCGAATGGATTATTCCAATTTATACGTACTTAAAGGAGGTATGAACGAATGGTACCACACCATTATCAATCCAAAAAAACCAACAGAACAAATGCCCCAAATTGCTTTTGATACGTATAGTTTTAGAAAAGCTGCAAGCATGTATTTTGGTGTTGGTTATGATGAACCAACTTATGCTGCTCCTAGTAAGAAAAAAGTAGTGGTAAAAAAACCGTTAAAAAAAATAGTTCCTATCAAAAAGAAGAAAAAATACGAAAGCGAAGGCGGTTGTTAACACTGGTATCAGAGAATAGAGAATAGAGAATAGAGAATAGAGAATAGATGATGCTAAAAACACAGCCATATAACAACGTTATCACATTAAAATAAAATGCAACCGTTGCACCTATAAGTATTCAACGGAACTAAATTCAACAGCATGAAAGAATTAGAACAAACAAAGAAAATATCCATCTCGGCGATCTTATTTATTTTGATCATCATTATAGGAATTTTGAGCTTTAAAAAACCCAAAATTACATACGCAAATGACATTCATACAAGTTTAAGTCAACTCGCTACCAACACCGCATTAATTTCCTTAAGCGAGTATACATCCAATATAGAAAAATATGTATTGTTGGACATTAGAGATGCCGTTGCCTATGACCAAGGGCATTTAAAAAAGGCCAAGCACATGTCTTTTCACAATTTATTAAACGAAGAAAATTTAGCTTTTTTCGACCGAGCAAAATTTGAAAACAAAATAGTGGCTATCTATGGCGAGACACCTATGCAAGCCAATGAAGTTTTTCTATTATTGCATCAAATAGGAATTACAAATATCCAGCTATTGGAAGTGGCTACYTACTTTGAAAAATCGTCCTTAATTTCAAAAACCGTTATTACAGAAAAATTAGTCATCGACATTCCTGCATTTATTAAAAAATCCAACGAACGTAAAAAAATCATCAAACCAAAAATTACAGTAAGAAAAGTAATTGCAAGGAAAATTATTCCCAAAAAAAAGAAGAAAAAATACGAAAGTGAAGGAGGTTGTTAGGAGTAACTTTTACAACTCTTTTATAATTGAAGTATCTTATACTTTCAAACAAAGGAAATCAAAACAGGAAAAAAATGTGCTGATTTTTAATTGAAATTAGATACACATAACCGTTATAATTTTTCAAAATGACATAAAAACAGAACAAAAACAACTATCTATTTATATTTCAATAAGTTGTTTATTTCAAAAAACTCTAAAATTTTTGTTAAATCAAGAAATATAAATCTTATCTTTGAAATATAAATTAATATAGATAAGGGATTTACCCTTCATGATACTGGATTTTATTGTCATTTCCGGTCATGTAAGAGTAAAAAATTATCTAACAGTAAAACACATTACACAAATGAAAAATGGTACAGTAAAGTTCTTTAACGAATCTAAAGGTTTTGGATTTGTTATTGAAGATGATTCAAAAACAGAGTATTTCCTACATGTAACAGGATTGATTGATGAAGTAAGAGAAGGTGACGCCGTTGAGTTCGAATTAACAGAAGGTAGAAAAGGGTTAAATGCAGTAAACGTTAAAGTAATTTAATTTTACGCAACTTTTCTAAACAAACAAGCTTCATTTGATGGAGCTTTTTTTTATGCTTTGTTTTTAGATCACTACCTCGCTGTGCTTTTCCTGATCATTGTACTACTCCACACAAATACTACTTGTGATAAAAGATGTTCACAAGTACACATCGTTGAGAWGGAGACATGACCGAAGTAATCTCTATCTCCGTGAAACTAGAATTATTAGATTAATTAAAATATAATCACCACCTCAATGCACCTCCAAATGACAATAGTGAATCAAAATTTCTCTTTGTAAAGAAATTATTAAGCTCCAACCATTGCAATATACTCTTCTTCCGAAATAATAGGAATTCCTAGATTCTCTGCTTTTTCTAATTTACTCGGTCCCATATTATTACCTGCCACTACATAGCTGGTTTTTTTAGAAATAGAACTTCCCACTTTACCTCCATGACTTTCGATGTTTTTCTTGAGTTCATTTCTAGACATAATTTCAAATACTCCCGATACTACCAACGTTTTTCCTTCCAATAAAGCGGATAGATTCGCTTCTTCATCCTCAGAAATTTCCAATTGCAGTCCGTATATTTTCAAACGATTGACCAATTCTATATTTTCTAAATTATTGGAAAACTCCACCACACTCTCGGCAATACGCTCCCCTATTTCGTCCACAGTAATTAAATCTTCGCTATTAGCAATCATCAAATTGAATATGGATTTATAATGTTTGGCCAATTTCTTTGCCACAGTTTCTCCAACAAATCTAATTCCCAAGGCAAATAATACTTTTTCGAACGGAATTTGTTTAGATGCCTCAATTCCAGCAATCATATTTTGAGCAGATTTTTCCGCCATACGTTCCAATGGAACAATATCTTCCACTTTTAATTCGTATAAATCAGCATAATTTGTAATTAAGCCTTCTGTAAACAACAACGCTACACTTTCACTCCCTAAACCATCAATATTCATGGCTTTTCGGCTGATAAAATGTTGAATTCGCCCTGTAATCTGCGTAGGACAACCGTAGGTATTTGGGCAATAATGCTTGGCATCACCCTCTGAACGCACTAGATCCGTATAACAATCCGGGCAAGTTTTACTGTAAACGGTAGGTTCAGAATTTAAAGGTCTTTTCTCTAAATCCACTCCCACTATTTTAGGAATAATCTCTCCTCCTTTTTCTACAAAAACAGTGTCATTTTCTCTAATATCCAATTTGGCTATCTGATCCGCATTGTGCAAAGAAGCTCTTTTTACAGTGGTCCCTGCTAATTGTACAGGTTCCAAATTTGCTACAGGAGTAATAGCTCCCGTTCGCCCCACTTGATAGGTTATTTTATGCAATATAGAGCTTACTTGCTCAGCTTTAAATTTGTAGGCTATAGCCCACCTTGGTGCTTTTGAAGTAAATCCAAGTTCGTCTTGCTGATGTAAATTGTTTACTTTAATTACAATTCCATCGGTTTCATAAGGCAGTTTGTGACGCTTGGCTCCCCATTGTTGTACGTATTCATACACTTCCTTTATACTTTTACACAAAGCTATTTCTTGTGGTACTTTAAAAGCCTTTGAACGTGCTGCTTTTAAGGTTTCAAAATGAGTTTTATACGTATTATTTTCATCCACTACATGGTATAACAAACAGTCCAACTGACGCTTAGAAACCTCACTACTATCTTGTAGCTTTAAACTTCCACTTGCTGTGTTTCTAGGGTTTCTGTACGGTTCTTCACCTGCAGCCACTCTTTCCTCGTTCATGGTATTGAAACGAGCAATTGGTAATATAATCTCTCCTCTAATTTCAAAATCACTCAAAAACCCATCTCCCAACACCAATGGAATCGACTTGATGGTTTTGATATTTGCCGTAACATTGTCTCCCATAAAACCATCCCCTCTAGTGACGGCATTGATTAACACCCCCTTTTCGTAGGTTAAATTAATGGAAGCGCCATCAAATTTCAACTCACAGGTGTATGCTATCTCTGTAGATCCCAGCATTTTCTGAATTTTCTTTTCCCAGTCCAGCAGATCTTCTAARGAATACGAATTATCCAAAGAATACATCCTGTTTTTATGTGTTACAGTATCAAATTTCTTGGTAATTTCACCCCCCACGCGTTGGGTTGGAGAATTGGCATCAAAAAACTGAGGGTTTTCTTTTTCCAACACTTCCAACTCCTTCAATTTCATATCAAAATCGTAATCAGAAATACTTGCATTGTCCAACACATAGTATTGGTAATTATATTCACGTAATGCTGTTCTTAAATTTTGAATCTTCGTTAAAATGGATGTCATGCTACAAATATAGTTCTTATTGAGTAGCGAAAATATACAAAAAAACCGAAGCTGAAACAGACTTCGGTTCTTTAATATTAACAAAATGTATGCGCAATGGATTTAGCTTTCTAGAAATTTTAACACAGTTAAAGGAAAAATGAAATAGTGAAAAAACCAAAAAACAATGTGCATTCAGAATATACTATTAATAATAGGCAAATCTACGCACTTTGGACACATAACGTGCCAATCGCATTACTTGATGACTGTACCCATATTCATTATCATACCAAACATAAATTATAATATTTTTTCCATCGGCAGTAGCAATGGTCGCATTGCTATCATATATAGAAGGGGCTGAAACTCCTACAATATCTGAAGATACCAATTCGTTACTCATCGAATATTTGATCTGCTCAACCATACTTCCYTCTAGAGCATATTTCTTAACTGCTTGATTTACTGTCTCAATACTGGCAGCATTTACAATTCTCAAATTCAAAATGGCCAAAGAACCATTTGGAACTGGTACTCGAATGGCATTGGAAGTCAATTTTCCTTCCAAAATAGGATACGCTTTTGCTACTGCCTTCCCTGCTCCAGTCTCTGTAATTACCATATTTAAAGCCGCTGCTCGACCTCTACGGTATTTACTATGCATATTATCTACTAAGTTTTGATCGTTGGTATAAGCATGAATGGTTTCCAAATGTCCATTTTCAATTCCAAAACTCTCTTCTATTGCTTTCAATACTGGAGTAATAGCATTGGTGGTACAAGAGGCTGCAGAAAAAATATCAACCTCGTCTGGAGAGTGTTCTAAATGATTCACCCCATATACAATATTTGGGATTCCTTTCCCTGGAGCTGTCAATATCACTTTACTCGCCCCCTTGGATTTCAGATGCCTACTTAGCGCTTCCTTATCTCTAAAAGCCCCCGTATTATCAAGTATTAAAGCTTTGTGAATACCATATTGGGTATAATCGATATCCTCTGGGTTATTGGCAGAAATAACATTAACAGTAGTTCCATTTATAATGAGTGCTTTGTTTTCAATATCGGCCTGTACCGTACCTCTAAAAACCCCATGAACAGAATCGTCTCTTAATAATGAAGCACGTTTTTCCAATACTGTTTCTGTGATCTCACCACGAGTAACTATAGCTCTTAAACGCATCAAATTTCCTTTCCCAGTTCTTGTCATCAATTCTCTAGCCAATAAACGTCCAATACGACCGAAACCATATAAAACGACATCTCTAGGTTCAAAGCCATTGACTTTTTTTGCTCCCTTTAACTTATCCTCGATAAAGGCATCGATGCTCATTTCACTTGAATGAAATTCGTACACCAATTTACCAATATCCAATTTAGAAGGAGGCAATTTTATTTTTTTAATGGCAGTCGCCATTTCTACTGCATCAAAAATTGAAATAGGTTTCTCTACAAAATCTCCCGCATATTCAAGCAAGGACAAAATATCACTCACATTTCTGTCRAKTAATTGRTTYCTAAATAAWATYAAYTCMASGGTATCATCRTACCAAAAATCGCTAATAATTTTAATAAAWTTRACGGTTGCYCTYCTWCGTTTKGCTTGRAAAGCMAGTTCTTTTTCGTAAACTTCCGTGTTTTGCATTGTTAGGGTTTTACTATTAGTTATTGTTGTTGGTGACAAAAGTAGCTATTTCAAACGTTTTCGTAGCATATTTCAAAAAAAAATCCTCTCCAAAATGGAAAGGACCTTTCACTAGTCACTATAATCAATCAATTTATCTAAAGACATATCTTTCTATTTGTCCGTGATTGTTCAATATTTCTATATACATAACTTCTTTTCCATATTTACTCGAAATAATTTGAATGGCATCATCTGCGCTCCTCACTTCTTTTTTATTTATTTTTACAATAATAAAGCCTTTTTCAACTCCTAAATTTACTAAATCCTTATTTGAARCCGAGGCTATTTTTGCACCTCCTTTTATTTTATTTCTTTGGGCCTCTTCCTTATCTACATCTTTTAATAGTARTCCCAGTACTTTTAATTCCTTGAAGTTATTTTTTGTCAAAACTACCGTTTTCACCAACATTTTGCCATCTCTCATAAAAGTCACCTCCACACTATCTCCAGGTCTTTTGGCGCTCAAYTGACCGCTTAAATCTGAAAACTCTGTAATTTTTACTTCATTAATTTTTGTAATAATATCACCCTTCTTTAACCCTGCCCTATCAGCACCGCCATTGGGTGTAATTTCACCTATTTTTACGCCTTCAAAATCATGATCTCCTCGTGTACTGTATGAAATACCAATCAAAGCGCGTTGTACAGTACCATATTCCATAATATCCTCTACCACCTTTTTAGCAATATTAGAAGGCACGGCAAAAGAATACCCAATAAACGAACCCGTTTGTGATGAAATTGCGGTATTTATTCCAATCAATTCTCCACGAACATTCACCAAAGCACCACCACTATTCCCAGGATTAACAGCAGCATCGGTTTGTAAAAACGAATCTACAGATGAATTGCCTCGTAAATCCCGACCTTTTGCACTGATAATCCCTGCAGTAACTGTTGAGGTAAGATTGTAAGGGTTTCCTACCGCCAAGACCCATTCTCCAACTTTTACATCATCAGAATTTCCAAAAGTAACATATGGGAAGTTATTCCCCTTTATCTTTACCAAAGCGATATCATTTTTAATATCTGTCCCAATCAATTCCGCAATGTATGTTTTTTTATTATCCATGGTAATTTCAATTTCTGTGGCATTATCTATCACGTGATTGTTTGTGATAATATAACCATCGGATGAAATAATAACACCACTACCTGTACCAATCCGAGCTCTTTTCTGAAAGCCATTGGACTGCCCATGAAAATACTCCGTAAAAGGATCTCTATAAGATTTAATAGCTGTATTTTTTACATGCACCACAGCATTCAATGTTTTTGCTGCCGCATGTGTAAAATCGGTATTTTCAAAAGAAGTGACCACTGCAGGATTGAAATTGGCCTTTACCTCTTGATTAATTGGTTCCGATTGATTGATTTCTTGAGTAGGTGACGTATTTCCATCCATCAATGTAATATATGCTGCAAGTGTAAGTGCACCTCCTAGCATTGAAATCAATAACATTTCTCCAAGTTTCTTCATCATATTATATTTTTAAGGATTCATACTTAAGTATCTCACTCAAAAGTAAGTTTAAAATTACTTCGATATTCATCTTTAACTACAGTTAACTAAATCTTAACTGAATTTAACAGAATTGAAAAATACTCCTTATATAGACAACAAAAAATATTCCTATTTTTAGTACATTTGCGTTAATGAAGCTAGAATTTTATAAATACCAGGGAACAGGAAATGACTTTGTAATGATCGATAACCGATCGTTGGACTTTCCTAAAGATAACAAAAAATTAATAAATAAACTATGCGACCGTCGTTTTGGGATAGGTGCTGACGGGTTAATTCTGTTGGAAAATGATTCCAAAAGTGATTTCAAAATGGTATATTTTAACGCCGATGGAGCCCTCGGAAGCATGTGTGGAAATGGCGGTCGTTGTACGGTAGCATTTGCAAAAATGCTTGGTGTGATTGATGAAAAAACTACTTTTGATGCCGCTGACGGATTGCATAACGCTACTATTAAAGAGGGCATTGTGAGCTTACAAATGGCTGATATTAGTATTCTTACACATTACGAAGGCTATAGCTTTTTGGATACAGGATCACCTCATCATGTGGAATTTTGTGAGGATGTGGCTTTTATAAATGTCAAAGAAAAAGGAGCTGCCATTAGATATGGTGAATTGTACTTGGAAGAAGGGTCAAATATAAATTTTGTGAGCCAAACCGGCGATGCCCATTTTAGRGTACGTACCTATGAACGAGGTGTAGAAGACGAAACTTTGGCTTGTGGAACAGGGGTAACTGCCGTTGCTATAATAGCTCATAACTTAGATAAAACAACATCTACAAGCATCGATCTACAAGTAGAAGGAGGACTATTAAACGTATCCTTTACACTGGAAGATGATGATTATACCAACGTTTTTTTAACAGGTCCCGCAGTCAATACGTTTAACGGACATATAGATTATTAAAGAGATGCTACAAGGAAAAAACATTGTACTACGCGCTATAGAACCTGAAGATTTAAATTTTCTGTTTGACACAGAAAACAATCAAGATTTTTGGGAAGTGAGTGGCACAGTAAGTCCTTTTTCGAAACATATTTTAAAACAGTACATAGCCAATGCACATCAAAGTATTTTTGAAGCGCTGCAACTTCGTTTTATCATTGAGGTGAACAATACACCCGTAGGTATGATAGATCTTTTTGATTTTGACCCTATACATCACCGAGCAGGTATTGGAATTATTATACTTCCAACCTTTGAACGCCAAGGATATGCCAGTGAAGCGTTAGAATTATTAATTTCCTATAGTTTTAATACATTACAATTACATCAGTTGTACGCAAACATTACTGCAGACAACAACCGTAGTATTCAATTATTTACACATAAAAACTTCAGAAAAGTAGGTTGTAAGAAAGATTGGATCTATTCAAAAAACATTTATAAAGACGAATTATTATTTCAGTTGATAAACACCCATGAATAAAAAGAAACTTATACTCCTCCTGAGCGCATTATTGCTAATTTTAGCTAGTGTATTAGTCCATAGTTATTACAGCAAAATATACAAGCCTAATACAGTAAAAGAAGGCTATTTATACATCCCTACGGATGCCAATTACGACGAAGTGCAAAACCTTATACGCCCGTTTATAAAACGAATAAAACCATTAAATTGGGTTGCTAATAGAAAAAACTATCCTTCAAAAATAAAGGCAGGTCGCTATCTCATTGACAAAGGAATGAGCAATAATGACTTGATTAATTTATTGAGAAGTGGCAACCAAAAAGCCTTAAAACTAGCTTTTAACAATCAAGATTCTTTAGAAAAACTTGCGGGGCGTATTGCGGAACAAATAGAAGCGGATTCATTAAGTATCTTAACGGAACTCAAGGAACCGAGCTTTCTAGCCAAAAATAATTTCGATATCCAAACAGCTCTTGCTATGTATATTCCAAATTCTTATGAATTTTATTGGAATACCTCAGCAAGTAAGTTTAAACAACGAATGCTCAAAGAATACCATCGTTTTTGGAATAGCCAACGAAAAGAAAAGGCGAAGAAACAAGGTTTGTCTGCAATAGAGGTGAATACTTTGGCATCTATTGTACAAAAAGAAACCGCTGCTATAAGTGAACGACCAGAAGTAGCTCAATTATATTTGAATAGATTGAACAATCGCTGGCCTTTACAAGCAGATCCTACCGTAATCTTTTGCATCAAAGCGTTAAAAGGCCAAGAGACTGTTATTAAACGTGTGCTATTGAAAGATTTAGAAATAGTATCACCCTATAATACCTATAAAAATGCAGGGCTTCCTCCTGGCCCTATCGGCATGCCAGATATCTCTGCAATTGATGCGGTATTAAATCCTACAAAACATGACTATTTTTATATGTGTGCCAATATAGACACCCCTGGAAAACATGTTTTTGCGAAAACGTTGTCGCAACACAATAGAAATGCAGCTAAATATCAGCAATGGTTGAACAGGCAGGGGGTTCATAGATAATCGACTAAATCTTAAAATATTAGTCGAAATTCTCACTGCTTAAATAAAATTTAAACAATGCTTGTTTAGTAATTAAAATTGTATATCTTTGCACCTCGAAAATTTAAAGGGAACTTTTAACCTAAAACCCTGAAAATGATGAAAAAACATATACTGTATACAATTATTGTTACACTGATATTTTCGTTCTTAGCACTAACGAAAGAAGAAGACAAGTCCATTTATACTGTTACTTATAACGAAGACACCGTAAGTACTGTTTTAGCAATGGAGCACAGTGTAGAAGAAGAAGAAATATCTCAGATACCATTTGCAGGAAATGCATTTGTAGGATTTAAAGAAGCGGTTGCTTTTAAAGAATCACAAGGAAGGTATTCTGTAGTAAATAGATTAGGGTACTTAGGAAAGTATCAATTTGGGAAGTCGACTTTAAAAAGATTCAAAATCTACGACACCCATAAATTTTTAAATACACCTGAACTACAAGAAGATGCTTTTATAGCATTGTGTTCACTCAATAAATGGATTCTACGTAGAGACATCAAACGAAGCGTTGGAAAACATATAAACGGTGTAAAAATAACAGAATCTGGAATTCTAGCAGCTGCACATTTAGCCGGCGCTGGAAATGTTAAAAAATTCCTGAGAACAGGAGGAACTTATGCATTTGAAGATGCTAATGGTACTACCATTAAGCATTACATGAAAAAGTTCTCGGGATACAATACTTCTACTATTAGGGCGAATAAAAAGCCTGTATTAGGAGAAATGATCTAAATTTGGTTAGATGTTAAAAATGCTCACTGTTAAGGTGAGCATTTTTTTTGTTTTACTAATTTATAAACTACCAATGTAGATTGTTGTGAGGTATCGTATCCATGTAAAACTCCAAATCACCACCCTTTAGCAATGTTTTAAAAGGAATAGCGAGGGTATCATACTCTTTACCTTGCCACTTTAATGATTTGATATAATAAGCGCTCTTAAGACTATTTTTACGCATTAATTGCAATCTTTTTCCTGATTTGTTAGCTACTTTAATACTCACTTTATCAAAAATCGGGCTCCCAAACTGAAAGTTCGGTATTTTTTCTGTCAAGCCTTTTACATCAAACAGACCAATAGAAGACATTACATACCACGCTCCTAACTGTCCCTGATCTTCGTCTTGACCGTATCCATAACCATGAATTTCCTCATCGCCATAAAATTGATTCCCTATCAAACGCGTCCATTTTTGAGTCAACCATGGTTTGCCTGAAAAATTAAACAACCAGGAAATATGTAAATTCGGTTGATTCCCATGATTGTACAACGTTTCAATTCCTGCAAAAGCATCTATACCCACTCCTCCAAAATCAGTTTTCGCTGAAATTGTAAAAATAGAATCCAATCTCCTATTAAAACGATCCTYCCCCAACAATTCAACAAGTTTTTTTGGTTGATGTGGTACGTAAAAAGTGTATTGCCATGCATTGCCCTCTTGAAAACCTTCCCAAGATTTTAAAGGGTCGAAATTTTTCATAAAAGCACCATTTTTTAAAACAGGTCTGAACAATTGTGTTTCATCATCAAAATACCGTTTCCAATAACCTGCTTGCTTCATTAAAAGCCTATAATCTTGTTGCTTCCCTAATTTCTCTGCCATTTGTGCGACGGCATAACTACTAAATGCATATTCTAACGAATGTGACACCGARAAAGGGCCTCCTGCAGGCGTATCTAACCAAGCTGTTTTATCCCCTGGTATATAATTTATAAAACCTTGCTCTACAAAACCTTTTAAATCCATTTTCCCCGCACCTCTTTTCCTACCTACATAGGACAATTCGTTTTTTAGTGCGGCTTCATACGCCAAGTCAATGTTTGTTTTTAATATTCCTGTCTGATATCCGGAAGCTAAAATTAAACTTGTAAAATTGGTACCCACTCCAGAAACATACCTCCCATTTGCAGTTCCATCCGCTAACCACTCAGAGTTTTTATACACTTCTAATTGAGATTGTAAGAAATCGTTATAATAGTCTGGCCATGCCAATGCCCATAATTGGGTCAAATTCCAAAAAGCACCCCATACTGCATCCGTATTATAAATATTGTATGCCAACTCCCCATTTTCCAATACAGGAACTTGCCCTATAGATCCATCATTTTGAGGAAATGCACCATTAACATCATTGGTAAGTCCACGACCTAATAAAGCATGAAATAAGGCCGTATAAAACTTGGTTTTGTTTTTTACATCACTATCTGTAACTCTAATTTTGTCCAATTCATTTTCCCAATTAATTTTAGCTTGTATTAATGCTTCATCAAAACTCAAATCAGCTACTTCGGAATGTAAGTTTGCCTTCGCATTTGCTATTGAGGTATAAGAAAGCCCCGTTTTTAGAACAATAGCTTCGTCTTTCTGCGTTGTATATTTTAAAAACAACCCCGCTCCAACTCCTTTAGCCTCTTTCGTATCAAAATATACTTGCCCCTTATTAAACCCTCCAAAACTAGTTGCTTTCTTACTGAGCTCGGTATAGAAATACATTTTAATATCCCCCTCTTTCTGATATTTTTTTACATATTCTGGATAGGTGATAACATAGCCCTCAACATCGCCATTGCTATTTATTTTTACATGAGCATCTTTTACCTTTCCACTTTCTCCAAGTTGATTTCCTATATCAAAAAYTATATATGCTTCCTCCGTTTCTGGAAATGTATATCGCATTAAACCAACTCTTTTTGTAGCCGTTAATTCTACCTGAACATCATAATCATCCAATTGCACTTTGTAATATCCCGGTTGTGCGACCTCATTCTTTTTAGTAAATCTAGAGCGATAGCCTTCATCTGGATTTTCAAGGCTTCCTGGAGTMGTTTTCAGYCCTCCTGTTATGGCTGTAAACAAAAAACCTCCTATTTGGAATTCGTGTAATTGTGCAAAACCTTCAATACTCGTATGTCTAGCATCGTATCCGACAGCTTCCCATCCGCTCTTATTTCCGTACGAACCATTAGTAGAAGGCGCTAATTTAGCCATTCCAAAGGGCAATGCGGCAGGCGTGTAAAAAAACCATCTACTATGTGCCGTTCCTATATTCGGGTTTACATATTGCGAAAGGTTTTCGGAAATCTGCTCCGGAGTTTCTCGGTTACAATTCACGAAAACAAGCACAAAACAAAGACTACAAATTYGTATTATTTTTTTCATTATAAATTTCTTTTTATATCAATATCATATGTAAAATAATCCGTGTGATAATACACTTCGTTATACTCTACAGGTCTGTTTCCTGTATCAAACACTACCCGTTCCCTTTTTAAAACCGGGTTTCCTTTATCTAACTCAAGGCACGCAGCAATTTGTTCATCTGCCCCTACAGCTCTCAGTTTCTCTTTGGAAAGCGCTACAATAACATCACATTCATTCTCCAATAATTCGTACAGGGGTTTGTGAAAATTTTCCTTCCCTGTAATTCCCACTCTAGGATGAAAATAAGAAACAGAATACAGGTATTTGGCTTCTTTAGACCCTCTTACTTTTTCTAATTTCCACAGCTGTTTTGTTTCAGATAACTCTAATGCTTCCATTATATCTTTTGTAGCTGGAACTAAAGAAATTTTTACCAAATAATTTTCCACTTCAATTCCCTGACTCCGCATTTCTTTGGTAAACGAAACCCAATTATCCAATCGAGTACTAATCCGTTTAGCAATTACTTTTGACCCTACACCCTTTTTACGCGTTACAAGTCCATCAATTACCAATTTAGAAATAGCCACTCTTATTGTATTTCGAGAAACACCTAATTTTTTTGCTAAACCATCTTCTTTCGGCAATAAACTCTTCCCGCTTCTATATGGTTCTTGCGTAATTAGTTTACGTAAATAC
The DNA here is from genome assembly GCA_002401385.1 of Flavobacteriaceae bacterium. GTDB lineage: Bacteria > Bacteroidota > Bacteroidia > Flavobacteriales > Flavobacteriaceae. The sequence goes on along the minus strand of NVSY01000002.1, from coordinate 97,482 downwards.
TGTTCTATTTGAGCATGAAGCGGAACGGGGCTTTTATGATCTATTTTAAAATTCATCGTCATTAATTTAAACGCTATWTTACTGTTGTTTTGTGTATTTCGCATAGTTTTCAAACSCTAAAATAGCGTCGTACAATACGCCTGCAGAACCTTTAAACGTAGCCGATCCTTTCGGTAAATTATCAACTGTATACCACTCATAAAAGCCCTCATTTTTAACAACTCTATCAAACATTGGCAAGGCTTGTTCATAGGCTTCTTTCACAAAACCATTTTCAATTAAAGTGGTGATCATTCTACCTCCAAACCAAGTCCAATCTCCTCCATTTTGATAYCCATATTCATACATTCCTTTATTTTCAAATGCCCACGCTGGATATGGTGGATACATTGTTAAACCAATAGATCCAGCACCAGATGCTTTTACATTCGCTATCATTTTATCGAGTGCTATTTTTAYCTGCTCTTTAGACAAAAGGCCCGCTTGAATAGCGATRGCTGTACCTCCATGGTAATATATTTCATTTTCATTAAAATCGGCAGGATACGGAGAGCCATCCAAATAAACATGAGGTATAAATTTATTATTCTCACCATCCCAAAGCACTTCCATGGTACGCTGAGCTACTTGTTTACGTATGGGCGCCCAWCTATTTATAGTTSYWGGCAATAACTCCATCATTTGATCTAAGGCTATTAAAAACATTGCATTGTCATAAATATCTACACAGTATTTCGTGTCATCTGTAATATAAACACCCCATGGATGACTGTGCTGTACATCTCCCCAATCCGCTGTTGTAGCTCCATACACCAATTGATATTTTTCTGACCATCTATATTTTATTAAAAATTCCATCGCAAACTCCATGCGTTCAGCCACTGTTTTAACGCCAACCTTTTGATCTAAAAACTGTGTATTTCCAGATTTTTTAACATATTTATACACAGCATGAATCAAAGAACTTTCATGGTCTGTTTCTACCGTATTCTTATGCCCACAATAGGTAGGTTCTAAATCTGTATAAATATATTTATAGCCTCCTTCCGTTTCAATCGCTTTTGATTTAGGAATAAATCCATCTATTATATTCCCATCATCGCCTTGTAATTTAAAAAATACCAATAAGTTTTCTTCCAATTTAGAGGACTCAAAAACTTCTGATGATAAATCTATAAACGTGGCGTAATCCCGAATCCATACTTCCGAATAACCATCGCCTGCATTAAATCCTTTTTTTATAACTTCTATGGCCTTTTCTTTTACCAAGGTCAACTGTTTGTTTTGGGTAATTTGAGATTGTAATATCGGATCAATGGGCGTTGATTTTTCATTTACCGATTGATTGCAGGCCGATAAAACCACGGCACCTAATAAAATTAAAACTAGTTTTTTCATCTATCTAATGTATTTTAAAATTCGATTATTTACTGGGAAACTCTTTAATTCCCCATTGTTTATTAGGTGTATCACCCATTTCCAATATCAATTCACCWCCTTTTAGCAATTCACTTGCATAAAACCAGCATTGTTGCAATGGTTTTCCATTTAAATAGGCTTTTTGAATGTATTTATTTAGTCTATTGTTATTTTTCGCTTCTATGGTAAATACTTTTCCTCTCCCATATTGTTCTCCTAAATTAATGGTCACCTTATCAAAAATAGGGCTTCCAATTTCGTAAATAGGATGTGTACTTGTCCCTCCATCTGTTTGAAAAAGTCCTATGGAACTCATTATAAACCAAGCACTCATTTGCCCCTGATCTTCATCACCTAGATAAGCATTGGAAATACCAAAACCATAATAGCGATCCATTATAGCTCGCACCCATTTTTGAGTAAGCCACGGTTTTTGCACCCAATTGAACAAGTATGCAAAATGCATAGACTGTTGGTTYCCCTGCATAATTGGATAATCCCAATACAACTCATTTGGTGCATTGTAACGCCATTTGTAACTTTCTTCAAATCCCCAATCCAAACGTTCTATAAACCGATTCTTACCAATCATTTTTGCTAATTCAGGAATGTTTTGCGGCACAAAATAAGTCAATTGCCAAGCATTTCCTTCTACATAATGATGATTAGCTCCTGACTTATATGGATCAAAATCTGTTAGCCAATCTCCTTTAGCATCTTTCATTCTTGCATAACCAGTCTCCGTATCTATTACGTTTTTCCACCAATTTCCACGTGCATTAAAATAATCATATGCTTTTTGTTTCCCCAAAGCCTTTGCAAATTGCCCCACGGTGTAATCATCAAAGGAATACTCTAAGGAATTTGAAAATCTCCCTTTATCATAAGGCACATATTTATGTTTTAAATAAGTAGACAAGTCCGCGTTTCCCGCCAAACCATCGCCTACTTTTACAGCCTTAGTTGTTTGCATTTTATACACTGCTTTAAATGCTTTTTCAGCATCAAAATCCCGTATTCCCATTTGGTATGCACCTACAATTAATGGAATTTCATGTTCTGCAACCATCACAGGAACATACTCCATACCAGCTGGTCCCTTGGCCAAATAGCCCGTTGCATCAAACATTGCCAACTGAGAATTCACCCATTTTGAAGACCATTCTGGTGTTACTAAATTCCAAAATTGATTTAAATTCCAAAACGTATTCCAAAAAGCATCACAGCCCAAAGCAACATGCGCTGGATCTGAAAATTTTTGAACTATTTCATTTGCATCTACCCAACTTCCATCTACATCGCTAAAAATATTTCTACTGGCCAAAGACCGGTACATATTGGAGTAAAAACGTGTTTTTTCAGCTTGATTATTTGTGCTAATTTCTACTCGTGATAACAAGCTATTCCAAACCTCTTTTTGATGTTGAACTACAGCTTCAAAATTCCAATGAAATGGCCTAGTAATTTCTGCATTTAAATTTTCACCTGCATTTTTAATACTTACATAAGAAATACCTGTTCGCACTTGAACTTGTTTATTTTTTGAAGTATTAAAACGTACAAATGCTCCAATATTTTTTGGATTTACAGCACTTATATGCTTTTGATAAATGATGCTGTCATTTTCCCATGTTCCCATTTTTTGAATGGCTTGATCAAATTCCATGACAAAATAAATAGTGTATTCTTGGTTGATATCCTTGGCCCAAGTATTCGGTGTTATTTGATGACTAAAACCCTCGATGCGATGTTTATTTACTTGAGTGATCTCAGCATTTTTTACAAGATAACTGTACTCGGCAGGAATCAACAGATCAATCATAACCCTAGAAGAGTCACTATTTTCCGGATAAGTATACCGCTGAAAACTCGCACGTGTAGTGGCAGAAATATCCACCTTTATATCATAATCGGTTAATTGCACATGGTAACTTCCTAAGGGTGCATGTTCCGATTGTTTATCTATTCGAGAACGATATCCTTCGTCTGGATTTCGCTGATCGCCTACTTTTATTTTTAATGGGCCGTTTGTAGGCATCATTCCTAACCCTGCCATAGTCCATTCGTGGATATGACTGAAACAACCAATATTTTCAAAAGTTGGTTGATACCCTCCTTGCCACGCAGAATTTTGATTGTCTGGACTTAATTTTACCATCCCAAATGGCATCCAAGGACCGGGAGCAATCATCCAGCGAGAATGCGCAGTCCCCAATTTTGTATTTACATAATCCGCGGGACTTATTATCGGCTTTGCCCCTCTATTCACCTGACCTTTTGCAACTTGTTTGTTATCAATAAACACCTTGTAACTACTGGTGATTTCTGTGGAAACTACAGGCATAGGAACTTCAAAAACATAATTTCCTTGTCGTATTTTCACATTAAAAACATCATGATCATCTAACTGAACCGTTAATTTAGATATCCCTTTTAAATGTTGAACATCAACTAATAATGCTTGAAAGGATTCTCCATTATTTTGTATGCTATACGCGGCTTCTTTTACCGATTTTACCATTGCTTTTTCGGGTATATTTAACGAATACTCCACAGGAGTTAAACATTCAATTTGATCAAAAACCAACCAACTACCATCGATCGTTGTAATATTCAATTCGTTTCCCCCATTATTTAGTAGCGAAGAAGGCACTTTTAAACTAATCACCTGCAATTTTACATTGGACAGCTCTCCCACAAGAGCGGCATCGCCCTGGGTTCCAGGATTCAATTGCTTTGTCCACGAGGTACCATTTAGTGTGATCTTTACCAATGGAGGTAATTTACTGCTACAATCTAACACATGGATATTAATAGTGGACCACCCTTCATTTTTAAATTTTAGAGGCTTATTAATACTAAATAATATGTTTAACACATGAGAACGAATTCCTGACAAACCTGCTGTCCCTGCCCAAGAATCCATGGCTCCTGCCAAAACATACGGAAAGTCCGTTTTAGTTTTTGAAAAACCTACAGCGTAGAAAGTATCCTCCCAGCCAAAATCGTTTTTTAAAAAATCTTTGTAATTGTTGGGCGCCAAGGCAAATTCAGCCGAACTAGCATCTATATTCCCCAGAGACCACAATTTCTTTTCTTGTGCCGTCCCAACAGTAGAAAAAACACTTAGTAGGACTATAGTAAGGGATAATAATGTTGATTTTATTGTCATCATAAATTGGAGTTTAGATTTAACAAGCACTCTCTTTTACAAAAGAGACAATCGTTTTTGCACGTGTTGTGCCTTTATTGATTAATGTATAAGACTCCGCTGCGGCAGGTACAATAAATGTTTCTGCATAATTAAACACCTGCGATTTACCTTCCTTTTCTTCTACAGCAACTTGCTGCCCTTCCACCAACATTAAAATATGGCATTGTCCATTTGTTGGAATTGTTATCTTGGTATCAAACTCATAACGCAATACATCATAAAAATGATCGGGATGCGTAGGAACATGCACTTTTTGCCAATCCTCCCCACATTCTTGGATATATTGTTTGGATATTAAAGTATCCTCAACTACTGCTCCTTTTCTACTAAAATCAATGTTTTCAAAAGCCCTTTCAATATTCAAAGGCCTTGGCTGTCCTTCTAGATCCATCCGCTGCCAATCGTACATTTTAAAAGTAAAAATATAAGGCGTTGCACTAATTTCTAGCACCATATTATTTATTCCAGAACAGTGTACAGTACCATGGGGAATTAAAAACAAATCATGTTTTTTAGAAGGGATCTTTTGCACATATCTCTCTATATTAATCACCTTTTTAGTTTTAAAACTATCCTCTAAAACCTTTTTGAATTCAGTTTGATTGATATCTTCATGAAACCCTAGATATACATGCGTATCTTTTTCAGCATCTAAAATATAATAGGTTTCGTCCTGTGTGAAATTTTCACCAAATTCTTTTTTAATGTATGCTGGGGTCGGGTGGCATTGCACCGACAAATTTCCTCCATTATAAGTATCTAAAAAATCAAAACGAATGGGAAATTCATCCTTAAAACGAGCGGCTGCTTTTCCCAATATATTTTCTTGCTGAGCAAACATTAACAAATCAAAAGTCACTTCTAGTAACAAGTCATTATTTTGAATCATAACACCGTTTTCAGGGGCTATTAGTTCAAAAGACCAGGCGTAATTTGGCACATTCGGATTTAGTTGATTGAATCGTTTTTTCATCCAATCTCCCCCCCAAACACCTGGCTCAAACCAAGGACGCGCTCTAAAAACCGAAGTACTCATCTGAGCCATACTAGCCCTCAAACCTTTTCCATTCATCCATGTTGGATTCTTGGGCCGTTGCTGATCTATAAATACCTCTATAAAAGGTAACAATCGTTTTTTTAAATCATTACAAACTACCCAATCCACAAAGTAAAAATGCTTGTACATTTGCTTATGGGGTTTTAATTCCTTCAATCCCAAATTTAAAATTGAATTTGAACGCATCCTATATTGAATTTCGTTCTTAGGTACATCAGCATATACTAAACACCCTTTTATGTTGCACAAACTAGCACCCACTCCATAAATAATAGTTATATCTGCATCTTCATCTAGCACCACCTTTTTAATTTGYGCATTAAAATAGTCTCCTATTTGTAAGGATGTTTTTCTTCCAAAAACAGGGTCATCTCCTCCTAAAAAAGGAGCAGTTAAGTTCGTAATATCTTCATGGCTTTTATAAAAATCCTGAACATTAATACTACCCACTCGCTTTCCTAAAATATTTAAATGGGCAATTAAACCTATAACTATCTCTTCAAAATCGACACCTATATAACCTTCTACAATTATAACTGGCGCYTCGGTTAACTGTAGTGCCAAACTTTTATACCCTTCAAAAATGGACTCCGATGTTTGGAACGATGGAAAAACATTATGGCTATTGTTAGTTGTGTTATCTGCAATTTTAGGAGCTAAGTATTGAGACGTTTCTCTTATCATTTTAAACGGTTTTATGTCTAAAACAAATATACATAAATTTTGGTATGTTCAAACATATGAACATAAGAAAAACAGCAAAATAAAACTCGGTAAGTATCAGGTACATACCGAGTTATATGTTCAGTCTGTTTGTTAAGTTATTCCCTTCTCAAATTTTTAAACCCTAACAAAAGGACATAWATAAAACAGCATACAAGCAACATCATAGCWGCCATTAAACTAACATGTTGRCTTAACARTCCCATTACAGGAGGTAAYAYTGCWCCTCCAACAATGGCCATGATTAACAAACCRGAAATTTCGTTTGAGCGTTCTGGCATTTTATCAATAGCGATAGAAAACAACAAAGGGAATAAATTTCCTGCTCCAAAACCAATAATAAAAATGGCTATTTGAGACATTAGTAATGATTGACTAGAAAATAACGCTCCCATTCCAATCAATGCGAGACAAACGGTTGCAATTAAAAAGTGTACTGGTTTTAAAAATTGCAATAAAATGGCKCCTAAAAATCGACTTATCATTAGTGCCGTAAAATAAATACTTATACCATAAGAAGCGCGCTCAATACTCACCCCATGATTTTCCATTAACCAACCTTGGATATTTGAATTCARTCCAACATCWGCTCCAACAATTAAAAAAATAGCCACCACTACAGAAAAGATAAAACCATTACTCAATAAGGCCATACAGGATTTAAATGTGGCGCGTTCATCGGTAGATCGGCTCTCCTTAATTGGAGTCGCTTGCAACCATAATAAGGACAATCCTGCAACAACAGCATATACAAGTAGGACTAATTTCCAATCTCCAAATGAAGCCGCTACATAGGTAGCTATAATTGGCCCCATCAGAGAGGTTATTGCTTTAATAAACTGAGAGAGACTCAAAAAACTTGATAATTTTTCTTTCGGCGTTACTTCTTGTAACAATGGATTCGCAGCGACTTGAATAATGGTATTACCTATTCCAATCAGAGCGAATGAAGCCAGTACAATTTCAAAGGAATACCAAGCAAAAGGAAGAAGTAATCCAATAACAGTAATGACAATACCAATACGCATCATRTTTTTTTTYCCGATACGGTCTTGCMAAATACCAATGGGAATAGAGCATATAAAAAACCATACAAATACCATGGATGGCAAAAACTGAGCAACCGAATCCGTCAATTGAAAATCTTTTTTGACATAACCAGTTGCCAAACCWACAATGTCTACAAACCCCATTACAATAAATGTTAGCAGGACGGGATATAAATATTTTTTWCCAAATTGATTTGTGCTCATAATTGCTATTATTGTTTATAAAAAATGCCCRCTWTTTTTAAATTAGTGAGCATCCTTTTTGAATTAGTGATTTATTAAATAAATANNNNGTTGGTTTTATTTTCTTGGTTAACTCTCCGGCAAATCGTTTTTTACTTTATTCCAAAACTCAGGCAGGAACAATTGCGCACTWCCTATGATTGCTGCTTCCTCTCCTAACTTTGAAACTTCGAATTTCACCTCTAAGTTTTTTGCTTTAAACCCAGCTTCTATCTCTTGTAAAAAATAACYACTGGCATTGGATATGTTTCCTCCTAGGATGATTACTTCTGGMCMATATTGTTTGATATATGGTGTCATGAATTGCACAAAATTGGCTGCAAATTCTTGAAATACTTGTTTCGAAATAGGTGTAAAATTACTTACTACCTCTTTCACTCCTCTCAACTCTACACCAGACAGTTCAAAATAGCGTTTTACAAACCATCGCGTTGAAAAATAATCATCTGCCATCCCAAATTTAAACGCTTTATCCCACAAACATCCTCCCTCTGGAACATCTAATGCTTCAACTACKGGCAATCCRTTGGAAATAAAAGTGGAACCAAATCCAGTTCCCAATGTTAATGCTATAACCTTAGTCACATTCTTTGCTTCACCTAGGGTAGAAACTCCCACTCCAAAAGAAGTAGCATCGTTCATAAAACGAAAATCTATTTCTGAGGCATCCAAAAAAGGTGTTAGTTCATTAGGAATAGAAACGTTGTACAAGTTTTCGTATTTGTCGTTATTTTCGAATAAGGTAATTCCCTTTTTATAATTACAAGGGCCAGGCATGGCAAAAGCGATGTTAGGATTTAACTTCAAGTCAYTGACGCTGTTCATGGTTTTATTTATCACATRGCTCCATCCCGACAAGACCGTATCTTTAGCTGCCTTATTATCTATTTTTTCAGAAAATGTAGAATTCGGAATAATTTCCAATGTTTCTAAATTCACGGCTGCACTAATAATATGACTCCCTCCTACATCTACTCCAATAGCAATATTATGTTTCATTTGTATCTTTATATTTTAACCCTTTTAAAGGTAGATTTTTCGCGAATAATTTTCATTTCAAACAATCTTACGCTATTCATACAGTCTTATATAGATTGTATTAAAACAAAAAGAAGAACTAGTCCACATCACTAATTCTCCTTTTTTTAATCAATCTTAATTCAAGATAACACTTATAATACCGGTATGAAACGGTAAACAATCTCAATGAAAACGAGTTTAACTTCTTGTGACTTAAACTCATACAAATATATTCAATTTGTTCTATTTATTCTAAAGAATTCGACCAATAGCATGTTTAATGTCCTCAACGCAGCATTTATTTTCACTAATATATTTCACAAAAAAAGAGGCTACCCAAATGGGTAACCTCTTTAAATAATAACTATAGAATAGWATTAGTTTTTTGGACCAGCACCGTATGAAGGGTTGGTAATATCAAACCATAATCTTTCTGTATTTAAGATTGMAGGATCGTTTGTWCYACCTGTRAAACCTTGTTCTTCAATAGATATTTTCTCGTTTTCATAATTCTTACTACCATTAGAAGSAGCASCAACAACAAATCTACGAGGTACAGTCAATTCAGTTCCMGCWGCTAAAAAAGCYTCTCTTGGGAAAATAGTACTTCCTGTTTTAGGAATCCCTGAACGACGAACTGTTGTMMAGAAATCACCAGGAGTTCCTGCGAAATTGAGATACTGTTGGATGTATATTTTTTCCAAACCATCCACAGATAAATCACATGCAGGCATTGCTAATAAKGCRTCAATTTCACCAGCAACCAACATAGTTGCACCAGCTAATTGATTATCATCTYCAGTAGCATAAACTGGATCTCCATTATAATATGGGTCTCCATTATTTTTTGCCAATGCATCTAACCTTTCTACAGATAAGCGAACACCTTGGTTAAARTARTCTTGAGCCGAACYTGGMAGGTTTGCACCTAACATTTTAAACTCTGCCAAATACAAATTAGTTTCAGCTGCTGAACCTAAAATAACATTTAATCCAGGATARTTGTCTTTTACTTGTAATAACCTTCCAATTTTAGTAGGGAATGTAAAGTTCATWYTTGTACGAGTTATTCTTTCAGAATAAYTMGAAGTAGAACCATACGTTTTTTCTGTACCACCAATTACTATTTTATTAMGTATAGCTTGTCTAAAATAGATGTCATTATCYGTRTCGTTCTCTGCATCAGGAGATAATGGAGCACCGTAATAACGAACCCAAGGTTCTCCAGCACCAGCCCATTCTTGGAAATCTCCATTTCCATCTAATGTTACATTTGCAGCTACATAWGGAGGTAAATCAACACCTTCCTCAATAAACTGTTGAACAACCTCTGCATTGAATGAATTTTTAGTAAATAGGAAACGTACACGTGGATCTTTATTAGCTAATAAGAAATCTACAACGTTTTTYCCTGCACCTCCTGGTTGTGTACCATTACCGGTTCCAAAGTATTTGATATCTCTTTTATAAATAAAATCATCGTCYAAACTAGACATAACCCCAACACTTGAAGCAGCAACTTCCTCAGCAATAGCAATTGCTYTMGMWCKATCAGTATTCACCAATCTAGCMGCWATYTTYAACTTTAATAAGTTACAGAATTTAGCCCATTTTGCATAGTCTCCTCCGTAAATAACATCATTAGAACCAATATTAAATTGATTTTCTTTWGTTAATCCAACAATTGCTTCATCTAACTCTCCTAACCAAATATCAAATAATTCGGCTTGAGTATCATAYTTAGGTGTTAAAAGAACAGGTGTAGTATAAGCAGCCATTCCAGCTTCAGAATATAYCATAGACCCTGTATTATCTGTAATTGAWATAGCAGGTTGRATTTGAATAGCATARGTCATTGCACGCATTGCCTGCATAGTTGTAGCTGTTTCAGCATCCAAAAGATTATCAATTGTGTTTCTAATGTCCAAGGTATTCGGAATTACTCCTAAATACAAACCWYTACTTTGAGAYCCACTTGGCCCCATTGTTACAAATTGTTCATCATTTCCAGTCGAAATCCCTGTTAATTGTCCCCAAGGAAACGCATAATCAAAGTTGCTGTAGAACCATATTGTATAATCGTTCTCAAACATTTTCTCAACAGATCTAGTCACTGAATACCTTAATTCAGCTTTTGACAGTTCCGATGGTTTACTATTTAAYTCTGCAAACTCCTTTTTATCACAACTGGTGATAAAAACAGTTAAAAGAATCAAACTTAATTTAAATATATTTTTCATTTTGTTTCTTATTTWTATTAAAAGTCAACAGCAATTGTCATTGTATAACTCGCCGTATAAGGGCTGAATGAACGTTCACGATAAGAAGCACTACTACTAGTACCACGGAAACTTTCAGGGTTCAAATCATTTGGTAATGAGTTGTATAAATACCCTAAGTTTCTACCATTTAAAGAAACGTATAAGCTTTTTGCTCCAATTTTATCAGCAGCTGATTTAGGTAAATTATATCCGATAGAGATATTACGTAAAGCAATGTATTTCACTTCACTTAACCAATCGTCAGTTACTACACCTTGTCCCCAACTATTGGTTCTGTAGTTAAAGTGACTTGCATGTGTAGGTTCTACCAATCCTTGATCATAGGCCTCTTGGTAGGTTAACCCTCCAACATCTACAGATCCGTTTGGTCCTGTAATAGTTTGTCCTTCAGCAAAAACTCCATCAGGTATTACACCATCTTGGTAGCTAGTACCGTTGTCGTCTGCATATCCAGATGTATAAGCAATACCTCCATTTTCAGTACCTCTACCTTTTAACGATGTATTTAACCATCCGTAAGCTTTACCGTAYCTGTTAGAGTAAGAAGCAATATGACCTCCATAACGCGCATCTAACAATATAGAAAGATTAAAATCTTTRTATGTAAAATTATTGTTTAAAGACCATTCAAAATCAGGCATCATTTTACCTACAATCTTATCCTCATAACTTCTCGTATAATAAGCTCCACGTTTTGAATCTTCCCAAGTTAACATTTTCATTCCATTTCTTGGATCGTCAATATTATTTCCATCTCCATCTGTTGACTGCCATAATTTAGGAGTAATATCAGACCTTAACACACCATATTCACCACCTTCAGCGGCAACTGATCCGATACGGAAATTCCCATAACTTACATTACCTCCCAAGGTTTTATATTCACCGTAATCCTCGTGCAAATCTTTTACTTTAGTTTCAGAAGTCCAATAACTTGCWGTAGCATCCCATTTAAAGTTTTCTGTTTGAATAGGAGTTCCATTTAAKGTAATTTCAAWACCTYTATTTGTTAAAGTYCCRATATTAGAYAATAAATTTTTATATCCAGTTTCTTGATTTAACGGGACATTACCAATTTGGTTTTTAATAGTATCATCGTAATAAGCAACATCCAATCCTAATCTATTAGAGAAAAGACGAATGTCTGCACCAATTTCAAWAGAATTTTTTCTTTCTGGTTCTATYGWACGATCTACTAAWKTWKTATTGATTCCATTGTGATAYACAAAGTTTCCTCCATCCATTTCATATCTTCCAATAYCATATCCYTTATTAATCGAGTAYGGATCAGTATCAGAACCAACCTGTGCCCAAGAAGCTCTCAATTTTCCAAAAGAAACCCATTCAGGTAATTCAAAAGTCTTGTCAAAAAGCCAAGACGTAGAAACTGAAGGATAAAAATATGAATTATTTCCAGTACCATCAGTATACACTAATGCAGATGACCAGTCATTACGACCTGTAATATCTACGAATAATTGGTCTTTATAACCAAGACTTGCCATAAAATAAGTAGAACTTATTTGCTTAGTTCCATGAATTTTTCCTTCAGAAACTAAGGTTTTCTTTGAATTCCCAAGATAAAAACGTCCAGGAACAATTAATCCACCATCCGTACGAACTTGTGTATATGATTTTTCTTGTTTCCAAATTTCTGAACCAAGAAGTAATGATGCTGTAAAGTCTTCAGAAAAATCTTTAGAGAAGTTTGCAGTAAACTTACCCGTCATACTTTCGTCAGTATCATGACGCATTTTATATTCACCTCCTTCGTTTGCAAATCCAGTACCAATTCTTTTATCTTCCGTTTTGATAGTATAACTATTCATACTTCCTTCAGCAGCCAATGTTAACCAATCAGTTACATTTGCAGTTAATCTAACTACAGGACGTACTACTTGTTCTTTTCTCTCAAAGTCTTTCATGTTATAGTTAAACCAAACACCTTGACCAGGAACATTTGTATATTCATCCCCGTAATTTGAATCCGGTAATCCACCATGCGGAGCTTGCCAATATTTATTTTGCTTGTATTTATTAACATCATATCCATTTGTCCAACCATCTCCTAAGAACATTCTTGACAAGTCATTACTAGGATTTTTAGAGGTAGAATTAGCAACAGAAATAGATGCTTTTGCTCTTAACCAAGGAGCCAATTGATACGATCCAGATAATAAGATAGAATTTCTTTCAAATTCACTGTTAGGAATAGTTCCTGTTCTTTTATTATACGAATCTGATAAATAGAAATTACCTTTATCATTTCCTCCTTTTAATGCTACAGAAGTATTGGTATTATATCCTGTATCATAAGCATCGACCATATTATTTCTTTGAGGACTATAGGTTGTCATTTCACCATCAAATCCAATAATAGGACGACCGTCAAATTTAGGACCATTTCCCATCCAACCTCCCCAAGGTTGATTTACCATTGTAGCATTCCCGTCACCATCAGTAAACATTTGCTCAGTATCAAACTTGTAGTATCCTCCACTTGGATTRTCTTCACCATAAGTAACCCAACCGGCCATTTTTCCTTCACCGTACTCATATTGTAAGCCTGGTTGCTTGTACACTGTTTCAAAACCAACAGTTTGTTTGATAGAAACACCAATTCCACGTGCACCTGCACCGTCTTTAGATTGAATAATGATAACACCATTGATACCACGAGAACCGTACAATGCAGTTGCTGCAGCACCTTTTAATACAGATACACTTTTATAGTCATCTGGATTTAGGTTTTTCAAAATATTTCCGTAGTCATTCGCACTTGAATTCCAATCTGCACTTGCGTCAGAAACACTGTTTTCTAAAATAACCCCGTCAATCACAAAGATTGGTTGGTTATTGTTAGAGTTTAAAGAAGCAATACCTCTAATTTGAATTTTTGAATTTCCAAATAATCCACCATCAGAAGCACCAATACTTAAACCAGCAGACTTCCCTTGTAAAGCCAATACAGGATTTACAGTATTTGTTTTGGCCAATTCTTCACCTTTAACCTCTGTCATAGCGAAACCTAATTTCTTAGTTTCCCTTTTAATTCCAAGTGCAGTAACCACAACCTCATTTAGAGATTCTGCACTTTGTTCTAAAACTACATTGATTATAGCTTTACCATTTACCGCAACTTCTTTAGTTGTGTACCCCATGTAAGAAAATACAAGGATAGCGTTTGCTTCTTCAGTATCGATAGAATAATTCCCATCAAAATCTGCAGAAACACCGTTTGAAGTTCCTTTGATAATTACATTCACACCTGGAAGCGTACTTCCATCTAAGGCATCTGTAATTGTTCCAGTTACTGTTTGTGCTTGCAAACTAGAGACTCCTAGTATACAAATAGCAAAAAACAGTTTTAATACATTTTGCATCATTAATTAATTGTTTGAGTTAATATCGAGTTAAAAGTAGTACAATTGTATTTTTACCTCAATATATTTTCGACCAAGAACCTCTCTACAACGTTGTAGGAAATGCATACAAACCTTAAAAAATATACTAATACTGATGTATCTTTGTGATATTTAAGGAAGTATTCTTAAAAAAAAGAATAAAACGAAACTGCATATACAGTTTCGCTTATTTATTCATAAAAAAGAAAATATTGCAAAAAAAAGAGGCTACCAATAACATTGATAACCTCTTAATCTATTATTTAAGTTTTACTATTTAGCGAACCATAATTTAGTTCCCTGTACATCCTCTCCTTGAGCAGAAATTGCCGCAGGATAGTTAGGATTTGTTTGAGCACCACTACCGTATCTTAAACGTTGAGGATAATCTCCGTTTAGAGTACCAAGTTCAAAAATATCAGAATTAGAAACTCCTTGATACAATTCCGTAGGATATCCAGTATCACGAACCACAGCCCATGCTTCAAAACCATCTGTATAACTCAACAACCAACGTTGTGTAGCTATTTTCTCTAGTTTTTCATCCAAGGTACCAGCACTAATACTAGCGGCATCTTGATCAGCAATATAAACAGCGATATCTCCGTCACTTACATTCCACAATTTCATGGCTTCCATTATTCCATTTTCATATAAACTTTGAGCATCTCCAGAACCAATACCTCTCACGGCTGCTTCTGCTTGTAGAAAGTATGCCTCAGCACTAGTTAAGATAATTTCAGGATATGCCTCTTGTCCTTGACCTGTTTTTTGAGTTACTAACTGGCTAGGAGAACTAAACATATCAAATTTAACCATTGGTTTAATGTCTCCATTTAATCGTGTTGGTTGTCCAATAAACTGACCAGGTTCAACATTAATTGTTGTAATAGCTCCAGCAACAGATGTAGTATAAATTGCTTCTGACTTATCTAAAGTAGCAATAATAAAATTTAATCTTTGGCTAAATTCTGGCTCACTTCCGTCATCTTCAAATGTAAACTCTCCTCCAATTACAGGACTAGCATACGCAGCTAAACGCGGATCTGAATTACTTTTTAATTCATTAATTAACGTTTCACCCATGGTCCAATCCGAACCACGACCAAAACTATGCCATACATCACCATATGCACAACTTCCCCATTGACCGATTTTTACATCTTTAATCATGAGAACACTTCCTGAGTTCATATCCAACAACGCAGCGGAAAGAGCCTCGTTAATTGCTGAAGTTGCAAAATCTTCTCCTGGTGCGTTCAAAGCACGCATCGCCATTCTTAATTTTAATGTATTTGCAAGTTTCTTCCACTTTTGTAGATCTCCTCCACAATATATATCGTTCTCTGCCACATCGTCCACTCCTGTACCTGTACGTTCGGTATCTCCTATAATAGCAATTGCTTCATCTAAATCTGCAATTACATTTTTATAAACATCCATTTGAGAATCGAACTTAGGAGTTAAGATTCCTTCAACACCTGCTTCACTATAAGGAACCATACCAAAAGTATCCGTATACATTTGATAGTATAAAGATCTCATAATAAGTCCCATTGAGTATAAATACTCATTATCAAACTCAGCATCTGCTTTAGTGATGTCTATAAACGCTTGAACTTTACCGTAATAACCCGATAACCATCCATAAGCAGCGTCCGTATAACCTCCATTATAACTATATCCTAAACCGTCACTCCACCATGATCCATTGTGACCAAATGTAAAATGTCCAGCATACCTATCTGTATGAATTAACTGAGCTCTCCAATAAGGAAAACGAGCTGGTGCATATAATTGAAACTGTGCATCCGTAATAAAAAACTTAGCACTTAATTCCGATGATTCAAAACCCTGATTATTAGTATTGATTTCATCAAAATCTCCGGTACAAGATAGCGCCGTTAAAAACACAGCACTAAATATAATTAATTTGATATTTTTCATTTTAGATAGAATTAAAATTTAACATTTAAACTTACCCCCATACTACTTGTAGTAGGTAAATTATAATACAACACTCCTTGAGCAAAATTACTTGTAGAGTAACTAGACTCTGGATCAAAATTGTCACTTTTCTTATAAATAAAGAAAAGGTTTCTTCCAGTAAGACTTATAGACGCATCTTTAATAAATGTTTTAGTTAACTTATTAGACGGCACTCTGTAAGTCATACTCAATTCTCTTAAGCGTACATTGGTTTGGTCATAAATATATTCTGATGCAATTCCACTTGCAGCCCCCCAGTAATCCTGAGCACTAATATTTGTAGTATTGGCTTTTAAGACTCCTCCATCGTCCCAGACTCCATCTACAATAACTCCACCTTCTCTGTATTTTAAAGAACGAATAGATGAACCACTTGCATCTAAAGCAGCATCTGTTCCTGAATAAATTTCTCCTCCTATTCTAAAGTCAACTAAAAAGTTTAATGAGAAATTTTTGTAATTAAAGGTATTTGTTACCCCTCCAACCATATCTGGTTGATAATTCCCCAACTTTACTCTTTCTTCACTAGATTGAGGTCTACCAGTTGCTGTTAACAATAACTGACCATCATCTGTTCTTTTCCACGTCTTTCCATAAATATCACCAAAACCACCTCCAACTTGAGCTCTTACATCAATCACTCCACTGTTAGATGATGAAAATTGGAAATAATCTTGCCCTTCAATTAGGCTCACTAATTTATTTTTATTTTGTGAAATATTAGCAGAAACTGTCCATTGGAAATTTTCATTTCTAATAGGAGTACCTCCTATCATTAATTCAAATCCTTTATTAGTTAATTCTCCTACATTTTCTCTAAAGTGAGAATATTTAGTTGCGGCATCCACAGGGACATCAAAAATTAAATCTTTAGAAGTAATTGAATAATAAGTGAAATCTGCAAACAATCTATTATGAAGCGCTTTTATTTCAAATCCAACTTCCGTAGATGTAACATCCTCTGGTCTTAGACTTTCACTAAATTTAATATTTGGTCTTGACACCGTCACATTACCTAAATACCCATTAGAAGCAACACTATACAAATTTACAATTTGTTGTGATCCTGTATCATTACCCACATTAGCATAACTGAATCTAACTTTTGCAAAATCAATTTCTGCTGCTGATAAATCAACCATTTTGCTTACTAACAAACTTAAACTTGCTGATTTATAAAAATAAGAACGGTTTTCTGCAGCTAAAGCAGATGACCAGTCATTACGACCTGTTAAATCTAAATAAGCCATATCTTTATAAGACAATGAAGTAGAACCGTATAAAGAATTCACTTTTTTCTCAATTAAATCTGTCTGAGATGCTCTTAATTTTTCACCATCCGTATTTGAAATAAAATACTTTCCAGGAATCTTAAAGTCTTCACCTCTTATAGAAGAACCGATAAATGTAGAATGTAAAGCATTTCCTCCTAAATTTGCTGATAAATTAAAGTCTTCACTTAAATCATCATTATACATAAACAAGAAATCGTAATTTGTCTCTCTTCTATCATTTTTAGAATAGCTAATTCTTCCATCAGGAAAGAAGTGATGTCCAACAGCAGTAACACTTTTTGTATTATGAGTAACTGCATCCGTACCTATTCTAACAAAAGCTTTCAATTTATCACTAAAATCATATTGTGCTTTTGCAAATCCAGTAAAACGCGTTCTATCATCTTCGTTTAAATCGTTGTACAAAATAGCATATGGATTCCCTCCACTACTACTTGGTGCGATAACGTCATAACCTTCGTCTAAATTTTGATAATTTTTTAAATCGTTGATAACAATATTTCTAGGCATACCATATACATAAGCCATAATACCTTCTGTACCTTGAGTAGCTCTATTTTTTGCATCTTGTNAAAAATAAGTCACCTTTGCATCAATAGAAAACTTGTCAGTAACTTTTGAGAACCCTCTTAAGTTAAAGTTGTTTCTTTTCACTTTAGAATTAGGTAATATAGCCCCTAAATTTGAATTTGAGTATGAAAATCTTAAAGATGAATCATTTGAGCTTTTACTAACAGATAAAGTATTTACTAAGCTAACTCCTGTTTGGAAAAAATCTTCCACATTATTAGGCTGTGCAACATAAGGTCTGTTTTCGCCATTATAATATAATTGAGATGTTCCATCAAACTTTGGTCCCCATGAACCATTTGATTTCAATTCATTTAAATCACTCGCAAAATTACCGTCTTTACCTTGCCCATATTGGTTTTGATATTTTGGTAATACTAAGGGAGTGTTAAAAGTTGAACTTGAAGTTAATGAAACTCCTAACCCTTTTTGTTCTCCTCCTTTTTTTGTTGTAATAATTATAACTCCATTACTCGCTCTAGATCCATACAAAGCAGCAGCATTTGGTCCTTTTAATATTGACATTGATTCAATGTCATCTGGATTGATATCAGAAATTCCAGTTCCTAGATCTGAACGACTATATTCACCCGTATTTGATCCATTTGCAGATCCAATACCAGAATTATCAATAGGCACTCCATCAACCACATATAATGGTTGGTTATTCCCTGTAATAGAGTTGTTTCCTCTAATTATAACCCTTGTACCTCCAGCTGGTCCAGATGTAGATTGCGTAATAACAACACCCGCAACTTTACCTGCTAATGAATTTACAAAATTAGACTCCTTTGCCAAAGAAACAGATTCTCCTTTTACTTCAGATACAGAATACCCTAAAGATCTTTTTTCTCTTTTAATTCCCAAAGCAGTAACCACTACTTCATTTAGAGACTCTGCACTTTGCGATAAAACTACATTAAGTACTGTTTTACCATTTACATTTACATTCTTTGTCGTATATCCTATATACGAAAATTGTAATATCTGTTGTTCAGCTGATAGTTCGATGGTATAATTTCCATCAAAATCTGTTGAAACACCATAAGAAGTTCCTTTTACAATTACATTTACTCCTGGAAGAGGACTCCCATCAATAGCATCTGTAACTGTTCCTTTTACTGATTGTGCTTGTAAACTAGTTATTCCCAGTAAACAAACCACAAAAAGTCTTAATACATTTTGCATCATTAATAAATTGTTTGAGTTAATACATTGTTAAATGTATATTATTATTACTAAATATTTGCATTTTTTCGACCAATGTTTATGATACAACGTTGTAGGAATCATTTTCGAACACTAAAAACAAAATAAACGATACAATTCTCAAACACTTCTTCACTTTATTTTATTTATTCACAACTAACACTTCAATATATTACGAATAACAAATGTAAAACGAAACTAAAATAACATATTAACATCACAACATCAAAACCACAAGCTATTTAACAATTAAAAGGATGTACATAAATAAAACAAAAACCTTTAAATATGTTAAAAATTCTAGTAGAATTTTAGATGTTTATAAAAAAAAGACTTCCCAACAAAACAAGCGTTAAAAAAGTTTCCTCATAGGTTTTTCAACTATCATTATTAATAGTATTGCACGTCATAACCAATATAAAAATTCCTAAAATCAAAAATAAAAGTGAATATGTATATTTTCCATAAAAAAAACCTAGTTAGAAAATGACTAAACAGTATTAATTTCTACTGAAATATACGAAACAATACCTCTTCAAATAAATGATATGTATATGAAAAAACACCCCTTGACAAAAGATTAATTCACATAGAAATCCCTACAGATAGTGCATAAAAAAAATGTTTGAGAAACCTAAATTCCTCAAACATTTTCAATTATTAATTAACAATTAATCTTAAAAGTTAGGTGCTCCGGTATCCCACCAAAGTCTTGTTCCTATTTCATCTGGGCCTCCTAAGAATCCCGTAGCTTCTGAAACAGCCGCTGCATTATCTGTACGTTGACTATTCACAAACACTAATCTTCTAAGGAAATCATCTGCAGGAATTACTCCCCAGTCTGCATTACTATCATTTTTATAATTATAAGGTAGTTTTGGATATCCAGTTCTACGATGGTCTACCCATGCTTCAATAGAATTTGTATATCCATTGATCCATTTTTGAGTAATAATTTTCTCTAATTTCACTTCGTTTGAAGCTGCATCGTCCCATTTAATGGTAACATCGTCCATTCTGCTCACAAAATCATTTACTGCTCCTGTTGCTTTTGGATCGTCATAATTTAATGGCACACTGGTATCATCTTCTAGATAAGAAGCTGCTCCAGATGCTCCCCAATCTTCAAAAGAAGCATTTACTGCCATTTCATAATGTCCTTGTGCAGTTCCTTCAATAGTCCAATCACGCAAGGCTGCTTCGGCCATTAAAAAATGAGTTTCTGCAGCGGTAAAATATCGCCTATTGGTAACTTTCTTAAAATCTGAGCTAATGGTTGAGTACGAAAGTCTATCTCCTTTAGCTACCATCTCTGCTCCGTTTCTAATTCCTTTATAAGGGTGACTTGGGTGATCTGGGTACAAGCTATCATCTGTTGCAGGATCAAAGAATTTTTCAATTCTAGGGTCATCATAACCAACCATGATAGATTCCATAGCGGCGCTCATACGTGTATCTCCCCATCCAAAACTAATGGTTACTGGAGGAAAAACACCWCCATATAATGAAATCAAAAAGTTATCATCATTAGAAGTGATTAATCCATTTGCTTCACTTAAGGCCTTTTCTCCTTGCATTTGTGCAAGTTCAGGATCTATCTTAGAAATACGAATTGCCAAACGCAAACGCATGCTATTGATTAGTCTATTCCATTTTACCATATCACTTTCATAACTCGCATCAAATTCTTCCAATCCGGTATACTCTAAGTTGGCATTAAACACTGCTTGAATTTCATCTAACTGTGTAAAAAACGTATTGTACAACACTTGTTCTGAATCATAACCAGCATCTTTTTGACCGAATTCAGAAAAAATTACGGGTCCGTGATATGCAGATAAACGAGACATCCCAAGAATTCTAATTAACCTAGCCCACTCCACAAACACTGGATAATTCTCTTCCTGTGCTTTTTTAATCACCAAACCAGATGGAGACATAATTTTATTATAAATTCTATTCCAATAGGAATTCCATCGGATATAATAAGTAGTATTATTGACTCCCCCAACAAAAGGTGTAGGTGTTGCCAAATGTCTTACCCAAGAATCATTTGCTAAGTTATGTTCAATTTGAGTCCCAAATAAGTTTCGCAACATAGGAGGATAAAACGCTCCTACATTGTTAAAATCTTGTTTTAAGGAATCATCCGTTATCTCGTAAGGGTTTCTATTTACTTCTTCAAAATTATCTGTACATGCACTTGTCATAAACAAAAGCGCAACAATACATATGTATGTTATATTTTTCATGTCCTATGTATTAAAATGTTAAACTTAAGTTCATACCATAAGTCCTGGTGGAAGGTAAATTATAGCTATCTATACCAGGGTTGTTACGACCTGTACTCTGTGTGATCTCGGGATCAAAAGGAGCATCTTTATAAAAATAAAATAAATTATTTCCTATCAGTGATATAGACATATTTTTGACCCACTCTATTTGGTCAACATTTATGTCATACGAAAACGACAATTGAGACAATCTAACACTTGTTCTATCATAAATATGAGCCTCACTAATTCCATTTCTACCTCCTACAGCATCGTAATAAGTAAATGGATCTATTTGTGCAATCGTTTGTCCATTTCTAACAGCAAATATGTTTTCAAAACCTCTATCTCTAGCCGCTGCAGACCTTTCAGATACTCCATATCCATCTAAAAGTGCTTCGGTTTGACTCGCAACATAACCTCCAATTTTACCATTGACCTGTGCACTTAGAGAAAAATCTTTATAAGAAACAGTATTATTCCATCCTATGATATAATCCGGTTCTGCATTTCCAATAAGCGCTCTCTCCGTAGTTCTTAACGGTCTTCCATTATCATCATCTAACATGATGCGACCTTGATCATCTCTTAAAAACTTAAAAGCATAGATGTCACCAATAGAACCGCCTTCAACCATACTTACACGAATTCCTTCACCTCCTCCTTGTCCTGTTCCTAATGCACTATCAGACAATTCAACAATTTTATTTTTGTTTTTAGAATAATTTATTGCCGTAGACCAAGTAAGATTATCCGTAACAATCGGCTTCCCCTTCAATGTAATTTCAACACCTTTGTTAGCTATTTCTCCAGCGTTTAAAAAAACCTGAGTATATCCTTCTTCTGCCGCTGCAGTACCTACTGTAGGTTGAAATGCTAAAAATTGATCTTTACTTTTAATGTCGTAATACGTAAAATCCAATCCTAACCTTCCTCTAAAAAATCTCCAGTCTAATCCGAATTCTGACGTGTGAATAATTTCTGGTTTTGCATCAACAAAAGGAGCCGTTGTATTAAAATTTACTGCACCATTAGATGTGATATTATGTCTTGAGAAAATCCTATTAAATGGAACTTCGTTACCAATACTAGCATAAGAAGCTCTAAATTTTGCAAAACTAATAAAGTCTGGCATTTCAAACATTTCACTTATAATTGTAGTAAGTCCAATAGACGGATAAAAGTAGGAATCATTTCCTGTTAATGCCAATGTAGAAGCCCAATCATTACGACCTGCWATATCTAAAAACACCATTTCTTTATACCCAAATTCCACATTTCCAAATACAGATTGTTTTTCTATTCTGCTTGATAAAGTAGAGTTTACTTGTACATGCTCCTTTAAATTCTGAAAATAAAATTCATTGGCATAATGCAAACCATCCTTTTCAGCTCCAGAATTAACACTTACACCATTCCCAAAAACAGTTTTTTGATACGTTCCTCCTACCAATGAACTCACTGTAAGATCACCGAATGAATTATTATAACTAAATATCCCATCAAAATAAGAACTCGTATCATCATACTTTTTATAATTCCATCGCCCATTATCAGGAACTGTAGCTATATTCCCTCCTGAGTTTTGTTTAGTATTAAACTCTTTTACTGTATAGTCATAATTTCCTCTTAATTGGAATTTGAACTGTTCATTAATAGAATATTCAAGATTTAAACTAGTTATTACTCTATTTGTTTTATCCTCTCGAGTTTCCTCATTTAATAACCAATAAGGATTTGATTGTAAATGATTTTTAATAAACCAGTTTTGTGTATTGGTATTTCTAGTTGAATCAAAAAGACTATAGTTCGTTTTATAATCGTTAAAATTTTTATCTCTTGGAAACCAATACAACCCAGTAAGTGGATTGTCATAATATCCAGATCTTGCACGTCCATCAGTTTTTTCTTGAGCAAGAATTATATTAGAAGTGATTTTTAACTTATCATTAAACAACTTTGTAGATTGCTTAAATGTTAAATTATTTTTCTTATACGTGTTTTTAGGAGTAATTCCTGATGATGATGTGTTTGCATATGAAAAATATGCTTGTGTTTTATCATTTCCTCCACTTATAGACACAGAATTTAAATAATTAGTTCCTGTGTTAAAATAATCATCTACATAATTACTATCGTAATTTCCTCTTGTATAAGACCAACTTTCTTTTGTTCCGCCTTCACTTCCATATCTATATTGTAAATCTGGAGTCTCTATCACACTTTCAAAAGTAATACCCGAATTAACTTTAACTACAGTTCTTCCTTCTTTTCCACTTTTAGTAGTAATCAAAATCACACCATTTGCTCCTTGACTTCCATATAAAATTGCTGCATTTGCACCTTTTAAGATAGTCATACTTTCAATATCGTCTGGATTTAACTGTGACAATCCATCTCCTTGATCCACTCCACCCCACATTCCTGGCTGATTCCCTCTATTATTTACCATAGGAATACCATCGATTACAAATAACGGTTGGCTATCTCCACTAACGGATTTACTCCCTCTAATTTGAATTTTTGTAGACCCTCCTGCACCAGAACTACTTTTTCTAATTTCAACACCAGCAGCTTTTCCTGCCATACTATTCACAAAATTGATGTCTCTAGTGTTGGTCAGTTCCGACCCTTTTACAGTTTGATTTGCAAAAGTTAATGTTTTTTCTTTTCGTTTGATCCCCAAAGCAGTTACTACTACCTCATTTAAAGATTCAGCACTTTGCTCTAAAGAAACGTTAAGAATCGTTCTACCATTTACTGTTACGTTTTTTGTCGTATATCCCATATACGAAAATTGTAATACGCGTTGTCCATCCGACAATTCGATACTATAATTACCATCAAAATCGGTAGATACACCGCTTGTGGTTCCTTTCACAATTACATTTACTCCTGGAAGAGGTGTTCCATCAATAGCATCTGTAACTGTTCCTTTTACTGATTGTGCTTGTAAACTAGTAATTCCTAGAAAACAAACTACAAAAAGCTTTAATACATTTTGCATCATTAATAAATTATTTAGATTAATACACAATAAATGTAGGTTAGGATTAAGAAAATGATTGAACATTTTCGACCAACACATACTCTCAAACGTTACAGGTATCGATTTCGTAGATTACAGGCATAGTAACACTTCATATCCCTTCTTTTCTTGCTAAATTTGTCATATTCCTTAAATAGACACGATATATTAAATATTCCTTAAAATAACCGCCTATTATTTTTAATGTTAACAATGACCTRTAAATATTAGTAATAAAAACACATTCAAAAAAAATATAAAACGTTAACATTAAATAATAATTATGTTAAAAAGACAACTATAAATCTCATGTAGTTTAATAGATCTTTTAAAGATACCTTTTCTAATTTCGTATGCATAAAAAAAGTCTCAAACAAAATGCTTGAGACTTTTTCAAAAAATGTATTTGTTAAACTTACTCCCTATTCAGCCCTTTTGCTTTTAAAAAATTAGTTAGATTTTCTTCATTTAATGCCTTACTGTCTCCATATTGTACACGTAATTCATTCAAACGTTTGTGTAAATCTGATTGAATGTCTTTATAATTAATAGCATCATATAGATTGTTCATTTCTGAAGGGTCTTTTTCTAAATCGTATAATTCCCAATAATCATCTTTGTAATAAAAGTGAATCAATTTATAACGATCTGTGCGTACTCCGTAATGACGTTGCACAAAATGCTCTCCTGGAAACTCATAATAGGTATAATAAATGGCATCTCTCCATTCACTTAGTTCACCATTTATCAATTTACGAAAGGAATCCCCTTGAATATCGCTTGCAATCGGTGCATTTGCATAGTCCAAAAACGTAGGTGCAAAATCTAAATTCTGAATTARATYATTTACTACAGTTCCTGGCTTGATCTCTTTTGGGTATTTCATCAAAATTGGTGTTCTAAACGATTCTTCGTACATAAATCGCTTGTCAAACCATCCGTGTTCCCCTAAATAAAAACCTTGATCGGAAGTGTAGACTACAATAGTGTTTTCTGACAAACCTTGTTGATCTAAATAATCTAAAATCTCACCTACTCCATCATCCACAGATTGTATGGTGCTCAAATAATCACGCATATAGCGATTGAATTTCCAGAGAGCCAATTCTTTTCCAGTCGGGTTATCTTTTTTAAATTCGACAATAATTGGATCGTAATGTGCATCCCACAGTTTTTTCTGCGCTGGGTTCATTCTATCATATTGCCTTTGAAACGAATTTCTATATCGTGTTTTTATGTCCCCTTCTTTATCCAACATTTTCAAATCGTACACTACATCCATGTGTTTGTAAATACCCATTTCGTGTTTTGCTGCTGCGGGTCTTCCTTTGTAATCGTCAAAGAAATTAGCTGGAGGTGTAAAAGTTACCTCTTTAAATAAGTCTAAATATTTAGCCTCTGGCATCCATGTTCTATGTGGTGCTTTTTGATGGTATAACAACAAAAAAGGTTTGTCCTGCTCACGCTTATTTTGCAACCAATCCATGGCTATATCGGTAGTTACGGATGTTACATAGCCCTGATATTTCTTTTTTACGCCGTTTTCTATAAAGTCAGGATTATAATATTCTCCTTGACCAGGCAATACATTGGAATAATGAAACCCTTGAGGCAATCCTTTTAAATGGATCTTCCCTACCATAGCGGTTTGATAGCCTACTTTTTGCAATTGTTTTGCAAAATTATCTTGATCCCAATTGTAAGGCAAAATATTATCTACTTTCCCGTTTATATGACTGTGCTTTCCTGTCAACATTACGGCTCTACTCGGTGCACAAATTGAATTGGTGACATATCCTCGATTAAAAATAGCACCCTCCGTGGCTATTCTATCAATATTTGGAGTGTTGTTCAATCCATGACCATAAGCACTGATAGCTTGATAGGCATGATCGTCACTCATAATAAAAACAATGTTTGGTTGTTTTTGACTGTTAACTTTGTCTGTTTTTTTTGTACAACTTATCATTGTTAAGAACAACATACAGCTGGAAAAAAAGTACTTAAATTGCATAAATTATTGTTTAATTGTAAATGTTTCTTTGTTCAATCCTATCCCTTTTAAGGTTAAGGATTTCCATTGTTTTGGCAACACTGCCTCTTTTTGAATCAGCCCCTCATCTGTCAAATGTAAACCACCAAAACCGAACAATACCGTTTGCAACATTCCCCCTGCTCCCGTAGCAAAATATGGATTGTTACTGGTTGCAGATTCTGACAAGGCACCAAATGGAGCTCGTTTGTTAGGTTCGTAAGATCTTTTGAATAAACGATATGCCGTATCAGCATCCCCCATTCTGGCATATAAAACCGCCAATACAGAATGACTCATAGCTGGGCCTTCTGGAGCTAACTTTGGTTCATAATATTCAATATCTCTTTGAATGGCTTTTTTCTTGGTGATAATTTCTAAGGGATAGGCTAGCAAATTAACGTCAACTTGTTTTATTATTTCTCCGTTATAGCTTCTATGTTCTTTGGTAACCCCATTTTCCATGGTGTTAAACACCAAATTATCAGCTACGTCTTTCCATGCTGGATTTTCTTTTTCACCCACAATGACACTTGCTTTGACAGCAAACTCTAAAATTGTTTTTGCCGATCCGTTTGTAAATGCATTGTCATTGGCATGATGTGCAAATTCGTTTGCGCCTACTACATTATTTATACTGTAAGACCCATCGTGATTTTTCAAAGCTCTACTTACCCAGAAATCAGCTACCTCCTTTATCATTGGATAGCCTTTTTTTGCCAACCATTTTTTATCCTGAGTAATTCTGTAGTAATTCCAAAAAGCAATTCCTATATCCGCTGTAATATGATGTTCAAAAGTTCCTGTCAAAGCCCAAGTTGGTGTGGCTTCCTCTCCTGTCTCATCTGACTCCCAAGGAAACATAGCTCCCTTAAAACCATAAGTCATAGCACGTTGTTTTGCCTTTTCTAATTTATTAAAACGATAGTTTAATAATGAATTTGCTATGCCTTGATTTAAGACCAATAATGGTGGATACATCCACAATTCCGTATCCCAAAAGATATGTCCATTATAACCTCTAGACGACAATCCCATTGGAGCGATACTCAAATCGGAATCTGCACGTGAAAAACTGTACAGATGATACAAAGCCAAGCGAACATCCAATTGTGATGCGAGATCTCCTTCAATTTCAATATCACTTTTCCATAGTTGCTCCCATGCTTTTTTATGTTGATTTAACAACATTTGCTTGTCATTTAGCATGGTATAAATCACAAATCGTTCTGATTCACTTTGAGGATCTTCAAAATCTTGTGTGGTACAAATGGATCCAGCCCAAGCAAAATTATAGGTTTCATTCTTTCCAATTGTTTTTGTAAAGGACAATTCGTGATGTCTGAGATCAATTACATTATGTTTCAATTCAGGTGTTTTTCCCTCAAACATAAAAGTAGTAGAAGCTGCCATCGTATGCTTGTCAAAACGAGTTTTGACTACCGTTTGCATTACAGGCATACGTGCTTCCAAATCTTGCATAATTCTGAAAGAGTTTAAATTATCTTTCAATTCATTCGATGCTGTTATTGCACCAAAAACGCTAATTGTAATAGGCTCATCTGCTGTCACCTGAACATCATTCATCACCACATACGGCAAATTCCGCATGGCATAATAAGTATAGCTGATTGTTGCTTTATTTTTAAAGGTGAAACTGGTTGTAAAAGAAGCCGTTTTCATATCCAATACCTGCTTCCAATCACTGATATTGGCTGATTTAATCTCCTCGCCGTCCACCAACATCCGCAGATTCATAAAGTTCAGTCCCGCTACAATTTTACTCACACCCAATTCAGACTCTTGTTCATACACATTATTCAAAATAACGGAAGAAATTTTAAAAGGTTCGCTTGATGGTAAAATACCGATGCGACCATTTGCTACCGTTATTCCAACATAACCCTGAGAGCTAGTCGCCTCTAACAGCCATCCCTTTTCTTGTTCATTTTGACTAAACCCTGCAGTCGCTACAAAGCATAACAACAATAAAAATTGACGTTTTAATAAATTCATATATTCTGTATTAATTATCGTTTGAATCAACTAAGTTGTCTGAAATAACCTTCAATAGCTCCCCATTGTCAGCATTAAACTCCCAAAACATTAGTCCTCCCATTTCTTCTTTTTTAACAAAATCAATTTTCTCCTTTAAAGACTTTACGCTTTCATAAGTGATAAATAAAGAATCTTTTTTACGCCATACATACGATGCTTTGGCGCCTTGATCCCAATAAGAAATAAAAGTTTTAGCTTGTATACTATCGGCAATCATTCTGTAGGAATAGCTCCCAGACGCTCCAATTGATTTTTGGTATAAACCATTGTTTACCGGGCTTACTTTTTTACGCCATCTGCCATAAAACGGGACCCCTAGCACAATTTTATCAACCGGTATCTGCGCCATTACATGTTCTTGAACTGCACGTTTTGAACTTCGTCCCTTTGCATGATCAAAATTTGATACATATAAATTAGAATGATGCCCAATAGTCCCAGTGCCGCCTGTATAAAAATCATAGGTCATAATATTTATAAAATCCAAATACTGCTGGGCTTCTTTCATATTGGTATGGTCCAAGTATCCTTGGTTTGCACCAGTTGCAATAGTTAGCAGATACTTTTTATTCTTTTTAGATACAGCATCCAGTTTATTTCTTAATAATTTTAATATGTCTGTAAAATGCTTTTTGTCTTCAGGTCTGTAGCCGTTATTATCTCCTCTTTGCCCGGGATATTCCCAATCCAAATCGATACCATCAATATGATGTTTTAACATAAAATCAACTGCACTATTAGCAAAAACCTCTCTTGATTCCTTCGTTAACACCGCATCTGAAAAGTTTTTTGACCAAGACCATCCTCCAACGGATATCAAAATTTTCAAGTCCTTATTAACTTTCTTCAGCTGATTTAACTTTATTAAATCCTCCGTATCCGTTTCATGCCCCAGGACAACCTTTCCGTCTTTGATATTCGCAAAAGCATAGTTTATATGTGTAATTTGATTCGCTTTTTCAAAATTGTCTCCCCAATTATTTTTCCAACTGGTTACATAAGCAACAATACGTTTTGRACTGTTAMTTGTTTTCGAWTTTTGCACTTGYRAAGAATTAYTTGTGCAWGCGSATAARATCACTATAAAAAAAAGGCTAAWAAAACGAATCATAWTTNTTTATTTTAAGGTTTTAAAACAGYATCAAACAACRCTAGTATTTTTCKTTTARTAATTGTGGRTKCTCWTTRTRAATTTTYAATATCAATTCRCCAAACAAGGTATTCGCCCATGCAAACCAATCTCTGGAATAATCGTCTGGATTGTCYTTRTTYACYCCTTCRTGCATAAATCCTTTYCCTGCATGWGTSGCTTTTAACATYGWCARGCATTTTTTAATTTCTTGAGGATCCGTACTTGTCATGGCTCGAAGAATAATTCCCATAGGCCAGATTTTRAATTTCCCTGTATGTGGACTTCCTTGTCCTTCAAAAACTTTTCCTTTTAAGAAATAGGGATTGTAATCACTCAGTAAAAACTGCCGTGTACTGGCATAAATTGTATCTGTGGGTTTATGAGCGCCCAAATACGCCAAAGACATAAGGGAAGGTACATTGGCATCGTCCATATAATTTCTGTTCCCAAATCCATCCACTTCGTAAGCATATATATTACCAAAATGTAAGTGTTCGTTTACTGCAAATTTTTGAACGGCTGCATCTACTTCCTCTGCCAATTCTTTACATTCTTTCGCGAAATTATTATCATTTAGGACATTTGTATAAATGTCAGCCAATTGCTGTAAAGACAAGACTGCAAAAATATTTGACGGAATTAAAAATGGATACATGGTAGAATCATCCGAAGGTCTGAACATAGATCTAATCAATCCATTCGGTTTTACAGGGCGTCCTGTACCATCAAAGGGAGGAGAATCAATCACCGAAGTGGTTTCTCTACTAAAATAATAATCAGACTCCTGTGTTTTAAACTGCTCCGTTTTAAAGGTTTTAATGATGAGTTGCATTGCCTTGTCCCAGTCCGATGTAAAAATGGAACTGTCCTTTGTAATTTGATAATACTCATTGGCCAATCTCACCACATAACACAACGAGTCAATTTCCCATTTGCGTTCGTGTATACCAGGCAACATTTGCGTAATATCCGACGCCCATTTGGACACCTTAGTTACGTCTTTGTAAAAAGCATTGGCATAGGGGTCCAACAACACACATTTTGTCTGTCTATTGATCAAACCTTTTACCAAATCCCTCAACTTTTTATCTTTATTGATGAGTGGCATATACGGCCAAACCTGAGCGGTAGAATCCCGTAACCACATGGCATCAATATCTCCAGTGATTACAAACGTATCCGGTTGTCCATCAATAATTTCATAATCGATTGTGGTATCCAAGGTATTTGGAAAACAATTTTCGAACAGCCAAGCAAGCTCCGGATCTTTGATTAATGGTTTTATTGTTGCTATCGTTTCTTCCACTGCCTGACTTGTAAAATTACGATAGGCAGTTGCCGGCCTATTTGAAACAAAATCATTGGAAATACTAAAAATATTGCTTGGCATTGCCATAGCTCCTGCCGTAAACAAAGTACTCGCTGCTATAAAATTACGTCTTTTCATTCCTGTTTGTTTTTATTATTTAAAGGACACATTTATCAGTACCGGTAAATGGTCTGAGGGATATTTACAGTCTTTCGAATCACTAATTATGGCAAATTTATGCACAATTACATTGTCTTTAGAAGTAAAAATATAGTCGATTCTATTTGTGACAGGTTTCTTAAATTTAAAACCATTAAAAGTCCCTTTTGGACCAAATGGCTTGTGAATACTCACAAATTTAGAATCGTTAAATTTCTTTGACAAAAACTGAACGGGTTTACTTTTTGGCAGTAGATTAAAATCTCCCATAAGCATCACAGGGAGCTGTTTCTTGTTTATTTGTGTTATTTTTTTTGCAATTAATCTCGCACTTTTTATTCTTGCTTTTTCCCCTCGATGGTCAAAATGAGTATTAAAAACATAAAACTCGTTCCCATTTTTTTTATCTTTTAATAAAACATACGTACAGATACGCTCCATGGCAGCATCCCAACCTACCGATATTTTCTCAGGGGTTTTAGACAACCAAAAGGTATCACTTTCTAGCACCTCAAAAGTAATAGCATTATAAAAAATGGCACTGAATTCACCTTTCGTTTTTGCATCATCTCTTCCTACACCTACATATTTATAGTCCACAAAAGTGCTATCTAAATAGTTGACTTGGGAATGTAAGCCTTCTTGAATACCAAAAACATCTGGATTGTAATACGAAATTTGATTGCTCAGGTATTCTTTTCGTTTTTCCCATTGATTTTCTCCATCGTGGGTGTTGCTATAACGAATATTATAGGTCATAATTTGATAATTCTGTGCAGAAACAACTGGCACAAAACCAACTAAAATAAGAAGTATTAAAATGTACTTTTTCATGTGTTTAAAATTTTGTAATTGAATAAAAATATTTAAAAATTTGAGAACCCATGTAAACACTCGTTACTCTCGTTCTCACATGAATTTATTTTAATCATACCCTTGGGGGTATTTTTTGATTAAAAAAATTCATGTTCGTTTCATGTGTTTAAAATTWWRTARTTNNRAAAATTTGAGAACCCATGTAAGCWCTCGYTACACTCGTTCTCAMATGAATTTATTTTAATCATACCCTTAGGGGTRTTTTTTGATTAAAAAAATTCATGCTCATTTCATGTGTATTTATTTTTTTATGAATCTGATAGCTTGCCCTCCACCGGCTGCTAACCTTAATTTTATTGTTGATTTAGAGGTCACGTTTTTAGTAGAGATATCAATAGCTTGCGGATTGGTTTTCCAATTGGCATCTTGTCCATCTGCGTAAATTTCGGCAACATAGGTGGCATCCTTATCTAAAAATGATAAAGAAACTTCAAGGCTACGGGCATTCTGGTCCGTAACACTCCCTAAAAACCAAGTATCACTATTTTTTTCTTTTCTGGCAATGGTAATATAATCACCTATTTCTCCATTCAAAATTTCRGAAGTCTCCCAATCTGTTCCAAAATCCTTGAAAAATTTAAATGCAGGTTGATTTTCATAATTTTCTACCAAATCCGATGCCATTTGTAATGGACTGTATAAGGTAACAAACAAGGCCAACTGTTTTGCCAAGGTAGTATTTACACGTGAGCTACCATCGTCCAATCCATTCCACTTAACTCTGTTTTTTGCGTTTTTATACAAAATATCAAAGGTCCCTGGGGTATAATCTATTGGACCTCCCAGACCTCTGGTAAAAGGCAATACAGTATGATGTTCTGGCGAATTCCCTTTACTCCATGCGTTCCATTCCATACCTCTTGTTCCTTCTCTGGTCATCATATTAGGAAAAGTTCTTCTGATTCCTGTAGGTTTGATTGGTTCATGCGCATTGATCATGATTCCGTAGTTGGCAGCAGTTTCTACCACTTTCCGATAGTGATTCACCATAAACTGYCCATGGTGAAATTGTCCATTGGTTTGAATGCCTCCTGCGTATCCTGTTTTTACTGTCCTCACTCCTAATTTCTGATACAATCCGAATATATTTTCGAAATTCTCCTCAAAAGATGTCGCTGCTCCTCCTGTTTCTACATGACCAATAAAATCGATGTTTTTAGCGGCAGCATATGCTGTAATCCCCTTCAAATCAAAATCTTTGTAAGGCGTTACAAAATCAAAAGCATCTTTTTTACCCCAGTCTTCCCAACCGGTATTCCATCCTTCTACAAGAACTCCCCCAATATTATTTTTGGCTGCAAAATCGATAAATTTCTTTGTTTCCTTTGTGGTTGCACCATGCCTATCACCCATTGTCCACGTATGTGTCCCTAAATGCATTCCCCACCAAACGCCAATATATTTCATTGGTTCTATCCAAGAAGTATCTTCAATTTGATTGGGTTCGTTCAAGTTCAAAATCATATTCGAAGCGACTAAGTCTGTAGCTTTCTCTCCTATTTGAATGGTTCTCCAAGGGCTCAACATCGGAGTGGAAGTTTTTACTTTTACTCCACCAGGCCAAGGCACTAAATCACTTTCAAAAGACAAGGCATTCTTTTCCGATTTCTTTAAGGTCATTCCCGCAAAATTGGTCAAATTAGCTTCGTGGATGCTGATAGTAGTTCCATTTTTAGCGACAAAAGTAATTGGAGTGTTCGCCGATTTCACMTTAGAAATAGGCGTATTTTGATATTCCATTTCATAAGAATCAAAATTCGCAGGATTATACCAAGCTGAATGATCCGCTGTGAAATTAAAAGCTGTCAACTCATTGGTAATTTCGATTTCAGAAATAGTCCCTTGCTCAGGGATTTCATACCTAAATCCAACCCCATCATTATACACCTTAAAATACAAGTTCATAAGTCTGTGATCTCCTTCCTTTTCTTCTAAATAAACAGACAATTGCGTATACTTATTTTCAATAACCTTGTTTTCTCCCCACACTTGTTCCCAAGTCTCATTGTGAGTTTCGATGTTGGATGCTATTACTTTAAAACCTTCTATTAAAGGCTCCATATTCTTAAACTCAAATCCTAGTTTTGATTTTTTAATGAGTGCCGATCCTTTAAAAGAAACCTGGTAATTCAATGTCCCTTCTTTGGCACTAAATCCCAATTCAATTTTATTGTTTGGAGAATTCACTTTAAACTCCGTTTTCTGAGCACAACTCACTAAAGCCACACTTAAGGCTAAAACACTCCATATCAATTTCAATCTTATCATCTATTCTATTTATCTCTTAATTTATAATCACCTCATCTGCAAAAATCCATGCTGGTAAACCCGCTGCATGATGCCAATAAGGAGCTTGATTCATATTTTTTCCTATCACTTTTATATAGCGTGCGGAGGTTTTAGGAAAGATAGCATTAAAATATTTTATGTCGTTTACCTTGCTCTTTTTAACCAAAGGCGCATCGTTTTTAATCACTGCCAATTTACGAAACACTTTATTGTCATTAGAAGCAAAATAAGTAACATTTTCTGGAAAAAACACCACATGATTGGTCACTTGCAAAAATGCGGTGGAAATGGTCGAAATTTCGGTTTCTTTTTCCAAATCAATCACAGCCTCCAAATAATTCCCTTCAAAGCCCAACCAGTTGGCATAAAAACTATTGCCTCCCAAAGCTCCATCTGTCAATACTTGCGGATCTTCTTTGGCGTATTTTTTAGGTTTTGTAAGCAGGGTTACTTTTTTCCCTTTGGCTATATTTGGCATCACTGCTACGTCCAAAGCCATCATATAATTACTGTAATATTCTTGTACAGTAAAGCCCATTTCGTTCATCAACGTGATATTTCCTGCGTTACAGGTTGCTAAAAAGGCTTCCAATCTATTGGTAACCGCTGGATTGATTAATTTTTGAGTTCCCTCACCTTTTACCACGAGACTCAACTCTTCTGTCAATCCTTTTTTAGAGGCTTCCAGAATCGCATAATTCACACTAATACTGGCTTCCTTCACTCGCTTCACCAAAACGACATCGTCTTTAACAGCTTCTAAGGCATCTTTAAAAAACCCATCATAGATAGTCAATAATTCAGGATTCAAAAACGAGTCAAATCCTTGGGATGGATCACCGTATAAAAACAAGAAAAAATCTGGGTGTTCTTGGATTTTCTGATGTATTAAATCCACATATTTTTTAACGTGTATTCCTGCATCACCATAATAACCATTGGTAAATTCGGTTAACAAATTATTGTAATTCAAACTAGGGTTCCATAATAATTTGGCAGTGATATATGAACGTAACTCAAACAATTCACTCGGATTATTACTGTGTTGTTCAAAAATCCATTTGGCATTATTATCACTTAAAAACTCGATGTTTGGTTTTAGGGTATGCATGTTTGGGAATGGCGCCAAAAAGTTGGTAAACTGTGTGGTATAATCCCAAATTCTAATATTATTGGTAATGGCATTCCAAGCTCTGATATCATCGGCAAAATCGGTACATTTTTCTGTAATTGGCCCACTTCTGTCACATTCTATAGAACATAAAGTTATCAAAACATTGGCTATTGGCTGTACTTTTGGTGCTTTTCTTGTGTATTGATACGCCAGGGTAGAAATGGTTTTGTTCGGAAATTCTGCTGCAATTTTATTTACAAAATGAATCATAGTTCCCGCAGGGCTTTCTTCGCTTTTATCAATAGCAGCACAGGCATCGCAGGTACAATATTGCTGATTGTCGTTCTGACTTACAGAAATAACTGATGACGCTGGATTTTCGTCAAATAATTTACCTACAGCTATTTTTACAATTTCAAATACCGCAGGATTGGTCAAACACAATTGTGTTGGGTATCGTTTTCCTTCTCTTAAGGCAAAATACTCAGGATGCTCTTTGTAATATTCCTCTTCTGGTAAAAAACGATGAAATGTATGTACTCCTGCTTTTGGCACATAATAAGGAAAGGCCTCTGTAGTTACTTTGTGCTTGGCTGCAAATTCATGATTTTCATAAAACAACCTTGAATGTACTGTTCTTGTAGTAATTTGAGGGGTGTATGTGTAGTTTATATTTTTTGCGATACTGATGTTTTTATCCGCAGGAATAAAATCTGCATTTGGTGCATAAAACTTATACCCTAAATAGCTATCTAAAAACTCATAAACAGCATTTGAAACGGCCTCAGAAGAACCTCCCGTAATTCGCACGGAATTATCAGAGCTAGTAATTTTTATTTGATGTTTATTTATCATTTCTAAGCCAACAAAAATCACAGATTTCCCTTTACTAGCTTCCGTAACAATAGGTAATTGAATACGTGTGCTTTTTTGAATGTAATCTTGCAATACTAATGCTGATTTTTTGACATCCGAATTTGTGTTGTCTTTGATTACAATTTCAAATGCACTGCTTCCATTTTTTACAATTTCCAGCTTATTTTCCGTGTTGCATGCCAATACGCTTAACAACAATAAAAATAAGAGACTTCTCAGTCCATTTTTTAAATACATAGTACTTCTTTTTTAATTTATGTTTTATTTTATCACTTTAAATACCGAGGTTGATACGTCCACCGAATTGGGTCCCACCATCACTTCAAAATCACCTGGTTCCACTACATTGTTCATTTTTAAATCCCAAATGGCTAATTTATCTGGTGTCAATTCAAAATGAACTGTTTTTGTTTCTCCTTTTTTAATATGAACTCTTTTAAAATCTTTTAAGGTAATTCTAGGAGTTGTAACACTGCTATACACATCATTTATATACAATTGGACTACCTCATCACCATCTACATTTCCAGTATTTGTYACTTCTACCGATAGCTTCAACGTTTCTGTAGTKTTGATYGTTTTWGYACTCATTTTTACCGTTGAATATGCAAATGTTGTATAACTTAAACCAAACCCAAATGGGTATAAAGGCAATTCACTTTCCGCCACATAGCGATGAATAGCCGTTGGTTTTTGATTGTAATAAATAGGTAATTGGCCTACAGATTTAGGCACCGAAATAGGCAATCTACCTGCGGGATTCACATTTCCAAATAAGACATCTGCCACGGCATCCCCTCCTTTTTCACCAGGAAACCATGCCTCTACAATAGCAGGTACATTATTTTGAACCCAATTGATAGACAAAGGCCTACCGTTCAACAACACACACACTACGGGAGTTCCTGTTTGCTGAATTGCTTTGATCAAATCCTCTTGTTTTCCATGTAGGTCTAAGGTAGCTACATCTCTATTTTCTTCTACTAATTCTCTAGATTCTCCTAGAACAACAATAGCAACATCCGCTTTTTTGGCAATATCAATAGCGGGTTGGAAATTCACTTTTTTCAAATTCCATCTAAAATGAGCACGCGCTCCCCAGCCTCCTTCCCACATTTCTATGCGGATTTTATAATTCTTTTTGGCTTCTACATCCATTGGATGGGTCACAATATTTGTCCCTCCTTTTTTCCAATTATCAATCACTAATACATCATCTATCCACATTCTAATACCATCGTCAGAACTCAATCCTAACCAACCATTAAACGATTCTTGAGCATTTAAAAAACCTGTCCAGCGTATAGAAATCTCATCATCATTAACACCAACACCTGGCGACCATGGCCAATCAAAATTCAATTGTTTGTCTATTCGTGTCAATGCCGGGCTCCCTTCCAAATTGCGATTGTTAAAATACTCTCCTTTCAATCCATGTGTTGATTTATCTGGAGTTAATAAATTTTCTGAACTAATAATTTGGCCTTTTACTACTAGAGAAACTCCTTCTTCGTATAGTACCTTTGTTCTTTTACCCACTACTTTTTGAATCCCTTCCAATACCGTAGTGGCTACTTTATTTTTTACCGAATAACCTCCCAATCTGGAAGCGTTCGCATTTGGTCCTATTACAGCAATGGTCTTTATATTTTTAGACAAAGGCAATGTATGCTGTTCATTTTTAAGTAAAATAATGGATTTTTGAGCCGCCTCCAATGCTACTTGTTGATTCTCTTTGGTATGAAAACGTGTGGCTATCAATCCTTTTTCTGTATAAGGGTTTTCAAATAAACCTAATAAAAATTTCAATCTCAGTACTCCTCCAGCAGCACGATTTACATGTTTTACATCCATTTCCTTGTCTTTCACCAGTTCGATAATAGACTGTTGCCAAAACTGATTGGTAAAATCATAAAACTGCATATCTACCCCAGCACTCACAGATTGTCTGATTGTTTCCTTAGGAGAATCGGCCGTATAATGTGTTGTTTGTATGTATTTTATAGCTCCCAAATCTGACACTACAATTCCTTTAAATCCCCATTCGTTACGCAATACATCTGTCAATAACCACTCGTTGGAAGCACAAGGAACSCCGTCCAACTCAGAATAAGCACACATAGCACCTAAAGCACCTCCTTTGATATAGGCTTTTTGGAATACTGGTAAAAAATCTTGACGTGCAGTGCGTTCTCCCACAATTACGGGAGATGAATTYCCYCCGCCCTGCGGCGCACTATGTACYGCAAAATGTTTTGGTTCTGCAATAATAGAGCGATCTGAAGATAAATCGTCGCCTTGCATCCCTTGAATCATGGCCAGTCCTATTTCACTCGCYAAATACGCATCTTCACTAAAAGTTTCAGCTACTCTACCCCAACGCGGTTCTCTTCCAATTCCCAATACAGGTCCTAAACCRTAATGTACTCCATGGGCTCTTGCCTCTGTTGCAATTACAGCACCTACTTTTTTCATGAGCTCTACATCCCAAGTCGCACCAAGACCTATATTCATAGGAAAAGCAGTACTTCCATCATCCAAATAACCATGCAACATTTCGCACATTATTAAAGCTGGAATTCCCCATCTGTTACTTTCTATAACTTCCTTTTGTAAATCGTTGATCATTTTTGCAGACCTTGGATATAAATCGTGAATAGCTCCTATTCCTAATTTTCCAGTTTGTTTTACTGTTTTTGATGCAGAAAAAGATTCTCCATCCTTAAACTCCCAGCCTTTATACATGTCCATTTGACGGACTTTTTCCTCCAAAGACATGCGACTTAGTAAATCATCTACTCTAATGTCAACAGACAATGAAGTATTTTGATAAGGGTATTTTRTAGCTCCTTGACTATAAGACATAAAACTAGTACAAAGAAATAATACACTATAAAAACAGTTTCGAAAACTCATTTCAATTAAATTTAAAGGTTTAAATAAATACCACAAGCACAACAATAACGTTTGCGTATCATCCTTTAAAAGTAACCAAATAGTAGTTGTTTGAGGTAACTATTTCGCTCAAAGACTTACGAAGATCCCTGAGCGTAGTTTTTCAACTTAGAAATTTATAGCCTCTTTTATATTTTAACTTTAAAACTAAGTGTTTCAATACTATATTTAGGCACGCTAATTTTTGAAATAGGCTCCCTATATTCTTCTATAATATTGGTTTTTTGTAAGCCCTCAATTTTAAAGAATGATTTTAATTTCACTTCAGAGCCCACACCTTCAGTATCATACATCCTAAGCACTAATTCGTTTACATCTTCTGCTTTTTTAACAGCGGAAATTATAATATTTCCCTTATCAATAGCAAAGAAACTAGTAGATTCTGGTAATATGGCGTGTATAGATTTAGACGGATAAAAGACAACATRCAAAGGGTCATTTTGTTGTTTTGCCATACGATTCCCTMCAATATCACCCGCTTTATTTGAAGTTAAAATGTGATTATAACTATGGCTTCCTTCTTGAGAATACTCGTTCCCTTCCCAGTGACARGAYGTCCTACTCGCTAAWAATAAATGTTGGAGGACACTACTTTTATTTTCCTTTGTTGGATCTATCCAATCCACTGCAGCAACGGACGAGCTTAAAGTGACAGTCATTTCTGAATCTGTAGCAGAAATCCAATCCATAATRGCTCTAGGATGCACATCTTTACAAAGAGGAGTGTATCGGTCYCCAGCTGAATGAATTTCGTCTTTACCTACTRCTACAGAACCAAAAGGAACTTCATGTCGAATTTGAGGGTTGTCCATCGCAATGGGGAAAGCAGTCCTA
Source organism: Flavobacteriaceae bacterium (assembly GCA_002401385.1). Classification (GTDB taxonomy): domain Bacteria; phylum Bacteroidota; class Bacteroidia; order Flavobacteriales; family Flavobacteriaceae. Next base: position 57,073 of record NVSY01000002.1, on the reverse strand, counting down.
AAYTCTCTATACAAAGTACCATCCCAGTTTAATAAATCGGTATTGAATAAAACACGCTTAAGCTGATGATAAATAGTCACTTCCTGTTGAACAACCGCATGCAAAACAGCTTGTTTTAATAAGTATTTTGTATATACTTCACCATCTTCCATAATACTCCATTTTGCATTGTGCAAGCTTACTTTGTCAAAATATTTCATAAAAGGTTGCTGTATATCGCCAAATTCTCCTGCACCATTTCCATTTGAATACATTGTAAAAACATCACCACCTTTAAAGTCTTTTGTATTTAACAGATTCCTTTTAAGATCTTTGTCATATATCTGTTTTATTCCACCATCTGAAAAATCAATTTTATAACTACTGTTCTCATAGAAGGAAACCCTATTTTTTGATGTATATTTTTTAGGTGATTCCTTAAGTTCCTTTATGTAATAGGTTTTATAACCTATAGACGGAATATCTTTTGCAATAAAAATCACATTCGCACTCTTTATACTTTTATCCTCGTAGTATTGAATATTGCTAAGCTGAGAGGGGATTTCTTTTTGTTTAGTAGAAAGAATAGCTACGCTTTTTGCACTTCCCTTTTCAAAATTCACAAACACTGATACTGGGTCTGTCCTTGTCCATGATAAGCTATTAAAAAGAACAAGAGGTATCCCTAATTTTTCATTTGTTTTAATAAGACTTGCGATAAAATTTGTTCCTTTATTGAGTAATTCACGACCCATGGTCTTAGACTGAACTAATTTAGATTTGAACAAATCATCCGTAATATCACCATCATGGCCTCCCCATCCATGATCTGGGTATATTTTGGCTTGCCATGCTTCATCTAATTGCTCAAATGGGTATGGAAATTGTTTTGGGTTTAAGGTATTTGCAACYGCCARAAACTTCTCTGCTGCTGGTAATAATTTGGACGCTATTCTGCTGGCAGTAATTGCTTCGTGATGTGCAGGACCATGGATATACACCCAAACATTTGGTCTTTCACCTTGTATAGTTTTTATACTCGTGGCATTTTCTTGAGCAAGTGCCATTAAATCATCAGCCGTCATTACTTCCATTGTAGGTAAGAACAAAGGAACAGACTCTTTACGTTCATTTTTTATAGACTTAAAATCATTCCATGCAGTTATATAATCCGTATAGTCCAATGCTGGTATCATATCTTGACTTGATAACAACGGAGTAATTGTTTGGCTATTTTTAAAATATTGACTCCAATAATCTACCTGCGTAGCTCCATACTTTAACTTATTTGTCATGTTTTTCGTCAATTGAACATAATCATCTCCATAATGCCCTGGTGAATAAGTAAAAACAGCACTTCCATCTGGGCTCTGCCAATTAAACATTCCTTTTGCATGACGACTAATCACCATAAAATCTACACCCGCTTTTTTAAGTATTTGAGGAAATTGAAGTGTTTTTCCAGGAACATCTACATTCCAATACACTTTAGAATCATAGCCTCCAAACGTTTTTTTAACCCACTTTTTACCAAGGTAAAATTGACGTACCAAATCCTCTGAATCATACATATCTTCATAGGGACAATTATATGATGCTCCAACAGATAATTTATTTGTATTTAACAAGGTTGTAATCTTATCTTTTGCTTCTGGATGTCTATCAATATATTCTCGTAACATCAAACCATCCTCTACATCAAAACCATAATCCTCTCGACTAAATGCATCTTTTATTACAGGAGTAAACAATAATGTATCTCTTAAAATAATACACACCTCTGGTCGGTCCATCCAAGCAATATCCTGGTGGCTAGAATTTAATATTGCCACAGTTCCGTCTTGATGCTTTTTATCAAAAAAATTAGCATATGTTTTGAATAGCGAGGGTTTGTAAAGTTTTGTAATGGAAGCCTTCCAATACGATTTTCTAGAAACATTAAAATGATAAAAATAAGCACCAATAACATCCGATTGCACACAGGTACCTTTATTATTCTCAAAGCTAATWTCRATRCKCTCTTTACCGTATACTATTGAAAAGTTACTTGTGGGAGTTTTAATTCTTACAGTTGCTTTAGATAAGTCTCCTACGGCTTTAAATACAACTTTTTCRCTTTYTTTTCCATCACTTTTYAAAAATACAGTTTTACCTGATAAATGGTATGGAGCATCGATATGCAAATATTCACCCTGTTGCWTTATACTAAAAGAAGCCTCGTTTAAAGCAGCCATTTTTAATTGTTTTATGGCGTCTTTCACTTTAAAAAGCATGAACCATGACCGGCTTCCCTTTTTATGTCCTTGAACCTTTATTCTTGCTTTAACCCCCTTTCCAACCAGCTCTGTAGGCATACTTAACCTAAAAGCCCCCACTCCATCTTGGTTTTCATCTCTTCTTACCAATACAAATTCAACCCCACCATTACCTGGGTTGTCTAAAATTTCCAACGTACCGTTTTCATTGGCTTTAAAAGTTAGTAATARTCTATCATTCACAAAAACATCAAAAGGTGCTATTATATTCAAATCAATGTTTGAATAATAAAAAAAAGTAACATTACTTGCCGAATAACTTGTGGGTATTGCTGCCGTTAAAATTTCAAAATATAACTTTCCTGTTGAGGCACGAGATATCAACGGTTTGTTGGCATCMTCTCTTAAGGATGGATAGGTATAATCACGACCTGAAAGTTTTTCTGAATACCCTTCAATATCGTTTTTACTTAGGCTATACAACTTATATCGCATGTTWACATCATGAATATGACTATGCCCGTTTCCAGCATGCATAGGCTTAAAAAYACYTTTCCGTATATCCGTATCTACCGAACYGCTATAGMCATAAAAATGTGAGGCAATAAAACATAATAAAATANARCMAMRMWTTANNSRTYGTTTKTANAMCTWTNATYKMMAWTNWYKCMTANTRGTAGTTGTTTAGCTGACTAAAGCGGTTTAGTTTATTAATTAAAATTTTAGAATTAACTCCCACATGATTTTCGAATTTTGAATTCCGTATCTAACAAGGTATGTTGGAAAGTAGTGAAAGATTTATTATTTATGGTATCCATTAAAATTTGGACGGCAGTATTTCCTATCATTTCAACGGGCTGTATGATTGAAGTAATTGGAGGATCAACAAGGTCAAACGCATTCAATTCGTCAAAACTTATTAGAGCTACCTTTGCAGGAATTTCAATCTGTTTATTTTTTAATGCTCTAATACCTTCAGATGCTAAATAATGAGTCGCAAATAAGATGGCATCAATAGGTTGTTTTCCACTACAAAGCTTTGTTATAACCAATGGCATTTGCTCCTTGTAATTYCCTTGACTTAATTCTCTTGTCAAGAAACTGRCACCTTTTCCGTTGCATGCYTCYTTGTATCCTAACATCCGTTGCTTCATGGCATCCAAATCGGAATTAATACTCACAAAAGCGATTCGTTTATTCCCTAGATCAAATAAATGATTCGTTGCTTTTTTTACAGCTTCAAAATTATTGACAATAACAAAATTAGTATCAATTTTTGGGTAATGCCTATCGATCAGTACAAATGGAAATTCTTGTAACTTCAATAACTCAATATTTTTTTCGTTTTTTTGAGTAGAAGCAATAATTAARCCATCCACCTGGCGATTCCGCATGGATTCAATCAATTTACCTTCGCTTATTTTACTTTCATTTGAACTACTAAATACAACTGTATATCCATATTCTTTGGCTTTTGCCTCAATACAACCAGCAATTCTAGCATAAAAAATATCTGAAATATTGGGAATAATTAAACCAATTGTTTCCGTTTTCCCCCTACTTAAACTTCTTGCCAATTGATTGGGTTTGTAATTGTATTTTTTAGCAAAATCCAAGATACGCTTTTGTGTGTCCTTATTTATTTTATTTGCGTCTCCTTTATCATTTAAAACAAATGAAACTGTTGTTTTAGACAAGCCCAAGCTCTTTGCAATATCTTTTAAATATAATTTCTTCAAAGTAAAACTAAAGCGGTTTAGTTAATTGGTTAAAAAAARRGGTTCTTTAGTTTCAAAGGTACATTATATTTTAGAAAACTMCGCTAGATAAATTTTAAWAASTAANTTATTCCAATACCTAGCAATGATTTATTTAATCATAAGAGCATGAAAYAACCAACCRCTTGCATCNTACAAATTCCTTWGAYAGGAAACATATCTTAAAATCAMTATATTTGTARYATCSYNAACAAWCCACTTTATGGGAGCCACAGAACTAAAAGACAAGTTGATACAATTAATAAACAGTGCAGATGAAAATTATCTGAGAGCAYTGTACGACTTTACKGAACAAAAAAAGAAGGAAGAAAATTCTGARATCGTCGCTTATACTGTTCAAGGAGAACCTTTGACTAAGGAGCGATATATCAAAAAAATAAAGGATACCGAATCCGCTATGGACAACGGCCAGTTTATTACTTCCGAAGAATTAAAAAAACGAATGAGTTCTTGGTAGTTTATAAAAATTGATTGGTCCGAAAATGCTGAAAGCGATTTACAATTCATCTTTGATAGGGTAAAAAGAAAAACATGTTCAGATAACCTTGCTAGAAATGTAATCAACGATATTTATTCTACAAGTGTAAATATTCAATTCACAGAACAATATCAAGTCGATRAAACCMTAGGAGAACCTTATAGAAGAATGATTGTTCGCCATTTTAAGATTATTTATAAACCACTTGATAATACACATATACGGATATTGGAAATTTTTGATTCGTATCAAAACCCTATCAGACTTAGGAAATAAATCTATCATTTTAAAGTCACTAATTTAAAAAAAACAGTCCCTCCATTACGGAAAAACTGTCTTTCATCTATAATTATTTCGTTTGTAAAACTTACTCCTCAAAAGTTAAATAAGCAGACACCAACCAGTGATTTAATTTATCGTCAAAGGCAGCGGTAGCAGGAATACTAATTTTTAAACGATGAGTTCCTTTTTTCAAATCTCCCAATTTAGCTACAAATGGTTTCACTGAAGATCCAGGACACCAGTTAGAACGTGATAAATCTGAAGAAGCAATACGTTCTTCTATTTCTTTCTTTAAATATTTTCTTGCTTTAAAATCGATATATGATGCGGTATCTTTTTTTAGCCACACTCCAGATGTTGGATTAAAACGACGGAACGATGCACAATCATCTCTCCACGGAATGGTCTCTATCACCAATTTCTGGTTAAAATACACACTGTTTTTTATTTTGATAAATTCATCACCTCCTTCATGTCCTCCATGGCCTGTGGTGATGTAGTTCAATTGTACATTCTTTGCGTTTTTTGGCAATTCAAAACTGTAATCTACGTCTGTACGGGCAAAAAAGTCTGGAATACCTTGTCCACCTACATACGGTACATTATTCAGTAAAGGCATTACTTTTACGTTCTTTTTAGGGCGGTTAGAATAAGTAAARCTCAAATCTACCGCATAGCCTTCTGCGGTCCATGAATCAATCCAAACWCCYACRTAAAAATCACCACTCACCACACTTACCAAATCAGAAATGTCATGTTTCCATTTCACTTCTTTCTCCCATACAGGAATGTACACAGGCTTGCGATGTTTTCCTGTATCACTACTGTAATGTCCTACACCAAAAGGKGTCATAAAACGCATAATTTCCAAGGCTGGCTTGTAGGTATCTGTTGCCAAGACTCCTCTAAATTTTGTTTCAATTGCTGCTGCTTCAGGAAAACTCGCTTTTTTTTCTGAGACATCCAAAATAGAAATTTGACTAGGATCTGTAATCACAAAACACGAACCTGATTTATCCCATCGATCTCCATTGGAGCGCACGGTTAAATTCACCCAAACATCGGTTCCTTTTTTAAAAGTAGGCATGCTTACTTTTTTATAAATAATACGCCCTGATTGCAAACGTACTGTTTCGGTATCCGTTCCTTTATCACCGTTAAAGTTTAAAGGTTGATTGTTAAAAACCGTATGTGTCGATGGTTCCTGCGCAAMTAATGTTGCTAYAGAAAACAGCAATACACTTATTACAACTATATATTTATTCATCCGAAATTGATCCTTTTTATTATTTTAATATAATTTCTAATTCACTACTATTCACCAAGGTACTATGATCGATAAAATACCCTCTATGGCGTTTTCCATTTCGTAAAATTTTAGAAATTTTCCCTGTTGGTGTTTTTCCTTTTTTTATCACCAATTCCTTATTTTTATAGTATTTCGAATCTAATTGGATGGTGATTTTATCAAACATTGGTGTGGTGATTGCATAGGTAGTCTCCCCTGGAGATACTGGATAAATTCCCATCATAGAATACACCAACCAAGCAGACATCGTTCCTGTGTCATCATTTCCTGGTAATCCAGCAGGTTTATTTTGGAAGTATTCACGTACCAATTTGTGCACCAATTGTTGACTTCTCCACTCTTGCCCTTTGACATAATTGAATAAATATGGATAAGCGATATCTGGTTCATTGGCCATATCAAATTGGTCGGTATCAAACACATGTTGTAAATTCTTAGAAAACTGTTTTGAACCTCCCATTAGTTGCATCAATCCTTTGATATCGTGTGGAACCATAAAGGCGTATTGCCAAGCATTMCCTTCWATATAMCCMACATTTTTAGCAAAATTAGCTCCTGCATCTGGATCAAAAGGTTCGTACCAAGAACCRTCSGCATKTTTWGGGCGYARYAAACCAAATTTSYTGTCAAATAARTTTTTATAAGACAATGAACGCTGTTTAAAACGTTTATAATCRTCTGTCTTCCCTARCTCTTTTGCCAATAAAGCAATGGCATAATCCGCTGTATTRTAYTCTTCKGTWGTAGAAACAGAACCTCCMGATTTRGCKGGTAAATARCCKTTTTCTATATAACTYTTMARYCCTGGWCGYACSGGGTTATTGGCSATTTGATCAGCACTTTTTAACATRCCCTCGTAGGCTTTTTCTACATCAAAATCGCGAATCCCTTTTAAATAAGTGTCTGTAATTACAATGCTTGCGGGGTCTCCCACCATGGTAAATGTTTCGGTAGAATTCAATTCCCATTTAGGTAACCAACCGTTTTCATCGTACATATCTATCATGCTTTTTACCATATCCGACTGCTGTTGTGGATATACCAAGGACATTAATTGATGTAAATTACGATAGGTATCCCATAAAGAAAATACGGTGAAACGTGTCCCATCGGTARTTCCAATCTTACCGGTTTTAATTTCTGGATATTCACCATTCACATCATTTAAAGTGTTTGGGTGAATCAAKGTATGGTATAAAGCCGTGTAAAAAATAGTTTTATCATCCTTAGAACCACCTTCTACTTTTATCCTTGACAATAAAGTGTTCCACTCGTTATACGTTTCTTGGTATACTGTTTCAAAAGATTTGTTCCCTGTTTCTTTCTCCAAGTTTTCACGTGCATTAGCAATACTTACATAAGAAACTCCGATTTGAACTTCTACCGTAGATTCCTGCTCAAAATTATAAGTAAAATAACTTCCAATTTCATTTCCTACTACCATTCTGGTAGCGTTTTTCATGATGCGTGTTTTCCCATTATACGCCATCCACTGTGCTTCTACACCTTCGTAAGTTTCTGGTTTTTTCCACACACCAAATTCATCGGCAGGTTTTGAGAACTTCGCTACAAAATAAACTGGATACGCGGCATCAGGGCTGTTATAACAAAAAGACCCCACGCTTCGCATTCCTTCAATTTCGGTTGCCGACACTATTTTTACCATAGCACCTTCTTCATTGGTCAATCCCAAACCTAGATTTAATAATACATTGGATGTCCCTTTTGGAAAAGTAAATTTACTCACTCCTACTCTTTTGCTCGCTGTAAACTCCGCTTTTACATTGTATTTATCCAAAGTAGTACTGTARTAGGCTGTTTTAGCCACTTCGTTTGAATAGGTAGTWCCATATTTTAAATGATCCGTTTCYAAATCACCCGTTGTTGGCATCAATAATAACACYCCCAAATCAGGACAGCCCACACCACTYAAATTTACTTGTGTAAAGCCCGTTAARAACGTATTTTCATTTACATATGGATTCGATAACCAGCGGCTATCTTTTTCCAAAGGCATGTTCTGAGGTCCCGCCACGTTAAATGGACTGATACTTGCCATCCCTCTAGGTGCGATAGGTCCAGGGTAGGTAGCTCCATAGTTGGAAGTTCCAATAAATGGGTTTACAAAATCTGCTGGTTGTTGTGCAATCGCTTCATTTACCATAAATACAAAGGCAAGTACTGCAACAATATTTAATTTTATTAATAGCTTATATTTCATGTGTTACTATTTTTCTAATTGACTTTATTTCAAAGCATTTAACAGCTCTTTTTTAACTTTTCTGTACGTTTTAACCTCTAAATTATAATCCGTATAACTCTTAAATAATTGAGCGATTAACTGATCGTGTTTCTTCTTATCTTTCTTTTTTAACAATTGCAACAAATCATAATCTTCGATCCCCAACCTATGTGATTCGAAACGCACGGATGACAATGGTCCTTCAGAACCTGGGTATATAATATGTGTATCACCTGCTGGTAAAAAATTATTAGCAGCCGCTCCTGGTGCATGATGTTTTACAACACTTTGTTTGTATGGATCTGCAAAATATTGATTCAATCCCCAGTGTAAATAGCCTCCTGTATTATAATGAGCCGCTCCCCATCCGAAATATACTTGTCGTAGTTTTTCTTGATCCAGCGTTCTATTCAACCATTTCCCGCCTGGAATTAAACAAGTATATACAAGCACCTGTTCTCCTTTAGCTTCACGTCCTCTAAAAAAGGTTTCGTTCTCTTGAAAATCGTTGATAATAGGACACCAAATATCTATAGCACCTGCCAAACTTTCACGGGCATTGGTAGCATCCATAATTCGAATCTCTGGCAATACCGATTTCAACTGTTGAGCCACATCTTTATAACATTTGGCGTTTACCGCGGTTGGTTCATCCGAAATATGTTGCAACCAGCTATTGGTTAAATTATTGCGGGTTGTAAAGTTTTTAATCAAATTGATTAATTGCGCAACATCTGCCTTTCCGTTTTCTGTGTAATAGCGTTTTTTAGACAATGCAACTTTTAATTCAGCATCTCCCCAATCGTCATTCTCTCCTCGGTTCATGATATGTGCCGACTCAAAATACTTAAATCCATGTTCTCTAAAAACATTGATAAAACGCAACATTCTATCTTCATCCAATTTAAACTCTCCATTAGTATAGCTAATAAGTTCATTAGGAATAGAAATAGAATTCTGACGCCCATGTGCCATTAAAGCGGCATATTTATGCAACATCTTAAACCAATTTTCAGACCATCGTTCCAGATGATATTCCGATTCCATCTTTCCTAAATTAAACCAATTGGTATAGAAAAACTTAGAATCCTGTGCCAGTGGCAGCTGAATATCGTGCACGTTAATTTTAAGGTTTCCCGAATAAGAAATACCATTTCCTTTCAATGTTACCTTCAATTTATATCTTTTTTTATTGATCAATTGAGCAGCTGGAACGGTAATTTTATATGCCGAAAACACAGTTTTAGATATAAATTCTGAAACCTCGACAGGTTTAATCACTTCAAAAATATCGAAAGGAGCCCTTCTGATTACATCTGGATTCTTTTTTCCAAGAAACTGTTCAGTCCTACTATCTACTCCTGTATTTTGTTCCACAGGAACGGCAATCAACTCACTTAAAAAATTGTTTGAAGCTTCTTTTCCATCAAAACTCACTTTAATAGAAAAGTTACTTTTAACTGGTAGTTTTAACAACAGATGCACCTCGGCATCCAGTCCCTTGGCGATATCTACTGACCAGRATTTGTTATATTGTTTTACATTATTTTTATCAGGATATATGGCCTCTAAAGGGTCTACCATCCACAGCTGAGCAAACAAAGAATTACAAGTAAAAAACAATCCAACCAGTAAAACGAGCGATGAAATTTTATTCTGATTCATATCTAATCTATTATTTTACAGCTTCAACTTTTAATGTCCAAGCATATTTACTTGGTAAATTGTTACGTAAAGACCTTGGKATCTTYACTTTAAAACCTTTYGTYAAAGGYGTCCATTTTARSGATTTATTAGAWCCTAACATGGTGATTTTTGTRCCTTTTTTAGGTGTGATAGACTTGACTACAATCTCAGACGGRATACTTGTTTCATTCTCTTTTGCCATGTAGAATAAAAATAYACTTCCCTCCTTATTCTGAGTCATGCAAATATTATTTTCTTTAAAAGGCGCTATTGGTTTTGTATTGTAAATCCCTGTACTGTTCACAGCCATCCAATCCGCATATTCATTTAATAAGTCATAGGCTCCTTGTTGCCATTCTCCTTCTGGACTTGGCGCTATATTCAACAATAAGTTTCCTCCTTTTGCGACCACATCTATCAACATATGCACACCTTGTTTGCCTGTCATATAAGTTGCATTTGGGGTATAAGACCAACCTCCACCAGCGATTATACACGATTCCCATGGATAGGGTAAGGTTTTTTCAGGCACTCTATTTTCAGGTGTCAAATAGTTTTGATTTTTTCCATGTACGGCTCTATCCACCACTATCAATCCTGGTTGTTTCTTACGAGCTTTCACCACCAATTCATCCATTTTAATGTCTTGGTTTACGATGCGGTTTTTAAAGAACCCTCCTTTATTTTTGGCAATTCGCTTGGTATAATAGCTGTCAATTTCATCCTCTGGAGTTTTTGCAACCCAGCCACCATCTAACCACAAAATATCTACCTTCCCATAATCTGATAATAATTCCAATATTTGGTTGTGGGTGAAATCCACATATTTTTGCCATTTTTCAGGATATTCTAAAGGGTCATAATTTACATTTCTATCAAAAGGAGGAAAATACGGATCCCAATAATTTTCATTGTGCCAATCTGGTTTCGAAAAATAGGCTCCAATCCATAAATCTTCATTTCTAAATGCATTAAAAATTTCTTTGGTAATATTTGCCTTTGGATTTGAACTAAAAGCACATGCCGGATCCGTCACCTTATAATCGGTGTATTTAGAATCGAACATGGAAAATCCATCGTGGTGTTTGGTGGTAAAAACCATGTATTTCATCCCTGCTGCTTTGGCTGCTTTTGACCATTTTGAGGGATCAAATTTTACTGGGTTGAAGCTGTTTTTTAGCCCTTCATATTCCTTTTTATATTCGTAATAATTTTTTGGGTTTTCTCCTTTTTTACGTTCACACCATCCATAATCCTCAGGACACAGAGACCAAGACTCCACAATTCCCCATTGGCTATAAGAACCCCAATGCATTAATAATCCAAACTTTTTGTCTTGCCATTGGTCTAACTTTTCCAACACTAAAGGATCCGTTTCTGGAACATAGCGTTCGTCTTCATAAATGGCTTGAGAAAAGAGTTGAACMGATARAAATAATGTTAGTRTTAGTAGTAATTTATTCATAATTTGRATTTTWAAATGATATTATTTTTTGGCGGTACTTAATGAATATGGTACATCTTCGGCATTAGCTCCCCACTTTTTATTAGGTGTATCTCCCATATCAAATAGTAAAGATCCTCCATTTTGAATGTCATCAAAATTTAAATAGGTGTTTGAATAATTGGTTCCATTTAAAGAAGCTCCTTGAATGTAAAAATTGTCTTTTGAATTATTTTTTGATGTGATTTCAAAAGTATTCCCGTTTTCCAAATGTATGGTTGCTTTGTCAAACAAAGGACTACCAATTACATATTGATCCACTCCCGGAGTTACAGGATAAAACCCTAAAGAACTAAACACATACCAGGCAGATGTTTGACCGTTGTCCTCATCTCCACAATATCCATCCGGTGTTGCCGAGTATAATCTAGTCAACACTTCTCTTACTCTTGCTTGCGCTTTGTAGGGTTGATTTACAAAATTGTACAAATAAATCATGTGCTGTATTGGTTGATTCCCATGGGCATAATTCCCCATATTGGCAATTTGCATTTCTCTAATTTCATGAATTGTTTGTCCGTAATACGAAGCATCAAAMGTWGGAGGCATCRCAAAWACTTCRTCYAATTTATCAGCAAATGCTTGTTTTCCTCCCATCAWATTTACCAAMCCRTCTATATCGTGAAAAACAGACCAGGTATAATGCAAGCTRTTYCCTTCCGTAAAAGCATCWCCCCATTTWARWGGATTGAAAGGCGATTGAAAATCTCCTTCTTTATTTTTTCCACGCATTAAATTWGTRCTYGGRTCAAACAAGTTTTTATAATTCATMGATTGCTTAAAGTANTTTNTCTGCAATSTCWGTTTTTCCTAATTTYTCYGCCATTTTTGCAATGGTAAAATCSGCATAAGCATAYTCCAAKGTACGTGCTGCGTTTTCATGAATYCCWACATTRTAAGGTACATATCCYAAKTYATTATAATAATCCAAYCCMGCTCTACCCACAGAATTCACAGGTCTWCCTTCCAATTGMGTSGCATTTTTCAACATGGCTTCTAATAGTAATTCAGTGTCCATGTCCTTCACTCCTTTTAAGAAAGCATCGGAAATAATAGGCGCYGAATTTGAACCAATCATACAATCTCTATGTCCAGGACTTGCCCATTCTGGCAACCATCCTGATTCTTTGTACGTATTGGCCAATCCTTCCATAATATGCCCATTCAATTCTGGATACATCATGTTAAAAAATGGAAATACCGCTCTAAASGTATCCCAAAAACCATTGTCTGTAAACATATACCCTGGCAATACTTTACCATTGTATGGGCTGTAATGAACTACTTTATTGTCTTTGTCAAACTCATAAAATTTTCTTGGAAATAATAGTACACGGTATAAACTAGAATAAAATGTTTCTAAATTATCTTGATTATCATCTTCTACAATAATTCGACTCAATTCTTTCTCCCAAGCTTGTTTTGCTTTTTCTTTTGTTTGATCAAACGTATCAGTTCCTATTTCTCTAGACAAGTTAATTTGAGCTTGTGCTGGACTTATAAATGACGATGCCACTTTTACATGYACYGCTTCSCCTTTTTTAGTTTTAAAACCTATCACTGCTCCTACGTGATCTCCTTCGCTATCCAACGAGTTTTCTGTYAATATCCAACCATCATTCCACGTGTGGTTTACTTCAAAATCCTTGTCAAATTCAGCTACAAAATAGTTGTGGAAGTTTTCAGGAACTCCTCCACTATTATTTCTACAATAGCCAATGATTTTTCTTTCTTCTGGAATAATTTTCACCATAGACCCTTTAAAAAAGGCATCTAAAATAATAAATGATTCCTCAGACTCTGGAAAGGTGAATTTAAATTGTGCCGCTCTTTCGGTTGGTGTCACTTCTGCCACTACATCATAATCGGCTAAATATACCGAATAGTGATGTGGCTTTACCGTTTCTGCTTTATGGGAAAACCAAGAAGCACGTTCGTCCTCTTGAAATTTTAACGTTCCCGTTGTAGCCATTAAAGAAAAGGCTGCATAATCGTTGATCCAAGGACTTGGCTGATGGGTTTGTTTGATTCCTCTGATTTTATAATCATCGTATTTGTAGGTCCATCCATCTCCCATATTATTAGTCATCGGTGTCCAAAAGTTCATCCCCCAAGGCGTTGCAATGGCAGGATAAGTATTTCCGTTTGATAATTTAAACTCAGAATCAGTTCCCATTAAAGGGTTCACCAAATCCACCAAATCACCCGTTATTTTTTTATTACTTTGAATCGCTTCCTGTTTTGAACAAGAGAACAACATCAATACCACCACTAATTGTAAAATGTATTTCATCATAATTTTCATTTTATTTCAATGACATGTGTATGTCTTTAATTCATTTTGATTATTAATTGATGGCTATTTCATCAATAAAAATAAATACTCCGCCTTTTCCTTTTTTCTTTTTATACCCTTCCGCAATAACTTTTATATATCTCACTTTCGAAGGATTGAATGTTATTTCAAAATCTTTTAAAGCGGGCAAGTCATTTTGCAAATAAGCTCTTTTTAACGTTCCAACTTGTGAAAAATCAGTTCCATCTATGGAAACCAACACTTTAAATTTGGTTGGAAAATAAATACCTGGAATTTGATTTTCCATAGCACCAACAGTCACTTTTCCCACTTGCATTTCAGTCCCTAAATCAATCATCAATTCCATATTGGTATCCAACCAAGCTTGCCAATGACCGTCGTGAAAATTTTTACTTCCACGTATGCTGTTCACCATATTATACACTCCAGTTCCCTTATAGCTATTATTTATTTCACTAATGTAAGTTACCTCTTTACCAATTGCCYTATGGTATTTAAATGACTGATTCAATAACTTCCCTACAGGTTTATCATCTTCAAAAACGGAGGCCTTTACTGTCTTGGTTTCTGAGATAGTGAATGGGCTTGTATATTTTTCAGATGTAGCAGTAACTGTGCTACCATCCAATGTATATCGAATGTCGGTACCCGAAAATTCGTTTTGTAAACTAATTTCCAAATGCTTGTTCTTCCCAGTAATTTTTGCTTTATAGGTTACCAAAAATGCGCTTTTCGCATAATTGATTCCTAAAAACTCATATCTTTTTAACAAAGAAAAGAGTCGTTGCGAGAAATCATCCCAATTTCTTGATGCTTTTGGACTCCATAAAGCTTCAGACATAGCTGCCAAACGAGGATAAATCATGTATTGTGAATGTGATTCTGTAGGAATATATTCAGACCATAAATTTGCTTGTCCACCTAAAACATGCGCTGCTTCAGTTGGAGTCATTCCTTCTACAATAGGATCAAATTCATATACTTTACTCAAGGTTGTAAAACCTCCCCAAGCCAATGGCTCTTCACTTTTAGGACCCTGATAATGATCAAAATAACAATGACTTCCTGGGGTCATTATTACATCATTTCCATGTTTTGCTGCTTCCCATCCACCGTCAACACCACGCCAACTCATTACAGTTGCATCTTTAGCCAAACCACCTTCTAAAATTTCATCCCATCCAATCAGTTTCTTCCCTTTTGAACTCAGGAACTTCTCCATTCGTTTGATAAAGTAGCTCTGTAATTCATCTTCATTTTGTAACCGTTCATTTTTGATTCGCCCTTGACAATCCACACATTTTCTCCAAGTATCCTTTCCTGCCTCGTCTCCTCCAATATGTATGTATTTTGAGGGAAACAAGTCCATCACTTCCAATAAGACATTTTCTAAAAACTCAAAGGTCTCTTCTTTCCCTGCACAGTACATCCCTGGATTTTTCCAGTTGGAATTTTCGGTGATACTATCAGAATGTATGCCACAACTCAAACTTGGATAGGCTTCTACCGAACTCGCAACATGTGCTGGCATTTCAATTTCTGGAATTACCTCTATTCCTTTTAATGTTGCATAGGCTACTATGTCTTTGATATCCTCCTGTGTATAAAAACCACCTTGCGTTTGTTGATACCCCTGAATTTTACCATTAATTTCTTTGAGTTGCTTGTTCTCAGCTTCTATTCTGAAAGCACCAACCTCTGTTAATTTTGGATATTTTTTAATTTCGATTCGCCATCCTTGGCTATCCACTAAGTGTAGATGCAACACATTCATCTTGTGTTTGGACAAACCATCTATAACTTGTTTTATATAATCAACCTTAAAATAGTGACGAGAAACATCCAACATTAGACCCCTCCATTTAAATCGAGGTTGATCTTGTATGAATACGTTGGGTACAATCCAATCAATATTCTTCACCTCTTTTGGGCTCTCTATTTGTACTGGAAGTAGTTGTATTAAACTTTGCACTCCATATAAAAAACCTTGTTTACTAATTG
This sequence comes from Flavobacteriaceae bacterium, assembly GCA_002401385.1. Classification (GTDB taxonomy): domain Bacteria; phylum Bacteroidota; class Bacteroidia; order Flavobacteriales; family Flavobacteriaceae. The sequence goes on along the minus strand of NVSY01000002.1, from coordinate 41,242 downwards.
CTTTGATAGCAATATTTTTATTTTCGACATCCAATTCGTACCCCTCTTTTGTCAAAGAACTATCAGTCTTAAAAATGATATTATTCACCATTTTTTCTTCCTGATCAGTTGCTCTCAAATCAATAGTTGCTGCTACTTTTAATTTGTTACTTAAAAGAGCAATAGCTTCACTTGCCAATGGATTTAGACTGGTAACAGTTGTGTTTTTATCAAATTTAAAAACACCTTCTTTTAAAACAGTTGTTATAGGTTTAGGAATAATTTTAAGATCCTTCTCCGAAAATACTTTCACTGTTTCTGAGCTACAAGAAAACAATGCAATGCTCATAAAAGCACACAGTATATTTTTAAAATAAGTCATCTTTCTTAGTATTAATCTATTAAAACCTCATCTATAAATAACCAAGTACCACCTCCATTTGGAGCTTTCCCCAAATTTTTCGCAATCACTTTTACAAAAKYAGYTTTTTGAACTCCAACAGGAATTTCAAAATCTTTTAATTCAGATGTCGCATTTTTTTCAAAAGCTCTTTCTGTTTGTCCTACTTGTTTAAAATTGATTCCATCCTCCGAAACCAACACCTCAATTTCTATAGGAAAATAGATTCCAGATCCTTGATCTTCCATAGAACCCACAGTAATTTTCTCAAAAGAAATCCCTTTAGTATCAATTACAATCTCCATGTTGTTTCCAATCCAACCTTGCCATTGACCATCGTGGAAGTTCTTGGTACCTCTCAATACATTTACCAATCCAAAATCACTTGGTCCTTGGTATTTATCGCTATATTTTTGAAGATAATCTACTTTTTTACCAGCCGCCTTATGAAATTTAATAGTTTTTTCAAATACCGAACCTACGGGTTTGTCATTTTTAAACAAAGAAGCTTTGATGGTAGTTGTTTGTGTCAATTGAATAGCACCTTCGTATTTGATCGCTTTTTCATTGAGTGCTGATCCCTCGAAATTATACCGAATATCAGCATCCGTAAATTCATTTTGTAAGGTAATTCCCAATTGGTTGGTTTCCAAATTCATCTTGGTGTCTGCTGTAATCAAATACACACTTTTCGCATAGTTAATCCCCAAGTTTTCGTAACGTTCAAACATAGTTAAAATACGATTCGAAAAATCATCCCAATTTCGAGATTCCTTAGGACTCCAAACGGTTTCTGCCAATGCAGCAATTCTCGGATAAATCATATATTCAGAATGCGATTCTGTCGGTACAAACTCAGCCCAAAGATTTGCTTGACCCCCCAAAACATGTGCTGCTTCTTCCGCTGTCATCCCTTCAACCACAGGGTCAAAAGTATAGACTTTACTCAATGGTGTATATCCACCCCAAGCTTGTGGCTCATCATCTCTAGGTCCTTGATAATGGTCAAAATAACAGTGAGAACCAGGAGTCATCACCACATCATTTCCATGTTTTGCAGCTTCCAATCCTCCTTTTACTCCTCTCCAGCTCATCACGGTAGCATCAGGAGCCAATCCTCCTTCTAAAATCTCGTCCCAGCCTACTAATTTCTTTCCTTTGGAATTGATRAATTTCTCCATTCGCTTGATGAAATAACTTTGTAATTCTTCTGCATTTTCCAAGCCTTCTGTCTTCATGCGTTTTTTACAATGTGGACATTTATTCCAATTGGTTTTGGTGGCTTCATCCCCTCCAATATGTATGTATTTAGAAGGGAAAATTTCCATCACTTCTAACAATACGTTTTCTAAAAATTCAAAAGTGTGTTCTTTTCCTGCACAATAAATATCGGTAATTGGCCATAATCCACCTGAAGGAACTCCTATTTTTGTATCGAAACAAGACAATTCAGGATATGAGGCAATAGCACTAGAAACATGAGCTGGCATTTCAATTTCCGGAATAATCTCAACATTTTTCAACAATCCATAAGCTACAACTTCTTTTAAATCTTCCTGACTTAAAAATCCGCCATAGGTTCCTTTCTGATCCGCTGTTACAGCTTCTCTCCCACTCCAAGGTAARTCCTCCTGATCTACTCGCCAGGCACCAACATCGGTTAGTTTTGGGTATTTTTTTATTTCRATTCTCCAACCTTGATCATCTACTAAATGTAAATGCAATACATTCATTTTATGCATCGCCAATCCATCGATTGTCTTTTTCAAATACTCTTTYCCAAAAAAGTGRCGGGATAAATCWAGCATCAARCCTCTCCATTTAAAGCGAGGTTCATCTTTAATATCCACTGAAGGAATTACCCATTTCCCCCCTTTTACAAGATTTTTACTCTCTACGGAAACTGGTAATAATTGACGTATTGTTTCCAGTCCATATATAAATCCAGCATTGGTTTTGGCTGCAATACTAATTTTTGAAGGAGAAACTTGTAATGTATACCCTTCTCTATTCAAAGAATCATCATTTAAAAACTCAATAAAATTAGCTTTTACCGCTGTTTTTACTATCTGAATATCAAGTCCAGCTGCTGCCTTTAATTTTTTAGTTAACGCTGCTGCTATCTCATGTTGAGCTTCACTATTTACAACAAAAACTGTGTTATCACTAAATTCAAACATCCCTTTGTTCAATACAAGGGATACTGGTTTTGGAATAATTTTTATGTCATTCTCTACAAAAACAATGTTTGATTTTGTACATGAACTCAATGAAAATATCGCCAAAGCGATCATAAAAACTACACGAACTGAATACTTCATAAACTGACTTTAATGGGATTATTATTTTATATATGCTTCTAATAATTCAGCATAAACACTTGACTTAATTTTGTATGACTTTAAACTTGCTGGAATTAAAATGGTTTCTCCTTTCAATACGGTTTCATGTTGATTATCCCCATAATGAATGCTCGCTTCACCTTCCACACACATATAAATTACAAATGAATCTTTCTTTGTATTATCGACAGACAATTCACCATCTACCGCTACCATATTGGTTGTAAAATACTCACAATCCACCATTGGAGAAGCTGCATTTACCACGGTTTCATAATCTGTTGTATATTTTTCTTGTGCTTTATAATCGATGGCATCCAAGGCCATTTCGGTATGTAGTTCGCGTCCWTTTCCTTGGTCATCTACGCGATCCCAATCGTACACACGATATGTAATATCACTTGTTTGTTGAATTTCTGCCAATAAAACGCCTGCTCCAATAGCATGAATACGTCCTGTTGGAATAAAATAACAAGCGCCTTTTTGCACTTTTTCTTGATTCATTATTTCCAACAATTTCTTGTTTTCCAAATGATCCACATAAGATTCCTTAGTTACATCTTGATTAAATCCTACAATTAAATCGCCATGATCTTCAGCTTGCATAACATACCACATTTCTGTTTTTCCAAACGAGTTATGGCGTTCTTTTGCCAGCACATCATCTGGGTGTACCTGAATACTCAATGCTTCTTTGGCATCTATAAACTTAATCAATAACGGAAAGTTATCTCCGAAGTTTTCATATACCTTTTCACCCACTAAGTTTCCTTTATGCGCTTTTAATATTTCTTGTAGGTTCTGGCCTTTTAAAGCACCATTTGTTACTACAGAAACATTCCCGTTTACGTCTGATATTTCCCAGCTTTCTCCGATATCATCTCTAGTAGATTTCTTGTTAAATAATGCTTTCAATTTGTCGCCTCCCCAAATCTTATCTTTTAATATTGGTTCGAATTTTATAGGGTAATTTGTTGTCATAGTTGTTGGTTGTTAGTTGCTTGTTGCTTGTTGCTAGTTGTTGGTTGCTGGTTATAAAACTCAAAATAATCTTATTTTAATAATAAATTCCAGATACTAACTAGATAAACGTCTCGATTACTGTGCCTTGTCTCAATACTAATATCTAATTTCTCGTTGCTGGTTGCTGGTTACTGATTACTGATTACTGCTTACTGCTTACTACTTACTGCTTACTGGTTGTTGGTTCCCCTCTGCCTTTGGCATCTCCCCAAAGGGAAGAAAGAATCACCGTTTACAAGATTATTTGTACTGTTCTTTTTTTTATTCCATAGTACTGAGCGTCCTGCGTCTTGATTCCTGTGTCCTATCTCAATACTAAAATCTAATTTTTCGTTGTTGGTTGTTGTTAGTTGCTTGTTGCTTGTTGCTAGTTATTGGTTACTGCTTACTGGTTACTGCTTACTGCTTACTGATTACTGCTTACTGGATACTGCCTACTGCTTACTGCTTACTGATTACTACTTACTGCTAACTGCTTACCGCTTACTGCTAACTGCCTACTGCCTACTGCCTACTGCCTACTGCTTCCTAATTAAAAAACTCAAAATAATCTTATTTTAATAATAGATGTCAGATGTTAACTAGATAAACGTCTTGATTCCTAGATCCTATCTCCTATCTCAATACTAATWTCTCAATACTAAAATCTAATATCTCAAATCTAGTCCTCTAATCATCCCAAGTCATTTTAAACTGAGCATCTTCCATTCTATTGCCCTCTTTTTCGTCTTGAATGGCATAATTAAAGCCAGAACGCAAGCTATACGCTCCATGTTCTCCTTTATTATTTAAAGCGATAAATCCTACTTGTAGGTAAGACATATCTCTATGATTTTTATGTTTATTAAAAATGCGTTCTACAATTTCTTTACAGGCATCATAAGGAGATTTACCTTGTCTCATTAATTCTACCACCATGGCAGATCCAGCGGTTCTAATCACTGCTTCCCCTAATCCTGTTGCGGCGGCTGCTCCTACTTCGTTATCTAAAAATAGTCCAGCACCAATTATAGGAGAATCTCCCACACGACCGTGCATTTTCCATGCCGCTCCACTAGTGGTACATCCACCAGAAAGATTTCCKTTTTTATCCAGTACCAGCATACTTATGGTATCGTGATTTTCTGTATTAATTACAGGAGCATATTTAGATTTTTCCATCCACTTATGCCAATCTTTTTCTGTTTCCTTAGTYAGTAAATTTTCTTCTTTAAACCCCTGTTCCTTTGCAAACTGTAGGGCTCCTTTTCCCGTTAACATTACATGCGGTGTTTCACGTAAAACCAATTTAGCAACAGCCAGTGGATGCATAATGTTTTGTAAAAAAGAGACAGATCCACAATCAGAATTATGATCCATAATACAGGCGTCCAAGGTTACTTTTCCTTCTCTATCCGGAAATCCACCATAACCAACACTACGGACTTTAGGATCCGCTTCTGGAATTTTCATTCCTGTTACAATTGCCTCCAAAGTATCATCACTTTGTTGCATCGCCTTCCATGTGGCTTCGTTTGCAGGTAATCCATGATTCCATGTGGAAATAATTACAGGTTTTTTAGGAGATGCGTTGGAGTTTGAAGCCACAACATTAGTTTCCTCTTCTTTTAAATCTTTACAACTTATTACGGCACTAATACCGATAGTTCCTAAGGCTGCTTTTTTTATAAAATTTCTTCTACCAGACATCTCTTTTGTTTTTTTAATGATACATTTCTGAAGACAAAGCCATCACTTGTGTTGTCTTTTTATTTGGTGTATTCCCCATCGTAAAAACAATAGTACCACCTTGAATAATTTCTTTATGTGTAATATAACTACGGTTGATGGTTTCTCCATTCAATGTTATAGACTGAATGAATAAATTAGCATCACTATTATTTATGGTTTCCACCACAAACTGCTTCCCGTTTTCTAAATTCAATACCGCTTTATCAAACAATGGCGATCCGAAACTATAGATTCCTTGAGCCGGATTTACCGGATAAAAACCTAGAGAACTGAAAATATACCAAGAAGACATTTGTCCACAATCCTCGTTTCCACAATGCCCATCAGGTGCATTTTTATATTGAGTTTCTAGTATTTCTCTCGTCAGTTTTTGTGTTTTCCAAGGCTTATTTATGTAATTGTATAAATACGCAACATGATGACTTGGTTCGTTTCCATGCGCATATTGTCCTATCATTCCTGTACTAAAAATTGGTAATTTATCCGTTGGTAAAGGATCCAAACTAAACATGGTATCCAACTTTTTTTCAAATGCATTATTACCACCAACTGTTTTTATTAATCCTTCCAAATTTTGAGGAACTGACCAAAAATATTGCCAAGCATTACTCTCACAAAAATAGGCCGAATATTCCTTAGGAACAAACTGTTTTACAAAGCTTCCATCAGCCAGTTTAGGACGCATAAAAGTACTTTGTACATCGTACATATTGCGCCAATTTTCTGATCGTTTTAAAAAATATTCGTAGTCAGCAGTTTTCCCCAAATCCTTCGCAAATTCTGCAATACACCAATCGTCATACGCATATTCTAAGGTTTTAGAAACAGACCAATTTTCATGCGCTTCATCCACGGGAATAAATCCTAATTTTCTATACACATCAATCTGACGATCATCTGACATAGCACTTGCTTTACAAGCTTCGAAGGCCAACTCAACATCAAAATTCTGAATTCCTTTAAAATACGCGTCTACCACTACAGGTACGGCATGATAACCAATCATCATATTGGTTTCATTTCCTTGCATTGACCACACTGGTAACAAACCTGTTTCTTTGTAATGTGCCAATAAACTATTGATCATATCCGAAGTACGTGTCGGATGTAAAATAGTGTACAATGGATGTGCTGCGCGATAGGTATCCCATAAAGAAAACGTATCATAGCGATCAAAACCAACTGCTTTTTCAGTTTGATGATTTGCTCCTTTGTAATTCCCATCATGATCACTTAACAAAGTTGGTGCCAACATAGATTGATACATCATGGTATAAAAAATGTGCTTTTTTGTAGTATCAGCGGTTGTTATTTCAATTTTATTCAACTCGTTTTCCCACAATTCACTTGCATTCGATTTATAGTTTTCAAAATTAAAATCAGGTGCTTCTATTTCCAATGATTTATGTGCACCGGCAATACTTGCGGTTGACAATCCTGTTTTTAAAACAATTTGYTCGTTTTCTGAGGTAACATATTTTAAAACAATACGCGTATTTTTACTTTTTACAGGTGATGTTGAAAGTGAATCATTACTGTACAACTCATAGCTATCAAAAGGTTTTGATAACTTCATTACAAAATATGCGCGTTGGTCTTTTGCCCAACCYGATGATTTCCTATAACCTTCAATAGTACTATTATCCACTACTTTGATATAAGTATCTGTAGGATTGTCCCAATTTAACGCATAGCCTAAATCGATGGTTATTTTAGAATCGGTATCTTTTGGAAAAGTATATTGATGAATTCCTGATCTTTTAGTAGCAGTCAATTCTGCTTTAATTCCATAATCCAACAAATCTACACTATAATAGCCAGGTTTTGCCGTTTCTTGCTTGTGAGAGAAACTAGAAAATGGTTTGTGGTTGTTTGCCTTTATGCGTTTTGAAAAACGACTATTTGTTGGCATTACTAAAATATCGTATAAATCACCTGCACCTGTACCTGTCAAATGCATGTGAGAAAATCCCGAGATAATAGAATCTTGGTAATAATATCCAGCAATACGATCCCATCCTGGAATTCCAATATCTGGACTTAATTGAACCATCCCAAAAGGTACTGTAGCACCTGGGTAGGTGTTCCCTGGACCATCAGTTCCTATGAATGGGTTAACATAGTCCACTAATTTTACCGACTTCGTAGCGTTTGGTTGGCATCCTATCAATAATATGATGCTCGCAATAATAAGCAGTCCTGTTTTTTTCATCTTGGATTCAATTACAAGTGTTGTTTAAAAAAAAACAGCTATTTATTAAACATCTTGTAAAAAGACAATTAACAAATAGCTGATTAAAAATAGATTATTTTAAGCTTTCTTTTGTTTCTTTAATCGCTTTCAAATATTCAGGTGTCAAGGCTGGACCATCAAAGAAAGTCACCCCTTTTGCTCCGTTATCTTTTGCAAACATAATGGCTTGCTTCACTTCTTCTGCAGACTTGAAAGGAGGCATATAAATACCGGTGTTTACACCAATTCCTTTGTCCTTTACATCTTCCACTCCTTGTTTGGTTGCAAATCCAATCCAATCAATTTCTTCGTTATAAAACCCGTGATATATCATTGGGTATACTTCGTCAATATTCCATTTATCCCAACGTTGACGTACCATATGATCTGCCATTTCTGGATAAGGAAATACCGCTGCAGTTAATCGTTTGTTGTGTTTATGTACAATTTTATATGCATCATTTACAATATTCTTCACACTGTTTAAACGGAACTGTTTCCACTCCATATCTATAGAAGTATTGGCACTTTCTAATGGGTTTTTATGGTGTTCTTGTTGGAATTTCTCAATACAAACATCACAGTAACAGAAGTCGTATTCTGCCATTTCTGTTTCTTGTACTAAATCGTATTTTGGAAGCAAACCAATTGGCAAGAAAATATCAGAAAAACGGATATAATCCAAATGCACACTTTCAATACCTTCTACTTTTGCCAAGCCTTCTACCAATCCTAGAATGTGGTTACGAGATTCTTCTCTGTTGGGACACAACCATTGGTAATAGCCAACATAAGGGCGGGTATCAAAACAAGATTTCCCTTCTCTACTTACTGCATACCATTCTGGATGTTGCAATGCCACTTTATCACCTGGGCGATTCATGGTCATAATCCAAGCATGTACTTTTAAGCCAGCTTTTGTAGCTACCGGAGTAATACGTTGTAATAATACTGGATCTGTTCCTGTATTAATCAATACTTCATCAATTCCAGCATCTTTGTATTTTGAAAATTCTGCAGCGTATTCTTCGTTCGTTTTTTTATCATTTGCGGTAATCCAAACACCAAATTCAAAGGCTTCTTTTTCCTTTATAGTTTTGTTGTTTGTATCTTTACTTTCAGTGCATGATGCGACTCCTACAAGTAGCAACAAAACGCTAATAATTGTAACTTTAATTAAATTTTTACTTAGAAATGAATTTTCCATCTTCTTTAATGATTAATGTTTTATGTGAAAAAGGGCTTTTAACTGTAATATTCCATCCTGTACTATGATTCTCTATGGACGGACTTAATGTTTTATGATCTACAATAATTTGTTTTGAAATTAAACTATCAATACTTGTAGCGTATTGATTGTGTTTTGCATGATATGATTTTTGAGCTCGCAATAAGCGATACAATTCCCATTTTATTTTTTCATCTTGAGGAATTGTAAATGTATCAACATCTCCCGCCATTTTTGAACTGAAATACACATAGCCCCATTTTTCTGGTTCGTGCATATTAATCACTCCTGTCGGTGACCACACCCAATTGTATTCGTGCAAATATTTTCCGTCAATGTCTTTTTTTCGAACGTACTTACCGTCGATAAGATCAAAATCCCAATTGACTCTAGAAAAATTAACTCTCCAAAAATCATCTTTAGGAACATTTTTTTCAAAATAGGATTTTTTATAAACCGACCACGGGATGGCCATTTCTAAGGTCCAACCTTTGTCTGTATCGCTAGCGTTATTAATAGTTCCATCTACTTTTACTGCAGATTTCAATCCGTTTACTGTCCAATCGTTCAACACCACATTTCCTTCTCTATAAGGTTTGGTAATGAATAAATCCCAGGCAGTGTTCAACGCATTAATTTCCAACTCGTAATAGTTATGTGTATCACCGTCAGGGTCAATAAATACCTCAAAGTCGTTATTGTAAAAAACAATAGCGTCTCTTTCTGTAATATCTGCCCACACGTGTGGTTCTTCCATTTGTGCTAAAATGTAGAAATACTGTTGATCCCACATCATCTTCACTTGGGTTTTATAGGTTGGTTTTTTAACACCTTCTATATCAATAAAAGCATTTGTCCATTCCACTTTAGACCAAGACATTTCTCCAGCATCTCCGTCAATTGTAATGGCTTCATCAGTTTGGAAAGCCACATAGGTTTCTGGAGTTATTTTCTTAGAATTCTGTGCACAAGCCATCAATGAAAAACATCCAATAATGGCACTTAAAAATTTTAATTTTGAGTACATGATGTGTGGTTTATAAACTATTATCCTTTGTATATTGTAACAATTCGCTGATTTTGGCGAAAGCCATAGCGACCACTGTATCCGCGGCACCGTAATAAATGGCTATTTTGTCTTCTTCAAAATCATGCAACGCGGCACATGGAAATACTACGTTAGGTACATCACCAGTAAGTTCATACGGTTCCGCAGGTCCTAACAAGTAGGGTTGGGTTCTATACAATACATTACTCGGGTCGTCTTTATCTAAAATAGCGGATCCCATAGCATATCTAAATCCATTACAGGTATTAATTACACCGTGATAAATCATCAACCAACCTTCTTCTGTTAAAATTGGTACTGCTCCCGCTCCAATTTTTGTACACTGCCAAGCAGAGTCTTCAAATGGTGTAGCTTTCATCACACAACGGTGTTCTCCCCAATATTTCATATCAGGACTATAACTGATGTAAATATCTCCAAAAGGTGTATGTCCATTATCACTAGGACGACTTAACATGGCATATTTCCCGTTAATTTTCTCTGGAAAAAGTACTCCATTTCTATTGAAAGGTAAGAAGGCATTTTCGCACTGAAAGAACTCTTTAAAGTCAAATGTATACGCAATACCAATAGTTGGTCCATGATAACCATTACACCAAGTAATCCAATAKCKRTCTTCKATAAAMACCACWCKYGGRTCGTATTTATAGTCCGATTCAATCATCTCGGTATTTCCAGCTTGCATTACAATTGGGTCGTGATTGATGTCCCAATTAATTCCATCCTTACTAAAACCAGCAAAAATATTCATTTGAACAGCCTTGTTATCACATCTAAAAACACCTGCAAACCCACCTTCAAAAGGCACTACTGCAGAGTTGAAAATACTGTTTGATGAAGGAATCGCATAGCGATCTATAATAGGATTTTCAGAATATCTCCACACTACATCATTGCTGCCTTCAGGTCTATCTTGCCAAGGAATATTACTCATTTTATCTATACTTTTAATAATTGAAAACTTGTTTTTTACTGTGTATCCCAGTAACATCTCCAAATGAATGCTCTAAATAAAATACGTTATTTATACACTCACTTGGAATTACATTGTATCTTATTTTTCGTCCGGTAAATTTTTAATTTTATCATACCATGTAAACTTTAAAATGGTTGATGTCACCAAAAATACGGCTAATGCGATGAACCCTTTCGGATAATCACGAATAATAAAATAAATTGGTAACACAATCATACTCGATTGCCAAATCACCCCAATGACGCTATTCCCCATATCATACCAAAAGTTCTTATTTTCGGTAAAAGTAGGTTCCTCTTCCTGAATAGCCTTACAAACAGGTTTCCACCATCCCCAAGGATGTACCGTTCTATAAAACGATTTTAAGGTTTCCATATCTGTGGGTTTTGTAAAATACGTTCCCAAGAATGACCCTAATAAAGACACTCCAAAAATAATTGGGAATAAATAAATGGCATTAATTTCTGACAATTCATAGATAAGAGTTCCTTCCGTAAAAGTTCCTTTATAACTATCCATTACAAACTGTAAGGACGCAATGAATAACCCTGCAAACATTCCCCAGAAATAACCCCATCCGTTAAAACGCCACCAAATCCACTTTAAGAAATTGGCTGCAACATACCCTCCAAATAATGCAGAGGTAATCCACAGGGTTAAGGCATTAATTGAATTCGCAAAGAAGCCCATAAATACTCCCAATCCAACTACTGCAAAAGAGGCAATATGACTGGCTCTGATATAGTGTTTRTCTGTCGCTTCTGGCTTGAAATATTTCTTGTATAAATCGTTTACTATATAGGCAGGTCCCGCATTTACAAATGCCGAAAATGTAGACATAAACGCTGCTAATAACCCTGCTAATAATAATCCTTTAATCCCAACTGGAATATGAAAATTGATCACTTTAGGCAAAATTATTTCGAGGTCTGCACCGCTCAATAATGGATTTCCATTCATTAGAGGAGCCAATTCTACCAATGCAATTACCACGATTCCAGCAATCAATAAATAACGAGGTATAAATAAGATTAAGTTGGTAAACCCACTCATTAATGCCGCTTCTTTCACCGATTTTGTAGATAAAATACGTTGTAAATCATAACTTGGTGTAGGTCCAGCAATACTTGCAAAGAACCCTTTAAATATGGTCATTCCTATCAAGGCTCCAAACATTTTATAGCCTTCAGAATCAATTAAATCATTAAATGCCTGGTATTGGTCCGACCAATGTGTTTCCAGTTCCCAACTAAAGAAAACATTACGCCATTCTGGGCTGATTACAGCTTCTATTTGAGCATCACTAATGGCAAAAAATGTATATCCAGCCACCAAAAYCCCTGCAATTACCATAATTCCGTATTGCAATACTTCTGTAGCAACTACGGAGAACATTCCTCCTTTTATGGTGTAAAAAGTAGTTAATATAATAATGATTAAGGCATACACATGTTCCGAACTTAACAATTGGCTTCCTCCCATTACTAAGGACAAATCCCACGGTAAAATAATGGTCATAAACTTCCCAACACCTTCAAAAAAGTAAGCGATAAATCCAACTGCTGAAACAATGGCAAAAACCGCCACAATTTTATGAGATGCACGACCTGCACTACCATTTCCAAAACGCGTTAAAATCCATTCAGAACCGGTCATAATATTTGATCTTCGAATCCAGACGGCTAAGAACATCATCACAAATATCTGATTCCAAATTGGCCAAAGCCACATGAACATAAAACTTTTTAATCCATATAAAAACAGAATCCCKACCATCCAAGCAGTTCCKGAWACRTCAAACATTCCMGAMCCATTACTCAGTCCTAAGAAATACCATTTTATATTATTACCTCCTAAGAAGTAAGATTTCAATCCTTTTGAAGCCTTTTTCGAGACCCAAATCCCTACAAATAATGTCAGTAGAACATATACTGCAATTATTGAGATATCAATTATATCCATTCTTTATTCGTTTATTTTTTTTATTCCCCAGTTTTTATTTGGTGTATTTCCCATCACAAATTTGAGAGTTCCACCCTTCTGCATTGTTTTATGACTGATGGTAGTTTGATTGAACACTACCCCATTCAAGGTTGCCGATTGTATATAGATATTGTCTTTTGATGCATTTTCTGCTTCAATAACAAAATCAATTGTATCTGATATTTTAATGGTCGATTTTTCGAACATCGGACTTCCTATTTGATATTCACCAGAAGCCGGACTGTATGGATAAAGTCCCATAGAACTAAATACATACCATGCAGACATTTGCCCACAATCCTCATTTCCACTCAAGCCATCTGGCAGTGTTGAATATTGTGTTTCTAATATATGACGTACCCAATATTGAGTTTTCCAAGGTTGATTTGAAAAGTTAAACATATAAGCAATATGATGACTTGGTTCATTCCCATGTGCATATTGACCTACAAGACCAGAAATATCAACCGAAACATTGTCTCCCGTAATTTCTGATGATTCCGTAAATAATTGCTCTAAATGTGCATTAAATTTGTCCTCTCCTCCATGCATTTTTACCAAGTTTTCTGTATCGTGTAGTACAAACCAGCTGTGTTGCCATGCATTTCCTTCGGTATATTCAGCATGAATTCTATGTGCAGAATATTTAGGATCAAAGGGGRTCTTCCAAGAAGTTCCTTTAGCGTCTTTCCCTCTCATAAATCCAGTTTCTGCATCAAACAAATGTTCGTATGCTTTAGATCTATTCATGAAATAATCGAAGTCCTCCTGCTTATCTAATGCTTTTGCTATTTGAGCCACACACCAATCATTATAGGCATATTCCAAGGTAATGGTCACCGATTCATCCAATAAATCATGAGGAATATATCCATACTTTTTGTACAAATCCAAGCCTCTTTCATCTTGCATCATTGTAGCTTTCATGGCTTCGTATGCCTTGTTAATATCAAAACCTTTAATGCCTTTTATATAGGCTTCTGCTATTACTGGAATCGAATGATAGCCTGTCATAGTATTGGTTTCATTTCCATACAAMGTCCAAACAGGTAGTGTTTTTTTAGTTTGATAATACGCCAACATCGAATTGATAATATCGGACACTTTCTCTTGATCCATAAAGGTCATTAACGGCTGCTGTGCTCTAAATGTATCCCATAAAGAAAGTGTAGAGTACGCATTGTAACCTGTTGCTGTTTCAATTTTATCGTTTTCCAATCTGAATTCTCCATTCACATCGCTAAAAGTTACCGGAGCAATTTGAGTATGGTATAAAGCCGTATAGAAAATTGTTTTCAAATCTTCATTTGAGGTTTCAATATCAATTTTAGCTAAGGTGGTATTCCATATTTTTTCAGCCTCATTTTTTATATCATCAAAATTAAAAGCATCTCCCTGATCCGAAATGTTTTCAAATGCATTTTTAATACTCACAGACGATACMCCTACTTTTACTTGAAGYTCGTCGTTYGTCCCTTTTTCAAAAAACAGTTGAACCGTAGTTTTATCAGCTTCAACCGTTTTYACGTCCTTTATATAGGTATTATCAGCAACCAAATCAAAGCTCTTAATGGCCTTCGAGAATTTAGCTACAAAAAACACTTTTTGATTTTTCGCCCATCCTTTACTGTATCTATATCCAGAAATAGTATAATCATCAACAATATTAATAGCAGAAGCAGTGGTTTTGTCCCAATTAATGGCAAAACCTAAATCTACAATCACTGACTGTTCGCTTTCATTTGCAAAAGTATATTTATGAAATGCGGTTCTTAAATTGGATGTCAATTCAGCCTTAATATTGTGATCTTTTAATTCCACCGCATAATATCCTGCAGAGGCGCTTTCATTATTGTGACTGTAAGTAGATTTGTAAGGAATATCGTCTCTTGTAGTAATCTTTTTCGCTAAATCTACTTTTTTATTGATTGGCATAAATCTGATATCATTCAAATCTCCAATTCCGGTTCCGCTCAAATGCAAATGACTAAAACCAATAGTAATAGAATCCGTATAATGATAGCCTGAACACCAGTCCCATTTAGAAATTCCATTGTCTGGACTCACCTGTAACATCCCAAAAGGTACCGTTGCTCCAGGGTATGTATGACCATGTCCACCAGTTCCAATAAAAGGATCTACATATTTAATATTAGACGTCGTCTCTTTTTTAGCAACATTTTCCTTATGTTTACACGAAGTAAAAAGGACGATAACTGCTGTTAAACTCAATAAATATATTTTCTTCATCATGATAATTATCAAAATTTAGCACTATTGATTTGTTCTAAATAAATTTAAAGATAAAGATTACGTAATTTCGCATTTTTACAAAAATTATTAGACGTATAACACCTAAAGTAGGCTGAACAAAAACAAATTAATAAACCCATGTCAATAGATCAAAAACCTCATCATATGGAGCAGTTAAAGTTCTCAGAAATAAAAATAAGACACCATATCATTTTTTGGCTAATATATTTTGGAATTAATGTATTGCGTTGGGGAAGTTATTTTGATGATTATGATTATTCTATAAAAACTAATTTAATTGGGTTCCCAATTCATATGTTATTATGTTATATAAATATATACATCTTGATGCCCGTTTTTGTATTTAAAAGGAAATACATCTTATATCTACTTTCGATAATAGGGGTCCTCTTTTTAATGGTGGTTGTTAAGTTTAACCTTACCTATTTTTTAGTTTCTAATGATGTATGGCCAGAAGGACCAGAGATCACAAGAAAATTCACTGTCAATTATTCCATTCAAATGATGATTGGAGAATTGTACGTAATCACATTTGTAACGGCCATTAAAATAACCTTGGATTGGATTCAAGAACATCAACGATCCACCAAACTTGCCAAAGTTCAATTAGAAACAGAGCTCTTATTTTTAAGATCACAGATTTCTCCGCATTTCTTTTTTAATACATTAAACAACATCTATTCATTGGCCATTGAGAAATCGGATAAAACTGCTAAAATAATTCTAAAATTATCTGAGTTTATGCGTTACTTATTACATGAAACGAAAAACAAAAGCCAGACTTTAGACAAAGAAATTATGTGTATTCAAAACTATTTGGATCTAGAACGCATACGTTTCGATGAACGATTGGAGATAAATATGGAACTCTCTGGAGAGCTTATGGACAAGTCCATTCCCCCAATGTTATTACTCGCATTTGTTGAAAATGCCTTCAAACATGGAGCCAATAAAAACATCGGAAAAATAAAAATTGACATAAGCATTACAGTTAAAGAAGATTTTCTTTACTTTCGTATCGAAAACCCTTTACCTGCGAAAACGATTTATGAACAGCGTTTCGATACCAAAAGTGGCTTAGGATTAAAAAATGTTCAAAAAAGATTAGAGCTAGGATACAAAAAGAATGAATACGAAGTAAAGACAGAAGAGAAAGATGGACTTTTTATTGCACAACTTAAAATAAAAATACGATGAAGACGAGATGCTTGATTATTGATGATGAACCTTTAGCAATTGACGTGATAAAAGGGCATTTAGCTCAATTTACGGATATAGAGTTGATCACTACTTTTAGCAATGCAGTAGACGGGCTCAACTTTTTAAAAGACAACGAGATTGATTTAATTTTCCTTGATATCAACATGCCATTATTAGATGGTTTGAGTTTTATCAAAAGCCTTACTAAAAAACCTTTAATAATAATCACTACCGCACATACCGAATTTGCAATTGATGCTTACGAATTAGATTTACTAGATTATTTAGTRAAACCGATTGGATTTCCAAGGTTTGCAAAAGCAATTAACAAAGTATTTAGCATTCGAAACAATATCAATCAAGTAGAAAACACCATCATTAATCGTCCACATATTTTTGTCAAAATAGACAAAAAGAAAATGAAAAAAATATACTTGGACGAGATACTAGTGATTGAAAGCTTAAAAGATTATTTAAAAATAATTACACTTACCAGCAGATATATCATCCATCAAACACTTCAGAGTTTTACAGAGAACTTACCCTCAGAAAACTTTATCCGTATCCATCGCTCTTATACAATAGCCATAGATAAAATAGACATGTTAGAAGGAAACAGTGTAGAAATAGGTGGCATTCGATACACCATTGGGCGTACTTATATTGACCAAGCAAAACAATGTATTTTAAACACTTAAAATACACCTAAAACTAAAAAAAAAGGAGCTTTAATTTATAAAATTAAAGCTCCTTTTTTTTTACTATGATTTATGTATAATAAAAATCGTAGGCCTTTTATGCAAGCTAAGTTTGTGTTTTTTCCATTCCTGAATGGAAAGTGTTTTTATATACTCAGTACTCAATGTAATATCACATGCGATACACAAATTAGTACCAGGTGTTAAAATGGCCTTTAAATCGGTAAACATTTTATCGTTACGATAAGGGGTTTCAATAAAAATTTGAGATTGGTTTTTTTCTTTCGACAATCGTTCCAATTGTTTTATTGTCTTCTTGCGTTCCGAAACATCAATAGGTAAATAACCATTAAATGCAAAATTCTGACCATTCAATCCGGAGGCCATCATTGCCAACAGAATAGAAGAAGGCCCCACCAAAGGCACTACTTGTATTCCTTTCTCATGTGCCATTTTTGCAATAAATGCACCGGGATCTGCAATGGCTGGCACACCCGCTTCAGACAACATTCCTACAGAAATCCCTTGAGCACAAACATCTAAATAGTTCCTTACTTCCATTTCATCCGCATACTTATCCAACAAAAAAAGTTTTAAAGACTGTTGTGACTTTCTAGGCGTAATTCGCTTGATGAACTTACGAGCACTTCTGTCATTTTCAACAATAAAATAATCCAATTCTTCGATTACTTTTTTCACTGATAATGGCAATACTTCTAATGGTTCTGAATCTCCTAACATGGTAGGAATCAAATACAACTTTCCAATATCACTCATAACTTAACTTTTTATTGATACTATCACAGGCTAAATCTAGCATATCATATACATTTTTAAAACCATGTTCCCCTCCATAATATGGAWMWRRWASMWYAYYAWYMAWTTSRGKRGMAATWWMAWKYAWMMNTWAAKWKNCACCTTTTTCTTTTCCTTTTCAGTGGATGCCAAAGATACAACATCGTCAAAATTAGATTGATCCATCACATAAATAAAATCAAATTTTTTAAAATCAGAAGTATTGAATTGGCGTGCTCTTTGCAAACTAATATCAAGTCCTTGATCTCTTGCAACTTTTACGGATCTAGAATCGGGACCTTTCCCAACATGATATGCAGCTGTTCCAGCAGAATCCACCATCACATTGTGCTGATCTACCTTGGATTTTAATATACCTTCAGCCAATGGAGACCTACAAATATTCCCCAAACAAACCATCAACACTTTTACCATTTCTTGAAATTTGAATTAAAAATTAAAAACGAATGCAACTTTAAAATTGCATTCGTTTTAATATTATTTATAAAATAGCTACTGAGAGTCACTCCTTAAAAGGTGAGTTTTTTTCTCAAATCATCTACGTATTTCCTAAAGTTTTTATCAGTTTCTGTAAGGTTATCAACAGTCTTACAGGCGTGTAACACTGTGGCGTGATCACGTTTTCCAATTTGGGCACCAATATTAGCCAAAGACGCTTTTGTCATGCGTTTTGCAAAATACATAGCCAACTGGCGTGCTTGAACAATATGACGTTTTCTAGTTTTAGATTGCAAGGTAGCAACATCTAGATCAAAATAACTAGACACTACTTTTTGGATATAATCTATGGAAACCTCTCGTTTTGTGTTCTTAACAAATTTATCTACTATTTGTTTGGTCAAAGCCAATGTAAACTCTTTACGATTGAAAGAAGCTTGCGCAATCATAGATATAAGTACCCCTTCCAATTCACGAACATTGGACTTGATGTTTTTTGCTATATATTCTACTATTTCTTCTGGCATTTCCACACCATCACGGAATAATTTATTTTGAAGAATTGCAATTCTAGTTTCATAATGAGGCGCCTGTAACTCTGCAGACAACCCCCATTTAAAACGAGATAACAATCGTTGTTCAATATCCTGCATGTCAACTGGTGCTTTGTCCGAAGTCAAAATCACCTGTTTTCCATTCTGATGTAAATGATTGAAAATATGGAAGAATACATCTTGTGTACCTGTTTTACCAGATAAGAATTGTACATCATCTATAATCAATACATCTATCATTTGGTAAAAATGAATAAAATCATTTCTTGTATTCCCTTTAACAGAATCTATATATTGTTGTGTGAATTTTTCCGAGGAAATATACAACACTGTTTTGTCTGGATATTTATCTTTTATCTCAACACCAATAGCGTGTGCTAAATGTGTTTTTCCTAAACCAACTCCACCATAAATCAATAAAGGATTGAAAGAAGTCCCCCCTGGTTTGTTAGCCACTGCCATACTTGCAGATCTTGCCAAACGGTTGGAATCGCCTTCAATAAAACTATTAAAATTATAATTTGGATTTAGCTGAGATTCAATTTTTACTTTTTGAATCCCTGGAATCACAAATGGATTTCGCAATTCTCTTTTATTCAATTCAGCCATCACAGCCATCCCCTGAGGGTTGATTGGATTTCTATTTGAACTAGGAATTTTTACGGTTCTAGGTTTATTATTGCTGTACGTATTCTCCATACGTACATCATAAATTAACTTAGCATCTTCTCCCAATTGCTTTACCAAAGCAACTCTTAACAATTTAATATAGTGTTCCTCTAACCATTCATAAAAAAACTTGCTCGGCACTTGAACTGTCAGTGCTTCGCCCGTTAATTTAATCGGGAGTATCGGCTCAAACCAAGTTTTATATGCTTGCGGTTTGATGTTATCCGAAATAAAATACAGGCATTCTTGCCAAACTGATGCTGCAGTTTTACTCATTCTAGTTTGTAACGTTTAAATTTTAATTAATTAGCTGAAATTGATAGAGTTTCCTCTATGGGTCATGGTTATACAAAAGTGTGAATATTTTTTAGTATAAAAAAATGTTTTTACTATTGATTATTAATTATTTTTTACGTAAGATAAAGATAATATTTTTTAAACTAATATTTTAACGAATGACCCACACAATCCAATTTAGAATTCGCTATAGTGAAACAGACCAAATGTCTTATGCTTATCATGGCAATTATGCTCAGTATTTTGAGATGGGACGTATTGAATGGCTTCGGAATTTAAATATCTCCTACAAAAAAATGGAAGATGACGGAATCATGCTGCCTGTAATTAATCTAAATATAAATTACTTAAAACCAGCCAAATACGACGACCTTCTCACTCTAAGAACCACATTACTCTCTAAACCATCAGCTAGAATAGTCTTTGGTTACAAAATTTTTAATCAAGAAGACGTATTGTTAACAACAGGAGAGAGCACTTTGGTTTTTATAGATATTAAAAAAAATAAACCTTGCAGAATACCCGCATTTTTTCTGCAAAAACTAACCGGTTTTTAAGCCTCCATTTCTTTGATAATAAGGCACCTTAAATTGCTGTACATCTGATGAATTTTACTAGCCTCACTCTTACGAACTGAGATGATATATTCACAATTTAGCTCCATTTTTTGAGAGATAATTTCCAACTTATTTTCTTTGATTATCCGCATTACTTTATTCATGTGTGGATAATCAAATTTAAGTTCAAAAAGAACACAAATTATCTTCTGAACTATTTTTGATGCTYCTAATGCGTTCTGAGMACCTGTCTTATACGCTGACACTAAGCCTCCTACGCCTAGTTTAACCCCTCCAAAATACCGAACTACAACTACTAAAACATTGGTGACATCTTGGGATAAAATCTGCCCATAAATTGGTTGTCCTGCCGAATTGCTTGGTTCACCATCATCATTCGCACGAAATCTAAATGTTTCAGTTCCCAATCGCCAGGCATAACACCAATGGCGCGCATCATAAAATTCTTTCTTAGACGCTTCTAAACAGAACTTTATGTCGTTTTCATCTTCCACATAAAAGACAAGTCCAATAAATTTACTGCCCTTAACCTTATGTATTTCTCCTTGTRCTCGTTTTACAACGGTTCTGTATGTATCTTTAATTTCGATGAGTCGTATTTTCGGCAAATATATAAAGTGAACCTCAATAAATTAACAATAATTAAATATATTTGAAATTAAATTCTTATCAAATGAACAAAACTGCATTATTGATATTTAGCATATTATTGGTTACTGGTTGTACAATAAACAACGAATCTAATAAAACTTCAAAAATGGCTCCTGCTAATTTTTCTATTGTGATACATGGTGGAGCTGGAGGTATAAAACGCGCCAATTTTTCCGAAGCACAAGAAATCGCATATAAAAATAAATTGGAAGAATCTTTGAATGCTGGTTATGACGTATTACAAAAGAATGGTTCCTCTATAAATGCCATTCAAGCAGCTATAAATGTTCTAGAAGACTCCCCTTTGTTTAATGCAGGTAAAGGAGCGGTTTTTAACAGTGAAGGAAATCAAGAAATGGACGCTTCTATTATGAACGGCAACACGCTAAATACGGGTGCAGTAGCCGGAGTAAACCATATAAAAAATCCAATTCTCGCTGCAAATATTGTGTTGGACAGCTCTAAACACGTGCTTTTATCAGGTAAAGGAGCAGAAATTCTCGCTAAAAAATACGGAATTGAAATGGTCCCTTCTTCTTATTTTTATACTGAGAAAAGATTTAAACAGCTTCAAAAAATACAAGGAAAAGATACAACTACTTTAGATCACAGTGCTTATTTAATTAAAAACTCGCTTATTGATGACCATAAATACGGTACTGTCGGAGCTGTGGCTATAGATAAATACGGCAACATTGCTGCAGGAACATCCACTGGTGGAATGACCAATAAAAAATACGGACGCATTGGAGATTCTCCCATCATTGGAGCAGGTACGTATGCAAATAATAAAACCTGTGGTATTTCAAGTACTGGAACTGGTGAATATTTTATTCGAACTGTTGCTGCTCATGAAGTTTCTTCCATTATTAAATACACAAATAGCAATCCACAAAAAGCCTTGCACGAAGTTATATTCAATCAGATAGCACCTCTCGGAGGTACTGGAGGAATGATATTAATTGATGCTAAAGGTGATGTCTATTGGGATTTTAATACTAGTGGTATGTTCAGAGCCTATAAAAAATCAAGTGGAGAACAACGTATCGAACTTTATGAAAAAACAGCTTTTCCTAAAAATAAAATAACAAAATAGCAATTATAGACAAAATTGCACCCAGCCAATTTAGTTTGCTTAATTTTTCTTTAAAAAACAACACGCCTATTATCGTCGCCAACAATACGACCGATACATTATTTATGGTAAAAATTGTGGCACTACTAATCTTGGGAGTATTTAATGCTCTTAACAGATAATAAATCGAAAAAAAGTTTGGAACGCCTAAACAAATTCCAGCAATTACATTTTTATAATTCAATACGATCTCTCCTTTAAAAAACAGTTTCTTTAACAACACAAAAAGCAGCCCAAAACTACCCGCCATCATAAAAATTGTAGCGGTATACAATTCAAACTCTGAAGGATTCACATAGGTAGTTTCTATGTATTTTAACATCGTATCTAACACGCCTGCTCCTACAAAGAGAACTAGCGGCAAATACAATTGTTTTTTATCAAACGATTGGTGTTCATCGTTCTTTTTAGTGATAAAATACACTGCTAACAAAGCAAAAATTAGTCCCAAAACCTTCAATTCATTCAGCCTATCTCCATACATGTACACGGCAAAAATTACTGGAACTACCAGACTCATTTTGGAAGCTACGGAAACCACCGAAAAACCAAATTTTTGAGTTGTTAAAGCAAGTACATTAAATACTGTCACAAAAAGAACTCCTAAGACTACTGCGCCTAAAAACCATGGCTGATTTGGAATATCTTGAAAACTAACACTGCTTTTCGACAAAACAAAACCAATAGAAAAGGCCACTGCATAATTCACAATAATCGCTTGTAAATTATCTATTTTATATTTTTTAAATCCTTTAAACACAAGAAAAAGGACTCCTGTGAGTAGCACAGAAAATAACAGGTCTAACATTGATTTTTATATTTTTTAAGAATATCATTTCCAAAGGACAGCTCTTCCTCTAATACTCCTGTTAATTTTGGTGCTTTTAATCCCTTTTTAAAATGAACATCCCCAACAAATACATAGGCTTCATCCCAAATATTAGCTTCAATAAAACTTTGCAGCGTAGCTTTACCTCCTTCAATGATTATTGATTGAATATTTTCTTTATAAAGCTCTTGGCAAATTTCAAGAACTGTATCCTTCGAAAAATCGATCTTTTTATAATAAACATTTTTGGTGTCATCAACTTCTTGCGCTGTAAAAACAATGGTTTTTAAAACATGATCAAAAACCGTATAATCGTGTGGTATTCTCAATGATTTATCTAAAACTATACGCACTGGATTTTCACCTTCCCAATTCCTAACATCCAATGTAGGATTGTCATTTATCACGGTATTTGTCCCTACAAGTACAGCATGCTCATCTGCTCTCATTTTATGAACATACTGACGGGCATACTTATTGGTGATCCAATTAGGTTTGGCATTTTCTAGCTCCGTCTCTTTACGCTGTACATCTATAAATCCATCCTTGGTTTCTGCCCATTTCAATACAATAAACGGCCGCTGTTTTCCATGAAAAGTCAAAAAACGTTTGTGATGTTCCTTACATAACGCTTCCAATACTCCCACAACGACTTTACACCCTCCATTTTTTAAAATTTCAATGCCTTTCCCTGCCACTTTACTAAAAGGATCTACAGTTCCTATCACCACATTTGGAATGCCCTTTTCAATAATCAAGTGCGCACAAGGCGGTGTTTTCCCATAATGTGCACAAGGCTCTAAAGTCACATAAATAGTCGCTTTTTTAAGCAAGTGCTGCTCTTTTACAGATTTTATCGCATTTACCTCTGCATGCGCACCTCCATAAGGACTTGTAAATCCTTCGCCAATAATCACCCCATCACATACAATTACACTTCCCACCATAGGATTTGGTCGGGTCTTCCCTAACCCATTTTTAGCAATCTGAATGCAACGTTGCATGTACTGAGTGTGTGGCATTATTTTTTAGATTTTAAGGATATTGTATCTGAATAATTCAATGGGTAATCATAACTTAGTATCCCAAGTTTATAGGTTATATTCCCTGTATACTTGACATTTATTTTTTGATCAAAAACCACATTTAAAATATTTTTCAACATGTTTTTTCTGTCCGATTTAAACAATTGATTGTATGGAACTGTTGCTACTAGCGGCACTGTAAATTCTTTTTCTGAAGGAACGTCAAACAATTCAGCATTGATCACACCCACATTCAAATTATTCACTATCAATTCTAAGCCATCACATTTTAACGTTCCTCCGAGGCTGTTSGGATTTAAAAATTTCAAGGCTATAAAAATTTCAACCTCTTCACCATCAATCTTTTGAAATTTCACTTCTTCTACTCCTACAAATTCTGGAGTTTCACTTATTGTGCATGAAACAAGTCCAAAAAACACAAATACTGCTAATAACTTTTTCATATTCTACAATTTCGTAATTTTACCGCAAATGTAAGCTTTCTAAGAATGAATCCAATCATAGAAATATGTCCTATTAAAAAAAAGGACAATAAAAAAATAGCAGCCGTTATCAGAGCCGTGTTGATAGAATTTAATGCTCCATTAGAAGGAACCGCCTATGCGGACCCACATTTGGATGAACTCTTTGAAACTTATGAGCGTTCAAGATCCATTTATTATGTCATTAAAAAAAACGGTGAACTAGTAGGAGGTGCAGGAATTATGCAATTAGAGGCTACCGACAAAAACATCTGTGAACTTCAGAAAATGTATTTCTCCCCTTCTGTAAGAGGGATTGGAATGGGTGCTAAAATGATGGATTTATGTCTTAAATTTGCAAAAGAAACAGGTTTTGGACAATGCTATTTGGAAACGCTGCCTTATATGAAAGAAGCACAATTATTATATAAAAAATCTGGATTTAACTATATAGACAACCGCATTGGGAAAACAGGACATTATTCTTGTGATGTATGGATGCTAAAAGACTTGTAAAAATGACCTTAAAAAACTATAAAAAACACTTTATATCTACATTAGAAACTCACTACCCAACTACTGAAGTGCTTTCTTTTTTTAATCTGTTAGCAGCAGATATTCTTGGCTTTTCTCGCGTAGATATCGTATTGGAAGCAGCCTCTGAAATTAATGATACCAACCTGAAAAAACTGAATCAAGCACTGTCTGAATTAGGCAATCATAAACCCTTGCAATATATATTAGGTGAAACTGAATTTTACGGCCTGCCTTTTAAAGTAAACGAACACACATTAATTCCAAGACCCGAAACAGAAGAATTGGTTTCTTGGATACTTGAATCAGTGGAGAACACACAAAAGAAAATTTCAATTTTAGATATAGGTACTGGTTCTGGTTGCATTGCCATCTCCTTGGCAAAAAATTTGCCAAATGCTCAAGTTACAGGGTATGACATTTCCGAAAAAACATTGATAACAGCTACCTCCAATGCCTCTTTAAACAACGTTTCTGTAGATTTTAAATTAGTAGATATTTTAAAAATTGAAACATTAGACACTTCATTTGACATCATAGTAAGCAATCCTCCATATGTTCGGAATTTAGAAAAAAAGGAAATTCAAAAAAATGTTTTGGAACATGAACCTCATACAGCATTGTTTGTAGAAGACGATGATCCGCTAATTTTTTACACTAAAATCGCAAACTTGGCCAAGAATAATTTAAATCCAAACGGATTGCTGTTTTTTGAGATCAATCAATATTTAGGAAAAGAAACTGTGGCTCTTGTAAAAAGTATAGGTTTTAACAATGTCACACTTAAACAAGATATTTTTAAAGCGGATAGAATGATTTGCGCGTCGCGGAAAAAATAGAGAAGAGAAAAATAGAGAAGAGAAAAAAGAGAAGAGAGAAGAGAGAATAGTATCTTTGCCGCATGCGAATAGATATTATTACAGTTTCACCTGATTTAATTAAAAGTCCCTTTGAGTTTTCAATCATGAAAAGGGCTATTGACAAGCAAATGGCAGAAGTGCATTTTCATGACCTACGCAAATTTGCCTTGAACAAATATGGAAAAATAGACGATTATCAGTTTGGTGGAGGTGCTGGAATGGTACTCATGATAGAGCCAATAGACGAATGTATCAGTCAATTAAAAGCGGAACGCGATTATGACGAAATCATTTATATGACTCCAGATGCTCCTACTTTAAATCAACAGACCGCAAATACCTTATCTTTAGCGCAAAACATTTTAATTTTATGTGGACATTATAAAGGGGTGGATCACCGCATTCGAGAAATGCACATCACCAAAGAAATATCTATAGGCGACTATGTATTAAGCGGAGGAGAATTAGGTGCCGCTGTGCTTTGTGACACCATCATCCGATTAATTCCTGGTGTTTTAGGAGATGAGACTTCAGCACTTACCGATTCTTTTCAAGACAATTTACTCTCCCCGCCCGTTTATACAAGACCCGCAGAATACAAAGGAATGCAAGTACCTGCTGTATTATTATCAGGGAATTTCCCCAAAATAGACGATTGGCGCAATGAACAAGCTATTTTAAGAACAGAAAAAATTAGACCAGATTTACTTTAAAAAGATAACTTGTCAAATTAAAAAAAAACAGTACTTTTGCATTTCTAAAACCAACCTCTGACGAGAATCGTGAATGTTGCTTTTAAAAACAATTAGACAATATAACATGGAAGCATTAATTAAATTCGTACAAGACGAGTTTGTTTCAAAAAACAAATTTGAAGATTTCAAAGCTGGAGATACTATCACAGTTTATTACGAAATTAAAGAGGGTGAAAAAACAAGAACTCAGTTTTTTAGAGGAGTAGTAATTCAACGTAGAGGAGCAGGAGCTTCAGAAACGTTTACTATCCGTAAAATGTCAGGTGCATTTGGTGTAGAGCGTATCTTCCCAATCAACTTACCTGCTATTCAAAAAATTGAAGTAAACAAACACGGTAAAGTTCGTAGAGCTCGTATTTTCTACTTTAGAGGACTTACTGGTAAGAAAGCTAGAATTACTGAAAAAAGACGTTAATTTTTGCTTTAGCAAAAAAACGATTATAAAAAAGGCTGTTTGTAAAAAACAGCCTTTTTTTTTGTTATATACATAATAAGCACTAAGAAGTACATTAAATATTTTAGCAAGAACAAAAGATATCGTAATTTTCATCCTGAAAAATTAACATACAATATAGATTAACAATTAAACACTAACAAATGTCGAAATCTTCAACGATTATATATACGATTACCGATGAAGCGCCTGCCTTGGCAACTCGCTCATTACTTCCAATAATTACTGCCTTTACAAAGTTTGCAAACATTACTATAGACACGAAAGATATTTCTTTAGCTGCGCGTATTTTAGCAACTTTCCCTGAAAACTTAACACCTGAACAACAAGTTACAGATGCTTTATCTGAACTTGGAGAACTGGTAAAAAAACCAGAAGCTAACATTATAAAATTACCTAATATTTCTGCTTCTATCCCGCAATTAAAAGCAGCGATTGACGAATTGATTTCTAAAGGATTCAACATCCCTTTATATCCGGATAATGCCGAAAACGATTTCGAAAAAGACATCAAAAACAAGTACGACAAAATAAAAGGTTCTGCTGTAAATCCTGTTTTAAGAGAAGGGAATTCTGACCGTCGTGCACCGAAAGCAGTGAAGAACTTCGCTAAGAAAAACCCCCATTCTATGGGAGATTGGGATCCCAATTCCAATACGCATGTTGTAACTATGGGCGCTGATGATTTTGCTTCAAATGAAAAATCTATCACTCTAGAAAACCCAGGAATCGTAACAATTCAACATGTTGCAAACAACGGAGAAATCACCGTTTTAAAAGCTTCAACTCCTGTTTTAAAAAGTGAGATTATAGACGCTACTGTACTCAATAAAAAAGCATTGATCGCCTTTTTAGAAAAAGAAATAGCAAGTGCAAAAGAACAAGGTGTTTTGTTCTCTTTACACATGAAAGCTACTATGATGAAGGTTTCTGACCCTATCATATTTGGTCATGCTGTAAAAACGTATTTTAAAGAATTATTCGACACTTACGGAACTCTTTTCGAAGAAATAGGCGTAGATCCTAACAACGGTTTTGGAAATGTTTTACAGTGTATCGAAACATTGCCTGCAGCTAAAAAAGCGGAAATTGAAAACGCTATAAAAATTGCCTTAGAAAACGGTCCAGACATGGCCATGGTTAATTCAGACAAAGGGATTACAAACTTACATGTCCCTTCAGATATAATTATTGACGCTTCTATGCCTGCGATGATTCGTACTTCTGGACAGATGTGGAACAATGCAGGAAAATTGCAAGACACAAAAGCGGTTATTCCAGACAGCTCTTATGCTGGAATTTATTCTGAAACCATCGCTTTTTGTAAAGAACACGGCGCTTTTGACCCAAGGACTATGGGGAGTGTTTCCAATGTAGGATTGATGGCTCAAAAAGCCGAAGAATACGGCTCACACGATAAGACATTTGAAATGACTGCCGCTGGAAAAGTCCAAGTAGTTATGGATAACGGGGATGTTTTATTAGAACACACGGTAGACCAAGGAGACATATGGAGAATGTGTCAAGTAAAAGACGCACCTATCCAAGACTGGGTAAAGCTCGCCGTAGGACGTGCCATAGCAACAAAATTACCAACCRTTTTTTGGTTAGATGAAGCGAGAGCTCATGATAGAGAGGTCATCAAAAAAGTAACGTTATACTTAAAAGACTACGATACCGCAGGTTTGGAAATATTGATTTTATCTCCTATAGATGCCACAGCATACACTTTAAAAAGAGTGAAGGACGGTTTAGATACTGTTTCGGTTTCTGGTAACGTACTAAGAGACTACTTAACCGACTTATTCCCGATTTTAGAATTAGGAACATCTGCAAAAATGTTATCAATTGTTCCTTTGATGAACGGAGGAGGATTATTTGAAACAGGTGCTGGAGGATCGGCTCCAAAACATGTACAACAATTTGTAAAAGAAAACCATTTACGTTGGGATTCTTTAGGGGAATTTTTAGCACTTACAGTTTCATTAGAACATTTAGCAAACACTACAGACAATGCAAAAGCAAAAATATTAGCTACTGCATTAGATGATGCCACAGATATTTTCTTAGAAAACAAAAGATCTCCATCAAGAAAAGTAAATGAATTGGACAATAGAGGATCTCATTATTATATTGCATTGTACTGGGCACAAGCATTAGCAACACAAAATACGGATACCGATTTACAACAATCATTTCGTCTTATTTYTGAAAACTTAGCCAAAAACGAACAAACAATTAATGAAGAGTTAATTGCTGTTCAAGGYACAGCAGTAGACACTAATGGATATTATGAACCAAGCGACACRCKTACCACCGCAGCCATGCGACCAAGTRCTACSCTTAATACTATTATTGAAAACATCTAATTAATAATAATANTNNCCTCAAACTTCTTAAAAAGACATGTWTGGCATAAACTGCMTACATGTCTTTTTTTAATTTATAATCTTAAGAACATATAAAACTGCCATCCTTCTTAATCATTATAGCAACTYTTTGAGAAAAAGTAGCCTCAGAATAAGCATTCAATAATGGGTAGTCTATTTTTTGTTTGGTATCCCTTTAGCCTTCAATAGTTGCATATGGTAAAGCCAATAACACGTTGACATTCTCTTCCAAAATAGGTRCTACTCCCTCAAAAATWGAGTTGWTAAATGTTATRATTTATGACATAGCAATATAATTATAGCTGTTTTTAACTTTATGTTCTCCCTATTGGACACTTATTTTACTTAAAAGTTACTAAAATCCTGTTCAAAACTGGTATAACGTAAATTTTTAGTATTTTTGAATACTAATCAACATAAGATGAGCACTGACAAAATATTATTATCAAAAGGAATTAAATACCTAGCCATTGCACTACCATTGATTATCGCTGGTCCAGTATTAATTACCATTGGATTTAAAGCCTTGAAAGCTGGCAATTATAGTTGGTTAACTATCGGGTGTATTTGTGCAATACTTGGAGTTGCCTTAGGATTTAAAGGAATATTAATTATTGTAAGTTCGTTTTTTGATTCTAAGGAGTAATTATGAGATTTATTAAAAGTTACGAGTATTGGCCTTCCTACTTGTTTTACATCCCTATATTACCCTATGCTATATACCTTGCCATAAAAGCTAAAAGTGGTGGTTTTTTTTACGCAACAAACCCTGGCTTGGAAAATTCAGGAGATGGTACCGAATCTAAATACAAAACCCTTCAATTGATTCCGCCTAAATATTGTCCAGACACTGTATTTGTACCTGCCAACAGCGATATTCACACTATTCTCAGCAACATTGCTACACATCATATCCATTACCCATTAATAATTAAGCCTGATATTGGGTTCAGAGGTTTACTTGTTGAAAAAATAAAAAATGAAAATGATCTTGTTCTTTATTTAAAGAAATACAATTCCATCCACTTAATCATTCAAGAATATATCTCTTACCCCAATGAATGTGGYRTCCTATACTATAAAATACCTGGTCAAGAAAGGGGGCATATTAGCTCTTTAACYTTTAAAAAGTTTATTTCAGTWACAGGTGATGGYACCTCTAGCATAGCTGAACTGATACAAAAAGACGACAGAGCAAAGAAATATTACACCTTATTAAAAGAGCTCAACGAATCTCGTTTTTCTTCCATACCAATAAACGGTAAGATTATACAACTAGGAGACATCGGAAACCATTCAAAAGGTACTCAATTCATAAATGCCAACCAATATATATCCAAAACGTTAACAAGAACTTTCGACAAAATTAATACGCAGATAGACGGATGGAATTATGGTCGTATCGATATAAAATACAACAGTTTTAGAGARTTAGAAATTGGAAAATCTTTTAAAATACTTGAGATAAACGGCTTAATATCAGAGCCTACACACATGTATGATGCATCTAACGGAAGCTATATAAAATCCTTAAAGGAAATATGTAAACACTGGGGAATTATTTACAAAATAGCAAAAAGCAACATTGAGCAGCATGAAATACCTTCCAAAAACTTGAAACATTTCATAAATTCACTGCAAAAACTCCAGCAGTACAGCATTACCATTAACAAACTGAACCACTAACACATACCTTTAAAATAGCGAAAAACCACCCCTTACAACAGATTAGACTTCATGTTTATGCCAAAAACAAGTTGTAATTAGTCATTCATTTCAAAAAAACGACCTTTTATTGTTACTTATAGGTAATACGCATAAATATTGTATAATCTAGTACCTAAATAGACGCAAAAGCCTAATTTTGCGTATGTTAATCGTATCCCCCAATATTAATGAAAAGAATTTTCCTCATTTCATTCTGTCTGATCTCGCTTCAATTTTACGCTCAAGTAAAAATAGGTGAATCTCCACAGAATCTCGATTCTAGTTCTATCTTAGAATTAGAAAGCACCGACAAAGTGTTTGTTTTGACTAGAGTTAGCTCTAGCCAAATGAATGCTATCACGCCGTTGCACGGAGCCATCGTCTATAATACAGACGAAAAATGTATCTATCAATATAATGGATCTTCATGGATTTCGCTATGTAGCGAAGGCACYWCTAYTGACRGTATCGATTCCATTGATTTAGATCCAAGYTCTAATATTCTAACCGTTTTGTTAAATTCTGGAACCACCAAAACCGTGGACCTCTCCTCTCTTAGCGGCTCTAATCTGAATACAGACAATCAAAACATCACAGATTTTTCATTTGATGAATCCACTACAACCTTGTCCATTACTTTAGAAGATGGAAACACTCAAAGTGTAAACTTGCAGTATTTGCAAACMAATATCACAAATCAACARTTAAGTTTTGATCCTGCTACCAATGTCTTGAGTTTAGAAGATGGTGGAAGTGTTGATTTATCTTCTTTTATCGTAAATACAGACAACCAACAATTAAGCATTGATGCTACAGGGCATATTATTACTTTAGAAAATGGAAGTTCTGTAACAATCACTGATAATGTAGATGATGCCGATAATGATCCTACAAATGAATTGTATGATGATACTGTTGTGAAAGCAGATATAGATACGAATAAAGACCAAATACTAATTAACACACTTGACATTAACAATCTGCAAGAGGAACAACTTGTACAAAATAATGCAATTGCTATTAATAATGATAAGGTTGGAATCTCAACACAACAAGCTACAGATATTCTAACTAATAACGATAAGATTGGAATCTCAACGCAACAAATTGCAGATATTCTAACTAATAACGATAAGGTTGGAATCTCAACCCAACAAACTGCAGATATATTAACAAATAACGATAAGGTTGGAATCTCAACACAACAAACTGCAGATATATTAACAAATAACGATAAGGTTGGAATCTCAACGCAACAAGCTACAGATATTCTAACTAATAACGATAAGGTTGGAATCTCAACACAACAAACTGCAGATATTCTAACTAATAATGATAAGGTTGGAATCTCAACGCAACAAACTGCAGATATTCTAACTAATAACGATAAGGTTGGAATCTCAACGCAACAAGCTGCAGATATTGTAACGAACAGCTCTAATATTATCGATCTACAAAACGATAAGGAAGACAGTTCAAACAAATCTACCGATGGCACATTAATTGGTAATTCTGACGACAGCTTTCCTACAGAACAAGCGGTTAAAACATATGTAGATACAGCTATTACAGCAAGCAACGCTGCAGATGGAGATACAGATGCAACCAACGAAAACCAAACAGTATCTGCTGGAGACGGTATCGCTGTAGTACAAACAGTACAAGATTATAAAGTAAGTGCTTTGGTTGATAATACAACCATAGGTATTAATACGGATAAAGAACTAGAAATTATAGCTGGGACCGATGGTCAAGTTTTAACAACAGTAGGTACTGAAGTAAAATGGACAAAAACTATAGGCCTTTTGGCTGAGTCGTTTTTAGCAGGCGGATCAACTCCACAAACCATTACCGATACATTTTCTGATATTGATTTTGGAACTGATGGTATTGTAGATGCAACTAATTTTGCAACAAGTGCAAACTCTATAACAATTACCCAACCTGGAATTTATAAAATTACCTATAGAGTAAGTTTAGAATTTGGAACAAACAGTAATAACAGAACCGAGTCAGAATTTCAACTAACTCAAGATGGTACCCCTTTACCGGGTACAACCACCTTTGGATACCATAGAAACTCTGTAAATAATAAAGATACTGCAACAGCTACTAAAATAATTCAAGTTGTAGCAGCAGGAACAATATCCATAAAAGTGCAAGCGAAAAGAATTTCTGGAAGTGCCACACTACAGACAATTCCTAATGCAGTGTCTATTTTAATAGAAAAACAATAAATTAATATAACCCACACCCCCCTAATTATTACAACATGAAAAAAGGATTACTTTTTTTACTATTTATTTTAACCGTGCAATTGTCGTTTGGGCAAATTAGCGGTCATAGCACCTATAGCCAAGCTCAAATAAAAACTATTAACGATTCCTATGACGCTGCAGAAGGCGATGTCTACCAAGTTGACAATTCTACTGTCTGGTATATCGGACTGAGTAATGGATCTTTACAATTAATTAGTAATTATGTTGTAGATAATGGAGATGGTACATTCTCTTTTGTGAATGAATTGGGAGTTGCTGTTGTTTTTACTCCACAGGCGAAAACTACAGCATATGATAAGTTGATTAAAAACTTATTATCTGCTACTACTGTTCAAGGGGCTATTGATGAAATTGCTGGGAATAAATCTAGTGATGTTACTCTTGCTGACGTAACTAATACTAAATTTCCAACAGAATTAGCTGTTAAAACTTATGTAGATGGACAGATTACTGCTACTTCCGCTGA
Source organism: Flavobacteriaceae bacterium (assembly GCA_002401385.1). Classification (GTDB taxonomy): domain Bacteria; phylum Bacteroidota; class Bacteroidia; order Flavobacteriales; family Flavobacteriaceae. The sequence goes on along the minus strand of NVSY01000002.1, from coordinate 7,187 downwards.
TGGTTCTGAAACAATTGTYAMTGGAGCTGGAATCAATGTTGTAACCGGTACAGGTACAACTGGTGATCCTTATATTATCACCGCTACAGAAATAGATGGTTCTGTAACAAATGAAATYMAAGACTTAAATTTAACGGGAAACATCCTTACAATCACAAATAACACAACAGCTACAGATATCAATCTAGCTCCATATTTAGACAATACAGATACTCAACTAACACAAGCAGAAATTGAAACTATGGGGTTTGTTACTGGAGCACATACCACTGACAATAACACAACTTACACAGCAGACGAATCTTCTTTAACTTTAACAGGAACAACTTTTGGAGTAAAAGCAGATGGGATATTAACATCACATATTAAAGACGGTGAAGTTAAAACAGATGACTTAGCAGCAGATGCCATCACAGAAGCTAAAATTGCTGATGATGCTGTACAAGTTGAACATATACATCAAAACGGAGCAGCAACAGGACAAGCTTTAGTATGGAATGGAACAGCTTGGGCACCAACTACAGTATACAGTCCATCTATATCAGAAATAATTGATTTAGCGGGAGAACAATTAATAACTGATGCTGGTGTTGCCATCAATTTTAATGACGATTCTAATCCAGTTAATAACACTACAGATTATACCTCTTCTGGAAATAGTATTACTATTAATACTACTGGAAATTACAAAATTACCTATAGAGTAACTGTATACATGGGAACTAATCAAAACACAAGAACTGGTTCTGAGTACACACTTTTACTTGACGATGTAGCAGTTGCAGGAACTTATAGTTCAAATTACCACAGAAATAGAAATGTAGATAGAACTACTGCAACGATGACAAAAATTCTTGCACTTACTAAAGATCAAGTAATAAAGGTAGAAGGTAAAAGATATTATGGAACTGCGGACATTAAAACAAAAGCAGGAGGCTCATCCTTACTCATAGAAAAACTATAAACTTTTAAAAAAGGCATGTGATTCACATGCCTTTTTTTATACAATTTCTCCAAACATCAAACTTATGAAATCATTAGTAATTACATTTTTACTTATACTGAGTTATAGTCTTACATTTGGACAAGTAACCGAAATAACTAAAATTGCACACAATGATATTGCAACTTATACAGATGCTGGTGAAGGAGATTTATATATTTGTGATGATATTGCTCATGCCACCATTCACATTGGTTTAAGTACGGGAAAATTACATCCAATATCAAAATCCTTAGAAGAGCTATTAATTCAAGGAAATGATGCAGGTGGTTTAAATATTACCGAATTAGCAGATCCAATTTTAGCTCAAGATGCAGCAACAAAAAATTATTTAGATGCTGCAATAAATAAGAATTATATATTTAATACAACTGCAGATTTAAGTTTAAACACTACTCATCACACTATTATTTTAGGAGGACAACATAGTATTACCTTACCAAATGCCAACGATGCTTTAAATTTAGGAAGAATCTATATTATAAAAAACCCAAATGCTAGCAATACTACCATAAGTAATTATTTAGATAATGGAGGAGCCATTAAAACTAGTATAATTGCAAATTCAAATCTCTGGTTACAAAGTGACGGAACGGTATGGCAGCAAATAAATAATTTTTCTAAAAGCACCTTGACAGATAATGGAGATGGTACTTTTACCTTTTCTAATGGTATTGATGCCGATATTACATTTCTAGCTGAACAAGTTATCCTAACTGGTTCTTTAGATCCTGACGTTTTAGTTATGTCTTCAAGTGATATGGTCTTTGATCCAAAAAAAGATAAATTAAAAAACGAAAATGACGGAGTACCTACCACTGCACATTCTACCGGAATTACGATCAACGACAATCAAAAAGGCTGGATCGAATACACTATCCACAACGGAGAAACAAAACAACTAACAACCGGATTACAATATGTAAATACGGCACCCTCTCAAGCCAATGACATAGACATTTCCATCTTAATTGATATTGACAAAGACACCCCGTCCAATACTTCTATCACAACAAAAAATAGCAGCGACTCCTACAATGTCGCCTATAGTTATGCTAAAGACACACATTTTAAAATAGAAAAAGTAAGTAGAGATTTGGTGATTTTTTATGTAGATAATCTAGAAATTTATAGGTCAACSGWACCTGTTACAGGACATTTATATTTTGCTGCCTATTTTATAGGAATACACTGTGACATTGAAAATTTAAAAATTAGTACCTCTCCATTATAATAAAACTAGTATAACATGCGTCAAACAATACTTTTATCTATTTGCTTAATGCTTTGTAATCTTGTTATCTCTCAAACAGAAATAGCGCATAGCGTACATCTTTTGGCAAAAACAACTACTATAGGAGCTGAAGGAGATTTATATATTTGCAAAGACGATAATCTAATTTTTATAGGGCTAAGTAATGGAAGTTTACATGCTATAGCTCAAAATTTAAAAGAAATATTAGAACAAGGAAACGACGCTTCTCTAAAACAAATCACTAATTTAAGCGATGCCGTAAATCTACAAGATGCCATTACAAAAAATGATGTAGATAACAACGTAAATAAGAACAAAAACATACTCACTTCTAGTAGTAATTTAACATTAACACCTAGTCAACACACTGTTATTCTAGGTGGAATACACGATATCACAACTGAAAATATAGGTGTAAATAAAGGGAAAGCTTATTATATTAAAAATCTCAACCTCAACAATACCAGTATAAGTGATTTTACAAACAATCGAAACATTAATACTACAAATTACATCAAAAAAAATAGTAATTTAATTATTCAAAGCGACGGTGTTTATTGGCAACAGATAAATAATTATTCTAAGAGTACCTTAACAAAGGAATCTGAAAACATTTTCTCTTTTAACAATAACATCAACTCAGCAGTTCGATTTAAAGCTGAAAATGTTAAAACAGACTACCCTTCAGTATTACCAGGAATGATAGCTAGATTTAGAGCCGATTATAAATATACTATAATTGATGATTCGGATGTTACTTTTGGAGCAGATGGGAAAGCAAATGGAAAGAATGGGAATCATGTTGATTTTAATAATACTATTTTTCAATGGCGCGACATTTCTGAACGTGACCACGATAATGATGYAGCTACACCTCGTGTAAAAAACAACAATCATTTGACTGCAACTGTGATTTCACCTCCATCAAATCAATCTTTATATATAGATTCTGAAGGTATTGCTAGTTATATTCCAAATAACATAACTACACCAGAGTATAGAAATAATGCGATGGTAAAAGGAGTTGGAAAAGTTGAAGATATAACCGAATCCCATTTAAGAGTAGACCTTAGCCCAGACCTAAATGAAAGTTTTACTTTTGTTTTTGTGATGCGAGCTGTAAATCCCACAGCTACAAAATACGGCTCATTTATAGCGAGTGCAGATGGTCATTCCGGTTCTAGTACTACACCGAAAGGAGCAAATTCTGTGGGTTCATGGCAAATAAGTACAACKCTRGMKAATACTCCKTTRTATTTTAGATAYCAYGATGGTAGCGRTACARAAGACATWRMATTACACAATTAYGATACTAATATTCATGCTTATTATATCGAATACAATAATTTAAATCGAAACCTAAAAATATATGTCGATGGAAATTTAGTTTCTGATACTGTTATTGCTACTGATAAACAATCTCCAATAATCAGAGACTTACGTTTGTTTAAAAACCGAAATTCAGAAACCTATTTAGAAGCTGAATTCCATGAATTCTTTTTAGCAGACACCGTTTTTTCTGTCGGCCAAAAACAATTATTAATTGAATATATACTCGCCAAATGGGGCGTTAACCTGTAAATAATCAAACCGAATAAACCCCAATGAACAAATATTATATTATTGCACTCCTCACTATTCTTTCTTATAGTAACATTATATCCCAAACCATCATTACAACTGCTGACATCACTGCACAAAACGCCGGAGAAGGAGATTTATACATCCACAATACAAGCAATGTTATTTATATAGGCCTTAGCAGTGGCAGCTACCACCCTATCAATAAAAACCTGCAAGAAATATTAGCAGAGGCCAATGATGCCAACGAATTAAAAATAACAAACCTAGGAGCTCCTACAAACCCAAAAGATGCAGTTACCAAAGAATATGTAGATAACTTAACAGGCGGAGGAAACTGGAATATTACAGGTAATTCGGGTACATCTAACAGTAATTTTATTGGAACCACAGATACACAAGATCTTGTTTTAAAATCAAATAATACAGAAAAATTACGTTTGGTAAACGACATAGGACAAGTACTAGTAAACCAGGCTGCATCATTTAACGATCACCCTTTAGTTATAAAAGCAAATGGGGTAGATGTTTTGGCTTTTGAAGATGAATCAGGAATACCCAAATGGCACTGGAATTTGCTAGCCAATGGATTAAATTTTGTAGAATCTAATGTCCTTGACTATCGTTTATATCTGCAAAATGGTGGTAATATAGGAATCAATACAAGTAATCCAACAGCAACATTACATATAGCAGGAGATATGCAATTAGATGAAGCATTTAAAGACAAAGATGGTGATGTTGGAACAAATGGACAAGTTTTAAGTTCTACAGTAACAGGTACTAATTGGATTAGTAATTCCAGTAGTCCCACTTTAAATGTTACTAAAGAAACCATTGGATATGTATTCGCAGCCTCATATATAAATCAGAATGGCACAAACACCTGGCATAATATCAATGTAAATAATTCTAGTATATCAAGGACAGGAACTGGACGTTACTCGGTTACTTTTTTAACAAACCATCCAAATGGACAATACTATGATATTACCTTTGGCTACAAAGGCGACAACCAAAGAGATGGACGAATTATACAAGTTAGAAACCAAACAGCAAACGGGTTTACAATAGAAGTATTAACGGGTGATAATAGTACAACTGCAGATATCCTAGTTAATTCTGTTTGGTATTTTAGTGTTTCCTCGACCAAAGAAGTAGTTACAGGTGTGAGTTTAAATTAAAGTAAAAAACGAAACCCATTGATAAAAAACTAACGTATTATTGCTTAAGATTAAGCAATTTGTAAATTTATTTAAACTTCCCCATGAAAAACTTTATAATTTTAGTTACACTCTTATTAGGAGCAACACAATCCTTTGGACAGCGTATAATTTTAGACACAGATATTTCAATAAAAAATGCAGGAGAAGGAGACTTTTACAAAGGAAGTCCGAGTGGAATAATTTATATTGGATTAGAAGATGGTAGCTATCACCCTATCAATAAAAACCTAAAAGAAATATTAGCAGAAGCCAATGATGCCAACGCTTTAAAAATAACAAACTTAGGAGCTCCAACAGACCCAAAAGATGCAGTTACCAAGGAATATGTAGATAACTTAACGGGAGATGCTAATTGGTTAATGGTTGGAAATGCACCAACAAATACCACTAGCTTTTTAGGAACAACCAACGATGTAAAAATGCAAATCCGATCCAACAACCTCTCTATGCTAGAATTCGGACGTAGAGAAACCCTAGGACTGACCCAACCATTTTTAGACTATGATAATAATGGTCAGCCTCTAGTACATCTAAACGGAGATGGAGATACCGCTGCGTTACAATTTGCCGCTTCTGGAGCAGAATTCTACAAACCAATGTTTTTTACAACTACAAATGGAAGTTTTCGTTTAAAAGGAAGTACTGGAAAAACAGACTTTTTTGAAATTGGATCTGCTGGACCTGACAATGACGGACGACTAGAATTTATAATTGGAGATGATGGTGCAGAACCAATCGTATTTAAGAGATTTGACTTCAGAGATGGGGAATTTCATCAAGAGTTTTTTAGAGTACAAGGAAGTGATAATACAGCAGATGCAAAAACAAGGTTTGGAATTAATATTAACCCAGAGCACCGCAGTATTAATACCACTTATAATGATGATTCTAATAACGGATACACTATAGCAAATTCTACATTACAAGTCAATGGTTCTTTATCACTAAGTATCATAACTACCACAGAAGACTTAACCTTAACAGAAGAGCATCATACCGTTATTTTGGGAGGAAATCATGATATCGAATTACCTGTTGCAAATTTATGCAGAGGTCGAATTTACATCATAATAAACAAATCTGATTCTAATCAAACTATCTCAACTTATAAAAATGAAAAAGGAGATTCTAAAACAAATATCAAAAAAGAAAAAAGTTTATGGATTCAAAGTGATGGTTCTGATTGGCAACAAATTAAAAGCTAATTGAGAAACTAAATTGGARTAAAAAATCACCCTAAACCTTTAAACATCATTTGCCTCTTTTGTGGACCTCTCCAAAGGAGGCATGCTTCTATCTACCATTTCCTAGTATTAGATAAACATCTATTATTACACACCTTTTTTTCATTAATTATTCTCCTCTTTCTAAGTCAATATTGCGGTTAATTCCACTTGGTATTTTTGTGTTTCGACAACAAAAAAAATAGAAACCAATGGTAGTCTTCATTAATATTTGAATTATTCATTTAATTTACCTATCTTAAACTTTTGGAATAGAGCATAATAACTAATTTTAAAAAACAAAGTCCCCTGAATTTCGAAACAGCACKGTCAATTWATAGTGCATRCCTTTTACTAAACCGWACTATYATCTTAAAAATAAAATAGCGATAAGTAAAACACAATTACTTATTCTAAAACCAAGCAACTATAAATAATTACATAAAACCAATGATTCTATAATACATTTTTAAACTTAAAATTCTCCGCGATTTTTTAAAACTAACCTCATGAAAAACTTACTCATATTTTGTGTAATCATACTAGGATTTAATCAATTGATTGGACAAATTATTATTTTAGACACCTCTATTTCTGTTAAGGACGCAGGCGAAGGAGACCTCTATCAGGGAGATCCAAGTGGAATTATTTATATAGGGCTCACCGATGGCAGCTACCAACCTATCAGTAAAAATTTAAAAGAAATTCTTGCTCAAGCCAATGACGCTAATAATTCCAAAATTATAAATTTAGGAACACCCACTGACGCTAAAGATGCAGTAACCAAACAATATGTCGATAACTTAGCGGGAGGAGGAATATGGAAGTTAACAGGAAATACCACTACAACGAGCAGCAATTTTGTCGGAACAACGGATGCTCAAGATTTAGTTTTAAAA
>NVSY01000001.1 GCA_002401385.1 Flavobacteriaceae bacterium | reverse complement strand
TTTTAAATATATTGAAATAAAAAAAACAACTTATTTCTGTAGCAAATAATTAAACACTCTCAATTACACGATAATTAGTATTAACTTAATTTTAACTATATTTGTATCATTAAGCATACTAACTATACTTAATTCCCCTACCCCCTATTGTTTTCTTATTGCTGAAAACTATAGACACTAAAAGCTATGTATTAGAAATAAAATTAAAATGAAAGAAAGAGAAGAACACAATTCCTTATTAAAAAAAGAAGTATCTGATCTTAAAAAACAACTTAAAATTGTTACAGAAAAGCTGGATTACATAAAAGATAAACATCTTTTTATTGTTGGAAAAACGATTCATAATTTAAAAAATCCTGTAGGTATTTCTTCTTCATTTTCTGAAATGATGTTAGAGGATTTAGATATTTACACCCCTGAAAAATTAAAAAAACACTTAACAGTAATCAAGAGTTCTTGTGATTTCTCCTTAGATTTATTAGATAACTTACAGTATATATCTAAATTAGAAAGTGGAAAAGCACCACTTAACTTAACAKYACAAAATTATTGTAAACTCGTAGAAAAGTCTTTCAAAGAACAGCAATTATTAGCAAATAAAAGATCGATAGAAATTGAATTATCTATTGAAATTGAAAATTGTAAATTAGTAATAGATACGATAGAARTAAAGCAAGTATTAGATATTATTATAAATAATGCGCACAGATATTCCGCTGAACACAGTAAGGTACTCATTAAAATATTCGAAGAAGAGGACGCTATCCTTACCACTGTTAYAGATGAAGGTATAGGATTAGAAGAAGCACATCTAGCTGCGATTTTTGACGAATTCAAAGTCATCAGAACATTTTCAGAAAGTGGAGAAAAATGCCTAGGCTTAGGTCTTACAATTGCAAAAGAAATTATAGAACAGCACTGTGGAAAAATCACAGTAWCTAGTACYYTWGGTCRAGGAAGCACTTTCACTATACTACTTCCTAAAACCAACAATCAAATGAACTAACATGAATAAAATTCTTTCCTCTATTAATAATTCAATGCTTCAAGACTTCTCAAAAGAAGAGCTTATAGCACTACTATTGAATAAAAAAGAATTTAGAGAAGCTACATCTAATTTTGATCAATCACCAAACCTAGCACCAATYCTCCATAATACTTTGAGTAATATGAAAGAAGGTTTCGTAATTGTCAATAGGGAAGGAACTTATTTGTTCGTAAACAAAGAGGCCGAAAAACTCCTAAACAGATCATCAGACAGCTTAATAGGAAAGAATATGTGGGTAGAATTCCCAGAAAAAGAAGGAGATCTWTTTTTTGATAAATTCAGAGAGGCTGTAAAAGAAAACATAAGTTTAAGGTTCAACAGTTTCTACAATAAATGGGACAAATGGTATGCAAATAACATTATTCCTTCCAAAGATGGAATTTCAATATTTTTTAGCGATATCACTGAAAAGCTAGCCRAAAACAAAAACAAAAACGAAGCTTACAAATTTTTACAAGAAAGTGAACAAGTATCCTTTATATGGCTAAATAAACCAGGATGGCCAGTAAAATATGTATCTGAAAATGTAGAAAAATTATTAGGATATACGGCAGAGGATTTCACYTCAAAAAGAATACTTTATGCTGATATAATCCTCCCCAAAGATTTAGTCAAAATTCAAAAAAAAACTTCTCAGAAAACATTAAAAGAAAGCGCCAATACTACCTATTTTCCATATCGCATACGTAAAAAAAATGGTCAAACAATTTGGGTTTCAGAAACCAATGTATTACAGAAAAATAAATCTGGTGACCTTATCAGTTTCAGAGGAGTAATTAAAGATATTACTGAGCAACAAAAACTAAAATACAGTTTAGATTTAATTACAAATTCTACCGCTCACATTGTCGGAAAAGAATTTTTAGACACCATTTGTATCGAATTGACCAAATGTTTACAATCGGATTTAACATTAATTGGATTGTCAAATGATGATTTAGAAAAAGTTAAAACCATTTCGGTATCCGATAAAAATAATATTTTAAGTAATTTTGATTACGACACTAAAGACACGCCTTGTGAAATAGCAATAAGTTGTAATGTTTCGTGCATACCAAAGGACGTAGCAATTTTATTTCCAAAGGATCAATTTTTGATAGATCAAAAATTTGAAGGATATATAGGTGTGGCTCTTTTTGATAAAAATCAAAAACCGATAGGCCTTATTGCATCGCTTTTCAAAAAACCTATTGAAGACAAAGAGTTTTCCAAAACAATCATCCAAATTTTTTCTACGCGTATTGCTGCTGAAATACAAAGTACCAATAACAAAAAAGAAGCTTTACAAAATCAAAAAGAAGCCTGGGGGTTCTTTCAAGATGCCGTATCTCCTATTTGGATCCAAGATTTATCTCGGGTAAAACAATATTTTGACAAATTAAAACAACGTGGCATCACAGATTTCTTGAAATATATTCAAGAAAAACCTGAAGAATTAACAATTATATCTAAGCTTATAGAATTAACAGACGCCAACAAAAAGAGTTTAGAATTATTTAAAWTCAAAGACACCAATAAACTACCTCAAAACTTAACAAGTTTTTTAACAGCAGATTCAATTCCTGCAACATTAAACTGCTTTAACAGTATTTTCGAAAATAGAAAGTTCTTCAAAGAAGAATTCGCCATGCTCATTAATGGAGAACAAAAAACGATAATTGTAAATACTACAATACCAGAATTTTCTCAATTCACTTATAAAAAAATATTATTTACATTTGAAGATATTACAGAACAGCGAAAAACAGAAAATTTATTAAAAGAAAGTAGAAAAAGACTAAGAGATCAGTTAAACAACACCCCCTTGGCAGCTATCACCTGGGATTTAAATTTTAAATGTACGAGTTGGAACAACTCTGCTGAAAAAATATTTGGATACAACTCTGAAGAAGCAATCGGAAAAGATTTCTATAGTTTGATAAGCGTTGACAATACATTAGTAAAAAGAGATCAATTCTTAAATGATCTCTTAGAAAATGGGAATTTACAATACACACTGCAAACTACTGGAAAATACGGAAATTTAAAAACTACCAAATGGCATGTAATTCCATTGACAGATGCAACAAACAAAGTAGTTGGAGTTGCTTCTTTAACCCAAGATATAACAGACGAAATAGAAGCCAACACAAAAACTGAAAAATCTGAAAAAAGATACAGGGACCTATTCACAAAATCTAATGATGCCGTATTTATATTTTCCGATGAAGTAATAGTTGATTGCAACAAAGCAGCTTTAAAAATCCTTGGATTTTCGAACAACAAAAACATTCTAAATAAAAAAGTAGCTGYAATTTCTCCAGAATTTCAATCCAACGGAGAACTTTCTGAAACTATCTCGTCAAGGTACCATCAAATTGCTATAAAACATGGAAATCATCAATTTGAATGGATTTTAAAAAGAAAAGACAACAGTACTTTTTCCGTAGACTTCTCCCTTACAACTATAAATACTCCGCAAGAAAAAACTATAATTCATGCAGTCTGTAGAGATATCACAAAACGAAAAGATAGTGAAAATGAATTACAAAAAGCCTTAGAAAAAGCCAAACAATCTGATAAATTAAAGTCGGCATTCCTTGCAAATATGAGTCATGAAATTAGAACTCCTATGAATGGAATTATTGGGTTTTCTGAATTATTTTTAGAACCCAATCTTAAAGATGAAGACAGGGAATACTATGCAAATATTGTAATTAAGAGCAGTAAGCAATTATTAAACATTGTAAATAATATTCTTGATATTTCTCAAATAGAAGCTGGCATGGTACATGTTAAAAAAGAATCCGTGGACTTAAATGATGTACTTTCTTCAACTAAGAACTTTTTTCAGGGCAAAGCAAATGATAAAAAAATAACACTTAGTATTGTTAAAGGTCTTYATACAAATGCCGTTATAGAGAGTGATCTTTCCAAAATTCAACAAATACTGAACAACCTCGTATCAAATGCCTTAAAATTCACAGATACAGCGGGCGCAATAGAAATTGGATACACCTTAGTCTCAAACACCATTCAGTTTTACGTAACAGACACAGGAATAGGAATTAAAGAATCCCATAAAGATAAAATATTTAGTAGATTCACCCAAGCTGATCTTAATATCTCCACGCAATTTGGAGGAAATGGCCTAGGCCTTTCTATTTCACAAAAATTAGTACACTTGCTCGGCGGAAAAATATGGTTCGAATCTTCTTTCGAGAAAGGATCCAAGTTTCTTTTTACGGTTCCTTATCTTGTAAGGAACAACACATTACCTGTAAAAAAAGAACCAGAAAACATTATTAAAAACGCTGCTAAAACTAATATTCATAAAACAATTTTAGTAGCAGATGATGAAATATTCAACATAATGTTTGTCAAAGAAGTATTTTCTAGCGACGAATTTACAATATTGGAAGCTACAAACGGTGAAGAAGCAGTACAACTTTGCACACAATATCAACATCAAATTGACTTGGTTTTAATGGATGTAAAAATGCCAATAATGAATGGACTAGAAGCCACCAAAATTATTAAACAAAAACTCCCCAACCTACCAATTGTTGCGCTGTCTGCCTACGCCATGGAATCTGACATGAGCAAAGCCTTAAGTTACGGATGCGATGGTGCTATTTCAAAACCTGTAAATAAGAAAACCTTGTTAGAAACATTAAATAAGTACACTACAAATAATTAACAAACAATAACTAGCGGTATCTTTATATAAAATGTAGTCCCTAGGCCCTCTATTGAAGTAAAATACACCTGTCCATCCAAGTATTTCTCTATGAACAACTTAGTTGCATAAGTGCCAATACCATTCATATTCCTGTAAACTTTAAGTTGAACAAAAGAGGACATGACAGCAGTGTTATGTATTGAAAAAATAATATTGTTATTCAATAAAGTTGCACTCATCTCAATAACACTATCATCGCTAGAAGCAGATAGGGCATTCTTTAATAATGCCACAAATGTACTTGTCAAAATATTTTTATCTGAATAAAAATTGAAATCTTCAAATTCCAATCCCTTTGTAATCGACACAGATTTTTCAATACACCTCATTTTAAAATCCTTTTCCAATGATTCAAAAATAGCGCGTGAATTTAATTTTTCTTTGCAAATGGTGAGGGTTGAATTTTGAGCTTCAGAGAATAGTTGCTGAAACTTTATATGTTCTTCCAATTCAATAATTTTATCATGCCTAATAAATTTGACTTCTTCTCTAAGGTCATTTTTAGATTCCGTCAGTTCCAAATCAACCATAGAGAACTGCTTAATTTTAGCTATTTGATCATTTAATCTTTTCAGAAACGCTGTTTCTAAATGTTTTATTCGCTTTACTGCACTCACATCATTTATAGTAAGCATTCCAAATTTATCAGTTCCCAACTCTATTGGAGTTAGCGATATTTCGTAATTTTTCTCTATAATAGCATCTCCTTCATTCACTATCATATTAGTATCTAATACAACTGCTCGATTAGCGTTTTCATCATTAATTAATACTGAATTCATTTTACAAGAGGAACATATCTTATTATTTCCACAGCCCATTTTGGGTTCAAAATACACACACTTTAGAGCCTCTCCTATTTTTTTACCTACCAATTCTTCTACTGTATCGTACCCAAAATTCTTAAGTAACAAATCACTCGCAAAAACAAATTCATTTTGAGTATTTATAATTGCTATGGAAGTTTTTAAACCTTTCAATATACTATGAGCAAAAAATGATTTTTTAATTTTTTCGTGATGTGAAGTAGCCAAATGAGCACTAACAGATATTGGGCTATTATTAGTAGCTAATTGATTTTTCATGGAAGGGAGCGGGGAGTTATAATTCAACATAATCAAACGAGCAATAGACACCGCAATATAATCAATTAAAACAGCTTTTAAGTATACCCTAAAATAAAATCACAATGACTACAGCTCATTTAAATTATGAAAAAGGCAAAATTATCACCAAATTAAAATGATATTATCAACAAACTATCCTATTGATTATTGTATTTTACAGTCCTGATTTAAACATCTTAATCAGAGATACTTACTTCAAAAAAATGAAAAAGAACCCGCAAATCACCGTAAACGACCAGTTTGAATTTGAACTCAACGAAAACGATTTAGTAGAATTAGATATTCTACATTTAAAAAAMAACAAAAAACACGTAMTACATAACAACGTATCCYATACTATTTCTGTTGTAAAAAATAAWTTTCGATTAAAAACGTACGAAATTAACATAGATTCAGAACTATACAAGGTTGTAATAAAAAGCAATTTGGACACACGTATCAAAAAAATGGGTTTCTCCTTAGGAAACGCTTCTCTCTCAAAAAAACTAAAAGCCCCTATGCCTGGTTTTATTTTAGAAATCGCTGTAAAACAAGGCCAACAAGTTAAAAAGGGTACCTCAGTAATCATATTAGAAGCTATGAAAATGGAAAACACTTTAATTGCCCCTATGGATGGTCGCATAAAATCCATTCATGTAAAAAAAGGAGAAAGCGTTGAAAAAGARACACTTTTAATAGAAATGGAATAATATAGTTTAGACGAAAATTAACATGAAAAAAATCTTAATTGCAAATAGAGGAGAAATAGCCATTAGAGTAATGAAAACCGCTCATAAAATGGGGATTAGAACAGTTGCCGTATTTTCTGAAATCGACAGAAACGCTCCACATGTTCGTTWTGCAAATGAAGCGGTATGCATAGGAGCGTCACCCCCAAACAAATCCTACTTACTCGGAGACAAAATTATAGAAGTTGCCTTAGAATTGGGTGTCGATGCTATTCACCCAGGTTATGGATTCTTAAGTGAAAACGCATCGTTTTCCGAAAAAGTTAAGAAAAACGGAATTACATTTATTGGCCCGAATGCACATGCTATTCGAATAATGGGAAGTAAATTGGCCGCWAAGGAAGCCGTTAAGAACTATGACATCCCAATGGTTCCAGGAATAGACRAGGCCATAACCGATGCAAACSAGGCCACAAAAATTGCTAYARMWWTGRGGNWWCCCARTNATKGRTWMRMGMTKCKKCWGNRAGSGNSRAGGAAAAGGAATGCGCATTGTAGAAAACGAACAAAACGTAGCAGAACAAATGAAACGTGCCATTAGCGAAGCAACCACTGCTTTTGGTGATGGATCTGTATTTATAGAAAAATATATTTCATCTCCCCGACATATTGAAATTCAAATAATGGCAGATAATTATGGAAATGTCATTCACTTATTTGAACGAGAATGCAGCATTCAAAGACGCCATCAAAAAGTAATAGAAGAAGCACCTTCTACCGTATTAACTCCAGCATTGAGAGAGAAAATGGGAAAAGCAGCCATTCTGGTGGCTAAATCCTGTAACTATGTGGGTGCAGGTACTGTTGAGTTCTTATTGGATGACACTCAAAATTTCTATTTTCTAGAAATGAATACACGTCTCCAAGTAGAACATCCCGTAACAGAATTTATCACAGGATTAGACTTAGTAGCTTTACAAATTAAAGTAGCTAGAGGCGAAAAACTCCCTCTCTGCCAAGAAGATGTTCAAATTAAAGGACATGCTATCGAACTTCGTGTATATGCAGAAGATCCGATGAATGATTTCTTACCAAGTGTTGGCTTTTTAAAAACATATCAAGCTCCCAAGGGGAAAGGTATTCGCGTAGATGACGGATATGAGGAAGGCATGAATATACCTGTTTTTTACGACCCAATGCTTTCAAAACTTATTACTTACGGAAAAACAAGAACGGAAGCGCTACAAAAAATGGTATCGGCCATAAAAAACTACAAAATAGAAGGCGTAAAAACTACATTACCTTTCGGAAAATTTGTCTGTGAACATGAGGCATTTATTTCTGGAAATTTTAATACGCATTTTGTAAAAAACTTCTACTCCCCAAACCATTTAGAAGTAACTTTAAAAGAAAAGGCAAAACTAGCAGCACTCATTGCACTACAAGTCTATTTAGAAGACAAAGCTAAACTTCGCATCCCAACTACCTCATCCTAAATTAATACTATGAACTCAAAAACACAAAATTTAGACGAAAAAATCAAACTCGCTCACCTCGGAGGTGGACAACACCGTATAGACAAACAGCATGGCAAGAAAAAACTCACCGCTAGAGAACGCATAGAATACCTTCTAGATGAGGAGTCCTTTGARGAAATGGGCCTGTTAGTAACACACAGAAATAACGATTTCGGCACCGAGAAAGAACAGTATTACGGAGACGGGGTGATTACTGGTTATGGTACCATTCACAATAGACTTGTTTATGTTTACGCACAAGATTTTACTGTTTTTGGCGGGTCCTTGTCTGAAACACATGCCGAAAAGATATGCAAGGTAATGGACCATGCTTTAAAAGTAGGTGCACCTATTATAGGACTCAACGATTCTGGAGGAGCTCGGATTCAAGAAGGTGTAAAATCCTTGGGAGGATATGCAGATATATTCTACAGAAATGTACAAGCCTCTGGAGTCATCCCACAACTATCGGCTATTATGGGACCCTGTGCCGGAGGAGCCGTCTACTCCCCTGCTATGACAGACTTCACCTTAATGGTCGAAAACACCAGCTATATGTTTGTGACTGGGCCAAGCGTAGTAAAAACAGTTACCAATGAGGATGTAAGTGCAGAGGCATTGGGTGGTGCCAGTACACATGCAAGTAAATCGGGAGTCACGCATATTACTTCTGCTAACGACATTGTCTGTTTGGAAGATTTAAAACAATTATTGAGTTACATTCCTCAAAACAACGAACAAAAACCTTCAAAACTTCCGTTCAGCTTAGGAGATGAAATGCGAGAATCACTAGAAACCATACTTCCTGAAAATCGCAATAAACCCTATGATATGCATTCTGTAATTGAAGAAATTATTGATGAAAATTCATTTTTTGAAATCCATAAAAAATATGCCGAAAATATTATTGTAGGTTTTGCAAGGCTCGCTGGACAAAGCATTGGAATCATCGCGAATCAACCTGAGCATTTGGCTGGCTGCTTGGATGTTGATAGCTCTAAAAAAGGAGCGAGATTTACCCGTTTTTGCGACAGTTTTAATATTCCTTTATTGGTGCTCGTAGATGTACCAGGCTTCTTACCTGGAACAGATCAAGAATGGAATGGAATTATCACCAATGGTGCTAAACTTTTGTATGCCTTAAGTGAAGCTACTGTTCCCAGAATTACTGTAATTATAAGAAAAGCCTACGGCGGAGCCTACGATGTAATGAATTCAAAACACATAGGAGCAGATTTAAATTTAGCATGGCCTACAGCAGAAATTGCTGTTATGGGAGCCAAAGGTGCCAGTGAAATTATCTTTAGAAAAGAAATTGCAGCAGCAGCTGATGCCGCCTTGAAACTTTCAGAAAAAGAAGCTGAATATGCTCGTAAATTTGCCAATCCTTACGCCGCCGCAGAACGTGGTTTTATAGATGAAGTAATCCAGCCAAAAACTACACGACGTAAACTAATAAAAGGGTTTGCTATGCTTGAAGGAAAACGTGTACAACAACCAAAACGAAAGCACGGAAACATCCCTTTATAAAAACCCTGTTCCAAAAAGTAAAACACCTCGAAATAACAGCACTAATAGTCTCAATTTTGAGGTTTACAATCCACAAAAACACCAATTAAATTTATTCCATAACTTTCCTTCTAAAAGAAGTAATTTCAAACTCACAAGGCTTATTTTTACCACTTAATTATATTATATGTTGGATTTATCAAAAGTAAAAATGGTGGTCACTGATATGGACGGGACTTTGTTGAATGATTGGGGAGAAGTAAGCCCCGTTTTTTTTCGTTTGTTTAACCAATTAAAAAAACACAACATACACTTTGTTGCCGCAAGTGGTCGACAATATTTCAGTATGTTAGACAAACTATATGCTATAAAAGATGATATTACCATCGTTGCAGAAAATGGAGGAATGACAAAACATAATGGTGAAATAATATCCACAAGTACTATTTCGAAAAATCAGATTGACACCATTATTGACACATTAAGAAAAACTTCGGGTGCCTATATAGTTTTGTGTGGTAAAAAAAATGCTTATATAGAAACTTCTGATGAAAATTTTATTGATATTTTTAAGGAGTATTACACGCAGTTTAAACAGGTAGCTGACTTAAAAAGTATAACCAATGACAAAATTTTCAAAGTTGCCTCTTACCACTTTGAAAATTCTGCAAGTCATATTTACCCTTTTGTGAAACATTTAGAAGGTGAAAATTTAGTGAAAATATCAGGTGAAAACTGGTTAGATATTTCTTCTCCATCTACCAATAAAGGGCAAGCCATTCAAAAACTACAAAAATTATTAAACATCTCGAAAGATGAAACAATGGCTTTTGGCGATTACAATAACGATTTAGAAATGTTAGAACAGGCTAGTTTTAGTTATGCTATGGAAAATGCTTGTGAAGATGTGAAAACTACCGCTCGCTTTCATACAAAAAGCAACAACGATAATGGCGTTGAATTTATTTTGGATAAACTCATCAAATCAAAAGAAGTAAACTAAGTTAAAACAGCACTTATAAAAAGCAAAAAAGCTAGTAAATGAGATATTTACTAGCTTTTTTTATGTTTTTTAAATTAGGTAACTTATACTATCTCTGCAGACAGTCCCCGTCCTAATAACTTGGTACATTGAGATTTTAAAGCATCATATTCTCCCGTCTTTACCGTGCATTTCCCTTTATAATGCACCAAAATAGTGCATTGCTCAGCTTGCTCCAAGGTATGATCACATACATCTATTAAACTATCAATCACAAAATCAAATGTATTTACATCATCATTAAACAACACTATTTCGTGATTTTGCGTTTCTTGCTCCAACACGTCAACCTCTTCTTGAATTTCAATTTGTGTACTCATAGTCACTTAAATTATGCTTTATTATATTTTACTGCTACCCAATTATTGCGTTCTTTAAATGACTCTTGCGTCATTGGATATTTTGTTACTTCGGCATCTATCACAGGAATGTCTTCCTTATAAAAACCACTTAACAACAAGGTTCCTCCGTCATTTATACAATCAATATAAACTTTCATATCATTYAATAAAATATTTCGGTTGATATTTGCAATGATTAGGTCATATTTTTTCCCTTCTAAAAGAGAGGCTTCACCTACAAAAACGGWAACCTGSTCACATTTATTGCGTRCTACATTTTCCATAGAATTYTCATAACACCACTGRTCTATATCTATTGCATCTATGGGTTTTGCTCCTCGCATTTCTGCAAATATTGCCAAAATCCCAGTACCACACCCCATGTCCAATACTTTCTTATTTTCCACATTTAAATCTAGTAAATGTTGGATCATTAAATGTGTAGTTTCGTGATGTCCCGTACCAAAACTCATTTTCGGTTCTATTACGATATCATATTTAAGCTCAGGATTCTTGTGAAAAGGAGCACGAATACTTACAATTCCATCAACTTCAATTTGATTAAAGTTTTTCTCCCACTCACTATTCCAGTTCGTTTGCTCAATTTCTTCTTGCTCAAAACTAATGGTAAACTCTGCAGATTTTAACACGTTTATATCATCTAAAATCTGAGCATTCCAGTCATTTTTCTGAATGTAAGCTATGACCCCGTCTTCATTCTCCACAAAACTCTCAAACCCTGCATAACCAAGCTCCGCAATCAAAATTTCGGTTCCCGGTTGCAATGGGTGAACCTTAAAGGTAAAACCTATATATATTGTATCCATAAGTGTGCAAATATACAACAAAAGAGCTTATGAGTTTTTGGAAAATCCAACACTCATAAGCTCTAATAAAACCAAATTAATTTTTATACTACAATGTAGCGTCAATGATAGCGGTAAAATCGCTCGCATTTAATGCTGCTCCACCAATCAATCCTCCATCTACATCATTCTTAGAAAAAATCTCTTTTGCATTGGCAGGTTTTACACTACCTCCATATAAAATAGATACATTTTCTGCAACGTCATTTCCGTATTGTTCTTTTACCAAGTTACGAATAAAAGCATGCATATCTTGTGCTTGTTCTGGTGATGCTGTTTCTCCAGTTCCAATTGCCCATACTGGCTCGTATGCCAATACAATATTTGTCCATGCACTTGCCTCTAAGTGAAACAATGCATTTTTTATTTGTGATTCTACTACGTTAAAGTGATTCTCAGATTTTCTATCTTCCAATACTTCACCAAAACAGAAAATTACTTCTAAGTTATTCGCCAAAGCAGTATTCACTTTTTCAGCCAATAAAGCATCTGTTTCTCCAAAATACTCACGTCTTTCTGAGTGTCCTAAAATAACAGATTTTAAACCAATAGAAGTTAACATTTCAGCTGAAATCTCTCCAGTAAAAGCACCGTTTTTTGCTTGGTGCATATTTTGTGCAGCAACTTCTACAGCAGAACCGTTTGCCAAATCCTGAACGGCAACTAAGTTTACAAATGTTGGTGCTACCACAACTCTTGTATTGGTTAATGTTTTTGATTTAACTGCCTCCACTAGTTCGTTTACCAATGCTTTAGACTCGTTAATATCGTTGTTCATTTTCCAGTTACCTGCAACTATATATTTTCTCATTTTGGTCTATTTTTAAGATAATTTCTTATCCTTATATTAATCCCACAAATGTACGTTAATATTCGATTTTTTTAAATTCGTTTTTAACAAAGTAACGAAAACGATTGATATCAAAATTAATAGTACTTCTGAGGTGTTAACTTCACCCTAAAAAGCTTATTTTTGCATTTTAAAATCACCCTATGACTACGCAGCAACTCATCGCACAAATAAAGAAAAAACAATCGTTTTTATGCATCGGATTAGATGTGGATATGCAAAAAATACCCAAACATTTATTGTCTTGCGACGAYCCTATTTTTGAGTTTAACAAGCAAATTATAGATGCTACACATCATATGGCTGTGGCTTACAAACCCAACACTGCTTTTTATGAGGCTTATGGTATTAAAGGATGGCAATCCTTAGAAAAAACCATCAATTATTTAAACGAAAAATACCCGGAAATTTTCACAATAGCGGATGCCAAACGCGGAGACATTGGAAATACTTCTACCATGTACGCAAAAGCATTTTTTGAAGATTTAAATTTTGATTCTGTAACAGTGGCTCCTTATATGGGACAAGATTCTGTGGAACCTTTTTTAGCATTTGAAAATAAAACTACCATATTATTGGCATTGACATCTAACAAAGGAGGATTAGACTTTCAAGGTTTAAAAACCGACAAACAAGAAATCTACAAGCATGTTTTAGAAACGGCTATTACTTGGAACAACTCACAAAACTTGATGTTTGTAGTTGGCGCCACAAAAGCTGAATATTTTGAGGGAATTCGTAAGATAATTCCTAATCATTTCCTTTTAGTCCCAGGTGTTGGTGCTCAAGGAGGTAATTTGCAAGACGTGTGCAAATATGGAATTACAAAAGACTGTGGTTTACTTATCAACTCTTCTAGAGGAATTATCTATGCCAGTAACGGAGAAGATTTTGCAGAAGTAGCTGCGGAAAAAGCAACTGAATTACAACAGGAAATGGCGACAATCTTAGCTACTTTATAAACGATGAAGACATATAAAGATCAATTAGGAAGAACAGTAGAACTTCCCAAAACTCCAATACGAATTATAAGTATTGTTCCGTCAATAACAGAATTATTATACGATTTAGGTTTGGAGGAGCAAGTTGTAGGAATCACTTCCTACTGCGTACACCCTTATCATTTTTTAGCAACAAAAACGAGCATTGGAGGCACTAAAAAAGTAAACTTACAAAGGGTAAAAGAATTAAATCCTGACTTTATCATCTGCAATAAAGAAGAGAACACACCTGAAATGGTTACTGCACTTTCTGAAATCGCCCCCGTTTATGTTTCGGATGTAAACACAATTGAGGACTCATTAGATTTGATTCAACAACTTGGAAGCATCCTTTCTTGCAGGACAGAGACTACAAATTTAGTTACAAAAATCAACTATAAATTAGATGATTTTAAACGGTATATCAAAAATAAACCTACTCGTAAAGTTGCTTATTTTATTTGGGCAGAACCTTGGATGGTTGCAGGGAACAACACTTTTATCAACGAGATATTAAAACTGAATAAATTCGAAAATATCTATCAAAACCTAGATCGATATCCAATAATTAAACTAGAAAAAATTCGTTTTGACGGAGATCCTAGAATTGTATTGCTACCATCAGAACCATTCAAATTCACAGATGATCACGCCTTTGAAATAGCCAGTTATGCGAACAGATCCATGACCGTTTTTGCGGATGGTGAGTATTTTAGTTGGTATGGTTCTCGACTTCTCAAAGCTTTTGATTACTTTAAACAATTACAAGAAAAAATAGACAGCAGTTTTTAAAACTACTGTCTATTTTTTCTTGTAATTCTATTCTCTTATTAGGTCGCTAATTTAAGGCCTACCAAACCTACAACTATTAGTAATACAGATAACATACGCCATATACTTGCTGCATCATTAAAAAATGCAATCCCTATAATAAATGTACCTATGGCACCAATCCCTGTCCAAACCGCATAAGCAGTTCCAATGGGGATGTCTTTTTGTGCATTCCATAAAAAATAACCACTCAAGGCCATAGAAACAACGGACACCAATATCCAAATAAATTTATGGGGAGAATTTTGAGACATCTTAAACCCTAAAGGCCATCCAATTTCAAAAATACCCGCTATAACTAAATAAATCCAACTCACTTTTTTAATTTGTTATCTATTAATAACTAACCTTATCCTGCAAAGCAAAAACCTTTCGCAATAAATCAGTATTTCTAGCACTAATCTTAGTACGTATATTTTTTTCCTCAACGGCCACCATTTTAAACACTCCAGACAAGGCTTGATTGGTCACATAATCTGTCAAATCCGGATTTACTTTTTTCACAAAAGGCACACTATTGTACTTTGTAATTAAGTTCTCCCAAATTTGATCTGCGCCTACTTTTTGAAATGAATTTTTGATAATCGGATTGAATTTTTGATACAATGCATCAGTAGTTGAGCTCTTTAAATAATTGGTAGCTGCCATGTTGTCCCCCAATAAAATCTGTTTTGCATCATTAAAAGTCATTCCTTTAATAGCACTTACAAATACAGGAATTGCTTCCGAAACAGCATCTTCTGCAGCTCTATTTAAGACTTTCAATCCTTCATCTGCCAAATGGCTCAAGCCAATAGAACGCAATGTCTTGTCTACCCTTTGTAATTCTTCAGGCAATAAAATTTTCACCAAACTATTTTTATTAAAACCATCTTTCAGAGCCAAAGTACTCACTTGTTTGGTGATTCCGTTATCCAAAGCTTGCTTTAATCCCGCTGCTATCTGAGCATTTCCAAGCCCTGTATTTCCTTCTATTGGCAATTGATTGATTACCTGTTGCAACTCTGCACAAGCAGTACATTGCAACACCAGCATTAACATTACTATTCTTCTTATCATCTTAACAATTTTTAGTTAAATCCATCCGTTTTTTTATCATATCCATAGGGACAATGTTTACAACCACTCTTACAGCAATACCCACGTTTTAAATGATATTTTTCCGTAAACACTCTGTAACCTTGATCATTTGTATAATAATCGCCCTCTTCTAAAGGGATTATTTTTTTAAAATTCATGTGTTTAAAATTTTGTAATTGAATAAAAGTAATTCAAAATTTGAGAACCCCTGGAAGCACTCGTTACACTCGTTCTCCCATGAATTTATTTTAATCATACCCTTGGGTGTATTTTTTGATTAAAAAAAATTCATGTTCGTTTCATAAAATAAAAGTATAAAAAAAAGTCATAATAATAAGTTATTTTATCTAAATCCTATCCTTTTCCAACCTAAATGAATAAAATTAACCTATTATTATGACCCCACTAAAAGTCCACCAAATTAATTAATTGGCGGATAATTTTTCATTATTTCAAAAACAAATTCTTTAATTTTCGCTTCTTTTTTTACAACATTCCCAGATCTCGCTAACACACCAGAACCAATCCCTTGCCAAGTCAATTCCTTTTTACGAGCATCAATTAAATCTACAAATAATGTACCTTCTGTGTATTTCGAAATATGAGTTCCAAAATCTGCACCGTAATACCATGGATGCCACATGTTATAATAACCACTCTGATAGACATTTACTTTTTGATGCGCTTTGGTGAAAATATTTACCAAAACATCTGGATTATCAGATTTCGTAAAACCTTTTGCCAATAACTCTTGCTCTACTGCGGCTAATATCCTCTTTTTATCCAATGATGACAGTTCTACTTTGTCAATACCCTTTTTATAAAAAGCAAAGGTTTTGTACTTAGAAAAATCCGTTTTCGAATCATAATCTGAACTCACACGAATACTCGTACAAGAACTTAGTAAAATAGCAAATACGAATACCGATAGTAATTTTAAAATCTTCATTATTTATTTATTTTTAGGTGATACAAAAGTCTATCAAAACAGACTTGTTTAGCGCAACAGTGCATACGAAATGCCTTGTAAACACATTAAATAATTATGCAACAATCATGCCGAATAACATGTAGTAGAACTAGCATAATATCTTTGCCGATTGATCCCTATGCCCATCCTCATTATAACTATTCTTCWGAAAAACTACGACACCATTACAAACTCTCCTTTTATTATTTATAAAACCGCATACTTAATAAAGAACAAAGGTTGATGAAGCATAATAAAATTCATCTACGACATCAAATAGAACACTGCTCAATTTTCTTCTTTATTTGGTCTTGCATTAAGTTTTTAATTCGTTTTTTAATCCTACTACATAGACACAAAGCCTATTTAGCTATTTCTTTTAAAAAGGGAGTTTATCTACAAGGTGATAACTTACAGTAAATCAGCATAAAAAAAGGTATCGTTTTTTTGAATTATCTGTGAAAAAACCACAAAACAACTACACTATTAATACGTGAAACGTGTTATTTAAGTAAACAATACGATCAACTGCTGTTTTATTTGATAAACACGCAACAAAAACGACTTTCCGCTTCAAATAAATGACTAAATTGCAGTACAACAATACTAACAAATGACACAACAAACACCTTATATTCCGAATAATAAAATACGAATTGTAACAGCTGCATCACTTTTTGACGGTCATGATGCCGCCATCAATGTAATGCGACGTATCATCCAATCAACAGGCGTAGAAGTCATCCATCTAGGCCATGACAGAAGCGTGGAAGAAGTGGTAAATACAGCCATACAAGAAGATGCTAATGCCATTGCTATTACTTCTTATCAAGGCGGACACAATGAATATTTTAAATACATGTTCGACTTATTGAAAGAAAAAGGAGCCACTAACATTAAAATCTTCGGAGGAGGAGGTGGTGTTATTTTACCTTCCGAAATTGCCGAGTTAATGGACTATGGAATCTGCAAAATATACACTCCAGATGACGGAAGAAAACTGGGACTCCAAGGCATGATAAACGATATGATTGTGCAGTGCGATTATCCCACTGGGGAAACGATTACACAGGACATTGAAGATTTTAAACTTCAAAATATAAAAACAATTGCCAATGCCATTTCTGCAGCAGAAAATTTTTCAGAGAAACATGCCGATTTCATAAAAACAATACGAAAAAAAGCTTCAAAGTCCAACATTCCTGTATTGGGAATTACAGGAACTGGAGGTGCTGGAAAATCGAGTTTAGTAGATGAACTTGTCCGTAGATTTTTACAAGACTTCCCAACTAAAAAACTAGCCATTGTCTCTGTAGACCCTTCTAAACGTAAAACAGGCGGTGCGCTTCTTGGTGATAGAATCCGTATGAATGCCATCAAAACCGATCGTGTTTATATGCGTTCTTTAGCAACTAGACAGTCCAATCTAGCTTTATCAAAACACGTAAGTGATGCTATTGATATTTTAAAAATTTCCTCTTTTGACTTGGTAATTTTAGAGACTTCAGGTATCGGGCAAAGTGACACCGAGATTTTAGACCATTCCGATGTTTCCTTGTATGTAATGACTCCTGAGTATGGTGCCGCTACTCAGTTAGAAAAAATTGACATGATTGATTTTGCGGATGTAATTGCCTTAAATAAATTTGACAAAAGAGGTGCTCTTGATGCACTTAGAGATGTTAGAAAGCAATACCAACGCAATCATAATTTATGGGAAGAAGAGACAGACAACATGCCTGTTTATGGTACAATTGCATCCCAGTTTAATGACCCTGGAGCAAATAATTTGTACCGAGTACTTATCAGTAAATTGAACGAAAAAACCAAATCAAATTTCCAGAGTACGTTTGAAATAACCAAACATATGAGCGAAAAACAGTATATAATTCCTCCAAACAGAACGCGTTATTTATCGGAAATATCTGAAAACAATCGAAATTACAATCAACAAAGTACAATTCAGAAAGAAATTGCTCAAAAACTATTTGGTATTTTTAAAACCATCTGCTCCGTTGCAAATATCAACACAAACCCTGATCAATTTTTATCAGAAAATGGACTGGAAGAAGCTGCCATACTATTACAACTAGCAAATACAGACAATACCGAATTCTTAGAACTTTTATTTAAAGAATTTGCACGTGTAAAAATGGACTTCAACCCTCATAATTGGCAAATTATTATTGGATGGAACACAAAAAAACAACGCTATAAAGACGATGTCTTTTTATTCAAGGTTCGTGATAAAGAAATTAAAATAGCAACACATAGTGAATCGCTTTCACACACAAAAATCCCCAAAATTTGTTTGCCTTCCTACGAATCTTGGGGAGACATTCTATTCTGGTCACTACAAGAAAACGTTCCTGGAGAATTCCCTTTTGCCGCTGGAATTTACCCTTTCAAAAGAACTGGTGAAGATCCTACAAGAATGTTTGCAGGTGAAGGGGGTCCTGAACGTACCAACAGACGTTTTCATTATGTTAGTTTAGGCATGCCTGCGAAAAGATTATCTACTGCATTTGACAGTGTTACACTCTATGGAAACGACCCTGACTTAAGACCCGATATTTATGGAAAAATAGGAAATGCGGGGGTTTCTATTTGTTGTTTAGACGATGCTAAAAAGCTCTATTCAGGATTTGAATTGACCAATCCTATGACCTCGGTATCCATGACCATCAACGGCCCTGCTCCAATGTTGCTAGGATTTTTTATGAATGCCGCCATTGATCAAGAATGTGAAAAATACATCAAAGAAAATAATTTAGAAAAAGAAATAAACGAGAAAATAGCTGCTATTTACACGGATAAAAAAAGTAAACCACCACAATATCAAGGAAAACTTCCAGAAGGAAATAATGGATTAGGACTATTTTTACTAGGAGTAACTGGAGATGAAGTATTGCCCTCGGACATTTATACAAAAATCAAGTACGAGACCATTTCCAAAGTAAGAGGAACAGTACAAGCCGACATTTTAAAAGAAGATCAAGCGCAGAATACCTGTATCTTTTCTACAGAATTTGCTTTGAGACTTATGGGTGATGTACAGGAATATTTTATAGACAATAATGTGCGTAATTTTTATTCTGTCTCCATATCCGGTTATCATATAGCCGAAGCGGGAGCCAATCCAATTTCTCAATTGGCATTTACTTTAGCCAACGGTTTTACTTATGTTGAATATTATTTATCTCGTGGTATGGACATCAATAAATTTGGACCAAACCTCTCTTTTTTCTTCTCCAATGGAGTCGATCCAGAATACGCAGTAATAGGTCGTGTAGCACGTAGAATATGGTCTAAAGCCATGAAACAAAAATACGGAGCTAATTCTAGGTCTCAAATGATGAAATATCATATCCAAACCTCTGGACGTTCTTTGCATGCACAGGAAATAGACTTTAACGACATTAGAACCTSACTCCAAGCATTGTATGCAATTTATGATAATTGCAACAGCTTACACACCAATGCTTATGACGAAGCTATTACAACGCCTACCGAAGAAAGTGTACGCAGAGCCATGGCCATTCAATTAATCATCAATAAAGAACTAGGACTTACAAAAAATGAAAACCCTATTCAAGGCGCTTTTATTATTGAAGAATTAACAGATTTATTTGAAGAAGCTGTCTATGCAGAGTTTGACAGAATCACAGAAAGAGGTGGCGTTTTAGGTGCCAT
Organism: Flavobacteriaceae bacterium; assembly: GCA_002401385.1. GTDB lineage: Bacteria > Bacteroidota > Bacteroidia > Flavobacteriales > Flavobacteriaceae. Next base: position 102,487 of record NVSY01000001.1, on the reverse strand, counting down.
GGAAACCATGTACCAACGCAGTAAAATACAAGAAGAAAGCTTGTATTATGAGACCTTGAAACACACGGGGAAATTTCCGATTATTGGAGTAAATACTTTTTTAAGTAAGGATGGATCTCCAACGGTTTTACCGGAAGAAGTTATTAGAGCCACAGAAACAGAAAAACAAGTCCAAATTGAAACAGTTAGTAACCTCAATACAAGTAATCAAGAGAAAACAGAAATTCAACTACAATTACTACAAGAAAAATCCATTAACAACGAAAATATTTTCGAACAATTAATGGAAGCAACTAAAGTATGTTCTATCGGACAAATTACCGAGGCATTGTTTACTGTAGGTGGACAATATCGCAGAAATATGTAAGTTAGTATTGCGCTTTTAGATATGAGATATTAATTTTAAAAGACCGCAAAATTGCGGTCTTTTTTCATGCTTTTTCTAAATGTGTTTTTAGGCAATCTTTTATAAAATAAGTCCAGCCTTGAACACCACTTTCTCGTTCAAACTCTACTTTATCAGTAGGAAATGGTTCTAAAACAGTACTTGTAACCTGTATGATTGTACCTTCTTTTGAATCCATCAACTCAAACGACACGGTAGAATTTCCTTGCAGACCTTCATACTTCCAGTTGTACACAATTTTCTTTTGTGGAATCACTTCAATTATCTCCCAAAGATGTACAAATACCGTATCTTCAGAGAGCACATCAAACTTAGTTTTAAAGCCTACTTTAGGTTCAAAAGCAGGAATATCTTCAAAAAACCATTGGGTCATCTGTTCTAGTTTCGTAATAGCTTCCCATACTTTTTCTTTAGGTTGATGTATATTTTGACTGATGATTATTGGATTCATGGTTGTTGGTTGTTAGTTGCTGGTTGTTGGTTGCTGGTTGCTGGTTGCTAAAAATACACTATTTAAATCACCTCTGGTTTCACGCGAATCCAAAAGTCTTAGGTCCTGACTCCAGTATCAATAACCGCCATGAGTGGCTCTCAATACTAATATCTTAACACTACCTATTACCACTCGAATCTAAAAATCTTACGTCCTGACTCCAGTATCAATAACCACCATGAGTGACTCTCAATACTAATATCTAAACACTACCTATCACCACTCGAATCCAAAAGTCTTAGGTCCTGACTCCAGTATCAATAACCGCCAYGAGTGGCTCTCAATACTAATATCTCAATACTCACTTCTACCTTTAATTTTTTGACAATATAGCCAAAGCCATTCTAATAGTAGTATAGCCTACTTTATCATCAAAAAAATCATAATAGGGCTTTAACATATCTGGATTTCCGAGTTCTTGCTTAGCAAGTCTTACTTTCTCTACATCTTCTTTAGAAACAAAATCATACAAATCTACAGCTTTACCATCCGCATATAATTTTGCAATATGAGAATAAACAGTTACTGGATTTAAACCTCGTTGATCGGCTATTTCATCAACAGACATTCCTTTTTTATACAATTTAAAAGTCTCGTCAAAGGTGGTTGCTTTTTTAGGTTTCTCTCGTATAAACTTAGTGATTTCAGCCATAAATTCGTCCCCATACACTTCTAATTTGCGTTGCCCTACTCCACTTATATCCAAAAAATCTGTATCAGACATCGGTCTAGCCCTGTCCATTTCTTTCAATGTTGCATCACTGAATACTAGATATGCAGGAATCCCTTCTTCTGTTGCAATTTTAAATCGTAATTTTTTCAAAGCATCAAACAACGTAGATGTTTTATAAGGTGCTTTTGTCACCTTTTTAATGGTACGTTTGGCTATTTTCTTTAAATCTACAGGTCTCGTCAAACTTACTTTCTGTCCATTATACAGTACTTTTTTCGAAAAATCTGTCAACTGCAAGGCGTTGTACTTATGAAAAGCGATTTCACAATATCCTTGATTTATCAATTGAATGATATAATGTTGCCAATCCCGCCATGCGATATCACTTCCAATACCATAAGATTTAAGAGAATCATACCCTTTATCCAAKACWSTKGCRTTTTTWGCMCCMCGWAGMAYATCWAYAATMRWTCCMACWGCTTCYTTTTCYTTYACYCTSKAWATYAYAGACAAGGCTTTYTGAGCGATTACTGTTCCATCAAATATTTGTGGTGGATTTTTACATACATCACAATTCCCGCAATTCTCGGAAAGCAATTCACCAAAATAACTCAACAATAAAATACGTCGACAAGTAGTCGCTTCAGAAAATTGTTTCATCCTTTCTAGTTTCGCAACTTGCACATCGGCATTACTTGCGCCTTCAGTAAATTTTTGCAATTGAATAACATCAGCATAACTATGAAAAAGCAAGGCATGTGAATTTAATCCATCACGTCCAGCCCTTCCTATTTCCTGGTAATAACCTTCTATGTTTTTAGGCATATTATAATGTATCACCCAACGCACATTGGATTTATCTATCCCCATTCCAAAAGCCACTGTTGCGCAAACAATCTGAATTTTATCAAAAATAAACTCCTCTTGCACCTGTGTTCTATCTTCAAAAGACATTCCTGCATGATATGCTGCAGCATTGATTCCGTTCTTATCCAATTTTTTCGCTAATTGCTCGGTAGACTTACGGCTCAAACAATAAATAATACCCGAATCACCAGGCCTTTTATTTACAAACCGAACTATTTGACCAATTCTATCATCCGCTGTACGCACTTCGATTTCAATATTTTTCCGATCGAATGAAGAAATAAAAATAGGTGCTTTAGGAATACTTAATTGATCCAAAATATCGGTTCTAGTTGCTTTATCGGCGGTAGCAGTCAATGCAATGATGGGTATATGAGGCATGGTGCGCTTAAAAAACCCTAGTTGTTGATAAGACGGTCTAAAATCGTGTCCCCAAGAAGAAATACAATGCGCTTCATCTATAGCAATACAACTGATGTATTTTTCTTTCAAAATATTTTCTAGTAGCGACAAACTTTCTGGAGCCACATACAGGAGCTTTAAATCGTGCTTTAAAATCCGCTCAAAAATATCGGATTGATCCTCGTGATCCTGACTGCTATTATAATACGCGGCAGGAATCCCATTTGCATTTAAACCATCTACCTGATCCTTCATCAAAGCAATCAATGGAGAAATCACTAAAGTAAGTCCTTCAAAAATCATTGCCGGCAATTGAAAACAAATCGATTTTCCTCCTCCCGTCGGCATAATAACCAATCCATCTTTTCCGTTTAAAACAGATTCGATGATCTCTTTTTGTTGGTCACGAAAAGTATCATAACCAAAATATTTTTTTAATGTTTTCTCTAAAACTCCCTCGGTATACTGCATGGCTCAAAAATATACAAAAAAATGCCGTTCTACAGAATAGAACGGCATTTATTATACAACGTTGAACATTAAAAACATTGTATTATATTTTAATAAGCGTCATCATGAACTGATGCAATTGCTCTTCCTGATGGATCATTCATGTTTTTAAAACTCTCATCCCATTCTAAGGCAATTTTTGTACTACAAGCTACAGATGCTTCTTGAGGTACACTTTTAGCAGCAGTATCTGAAGGAAAATGACGTGCAAAAATACTGCGGTAATAATATTCTTCTTTTGAGGTAGGCGGTTGAATTGGGAACTTATAATGTGCATTTGCCAATTGTTCGTCCGTCACTTCTTTTCCTACCATTTCCTTCAATGTATCAATCCAACTATAACCAACACCATCAGAGAATTGTTCTTTTTGTCTCCAAGTAACACTTTCTGGTAAATATTTTTCAAATGCTTTACGAATCACCCATTTTTCCATACGTTCCCCATTGATCATTTTATCCTGAGGGTTGATACGCATGGCTACATCAATAAATTCTTTATCCAAAAATGGTACACGTCCTTCAATTCCCCAAGCAGCCAACGATTTGTTCGCTCTCAAGCAATCATACATGTGTAATTTGCTTAATTTACGTACTGTTTCTTCATGAAATTCTTCCGCATTTGGAGCTTTATGAAAATACAAATAGCCACCAAATAATTCATCTGCTCCTTCACCTGATAAAACCATTTTTACTCCCATCGATTTTATAACTCGGGCCAATAAATACATAGGAGTAGAAGCTCTAATAGTTGTAACATCATAGGTTTCTATATTATAAATTACATCTTTAATAGCGTCTAACCCTTCTTGAATGGTAAATTTAATTTCGTGATGTACGGTTCCGATATGATCTGCTACCAATTGAGCAGCCGCTAAATCAGGAGAACCTTCTAGTCCTACAGAAAACGAATGCAATTGTGGCCACCACGCTTTATCGGTATCATCAGATTCTATACGTTTTTCGGCATACTTTTTTGCAATAGCCGAAGTCACAGAAGAATCCAAGCCTCCAGACAATAAGACTCCATAAGGAACATCAGACATTAACTGACGGTGTACAGCTGCTTCCAAAGCATCGTGCAACTCATCTATACTTGTTTGGTTTTCTTTCACAGCGTCATATTCGGTCCAATCACGTTTATACCATTGTACCAATTCACCATCTATACTCGAAAGGTAATGTCCAGGAGGAAATAATTCAATTTTCGCACAAACACCTTCTAATGCTTTTAGCTCAGAAGCCACATAAAAAGTACCATTCTCATCCCACCCAATATACAAAGGAATAATTCCCATATGATCTCGTGCAATAAAATATTCATCTTTTTCTACATCATATATTGCAAAACCAAAGATACCGTTCATATCATCTATAAAGTGAACTCCCTTATCTTTGTACAAAGCCAAAATAACTTCACAATCTGATTCTGTTTGAAAGTTGTACTTCCCATCAAATTGTTTACGTAACTCTCTGTGGTTATATATTTCTCCATTGGCAGCAAGTACCAAATTTTTATCTTCACTAAATAAAGGTTGTTTACCTGAAGCTGGATCAACAATAGCCAAACGTTCGTGGGTCATAATTGCTTTATCATTACTAAAAACCCCACTCCAGTCTGGTCCGCGATGACGTACTTTTTTTGACATTTCTAATAATTGAGGTCTTAACGCTTCCGCTTTTTCCTTTAAATCGAATGCACATACAATTCCACACATAATTCTTCTTTTTAATTATTCAGATGGCAAATATGATTTATAATAWGCACACAATAAACCAAAACAACATAAATGGTTTCAATTCAAAACCAATTACYTATATTTAAGTGAAATATGAAAGCTTATACCTAATAACAGCTTTTTACCATTAAATACCGTTATACTACCAAATATTACTATTTTCATACCATTTAGATTACCATTCGTCGAAAAAATCAAAAATTACCACATGTTAAATCATAAGTTTCAATAAAAATATGTAATTTGGTCATATCATAGCTATGGCATCCCCCCNTATTAATTCAAAACTGCTACTATTATGGAAAGAATGTATCACGTATTAAAAAAAATTAATCCTAATTTTAACGAAAAAGATTGGATAAATTTTTCATCGATTATTAAAAAATACACTTTTAAAAAAGGCGCTTTAATTTCTACTCCTAAAAAAGTTGTGGAAGAACTCTATTTTATTGACCAAGGGTTGCTGAAATATTACCATGTAAAAGATGATAAAGAACTAGTTTTAGATTTCGGTATTGAAAATGAATTTTCTACTGACTTCAATTCATTTTTCTTACAAATACCATCAAAAATGTATATTTCATCATTAACAAAAGTTACTTTATTTGCTATTAAGTATGATGACTTGCAAAAATTATTTGATATCTCGACCAACACAAATACAATTGGTAGAAAACTAGCAGAAAATCGGCACATGAAAAAATCGCAAAGAGAATTTTCTTTACTTGCCTATAGTGCCACAGAACGTTATGTAAACTTGAAAGAGCAACACAAAACTGTACCGCATCGCATCCCATTAAAAGACATTGCTTCTTACTTAGGAATTGAACCACAATCCCTAAGTAGAATTCGACGTAACATGGAAATGTCTGCTTAAGAGTAACACAAAGACACTTAATATTTAAAGAGTTATCGYATTTATTCTGTTAGAATCACTATATTTGTTGATTCTAACAGATTTTTGATGCGCGTAATTATACGTATAACATTTTTATTAATTCTACTAAGTCATATCTCTATTTCTTCCCAATCAGATTTATATACTGAAGGAAACAGAAAATTTGATAACTTGGCTTATATGGATGCGGTTAAACTCTATGAAAATGTTGTAAAAAACGGATTTCAATCAGCTAGTTTATTACAACGTATTGGTAATGCTTACTATTTGAATGGAAAATACAAAACAGCACTTGTCTGGTATGAGAGACTGTTTAAAAACTACCCCAACAACAAAATAGATCCAATCTTTTTTTTTCGATATGCCCACGCTCTTAAATCAACTGGAAAACAAAGAGAAGGTTCTTTATGGATGAAGAAATTTTATCTAAAAAAAGGAATATCTTCAATTCCGATTCATAAAAACATAAGTGTAAAAACAGAGAAACAACAGTTAACAAAACTTTCTATCAACAGTAAACACTCTGACTTCTCGCCTTTTATTCACAACAACACCTTCTACTTTTCATCTTCAAGAAAAACAGGAAACTCATCAAAACATAGAGATGCTTGGACAAATTTGCCGTATTATGATATTTTTAAAGGTGACATTGTAGAAAATACTATTGAAAACATTCAGCAATTGGGCAGCGAAATAAATACTAAATTCAACGAAACAAGTGCTGTGCTAACCAATGATGGAAAAGAAATTTATTTTACACGAAACGTAGCAAAAAAAAAGGAAATTCAAAAGTTTAAACTTTTCAGAGCCGTAAAGGAAAATAATAGCTGGTCTAAGGCAATGCAACTTCCGTTTACAAAAACAGCATTTCTATATGCCCATCCAGCAATTAGTCAAGATGGAACGAAACTTTATTTTGCAGCGAACCTCCCTGACAGTCATGGAAGGTCGGATATTTACGTGGTAGATATTCTTGGGAATGGAAATTACAGCAAACCAACAAATTTAGGAAAAAAAATAAATACTTTCGGAAGAGATTCATACCCTTTTATTGACTCCGATGGAAATTTATTTTATGCTTCCGATGGTAAGCCAGGTCTTGGAGGATTCGATATTTTTAAAGCAACAATCTCTGCTAACAACATCGATGTATTTCATCTTTCTGCTCCTATAAATAGTAATTACGACGATTTTGGATATTCTATAGACAACACTACCCAAAAAATTTACTTTGCTTCCAACCGAGATAACAAATATGATATAGACAATATTTACTGTATAGAATCCATAGAAGAAAAGATCGTTATTMTTAAATGTGATCATAAAATTCAAGGATTTATCACAGAAATAGACAGTGACAAATACTTAAAAAATACTACGGTATTACTGATTGATTTAAATAACGAAATTATTGCAGAAACTAGCTCTAACAAAAATGGTTTTTACAAATTTGACATTCAAAAATGYACACAAAATTAYCTTTTACGAACTCATAAAGAAGGRTATTTAGCCAATGAAGATTTGGTCTMTTTTAAAAACAATACGGAGCWACAGCAAGTCAATATTTCCATGGAAACGTACTATCAAGAGGTAAATTCTGGACAAGACTTAGGAAAAACACTCAAATTRAATCCTATATATTTTGACCTAGACGAATCAAAAATACGATGGGATGCAAAAATAGAACTTGAAAAAATTGCACAAGCAATGTTGATAGCTTATCCTACAATAAAAATAGAAATAGGTGCCCATACAGACAGTAGAGCCACTGATTACTACAATTTAATTCTTTCTCAAAAAAGAGCACAAGCCACTACCAAATAYTTAATCTCCAGAGGTATTTCAGCGGATAGAATTTCCGGAAAAGGATATGGTGAAACACAGTTATTAAACGATTGTTCCAATGGTGTAAAATGTCCAGAGAATGAACATCAAAAAAATAGAAGAACTGAATTTATAATTTTAGACTAAAAATTCAATCTACTTATAATATAAGCACTACAATACTTGAGAAAAYCCCTAGGAAGCCTAGTAACAAGTATTTCCACAAAACGTGCGCCTTTTTAAGTTCCATAAATTCAAAAGCCACCAATATAAATTTAAGGACTGCAATCCCTATAATAAGCAAGGCTGCATAATTTATTTCACTGCCGGAAACAAATGCAGTTATAAAAGTAAGTAGCATTAGTACTCCCCATATTATTTTACTGTTTTTCATGAGTCAATTTTAGTTGTTAACCATTCTGTTACGAACAATTTGTAGATTAAAATATTAAGTAGATTATAGGAAAAAGCAATAACCAAATCAGATCGCACATATGCCAAAAAGCAGCACCTGCCTCTACATCTATCAATTCAACTTTTGCTGGATTTCTTTTTAAATTAAATCCTGAAATACCCAGAATAAGAATCCCTACTATTACATGAACCACATGAAAAATTGTCAAAGCCCAATAAAAAGTGAAAAATAAATTGTAATTCATATCCAGACCTGCGTCTATTTTAGTGCTGTATTCTATCCCTTTAAGGACAAGAAAACAGACTCCTAAAAATATAGTGAAATACAAAAAACGAATGCTTTTGTCTACTTTTTTTGCTTTTAAAGCCATGACAGATTTAGCCATAAAGAAACCACTTGACAGTAAAAAAACAGTATTCACAGCGCCATATGAAGCATTTAAAAGCAAACGAGACTCGTGAAATAGTTCTCGCTCCAAACTACCGTAATAAACCATGGCCACCAGTGCCATTCCAAACGTAAAAAGTTCTAAAAAGATAATGATCCACATTAAAATCCCCCCTGGAGGGTAATACACGTTTTTTGAATCGATTGGCACTGTTTCCATGATTTTATTGTTACTTAACTTTATAAATTATATTAATCCCAGTCTAATAAACGTTGTTGACCTTCTAGTTTTTGGATATCTGTAATGTCTTGAGACATTTCAATAACTCCTTTATAAACATTGTCCTTATCACGAATGGCAAAATAGCGGATATGAATCATTTGTCCTTTAAAATTGATCCAAAATTCAGCTGTATCTTTTGTCCCTGCTTTAAACTCATCTACAATTCTCAATACCATATCCACACTTTTTGGTGGGTGACAGAATCTAATTTCACGTCCAATAATTCCTTTTGATCTTGGAAACACACGATCTTTTCCTCTATTGTAAAAAATAACTTTATCGTTTTCATCCACATAAGTAATATCTACAGGTAAAAAACGCAACAACAAGTTCACCTGTTCTGGAGTCATATGTCCCTCGTCATAATGAAACGTATTTTCCAATGAGAAACTCAATTCGCGCTTTTTAAAATCTTTACTTGGATGCACATACGTTTCCTCTTCAGTAGCTACTTCGACAGCAGGGTATGGTGCCGGAGTTTCTTTTAACATCCATCCAATTTCTTCATCACCTACATAAAATTCTTTCCAATCATCCTCACTCAATAAGTCCATAGAATTTGGGAACAGTCTCGTATCCTCAATACTCATCAACCTCTTGATTCCCTCAATTAAATAAGGAAGATTTTCAACAATTTTCTCTGTGTTTTTTTCTTCATTAAAACCTTTTAACAATCTGATTTGATCACGTAAAGTATCGTGAAAAGACCACATTCCTTGGCTAGGACCATTCCAACCATGTTTTTCTAAATAAGGGAATAATTGATTTTCCTTACGAGCAAAACGTTTTTCTATGGTAATTAAATGATTGAATTGATTAAAATATTTTTGAAAATCCTCTACAGGATCTACTTCGTATAATTCTAATAATAATTCTTGAATTAATTCACCTTCTTGGTAATACACTTTTAAAGGATGCCCTTCAGGTAATTTTTCTATCGTTGGTAAAAATGAGTTCATTTTGTAGTTTTTTTAGTTTAATGCCATAAACATCAGCAATTACCTGATGTAAATAGTTTATTTATATTTTTGAGAACAATACATTCATTTCAAAATGCATATACTGTTGTATTTTTTGTTCTAGTTCTTTTAACTTTACGTAAAGCGTTTGATAGGTCATACATGCTCCTTCAGGTGAAGTATAGCTATTGGTAAGTTGGGATAGTTCCTTCAATAAACCACCAATCACTTTAAAGTTAGAAGTAATATTTATTTTATGAATTGATAATTCATTAGCATTCGACACCGTTTTATCAGAAACAGCTAACATTTTAGGATATAACGTTTCCGTTTCCAATTGTATGTTTGATTCCAATTTGTTTGTCAATTGCATAAAAACAGCATTTACCTCTACCACTTCACCATGACTTGCTCCATGTACCTGAGCAACTTTAGCTGCATATTGTCCAATTAAAGACACATTATCTATAAAATATTGATGAAAATTGTTTGCTATGTATTCAATGGAATCTTCCAATCCAAAATCATCATAGTTAACCGATCTTGAAAGTGTGGTTTTTATTGCTTCTATTTCKTKTTWAAGYTNNTCRAAAGYVACKCCRCTTTCTTTRCAAGCTTGYTCYAARGWMATTCCYCCACCRCAACAAAAATCTATATTGTATTTTCCAAAAACAGTATCTGCTCCTATATTTTGAGTCAATGTTTCTGCAACCGTTTTACTCTTTAATATCTCCATAATGTCGCCTTATTTTATTAAGTACACGGCAAAGATATGAATAAAAGACTATTTTATCTTTTATTAAAACAATTATTTTTGTTAAAATTGATAAATAACTGAATACTAGCTAGATTGATGCTTTATTTTCTCATATAACAGCACTAAAGATTGTAATAATTCCACAGGAGTGGTTAAAATTTGATAGTGATTCTGCCCAAACATTTGAGGCAAATAATATTTTGCAGAAGCTTCTATAGCCAATGCATAAGAATTTATATGACGTTGGTTTAACTCTTTCAATGCCTGTTTTACATCGTTCACACCRTATTTTCCTTCATACCTATCGTAATCATTTGGTTTACCGTCGGAAATTAAAATCACCCATTTATTTTTAGTCTCACGTAAATCCAATTCTGCACCCGCATGACGCAAAGCTGCACCAATCCTCGTATAACCATTTGGTTCTATGGCGCCTACTTTATGCTTCGCTTTATTCCAATCTTCGTCAAAGCCTTTTAGGGTAATGTATGAAGAATGATTTCTTGTTTTTGAATAGAAAGCATTGATGGCAAAATCGATATTAAACTCTTCCAAAATTTCTCCAAATAATATGGATACTTGTTTTTCTACATCTATAACGCGATTCCCTGCCGCATAACCATCACTAGACAAACTAACATCCAATAACAATAAAATAGACAAATCTTTTTCTTTTTTTCGCTTGGRAAAATAGATGTTTTCCGAAGGCGTATGCCCCGATTTCACATCGACAAATAAATCAGTTAAGGCATCCAAATCGAATTCCTCGCCTTGTGTTTGACGCCTCACTTGTTGGTATTTATTATTAACAGAAGTCAACATTTTACGAAGCCCCATAAGGGTACTTCTATTATCCGAGAGCGTTTTTTTRTAATABGCAGCATCTGATTTCATTATTTTTTTWGGATATACTTTACAAAAATCAGGTTTGTAAGCACGTTTCGAATAATCCCATTCATCRTAAGAAATATGATATCCTTTATCATCTGCCTTGGCACTTTCAGACACTGTAGTATTTTCTACAAATTCTGCTTGATATACAGAATGTGCGGTATCATCCACTCGCACCGTATATTTCATATTTAAATCCTGCAATGCCTCTTGATGGTCATCCAACTCGTCATCTCCATCAAAATCTCTCCAGCCTCCATTGTGTTCATCTACGGTTTCMACTTTTTCGAAACTGTGATTTACRGCAAAATCCTCTTGTTGTTTYTTATCCACTTGCACAGAAATAATTTCTTCTACAGCATTGGCTTTTAAAACCGTTTGTGGTGCATCAGGATTTACTCCTTTTGTCTTATCATCAAAATTATGCAAGGTATCATCACTACCCTCTGTATCACTTCGCATCCATTTCCCATACAGGACACTAAAATCTGCCTCCATATTTTTGGTGGTTTTCTCGATGATTAATGCATGAATATCTGCATGAATTTGGGCACAAATTGGATATTGCTCAAACAGTGTTTTTAAAACAGCAGCCGAACCTTCTTGAGCCTTCATTTGTGATTCTTTGGTATCGTGTTCCACCTTCGTATCAGACCAGTTTTGTCCTAAATTCTTTTGCTCCGCTAAGTATAATACGCGAAACAAATAGAAAGCAATATTTTTATCGTAATCTGTAAATCCATCAAAATAAAAAGGCAAAAAGAAATTAGAATTTCGATACCCTCCTTCTCTCTCCGCAGGATAAATCTCTATTGATTYCCCTGTGATAGCACAAGCTAACAAGGTTAATCTAGGTTTAATATCTGTTAAATTTACACGATATTCAAGACGTTCCGCAGCCGATCTTTTACGACGACTTAAGAACTTAACAATCTTGGTATATAAAAATTCATCTGGTTCAAACATGGCAAATAATTTACAAGTATTGCAATTATATCATTAAATCACAAAGATCCTTTAGGGCTTCAATAGTTTCAAGGTCGTCCGTTAGTGGCTCTACTACAGCTACTTCTACAGACAATCTTTTAGGAAGTCCCGTTTTTATTAATTTAGCAGCATCTACTARTAATCGTGTAGAAACAGTTTCCGTTAATCCCAATTCCGTAAGATTACGCACTTTACTTCCAATATTTACTAATTTYTTCGCAATATCAGCATCAATTCCCGTTTCGTTCACTAAAATTTCAGCTTCCGATTTTGCATCAGGATAACTAAAAGACATGGCGGTAAAACGTTGCCTTGTAGATGGTTTCAATTCCTTAAATCCACGTTGGTATCCAGGGTTAAAAGAGGCTACTAAGGTAAAATCCTCATGCGCTTTTACGGTTTCTCCCGTTTTATCGATAAACAATTCACGACGGTGATCCGTTAATGAATGTACCGCAACAATTACGTCTGGTCTCGCTTCTGCTATTTCATCTAAATAGATAATAGCWCCYTTTTTAACAGCAGTAGTTAAAGGACCATCCATCCAAAYAGTTTCAGCGCCTTTTATAATATAGCGTCCAATTAAATCTGTTGAAGAAGTTTCTTCGTGACAAGAAATGGTAATTAATTCCTTTTCTAATTTATGCGCCATAAATTCAATGAAACGCGATTTYCCTGTCCCAGTAGGGCCTTTTATCAGAAATGGAATTTTGTTTTTATAAGCATGCTCAAAAACTTCTATTTCTTTCCCAACKGCCTTGTAATAAGGTGTTTTTTTATTCATAAGTCAACTATTTAAAATTAAACAGGGCTCTACGGTAAACTCAACTACCATAAAACCCTGTTTTCAATCTAAAAAAACTACATTTTTATTTTTCTAATGCTTCATCAGTCGGTTGCCCATGTTTGATAAAATCAACCACAAAAGCAATAATTCCAACCGTAAACATACTTGCACAAAGTAATAATACTACAAAGTGTACTTGTATCTCGTTTTGAATTTGCATAAAACTCATTTCAAGTCCTTTTTCAGGTAAAATTCTTTCTAAATAAACTTGAGCTACACCAGCTACACCAAAAGCAACTGTCATTCCAATCATACCAATATTTGATACCCAGAACGCCATTCTTCCTCTTACTCCATCATATAATTTACGACCTGTCATATTCGGTAAAGAGTAACTAATCATCGCAAAGATAATCATTGCATACGCTCCCCAGAATGCCAAGTGAGCGTGCATTGCAGTCACTAAAGTACCATGAGTATATAAGTTTGTTTGAGGTAAAGTATGTGCAAAACCTAACAATCCAGCTCCAACAAAAGAAACAATAGCAGCTCCTAAAGTCCAGTAAATAGCCAATTTATTCGGGTGTTTTTTCTCTCCTTTTCTGTACATATTAACAGCAAATAATGCCATTGCTAAGAACGCTAAAGGCTCCAAAGCAGAGAAGATTCCACCAACGATTAACCAAATTTTATTTACTCCAATATAGTAGTAGTGATGTCCAGTTCCTAACACTCCAGACAAGAATGTTAATCCAACGATTACGTATAACCATTTCTCAATCACTTCTCTATCTACTCCTGTTAATTTAATTAATAAGAATGATAAAATACCACCCATAATTAATTCCCATACTCCTTCTACCCATAAGTGAACAACCCACCATCTAAAGAAAGAATCCAATACTTGACTRTCAAAAGGAATCATTCCTGGTAAATATAACAATGCGGTAAATATTARTCCCATTGTCAATACTAAAGATGTTGTAGTTCTACGYTTYCCTTTWATYAARGTMGCTAAAATWAGRTAWARRAATAGYAATACATTTACWACTACTAAATAATCCAATTGTCTTGGTATTTCTAAAAACTTACGTCCTTCCCATACATTAAAGTGAAAACCAATAACGGCAACAACTCCGACTAAAGCCAAACTAACTAATTGTACATAAGCCAATTTAACACTTACCAACTCGCGTTGAGCTTCCTCTGGAATGATGTAATATGCTGCTCCCATAAAACCAGACAATAACCAWACAATTAATAAGTTYGTATGTACTGCACGTGCGGTRTTAAAMGGAATAAACTCGTGTAAAGGATCAAATCCTGCTCTTGCGAATCCCATAATGAATCCGTACACTATTTGTAATACTAATAAGAGTAACGATAAGGCAAAAAACCAATAGGCTACTTTTTGTGATTTATATTTCATGTTGTATATTTTGATACTAAATCTTAAATCATGTAGTTCTTAACGAATTCACATGCTTTTTTTATTAAGATTTAGAGGGATTATTTATTTGCTGCTCTACGTTTTGCCAATGGAGATACGATTCTGTCGAAACCATTAAGGTCAATTTTACCGATCCATTCAAAAAACGCTACCATGTCGTTCGCTTCTTGATCGCTCATATTATAAGCTACCATTTTACGTCCACTTGGTTGCCAAGGCACTGGAGACATTAACGCTGCCTTTACATAGCCAACTCCTCTACGGTCTAGTACTTTTGTTAATTCCGGAGCGTAATAAGCACCTTCACCTAGTAATGTGTGGCAGCCCATACAGTTGTTTTTCTCCCATAGTTCTTTTCCGCGAACCACTTCGGCCGTTAAATTTTCTTCGTTTGATTGGTCATTTGCGCTAGATAGCGAATAAATTGTCAAGCCTATAAATACAAGGAATGTGACAAAAGTACCGCCCAAAAAGAAGTTTCTTGCTTGTTTTTTAGATAACATACTTAAAGAGTTTGTTTTTGATTAGTTTTATTAAAAGACCTTTTTATCTTTTATTTTCTGCAAATGTACACTAACAAACAAGAAAAAAGCATGACAAAAGTCATGCTTTAGGATATTAAACACAGTAAAAGTTATTTTTTTACAGCCAATCCACTCAGAAACAATACACTTCCTTGAGCTTCAACCTCATTGGCAAATTCCTTGATTGTTTGATCTCTAAATTTTCCAAAAATCTTCTTTTTGAAAGGTTCTACTATAAAATGCACAGGGCATGGGTTATTCCCATCACACTTAGCAAGACCTAAAAAACAGTCGTCCAATTTATTAGTTCCATCAATCTCTTCTATGATGTCACATACGGTTTTATTTTCATTTTCTATTGTTAAGTAAAACCCCCCATTTGGTCCCTTGGTAGATGAAATAATATTACATTTCACCAACTGCTGGAATAATTTCGCTAAAAATGGGCTAGGCACATTGATACTGTTTGCAATAGCCTTAACACTCATCTTTTTTTCTTTTGATGCGTGCTCTGCCAAATATAAGGTGGATAAAATGGCATATTTACTAGCTCTCGACAACATAATTCAACGTGTTTATAATTTATTAAAAGACAAAATTACAGAAAAAAAGACAATTTAGTATTATATTTTTTCGAATTTTACTGTAAAGTGTCTCATAATGGGGGCTTCGTCCACAATATTGTATCCTGTTTTTGCCAAATCTCTAGTATCATAAATGTTTTTTAAAGTAGCTGCAATAAAATCCATATGATTATTTGTATAGGTACGTCTCGGGATTGCTAACCTCACTAATTCCAACTCAGGATATCTATTTTCTCTGGTTTCAGGATCACGATCCGCCAAAACAGTTCCAATTTCAACTCCTCTAATGCCACCTACTACATATATTTCTAAAGCCAATGCCTGAGCACGATACTCTTCTCTAGAAATATTCGGCACAAATTTATTGGCATCTAAAAATATTGCATGTCCACCTATAGGTTGTTGCACAGGAACACCAAATTCCACCAATTTGTTTCCCAAGTATGCTACTTGCTCTACCCTACTTTCTAAATAATTGAATTCCGTACTTTCGTCCAATCCAACCGCCAAAGCCCCCATATCACGTCCATTCATTCCTCCGTAGGTAATAAATCCTTCAAACATAATATTAAAAACAGTAGCCTGTTTAAAAATCGATTTGTCGTTTAGTGCAATAAAGCCTCCCATATTTACCAATCCATCTTTTTTGGCACTCATGGTCATTCCATCGCCATAAGAAAAAATCTCTTTGACAATTTTTTTRATGCTCATATCTGCGTATCCTTCTTCTCTTTTTCTAATAAAATAGGCGTTTTCAGAAAAACGGGCGCCATCAAAATACAATGGTATTTGATACTTCTTACATAGATCACTTACTTCTTTTATGTTTTTCATAGAAGCTGGCTGTCCTCCTGCACTATTACAAGTTATKGTAAACACTACAAACGGAATTTTCTCGATAGGGTTACTCGTAAATACCTTTTCTAATTTTGATAAGTCAATATTTCCTTTAAAAGGATGTTGGATTGCTGTATCAAATGCTTCATCAATGGTACAATCAACAGCCGTAGCCTTTCTGAATTCGATATGGCCTTTTGTGGTATCAAAATGTGAATTCCCAGGTACAATATCTCCTTCTTTCACTAAAACAGAGAATAATACATTTTCTGCTGCACGTCCTTGATGAGTTGGCAAAAAATACTTGAATCCTGTAATTTTTTTGACCGTTTTCCTAAGTTTTAAAAACGACCTAGAACCAGCATAACTCTCGTCACCTACCATCATAGCAGCCCATTGTTTATCGCTCATCGCMCCKGTTCCMGAATCGGTCAAACAATCGATATATACCTTTTCAGAATCGAGATTAAACAAGTTATAATGTGCTTTTTTTATCCATTTTGCACGTTGTTCTTGGGTAGATCTTTTAATAGATTCTACCATTTTTATTTTATACGGTTCAGCGTATGGTAATTCCATAATTGAAAAATTTAAAGTAATAAAAAAATAAGATATGGTTCCGCTTTGCAGAAAAAAATAAAATTAAGAAACGTAAGCTTCTGGTCGCTTTACATTTAAGCAAACATCAGAAAAGTCGTAATTGAAAAAGAAATTCATCATTCTTAATTTATTAGATTTCAAATATAGGAAAATATTAACAGATAATATATAATAACCTATTTAAACCTATGTCAATAATCAGTATCTTTGCCGACAAATTTACCTTAACTAACAAAATGAAAAAAATACTAAATCAGTTGTACTCTACCCGCTTAATGGCGGTCTTATTTTTAGTTTTTGCAATTGCGATGGCTGTTGCCACATTTATAGAAAATGATTTTGGAACCGAAACCGCAAGAGCACTTATCTACAGTGCATGGTGGTTTGAGTTAATCATGGTTTTTATGGCTATTAACTTTTTCGGAAACATCTTTAAATACAGATTGTATAGAAAAGAAAAATGGGTAGTACTTGCCTTCCATTTGTCTTTTGTACTTATTATAATTGGAGCGGGTATTACTAGATACATTAGCTTCGAGGGAATTATGCCTATTAAAGAAGGACAGACATCTAGCTTATTTCTTTCTGAGAAAACTTATATTGGAACAACCGTAGATGATGGTGAAAATCAAAAAACACCTAACTACGACGCTATACTTTTAAGTTCTCTAGGAACAAATAACTATTCTTATTCAAATGATTTTAAAGGAAAAGACTTTTCTGTAAAGCTCACTGGTTTTACCCCTAACTTTCAGGAAGCTTTTGAACTCGACGAAAATGGAGAGACCTATATAAAATTTGTAGAATCTAGCGCAGGTGGACGACATGATCACTATATCAAGAAAGGAACATCACAAACTATTCACGGATTAACCGTAGGTTTTGACAGTGATGTAAAAAATGCCATTGATTTTAAAACTGTAAATGGAGTTTTAAAAATAAACACTGTTTTTGACGGTACGTATTACAGAATGGCGGATCAATACAATGGAATTATTTTAAAAGATAGTTTACAAGATTTCTCTTTACTTTCATTGTATAAACTAGGCAACAGCAATTTTGTAGTTCCTAGCCCTTATGTTAAAGGTAAATACATTGAAAAAAGTGCAGAAGACCGTACAAGTTTTCCAACACATAAATTAACTTTTGACATTACAGTGGACGGAAAAACTACATCTGTGGATGTAAAAGGGGCTCAGTACACTACTTATGCTCCGATCCAAATCAAGGTTAATGGATTAAATTTTAGACTTACCTATGGTTCTAAACAATTAAAATTACCATTTAGCATCAAATTAAAAGATTTTCAATTAGAAAAATACCCTGGTTCTACAAGCCCAATGTCTTTTGCAAGTGAAATTACCGTAATAGATCCTACTGAAACTTTTGATTTCAGAATTTTTATGAATAATATTCTAAATTACCGTGGGTATAAATTCTTCCAAGCTAGTTACGAAATTACAGAGGAATACGAAGAAACTCGCTTGTCTGTAAACCATGATTATTGGGGAACACTCATCACTTATATCGGTTACTTCTTATTGTACGGAGCAATTACATTGACATTATTTATGAAAAAAACAAGGTTTGGAAGTTTACGTGCCCAATTACGTAAGATAAAATCAACAAAAACGAGTACCGTTATTGCCTTATTTCTATTGGCTTCCACGAGTATGTTTGCTCAGAATCACAATGCGCATCGTATGACAGATGTACAAATTGATTCAGCTTTAAATGTGACCATGGTTTCTAAAAATCACGCTGCAAAATTCAGTAAGCTTGTAATTCAAGATGGTGGTGGTAGAATGAAACCTGTGCATACTTTTGCTTCTGAACTCCTGAGGAAAGTTAGTAAAAATGATGAATTTAGAGGGTATGACGCAAGTCAAGTATTCTTGTCTATTACCAAAAACCCTAGAATTTGGTTTCAAGTTCCTATTATTTATATCAAAAAAGAAAACACCAAACTGAGAGATATAATTGGAATTTCACAAGATGCTAAATACGCACCTTTGGCAAGCTTTTTTGATGATAAAGGCGGTTATAAATTAATCAGTTATCAAGAGGATGCAGTAAAGAAAAAAATAAAAAGTAAGTTTGAGGAAAGTGTGATTAATGTAGACAGACGTTTGAACTTATTATACTCTGCCATCACCGGAAGAATCTTACGTATTTTCCCTTTGCCTAACAACCCAGAAAATACTTGGATCACACAAATGGAGCTTCGAAAAGACAGCTATTCAAGTGATATTGCCGACAAAGTAAACAAAATGATGCCTGTTTATTTGGGCACTTTGGACGATGCTGTTGTTTCTGGAAACTACGAACAATCCGATGCAATTATTGAAGGCATCCATAATTTTCAGAAAAAATATGGTGCTGCAGTAATCCCATCAGACAAAAACATAGACCTTGAAATTGCTTATAACAAATACGATATTTTCAAAAAACTGTACAAGTATTATATGTATATCGGGGTGTTGTTGTTCTTCTTGGTGATCTTCCAAATTTTCAAGGACAGTAAAGTAATTCGCATCCTTATTAAAGTAAGTATCGCTATTATTATTGCATGCTTTTTAGTGCACACAGGAGGCTTAATTGCTCGTTGGATGATCAGTGGTCATGCACCTTGGAGTAATGCCTATGAAAGTATGATTTATGTAGGATGGGCTACCATGTTATTTGGACTGATCTTTGGGCGTAAATCCTCTTTAACCCTTGGAGCAACTGCCTTTTTAACTTCATTTATTTTAATGATTGCGCATTGGAGTTGGATGGATCCAGAAATCGCCAACTTACAACCCGTTTTAAACTCGTATTGGTTGATGGTACACGTAGCCATTATTGTAGCAAGTTACGGGCCATTGGCATTAGGAATGATCTTGGGGTTAATTGTTTTAATCTTGATGATTTTAACTACCGAGAACAACAAAAAACGTGTAGGTCTAATGATCAAGGAATTGACCATTATCAACGAGATGACCATAACTGTAGGTGTTATTTTACTAACCATCGGAAACTTCCTTGGAGGACAATGGGCGAACGAAAGTTGGGGACGTTATTGGGGATGGGATCCAAAAGAAACTTGGGCGCTAATCACTATTATGGTATACGTATTTATTCTACACTTGCGCTTGGTTCCAGGACTCAAAGGACGTTTTACGTTTAACTTTTTCTCTGTACTAGGGTTTGCCTCTGTATTAATGACCTACTTTGGAGTGAACTTCTACCTTTCYGGGCTGCATTCTTATGCGAGTGGAAGTCAAGCCATCACCCCAGATTTCGTCTATTATTCGATGGGGATTTTTACAGTGATTGCAGTTTTGGCATATMTAAAATTTAAAAAATATTATAAAAAATAAAAAGTTCCTGTCATATACAGTAACTTTACACTTTTAAAAATTAAAATTAAACTATGTTTAACAAGTATATAAAATTAATAATCGCAGGAGGAATTAGTGTTTGGGCCGTATTCCAATTTATTGATGGAAATATCATGAATGGGATTTCTATTCTATTTTTAGCTGGGATTTTTGTATTCTTTTATTTCAAAAACGAATTCATTTTACTGTCTTTTTTACAATTGAGAAAACAAAATTTTGAAGGCGCTGGAAAATGGCTTTCTTATATAAAAAATCCAAGCAGTGCTTTGATTCAAAAACAAGAAGGATATTTCAACTTTTTACATGGCATATTGGTGTCTCAAACCAACATGACCAAGGCTGAAAAATACTTTAAAAAAGCCTTAAAATTAGGCTTGGCTATGAAGCATGATGAAGCGATGGCAAAACTACAATTAGGTGGTATTGCAATGACCAAACGTCGTAAAAGAGAAGCTACCATGCTTATTAACGAGGCAAAGAAATTAGACACACAGAAAGTGTTAGCTGATCAAATTAAAATGATGAAAAACCAATTGAAGAAAATTTAATTCGGTTTCTTATATCTTATAAAAAAGTGCAGTTCAATCAAATGAATTGCACTTTTTTTAAGTCCCATTTTAAGCAAAACAACTTCTTCTTAAGAAAAGGCTATCTTCTAATTTCCATATATCATCACGCATAACTTTTATACTCGTTAAACTCCAAAGATGATTTATATACATCTATTCATATTCATCCAGTTTTCAATGCCTTATAACCAAAAAAAATGCAACTCAAAATAGAGTTGCATTTTATATATCATTAAAAACCAATTGTATTAATACACTACATGAGGTTTTAATTCTTTATTAAACTGGATAATGTTTAYMCCTTTATTTTCATATCCGTTCATAAACTTTTTATCATAATTAAAAGCAGTACTCAAACGRGAAGACTTCCCCGCTTTTAAGCCTTCTTTTAAGCTTCCTGTACATGCCAAACGCATTAACACATCGTAAGTAACATCAAATCCACGCATGGCGTACTTAGAAGGAGTTACATGATTCTGAGATCTATATTTCCTCACAAAGTTATTGGTATTTGCAGATACAATATCCATAAACTCATCCGCTGCAAAAGTAAAAGACAATTTCCCTAAAGCATTGTTATCAACTCTGTCAAATCCTTTATTTTTTGACACTGCAAACAAACGAACTTTCGGTTCTTCTTCTTCTTCCTCTACAGGAACAGCCGCTACGGTATTCACAGCATCACCCAAAATCAAATATTCACTTCCAAGAAGAACAATCCAATTGTTTTTTTCTTTAGAAATATGATTTAAAATTTTCTCTTTTTTAATATATCCTTCTACCTCTGGACGAACAACTTTAATGAATCCTACATTTTTCATGGTTTTCAACTCACTTACAACCCTCCATATAGTACTTTGAGTTTTTTTAGTATTGTCACCAATTACAATTATGTTTTCTCCATTATAATGTTGTACGATATAACTGACCAATGCTTTTTCCAACATTTCCTTATCAGATGCTGCTTTAATTAAATTAGCTGCAGACAGTGTATTCTGATATTTACTAGAATACATCGGAGCAACAACAGGCGCATTAATTCTCTTCGATAAACTATGGGCATTTTTCAAAAACAGCGGTCCTATCACTACATCTGTACCATCAAAATTATGCTGACTTGCAATTTGCTGAATTTTTACAGGTGAATTCTCAGTATCAAACACACTTAAGTTCACATAAATTCCTTTCTTACGTAAAGAATCAATGGCAATTTTTGCACCCATATAATAATCGGTTGCTATGTTTAAAATTTTACTGGATTTACTTTTTCCATCAAAAGAAATTTCTTTATYCACATTAAAAGGCAGCATCAAAGCCACATTTAGGKTAGTTTTCAGAATGTAAGATTCATCCAAAAATACATTTGTCAATTCAGACAATGCACGTATCTTAAGTTCCATTCCTAGTTTAACTCCCTCTTTCAACGCAGGATTTAACTTTATTAGATCACCTTCAGAAACAGCAAACCGTTGTCCTAAATTAAAGAAGTTATCCCCTTTTACAACTGTATGCATTAAAAAGCCTTGCGCTTCATTTATGTTGGAGTCACCATCATTACTTTTCTCACCAACAATAATTTGTTGTCCTAATTTAACACCATCTTTCAATAATGGGTTCAACGTTATTAATTGCACTTTAGTAAGTCCAAAACGCTGTTTTAAGTTGAAAAAATTATCATCCTTAACTATGGTATAAACTTCGTATTTATCTGTATCTATAGGAACCACCATTTCGGTCACCACACCTACAGGAGCAACTCTTTTTATATACTTGATTGCTTGTCCTATTTTTAAACCATTTTTTAAATGCAGGTTTAAACGTAATAACTCATTTCTAGAATTATGATATTTCTTCCCTATAGCCCATAAAGTTTCCTTTGGTTTTACAAGATGATAGCCAAATTTTACACCAGAAGAAATGACTGCATTCCCTTTGTTATAATTCAGATTAGGTACAATAATAACTGTACTCATCACAGGTTTACGTCCTATATCAGGATTTAACTTCCTTAAATCTCGTTTTTTAATCTTAAACTTTTTCGCAATACTTTTCAAAGTTTCTCCTTGCTGAATGGCATAGGAAACATACTTTTTTTCTTGTGCAATAAGCACCACAGAAAACAACATGCAAACGATTACTAAAAACGATAGTCTTTTCTTAAACATATATAATTACTATTTATTTATTCCCACTCTATTGTTGCAGGCGGTTTAGAACTTATGTCATACACTACTCTATTAACGCCTTTTACGTTATTTATTATTTTATTTGAGATTTTTTGTAAAAACTCATAGGGTAAATTCACCCAATCAGCAGTCATCCCATCAGTAGATTCCACCGCTCGTAAGGCAACTACTTTTTCGTAGGTACGCTCATCACCCATTACTCCTACAGAGTTTACAGGTAATAACATCGCTCCTGCTTGCCATACTTTGTCGTACAAACCATCTTCTCTCAATCCATTTATAAAAATAGCATCTACTTCTTGTAAAATACGTACTTTCTCTGGAGTAATATCTCCTAAAATACGAATGGCCAATCCTGGTCCTGGAAATGGATGACGTCCTAATAGCTCGGCATCAATTCCCAAAGATTTTCCAACTCTACGTACTTCATCYTTAAAAATCATACGCAATGGTTCCACAATTTGGAGCTTCATAAAATCAGGCAATCCACCTACATTATGATGTGATTTAATAGTTGCTGAAGGGCCTCCTGTCACAGAGACTGACTCAATAACATCTGGATAAATAGTTCCTTGTGCCAACCATTTTACGTTTTCTATTAAATGTGACTCATCATCAAAAACCTCAATAAATACACGCCCTATAATCTTACGTTTTTTTTCTGGGTCTCCTTCACCTGCCAATTCATCCAAAAAGCGTGCCGAAGCATCTACACCTTTTACATTCAAGCCCATTCCTTCGTACTGTTTCAATACGCTTTCGAACTCATTTTTACGTAACAAACCATTGTTTACAAACACACAGTGTAAGTTTTCCCCAATCGCTTTGTCCAATAAAACAGCTGCTACTGTAGAATCTACTCCTCCAGAAAGTCCTAAAATCACTTTATCGTCTCCAACTTTTTCCTTGATGGCCGCAATAGTTTCATCGACAAATGAATCTGGTGTCCAATCTTGATTTACCTTTGCAATTCCTACTAAAAAATTCTCCAATAACTGTGTTCCATCCGTAGAGTGAAATACTTCTGGGTGGAATTGAATGGCATAGGTTTGCTCACCTTCTATATGGTAGGCTGCATTTTTTACATCATGCGTGCTGGCAATCAATTTATACTCCTCAGGCATCTCCAAAATGGTATCACTATGRCTCATCCATACTTGACTTCCCTCGTTGATTCCTTTAAATAAATCACTTGAATTATCTATATAAGATAAATTTGCTCTTCCGTATTCTCTGGTATTTGATGCTCCTACTTTACCTCCAAAAAAGTGCGCCAAATACTGAGCTCCATAACAGACTCCCAATAATGGTTTTATCCCTTTAATTTTTGATAAATCTGGTTGTGGGGCATCGCCTCCTCTTACAGAATAAGGGCTTCCCGATAAAATCACCGCGTTATAATCATCTACATCAAACTTTTCACTGTTAAAAGGATGTATTTCGCAATATATGTTGAGTTCTCTAACTCTACGCGCAATTAACTGCGTAAATTGCGATCCGAAATCTAAAATAAGTACTTTGTGTTGCATGCGCAAAAATAATACTAAAATTTTTATAGGCTTATTATTTCTTAACTTTTTTTATGATGTTTATCATATACAGTATAACATTTGCTATTTTACGCAGAATTCATCATTTTTCTAGAAAACAAAACATCGTTTTAAGCCTCTATTACTAAAATTGAATTTTTCCCGAAACTTTTCTTAAACTGATCAATCACAAAATCGATTTTAAGCACTTTTAAGCAGGTTTTTTTATTTTCTGGTATTTTTTATTTTTTTGTCGACATATCCATAAAAACGAGATCCTTTCTATATATTTGTTGGAACAATTAAATCCAAAGTAAATATGAGCGAAGAAGCTAAAAAACATGATTATTCTGCCGATAGTATCCAAGCATTAGAGGGAATGGAGCACGTAAGAATGCGTCCATCTATGTATATTGGAGATGTTGGATCACGTGGTTTACACCATTTGGTATATGAAGTAATAGACAACTCAATAGATGAAGCAATGGCAGGTTATTGTGATACTATTTCTGTTGTTATAAAYGAAGACAATTCGGTATCTGTAAAAGATAAYGGACGTGGAATCCCTGTWGGAATACACAAAAAAGAAGGAATTTCTGCYTTGGAGGTTGTAATGACTAARATTGGAGCYGGWGGWAAATTTGAYAAAGAYTCTTATAAAGTRTCTGGWGGACTKCACGGAGTTGGAGTTTCCTGTGTAAATGCATTRTCAGAGCACCTTAGAGCKACTGTTTACAGAGACGGAAAAATWTAYGAACAGGAATATGAAATGGGTAAAAGCCTGTACCCTGTAAAAGAAATAGGAACTTCTGATGAAATAGGAACCTTGGTAACTTTTAGACCAGATAAAACTATTTTCACCCAAATTACAGAATACAGTTACGATATATTATCTACGCGCTTAAGAGAATTATCGTTCCTAAATAAAGGCTTAAAAATATCAATTCTTGATAAACGAAATACAGATGATGAAGGGAACTTTATCCATGAAGAATTTATTAGCGAAATAGGACTTTCTGAATTTGTAACTTATTTAGATGCTACAAGAGAGCAATTGACTTCGCAAGTGATTGCCATGGAAGGAGAGAAAAATGGCGTTCCCGTGGAAGTTGCCATGGTATACAATACTTCTTACACAGAAAATTTACACTCGTATGTAAATAATATTAATACCATTGAAGGTGGAACACACTTGGCAGGTTTTAGACGTGGATTGACAAATACGTTGAAGAAATATGCAGAGGCTTCTGGAATGTTAGACAAATTAAAGTTTGATATTGCKGGRGAYGATTTTMGWGAAGGRCTAACAGCTATTATWTCTGTWAAAGTRRSYGAACCWCARTTTGAAGGRCAAACMAAAACWAAATTAGGAAACAGAGACGTTACCTCTGCTGTAAGTCAAGCAGTTTCTGAAATGTTAAATGATTATTTGGAGGAAAATCCGAATGATGCGAAGATTATAGTTCAAAAAGTAATTCTAGCTGCACAAGCAAGACATGCTGCCCGTAAAGCACGTGAAATGGTGCAACGTAAAACAGTAATGTCTATTGGAGGCTTGCCTGGAAAACTGAGTGACTGCTCTGAAACAGACCCGGAACTTTGTGAAATATTCCTAGTCGAGGGAGATTCGGCAGGGGGAACGGCCAAACAAGGTCGTGACCGTATGTTCCAAGCAATTTTACCCTTACGTGGTAAGATTTTGAACGTAGAAAAAGCCATGCAACACAAAGTTTTTGAAAACGAAGAAATCAAAAACATGTTTACCGCACTTGGCGTATCTATTGGTACAGAAGAGGACAGTAAGGCATTAAATCTTACAAAATTACGCTATCATAAAATTGTGATTATGTGTGATGCCGATGTGGATGGTAGCCATATTGCTACCTTAATATTAACTTTCTTTTTCCGATACATGAAAGAGTTGGTAGAAAATGGACATATATTCATTGCTACACCTCCTTTATATTTAGTAAAGAAAGGACAGAAAAAACAATATGCTTGGAGTGATGACCAACGCGATATGATTGCAAAAAATCTTGGAGGAAGTGTGAACATCCAACGTTATAAAGGTCTTGGAGAAATGAATGCAGATCAATTATGGGACACTACCATGAATCCTGAATTCAGAACTTTACGCCAAGTTATGATCGAAAACCCACAAGAAGCAGACAGAGTATTCTCTATGTTGATGGGTGATGAAGTACCTCCTCGTAGAGACTTTATAGAACGCAATGCAAAATATGCAAATATTGACGCTTAAAAGCATCGTGAGTATAATAAAAAAAGCCCTTCAGTTTGAAGGGCTTTTTTTTATTGCATATAAATTCAAAAAAACAAACTGCTTACAAACGAATTCATTATTTTTGAAACTTAAAAATCAATCATATCATGAAAAAAATAACCCTATTTACCCTATTGCTTTTAGCAACCTTAAATACTAAGGCTCAAGATTTGGAACTCCTTTTATATGCCAAAGACGACGCTAGTAAACTAATGGAAAATTACATGACCCCAGTTATGGAAGGAATGCTTTTCAGTTTAAACAACGGATGGTATCACACTGCCAAAACACATAAGAAACTCGGTTTTGACATCACCATTAACGTTAACGCTTCKATTGTTCCTTCAGGATCAAAATCATTTATTTTTGATGTAGATGATTATAAATATTTGTCATTAGCTAATGGAGACAAAACAGCAACTATGCAAACCATTATGGGAGACGATAATAAGCAAGAAATAGTAATAAGTACTGATATTAATGGACAAACTGTAGAAGCAACTAAGTTTAGACTTCCAAATGGTATCACAGGAGATCTACCAATAAACGCAATCCCATCACCTATGGTACAAGTAGGTTTAGGATTACCATTTAAAACAGATTTAAAAGTGCGCTACCTTCCTACTATTAATACGGATGATGTAGATGGATCTATGTTTGGATTAGGGATCCAGCATGATATTATGCAATATTTTGGCCCCTTAGATAAACTACCTTTAAATGTATCCATACTTGCCGCTTTTACAAATATGAACGTAGATTACGACTTACAAAATAGTAGTTCTATGGCTGGCCGCAATCAAAAGGCAAGTTTTAAAATGAAAGCCTATACAGTACAAGCTATTGCATCGTTAAACTTTCCTGTTGTTTCTGTGTACGGAGGTCTAGGATATGACTTTGGAAACACTACCTTAAAATTAAAAGGAGATTACGACTTAGCTTATACCAATGCAGCAACAGGCGTAACTTTTACAGACTCTATTTCAGACCCAATTAATTTAGATTTTAATGCGAATAGTTTTAGAACTACCATTGGAGCAAGATTAAGTATGGGCTTCTTTAAAATATACGCCGATTATTCTATAAAGAAGTATAACACTATTTCTACAGGTATTGCCTTTAGTTTTAGATAATTCATAAAATTAGTAGTCCGATTTTATGAATCTCTAATATATAAAACGAATTCGTTTAAATTAATAATCGACTATTCATCGTATAGTAAAATTGAGTACATTTACTCAATAAATAGAAACAAAATAAAACAACATAAAATGAAAGTAACAATAGTAGGAGCTGGTGCTGTTGGTGCAAGTTGCGCCGAGTACATTGCCATCAAAGATTTTGCTGCAGAAGTAGTACTTATTGACATTAAAGAAGGATTCGCAGAAGGAAAAGCAATGGACCTTATGCAATGTTCTTCCTTAAATGGTTTTGATACAAAAATCACTGGAGTAACAAATGATTATGCTAAAACAGCAGGAACTGATATCGCAGTAATTACAAGTGGAATTCCTAGAAAACCAGGAATGACTCGCGAAGAATTGATTGGAATTAATGCAGGAATTGTTAAATCTGTAGCAAGTAGCATTATTGAGCATTCTCCAGAAGCTATTATTATTGTAGTTAGTAACCCAATGGATACCATGGCATATTTAGCCCATAAATCTTTAGGATTGCCTAAGCATAGAATTATTGGAATGGGTGGAGCTTTAGATAGCGCTCGTTTTAAATATCGTTTAGCAGAAGCTATGGACTGCCCTACATCTGATGTAGAAGGAATCGTAATTGGAGGTCACAGTGATGTAGGTATGGTACCATTAATTAACAATGCAGTACGTAACAGTATTCCTGTTTCTGAATTCTTATCAGAAGAAAGAATGGCACAAATAGTTGAAGACACTAAAGTAGGTGGAGCAACATTGACCAAATTATTAGGAACTAGCGCTTGGTATGCACCAGGAGCAGCAGTTTCTGAATTGGTTAAAGCCATTGCTTTAGATACTAAAAAAATGTTCGCTTGTTCTGCTTTATTAGAAGGGGAATACGGCTTAAACGATATCTGTATCGGAGTTCCTTGTATTTTAGGGAAAAACGGTATCGAGAAAATCGTAGAAGTAAAATTATCTGCTGAAGAAGCTGAAAAATTAAAAATAAGTGCAGAAGGTGTTAAAAAGACCAATGCATTGTTGAATTAAAAATAGTATTGAGATGTGAGACTTGAGACTCGAATTTTGTTCCCGTTTTCAAGAGAATAACATTTTAATTCTTATACTAAAAAATCCCGCCATGGCGGGATTTTTTTTATCTGACATCTAATTTCTCAATACTCACATCTATTTTAAGATAGTCCCGAAATTACTCCATCATTGTCAATATCCATATGTTCGGAAGCTGGCGTAGCTGGTAATCCAGGCATACGCATCATTTTTCCTAAAATAGGAATTACAAATTTTGCTCCTGCTGCAATTTCTATTTCACGAACAGTAATTGTAAAATTYTCAGGTCTTCCMACYTGRGTTTCATTGTCTGAAAAAGATTTTTGAGTTTTAGCCATACATACCGCAAAATCACTAAATCCTAAACGATCTATTCTACGTAARTTCAACTTGGCTTTTTTATCATAATCTACTTGTGTAGCTCCATAGATTTCACGTGCAATGATTTCTATTTTATCTTTAATTGGAGAATTCCAATCGTACAAAGGTTTAAAGTTGGTAGTGTTTTTTTCTACAACATTAACCACGGCTTGTGCCAATTTCTTGGTTCCTTTACCTCCTTTTGCCCATCCTTCAGAAACTACCGCTTGTACCCCTAATTCGTTGCATCTTTCTATTACATATTCTATTTCTTCGTAAGAATCAGTCACAAATGCATTGATAGCMACAACTGGCTCTAGATTAAATTTACGAATATTTTCGATGTGTTTCTCCAAATTACAGAATCCCGCACGTACAAATGCAATGTTTGGCGAATTAAATTCGTCTTTTTTAGCACCACCATGATGGCGTAACGCTCTAATAGTAGCCACCAACACCACCGCTTTTGGATTTAAACCGGCATGAGCACATTTGATGTTTAAGAATTTCTCAGCACCTAAATCCGCACCAAAACCAGCTTCAGTTACCACATATTTCGAGAGGGACAATCCAAGTTTAGTAGCAATAATTGTATTGGTTCCTTGTGCAATATTTGCAAAAGGTCCTCCATGAATAATTGCCGGATTCTCTTCTAAGGTCTGTACTAAATTAGGTTTAATGGCATCTTTTAACAAAATTGCCATCGCATTTTCAGCTTTCAAATCACGAGCAAAAATAGCTTTTTTATCAAATGTAAATCCAATAAAGATATCTCCCAAGCGTTTTTTCAAATCAGAAAAATCTGAAGCCATGCACAAAATAGCCATCACTTCAGAAGCAGGMGTAATATTAAATCCATCCTCACGAGGAACACCATTCGCCGTTCCKCCTAAACCAATGGTAATTTGTCTTAAAGCACGGTCGTTCATATCAATAACACGTTTCCAAAAAATGGTACGTGAATCCAAGTTCAAACTACAGCACTTACTTTGCAGGTTATTATCAATTAAAGCAGACAATAAATTATTTGCTTTTTCWATGGCATTAAAATCACCTGTAAAATGTAAATTAATATCCTCCATTGGCACCACTTGGGAATAACCACCCCCAGCAGCTCCACCTTTAATACCAAATACAGGTCCTAAAGAAGGTTCTCTTAAAACCACGGTCGCTTGCTCGCCTATCGCATTTAAACCTTCGGTTAATCCAATAGACACAGTTGTTTTTCCTTCTCCAGCAGGTGTAGGCGTCAAAGCAGTCACCAATACTAGATTGTTGTCTTTAATTTTTTCTTCGTCAATTAAACTCAATGGTAATTTAGCTTTGTACTTTCCATACATCTCTAAATCGTCTTCATCAATATTTAATTTTTTAGCAATATGTTTAATGTGAACAAGCTCTTTTTTTTGAGCTATTTCTATATCACTCAGATGCTTCATAAATCCCGTCTTTTAAATTTTTATTAAAATGAATGACTTTAATTTGATTCCTTRTACCCTTTATTTAAAACATGTRCACATTCCTAAAAAAGAAAAAATGGAAACCTAAAATCATGACAACAAATATAGTAAAATCAGCCCTTGGAATCGACATAAATATTTGTATAAGAAAATAAGCTGATAAAAACACTAAAACTATTGGCTTTTGTAGTCTGAAATCATATATTTGCACGTTTCTTACAAATTTTAAGATTTAATAAATAAGATATAATGCAGAACAAAGGACTTATTAAGTTATTCGCTATTCTATTTGGAATAGTAAGTTTATACCAATTATCGTTTACTTATTTTACAAATGGTGTTGAGGGTAAAGCAAAGGTTTATGCCTCTTCTCAAACCGAAGATGGTAAAGAATTAGCAAGATTAGAGCAAAAATATTTGGACTCGGTTTCCAATTTACCTATTATCGATTTAGGATTTGCTCAATTTAGCTATAACGAAATTAAAGATAAGTCTATCAATTTAGGGTTGGATTTAAAAGGTGGAATCAATGCTATTTTACAAGTATCGGTAAAAGATATTTTGATTGGTTTGTCTAACGAATCTAAAAACGCAACTTTTAATGAAGCAATTGCGAAAGCTACAGAGCTTCAAAAAACAAGTAACGAAACATTTTTAGACTTGTTTTTCCAAGAATTTGAGGATGTAAGTGCTGGAAAGGTTAAATTAAGTGACCCTAGTATTTTCGGAAATAGGTCATTTCGAGGTAAAATCGATTTTAGTACACCTGAAGACATAGTAAAAGAGGTAATTGAGGCAGAAGTTACAGGATCTGTAAACACTGCTTTTGAGGTATTGCGTAGTCGTATTGATAAATTCGGAGTAACACAACCAAACATTCAACGTATTGGTCAATCGGGTCGTATCTTAATTGAATTACCTGGAGCAAAAGACATAGACCGTGTTCAACGTTTATTACAAAGTACTGCAGAATTACAATTCTGGGAAGTATATACCAATCAAGAAATTCAAAATTTCTTATTCCAAGCAAACGGTGTAATTGAAGCATCTTTGGTTCAAGAAGAGGACACCATCGAAACTAAAAAGACAAAGGAAGAAGAATTAGAAGACTTATTAGGTGCTGATACTGATTCTACATCAGTGAAGCAAATAAATAACTTATTTACAGTATTCTCTCCTAACTTTGCACAAAGTGCTGCTCAGTTGAGCTCTRTAATAGGAAATGCAGCTGTTTCTGATACAGCTACGGTAAACAAATACCTTGCAATGAAAGATGTAAGAAAATTGTTGCCAAACGAATTAAAATACGTAAAGTTCTTATGGGATGCAAAACCATTCACAGGAACTTTAACTACCGGTGAGAAAAAAGAAATGATCAACCTTTACGCCATCAAATCTAATAGAGATGATGTAGCTCCAATTGAAGGAGATGTAATTGATGATGCTTCTCAAACCTACGACCAATATGGTGCTAGTCCAGAAGTAAGTATGACCATGAACTCTGTTGGAACAAAGTTATGGGCAAAAATGACCACCGAAAACGCAGGTAAATTTGTAGCAGTGGTTTTAGATAACTACGTATACACTGCACCTCATGTAAACGACCCTATTACTACAGGACGTACTTCTATCTCTGGTGGAAGCATGACTGTAACAGAAGCACAAGATATTGCAAACGTATTAAAAGCGGGTAAATTACCAGCTGCTGCACATATTATTCAATCAGAAGTTGTWGGRCCATCWTTRGGACAAGAAGCWATTGACAGTTCWTTATTATCWTTTGCYTTRGCCTTARTATTRGTATTASTTTGGATGGTATTCTATTACGGTAAAGCTGGGTTGATGGCAAACGTTGCCTTATCAGTAAATTTATTGTTCATCTTTGGAATMTTAACCTCATTTGGAGCGGTATTAACCTTACCTGGTATTGCGGGRATTATCCTAACAATAGGTATGTCTGTAGATGCGAACGTAATTATCTTTGAGCGTATTAAAGAAGAACTAGCCAAAGGACGTGGATTAATAGAATCTATCTCTCACGGATTTAGTGTAAAAGGAGCTCTATCAGCAATTATAGATGCTAATATCACTACTTTATTAACAGGGGTAATCTTATACTTATTTGGAACAGGACCTGTAAAAGGATTTGCTTATACTTTAATTGTAGGTATTATCACTTCTTTGTTTACTGCGATATTTATCACTAGATTAATTATTGACTGGTATGCTGCAAAAGGGAAGAAATTTACTTTCACTACAAACATCACTAAAAACTGGTTTAGAAATGTWCATGTAGATTTCTTAAAGAARCGTAAAATTGCTTATGTATTATCAACCGTATTTATCCTAATTGGATTAGCATCGTTATTTACAAATAGCTTAAACTATGGAGTWGATTTCGTAGGTGGACGCTCTTATGTAATTAAATTTGACAAAGCGGTAAAATCAACTGATGCTGTAGATGCCTTAAAAGGTGCATTTGGAAGTTCTCCAGAAGTAAAAACTTATGGTGATGTAAGTCAGTTAAAAATCACGACAAAATACAAAATAGACGAAGAAGGAAATGAAATTGATGATGAAGTAATGAATTTACTTTATGCTAACTTAAAACAATTCATGCCAGAAGGTACTGACTTAGAAACTTTCACCGGAGGTTTTGACGGACAGGAAATTGGTGTAATGAGTCGTATTAAAGTAGAGCCAACTATTGCTGATGATATTAAAACAGCTGCACAATGGGCTATTATCGGATCTTTATTCTTTGTATTCTTATACATCTTATTCCGTTTCCGCAAATGGCAATACAGTTTAGGAGCGGTTGCAGCCGTATTCCACGATGTATTAGTGGTAATGGGAGTGTTTAGTCTCTTCTACAAAATCTTGCCTTTTGACATGGAAATTGGACAATCATTTATTGCAGCTATCCTAACAG
Organism: Flavobacteriaceae bacterium; assembly: GCA_002401385.1. Taxonomy (GTDB): domain Bacteria; phylum Bacteroidota; class Bacteroidia; order Flavobacteriales; family Flavobacteriaceae. The sequence goes on along the minus strand of NVSY01000001.1, from coordinate 68,301 downwards.
TGGTTGGATACTCGTTGAATGATACGGTGGTAATTTTTGATAGAATTCGTGAATTTAGTGGATTGAATAAAACTGGTAAATTCGGAGATATTGTAAACAAAGCTTTGAGCAGTACTTTAGGACGTACTATTAATACGTCGTTAACCACCTTAGTGGTACTTTCTGCAATCTTCTTCTTTGGAGGAGATTCTATCAAAGGATTTATGTTTGCATTGATTATTGGAGTACTTGTAGGTACCTATTCATCATTATTTATTGCATCACCAATTATGTATGATACCGTAAATAAAGCCAACAAAAAAAGAAAATAAAACACATACACTTTATAACACATTAACCGTTTTGACACGTCAAGACGGTTTTTGTATTTCAAATTAGCAAGTRTAGATGGAATTCATTTTCATCTTAACAATTGATTATTAACTTTGTAGCAAAGTAASMAWATGAGTATTATWAAACTTCACGAYAAATATTTTAAACARTACATYTCAGARGAWAAGATMCAARCTGTTGTRAAAAAAATGGCGCAAGAAATAGGGAGAGAATACCAGAACGAAACACCCATCTTTATAGGAATCTTAAACGGTTGCTTTATGTACATGGCAGATTTTATTCGTGAGTACCCAGGAAATTGTGAAGTCTCATTTGTAAAATTAGCCTCATATACAGGAACAACATCTACTGGTGCAGTGAAGCAGTTAGTAGGTGTAAACCAAGATCTAGAAGGACGCATCGTCGTAATTCTAGAAGACATTATAGATACTGGGAACACCCTAGAAGAAATCTATAAAATATTTAGTGACAAAAAAGTAAAACAATTAAAAATTGCGACACTTTTCTTCAAACCAGATGTATTTAGAAAGGAATTACCGATAGACCATATTGGGATGTCTATTCCAGATAAATTTATTGTTGGTTATGGATTGGACTACGACAATCTAGGAAGAAATTTTGGTGCAATTTACCAACTAACAACAAAGCCTAAAATGAAAAACATTGTATTATTTGGACCTCCAGGAGTTGGAAAGGGAACTCAGGCGGCCATATTAAAAGAAAAGTACAATCTAGTCCACATATCGACTGGAGATATTTTTCGAGACCACATCAAAAGACAGACTGAACTAGGTAAACTTGCGCAATCTTTTATGGATTATGGAAACTTTGTCCCAGACAATGTAACTATAGACATGCTAGAAAGCGAAATTGAAAAAAATCAAGATGCGCATGGATTTATCTTTGATGGATTCCCAAGAACACCAGCACAAGCTGTTGCTTTAGACAAATAYCTTACTGATAAAGGAGAACTTTTAAGTGGAATGGTAGCATTAGAGGTACCAGAAGATTTATTGGTAGATCGTATCTTAGAGCGTGGAAAAACAAGTGGAAGACCAGACGACCAAGACGAAGCTAAAATTAGACATCGTTTTCATGAATACCACACAAAAACAGAAATGTTAAAAGATTTTTACTCTGAACAACACAAATACTTTGGTATTGATGGTGTAGGAGAAGTAACTGAAATCACAGCTAGATTGAGCGAGGTAATCGACAATCTTTAATCGGAAATCACATAATATAAACTGTTTAATTGTACCTTTGTGCGATTAAATAGTTTTTTTTAATTTTAAGACAATGACGGAAGGGAATTTTGTAGATTATATAAAAGTACATGCATCTTCAGGTAATGGAGGTCAAGGATCCATGCACTTGCATCGTGAAAAATACATCGATAAAGGTGGTCCTGATGGTGGAGATGGTGGAAGAGGTGGACATATAATTGTTCGTGCAGAGCCAAATTCTTGGACATTATTTAATCTAAAGTTTAGACAGCATTTTAGAGCTGACCATGGCGGTTCTGGAGGAAAATCTGAAAGTACCGGTAAACAAGGGAAGGATATTTATATTGATGTCCCATTAGGAACTATTATCCGTGATAGTGACACTTTAGAAGTGATTTTTGAAATCACTAAGGAAAACACCGAACAAATTCTGTTGATCGGAGGAAAAGGAGGAAGAGGAAACTCTCACTTTAAATCTTCTACAAATCAAACACCTCGTTATGCACAACCAGGAATTGAGGGACAAGAAGGGTGGTTTCAATTAGAATTAAAAGTATTGGCAGATGTCGGATTAGTAGGTTTTCCAAATGCTGGAAAATCAACATTGCTTTCTGTTCTTACCTCAGCAAAACCTAAAATTGGAGATTATCCTTTTACCACATTAAAACCTAATTTAGGAATAGTGGAATACCGTGGATACAAGTCATTTATTATGGCTGATATTCCAGGGATTATAGAAGGAGCAGCCGAAGGAAAAGGTTTGGGACATTACTTTTTAAGACATATAGAACGGAATTCTACCCTCCTCTTTTTAATTCCAGCAGACAGTATGGATATTATAAAAGAGTACGAAATTCTATTGAACGAACTTCGTCAGCACAATCCAGAACTAATGGATAAACAACGCTTATTAGCCATTTCTAAATGTGATTTACTAGATGATGAATTACAAGAGGAAATAGCCAAAGAATTACCAGAAGGAATCGATACCATTTTTATCTCCTCAGCCATTAATAAAGGAATGGTTGAATTGAAAGATAAATTATGGGCAACTTTAAACGATTAATTCTTAATTATTATAGGTAGTGTAAAGGTACTGGAAACAGGAATTGCACGTTTTATAGCAGGTTGAATTAAAGGTATACTATCCGCACATTGCATTAGCATAGCTTTAATTTGACCTAATTTTTTTGAATTTTTTGAAGCCAATGGCAATATACTTATCGCTCCTTTATTAGATATATGCAATTGAATGATTAAAGTGTCGTTCATAGATTTCGCAGAAGAATAATGGAAACCATCTATACACTCCTTGATATAATTCAATATTTTTTTTTGAGAACATTCCCATTGCGCATCCTTAGTAGCTAAATCGGCACATTCTCCATACATTGGATAGACATCTACTTTTTTCAAATCAACTATCGTATCCATAACAACACCTGCCTTAACTGATGTATTACGAGTACCTTCAAAATAAGTACAACTACATAAACAGGATAAAATAAGTACGATTCCAAGTGTTCGATTCAGCATGAGTATCAATTTCTATGTGAAAATACAATAAATTGAACTAACAATCAACAAAATCAGAAATAGCAGATATGAACTACAAATCGTGATGGTTTTCTAGTTTAGAAAGATAGGCCATAGGATATACCCCTACTTGCTTGTAAAATGCTTTTGTAAAAGATTCCCGTGTTTTGAAACCTGCCTCCTCCCCCAGCGCCTTACTTGTATAGTGTCTTAGTTTTGAATCCTCTTCCAAATGTTCTATTATATAAGTTATTCTTAAAACATTCAAATAGGCACTAAAATTACTCCCTTTTGTATTGTTTACAACTCTCGACAAATAAGTCGAATTCGTATTCATTTTTTTTGCCAACAGATTCAAAGTCATATTCGGATCTAAAAACCCTTGTTCTTTTTCAAAGGTCTCCAATAAATGGGATAGGATTTCTACAGTTTCCTTTGAAATATTCAATGTGTTTTTTGTGCCTTCTATTGTTCCTTTCAAATTTTCACTTTCTCTTATCTTTTGAGAAGTACGCAATCGATACCTCTTATACCATATTTGTAAGATTATCAGCCCTAGTAAACAAAGCAGTGAACCCACCAGTAATAAGATATGAATACTTTTTTCTTTTTCTAAAATAATTACTTCTTCTTTTTTTTGATTTAATAGTATGGACATTTCTACCAAATCATACTTTTTAAGATCTAAACTATCAGTTTGACTATTTATCCATTGACGTACCAGAGAATCTTTAGAATATTTTAACCTTCCGTGGATAACATTACCTCTTTCATTTATAGAATCGTGAAAACTGAAAGACTTCGCATTCCCTATATCCTTAGGAATATTTAGGAGATCAATCATCATTGGTTCTTTAGAAATAGAAACATGTACCCCTGCTCCCAACAATGAACTAGTTGATACAATAAGTATTACAAGAGAAGCAACAATATTAATTTTTAAATAATGTATCAATAAGAATATAATTTGAATACATCACCAGCACAGTATGACGTGACTAGTAATGCGTGAAACGCCTAGTATTAACCGTTGCAAATATACACACTTTGAATAAAACTCACAGCTAACTTTTAGATAAATTACATCATCTCAAATCTCCTTCTAAAAACAATTGTTTTCTAATTTCTTTTATTTGCTGTTTTGCATAGTTAGTCATTTGAATATCTTTAGATTCGAAACGTTCTATGTATTTCTTGTATAAATCCGAGGCAATTTTCTTGTCTTTATAATAGGCCTCTGCAGTAACCGCCCATTGAAACAATCCTTTATAAAACCTTCTTCCACTCCGATATGATTTTTTAAAATAGACAATGGCTTCTTTAAAATTTCCTTCTTCTTGAAAAATTGTTGCGTATAAAAACTGAGGAGCGCTTAGATCTGGATCAGCCCCAATTAAAGAAATCATTAACAATGTTTTGGCAGATTTCAGCTCCTTTCTTTTGTAATAAATATTTGCCAACTTAAAAGCATACTCCATACTTTCTCTGTCCATCTGCACCGCTTTTCCATAGTACAMTTGCGCACTGTCTAATTGATTCATTTTCTCAAAACATGCTCCTTTTAAGCTGTTAATAGCAGCATTTGAGAAATGTAAACTGTCCATTTTCCGAATATAAACAAGACTTTCTAAATAGTCTTTTTCTTTATATAGAAATACTGACTTTAACTGTAAAAAATTAAGGTTTTCATTGTCCAATAAAAGGCCCTTTTCTATAAAAAGCTGCGTAGAATCTTTAAACCGTAACTGTTTGTAAAACTTTGCCAACTCAAAAATACTAGATACATGCGCTGTATCTCTTTTATAAGTATCTAAAAACAGTTGACCTGATGCATGAAAACGACCTTGTTTTTTAAATATCCTCCCTAATTGATAGGTATAATAAGGGTTCGTTTTATCCTTTTGAATCAGGTATTCATAGATTTTTATCGCATGTTTATTTTTACGAGTACTCTTGTACAAACGCGCCAATTGATTTGCCACTATTAAATTTGAAGAATCCTTTACAAATACAGACTCATACAGAAGAATGGCGTTTTTTGCCATTCCCCCAGCATGATAACTTTTGGCTAATTTTATCTGTATGGCCTCAGACGGGTTCATTTCAAAAGCTTTTTTATAGTTATAAATTGCCTTGTTATAATGTCCAATTTGATAGTAAATACTCGCTTTTTCTACGAGATCATCCTCTAAAATTAGTCCTTTCGCATCCAATTCCGTCAAACGTCCTTGATAATCTCCCTGTGCAACCTTTTCAATTAGTAAGGTGCTTTGTGGAAGCGCACATACACAATGAAAGACTAGCACAAACCATAATAACTTTTTCATAGNTTTTTTTTTGATTTAGAAYTTGAGTATTCAAAGACCTAATTTAATTCAACCTCACTCCTTATGAATTCTACTATTGCTCGCAAGTAATTAATCTACTTTAAATTTTATAGGCAACGAATATTTAATTCCAACAGGAAGCCCGTTGGTTTTCCCTGGAATCATTTTTGGAAGTGAATTGATTACCCTTATAGCTTCCTCTTCTAGCTTTTTATGTGGAGCTCTTGCACGTACTGTACCAACATTCCCTTCTTTATCAATGGAAAACATCACAAATATGCGTTTTACTCCTGGACTTAAACCTAAGGTCTCTGCCATATTACCATCGAAATTTCTTTTTACATGTGTATCTATCTTTTCAACAAAACATTTCTTAGAGTCCTTGGCATCTTCACAGCCAGGAAAAACAGGAACTTGATCAATCGTTGCAAAAGGCACATAATCTTTCGTTTCTTCTCTCATTTTTTCTCTTTCAATTTTTCTCTTCTCAGTCTCAGGGCTAAGTTTTTTAGCAACATTTTTTTTATCTACATAAAAATGCCAAACTCGTTTTCCTTCTGGAGTTAATTTGAATACTATATTATTTTTAATAACAGAATTTTCATCATCGCTCCATTTTTTATTCATCTCCAATTCTTTATCGCTCATATCTTCTAATGGGATTTCAACTCCATTAAAAACATTTCCTATAAACACATGGAAATCACCACTTGAAATTAGTTTCCCTTCATTCTCTTTGGCTTCATTGAATATGTTTTGAACATTCACTTCCTTCTCACAAGAAGTGTAGAGCAACATGCTAAACAGCACAGGAATCAGCAATACATATTTTAATTGTTTCATTTTTTTTGATTTGTTTTTTGTAATCATCATAATTCGTTTTTTTAATAATGAATGTTTGCAAAATTGATTGACAAACGAAATGTTTTCTACGTTAAATGTATTTGTTAGTAAATTATTAAAATACTGTTGTTTATTCGTGTTCTTCAATACCTCTGCATCGGATAAATATTCGTGTACCGCTGTGATTCTATGTTGAAAAACATAAATTAAAGGATTAAACCACATCACAATTTTTAAAATTTCAAATACTAATAAATCTAGCGTATGCAACTGTTTACTATGCACCAATTCGTGTTGAATTACCTGTAATTGATTGTCTTCTATTAGATTTTGATGAATGAAAATATATCTAAAAAATGAAAAGGCGGATTCATTTTTATTCAATAAAACAAGACTGTGATCCTCCTTTTTAACAATCCTACTACGCTGTAATAAGCGTAGAATACGGAATAATTTTATACAAAACAGCACGCTAAAAACTCCAACTCCAATATAAAAAAGGAACCCTAAATAATTTACAGATTGATATATTTCGGTTGCTTCTATGCTACTTTGAGGATCCAATACTACCGCAGGTAATTGATAGACTACAGTACTCGGAATCACATACTGCAAACTAGATAATTGAATTAATGGCAGTATGAAAGAGAGTATCGGAGTCCCTAACAAATACCACCTGTTGTATTTAAAAAATGTTTCTTTATGTAACAATAAATCGTAGATTCCTAAAAACAATGCTTGTATAAAAACGACTTGTACTATATAATTAATCATAACTAGTTTTTTAATGGTACACAAAATAATTCAACGAGGTGCTGCTCCTACTTCTCTGTCTTTTTGTCATCTAACAATTGTAATATCTCGTCTAATTCAGACATATCCATCTTGTTTTTATCTACAAAAAAGGAGACCATACTTTTAAAAGAACCACCAAAGTAACCATCTACCAATTTATTTAAAGACTGATTACTATAAGACTCCTTCGCTATAATAGGATGATACACATAGCCCCTTCCCTTGGCAGTATGTCCTACAAATTCTTTTGTTTCTAATATTCGAATAATAGTTGAAACCGTGTTATATGCAGGTTTTGGAGTGGGTAACTCTTCGATAATCTCTTTTACAGATGCCGATTTTAATTTCCATAAAACCTGCATAAATTGTTCCTCTGCTTTTGTTAATTGTTTGCTGCTCTTCATAATCCTCTAATTTTCAATACTACAAATATAACTAAATAATTAGTTTAAACTAATTATTTAGTTATAAAATAATTCCGACATAATTGCACAGCAAATATAATAGCACGATTTTTGACATTCTATTAAAAAACACATAGTAGAAGATGGATATATTTTTAGCAGTAATAGGCTTGCTACTTGCCTTTATAGGAATCATTGGTGCATTTTTACCCGTTTTACCAGGGCCGCTCACAGGATGGGTTGGTTTATTAGTCTTACATTTATCTGACACAGTTCCCATGAATTGGGTGTTTTTAGGAATAACGCTTGCTATAGCCATCCTAATCTGGGTATTGGATTACATTATTCCGGCAATGGGAACAAAAAAATTTGGAGGAAGTAAATACGGTGTTATAGGAACTACCATCGGCTTGATTATAGGTCTGCTCTCACCAATTCCACTAGGATTTTTAATTGGAGCATTTGTAGGTGCCTTTGTAGGTGAAATGATTTATGACAGTAAAGATAGAAAACGTGCCACCAAAGCAGCATTCGGTTCTTTCCTTGGTTTTTTGACCTCCGCTTTTCTTAAGTTTATTGTAGCTACAGTTTTTTTAGGCTTGTATGTTATGAAATTGTGGGAGTATCGGGAGATTTTTGGACTTTAGATAGATTTGAGTAATGAGATATGAGTATTGAGATCGCCAAAGTTTCATGTTCCCCTCTGCCTTCGGCATCTCCCCAAAGGGACGAATAAAACTCTCTAATTATTGAAGATTATTATAGGAACGCCCTTTTCGCTTTTCGCTAAATTATAGGGCATAAAAAAAGCGTCCCGGTTTTTCGGGAAGCTTTCCATTGGTTTTTGCAAACCGTGACATCTTTCGATGCCAAACAACACAACTAAACCAAGAAACTAATCTTGGGAAGGCAAAGATACGCCTATTTCTGAATCTAACAACTTTATTCAACTATTATTTCAATTTAATTTGAATAATCATTCTTAATGAAGGTCAAAGCGTCCTTATTTCTAATAAATAGCCGAAAATAACAAAAGTGAGAAATACGTGTAATGCCAAAGAGAAATCCAATTTTCAGAGGCGTTTAACTATATAGATTGTATCTTTGGCAACTATTAGTAAAATAAACATTAAAATTTAGTAACATGCAGTTATCAGCATTAGAAATTGTACGAAGAGAATCGTTACAGAAACTACGTGATTTGGGCATAGACCCATTTCCAGCAGCAGAATTTAAAACCACCGCAACTATAGATGCGATAAAGAAGAATTTTGACAAGTTTGATGGGAAGAAGGTAGTTTTAGCTGGGCGTTTGATGAGTCGACGTATTATGGGAAAAGCTTCCTTTGCTGAATTAAAAGATGCATCTGGACGTATGCAAATTTATATCAACAGAGATGAAATTGCACCAGAAGAAGACAAAACAATGTACAATACCGTATTCAAAAAATTATTGGATATGGGTGATATCATAGGAATAGAAGGTGAGGTATTTAAAACAAAAGTAGGTGAACCTTCTGTACGTGTAAAAAAACTGACTTTATTAACAAAGTCCCTAAAGCCATTACCTGTTGTAAAAACAGATGCAGATGGTAAGGTACACGATGCGTTTTCTGATCCAGAAACACGTTACCGTCAACGATATGTTGATTTAATTGTAAATGATCACGTAAAAGAGACCTTTATAAAACGTTCTAAAATCACTAGCTCTATGCGTAAATTTTTTAACGATAGAGGTTATTTAGAAGTAGAAACTCCAATATTACAACCAATCCCAGGAGGTGCTGCAGCACGTCCGTTTATCACACATCACAATTCTCTAGACATGCCTTTGTACTTAAGAATTGCGAACGAATTGTACTTAAAAAGATTGATTGTTGGTGGTTTTGACGCCGTTTTTGAGTTCGCAAAGGACTTTAGAAACGAAGGAATGGATCGTACCCATAATCCAGAATTCACAGTTATGGAATTATATGTAGCCTATAAAGACTACAACTGGATGATGAATATGACTGAAGAATTATTAGAAAAAATCTGTGTAGATTGTAATGATACTTCTGAAGTAATGATTGGTGAACATAAAGTGAGTTTCAAAGCACCATATGCACGTGTGCCGATCTTAGAAGCAATTAAAATTCACACAGGATACGAAGTTGCAGGATTGGACGAGTTTGAACTACGTGACATCTGTAAAAAATTGAACATGAACGTGGACGAAACCATGGGCGTTGGTAAATTGATTGATGAACTGTTTGGGGAAAATTGTGAACACCACTATATCCAACCTACATTTATTACCGACTACCCAAAGGAAATGAGTCCGTTGACAAAAGAACACCGTGACAACCCAGCCCTAACAGAACGTTTTGAGTTGATGGTAAACGGAAAAGAATTGGCCAATGCTTATTCTGAATTAAACGACCCAATAGACCAACGCGAGCGATTTGAAGCGCAAATGGCCTTGTCTGAAAAAGGTGATGACGAAGCAATGTTTATTGATCAAGACTTTATCCGTGCCTTAGAATACGGAATGCCTCCTACCTCAGGTATTGGTATTGGCATAGACCGTTTGGTGATGTTTATGACCAACAATGCTTCTATCCAAGAAGTACTGTTCTTCCCTCAAATGAAAGCCGAAAAGAAAGCGCCTACTGTTGAATTAAACGACGATGAGAAAATGGTATTAGCCATGGTGAAAAAAGCGGAGAGAATCGCCTTGTCTGATTTGAAAACCCAAAGTGGATTAAGCAATAAAAAATGGGATAAAACCATTAAAGGCTTAGGTAAATATAACTTAACCAAAGTGGAGAATACAGACGAAGGATTGTTTGTTGCGGTAGTTTAACCCACTTTATTATATAATACTGAAAAGGAATTACATTATTGTAGTTCCTTTTTTTTGTTGCAGATTKTAGCGGMTAGCCTTATAATTATAGTCATGTTTTGGTCATTCTCAAAATGTCAAATAATCAAAAGATGTTAAATTCCTACCTACTGACACTACACATATTAAAAATTAAAATAAGTGGAAGCCATATCTCCATTATTTTGAGCAAATCCAAGCAATTTTTCTCCTATTAGCTCATAGTTTTCATTTAAGATATATAAATGCCCTTGAGACGAAACTATAAAAGTTCCATCTTCATTATAAGCAGCACCATTAGCTTGTTCAACAGGTAAATCAATAGGTTCTGACAGAGTATAGTCGGCAAGATTTATTTCCCATACTTTTTTAGTTGATCTGTCAAAAACCAATAGTTGTTTTTGGTCTTTAGAAACTAGTAAATCACCTCCGCCTCCAATAGCTTCAAATTCTTGTGTGTGTACAATTTCTTTAGTAGTGATATCAAGTACCTTTAATTTGTTGTTGCTCATTACCCACGCTTGATTATTGAATATGACCACCTTTTCTCCAGTAAGTCCAGCCATTAATAATTCTTCGCTATCCGTTTTCATATCTAAAGCATAGAATCCTTTTGGTTTAATATCATCACGGTGATTTGTATAAAATAGTATATCATTTGAAATACCTATATGAGAATTAAAATCACCACTAAATATTTCTTTATGGTTCCCGTTGTCAAGATTTAATTCATAAACGTGATTTTCTTCAGAACTAGATAAATAAATAACTCCATTTTTAATGTGTTCATTATGAAAATCCCCATCTAAATTATTTACAGAAGCTAAATCTCCTTTTCCTGCAACAAATGCGGTTCCATCAGGAGTTTTTATAGGTATTTGAAATAATTTTTTTCCTTGCGATGAATATACATTTGCTTTTGATTGGCCCTCATGTGTTGTAATCAAATGATTAATACCAGCTACACAAGCTCCGGTTACCTTGGGATCAACTTCAAAAACTTTTTGAAAACTAACCTTATTAGGATTTCCATGCGTGTCTTTTTCAATAATGTCAATTAGATAGGCTCCATCACCATCGTTATCATTATTTCCACGTGAAAAAGAAAGAAAAGACCCGGACCTAAATTTATGATCTAAAAACAAAAGGTCCCCACCAGTTATTGTTGGTAATTTAGTGTTGTCTAACTTATCAAATGTAGCCTCGTTTTCATTTCCCCAATTTGTTACTTTGTAAAAAGAATCGCCTCCAGCAGCAAATAAATCCCCGTTTGTATCAAATCCAGCCTGAGTCAATGATACATCAGGCTTTGTATATTTTTTGATTTCTTTAGTTGCTATGTTAATCACAGCAATATTAGTTCCTTCATTCTCTAAAACAACTATATGAGGATTATCACCAACGGTAGCGGCGATATGACCATTAAAATCAATGTGTACAAATTGTTCAGCTCGTAAGTAAACGTCATCAGGTGATGCAGCAACATGACTCCCWATTAATTGAGAATAATCCAAAGAGATTTCATAAATATAACTCCCATTTGGTTCTGAATTATCGATGAAATATATTTTTTGAGCATCAACTATTTTTTTTAAACCAGTATAGGTGAATCCTTCTGAAAGTACTAATGAATTAGGATTATTAGGATTTAAATGAAATCCCTCGTTTTCATTAACACAGTTTATAAATAGCGTTGAAATAGCTAAAAATATAATTAATTGAGCATTAATTACTTTGTAGTTTAATTTGGCAAGAAGTTTCATGATTTGTGGGGGTTTGTATTGAAAATTAACCAAATATATAAAAAAAAGTACAATTCAATGATTTTTCAAAAATCGTATAAGAATTGAAAAGGAACTACAAGTACATGTAGTTCCTTTTTTGATTTTATTCATCAAATAATTTCGCATTAATATATGAAGATCCATAAATAATTTTACCTTCATCGTTAAATCTATGTGTGTAAAATGCTGGTATAACAAGTTTTTTAGCATCCGCCTTTCTTGTCAATCTAAAGGTCCACCAAGATTGTACTATATGCGTATCGCCTCTTTCATAATGTAAATAATCTGGATAGCCATTCATATCAATAGCATCAATCGTATATTTACTCAAAAAATCTACATTAGATACTTTAATATCAGCCAAAGTAGCAGGTTTATCACCTGGTATCATAGACGAGTTTCTAAACCTTGCGTTTACATCAAAAAAACTATACGCACGATTTAAATCGTTATTTTCAAAAGCAGCAAAGGCGCTCTTAATCGTATTAATATATTTATGGTTGTCATATATAATACCATTTTTCCTTTCGTAATTACTTCTATAGACATCTGCAAAAACCTTGTTATTGTAATAATCAATCATCGTTGCAATTTTGTTGTTCTTATCAAACCGAAAAAGACGGTGAATAGGCATATTTACTTTCGACCCTGTTTTGGTATGAACTCCTTTTAAAACATCCCATGTCTGAACCCACAATCCAGCATCATCAGAATATTCAATCGCATCTGGATACGCTTTTCCATGCCTTCCCAAACTGAGATATGAAAAATTCTCACTCCAATAGGTCGATCTTTTCAAAAACGTTTCTTTATCGACCCCTTTATCATCACTATTTGTGCTATTTCCATCCCATAATTTAAAATCATCGGCCAAATAATTAGAAAGCTTGACAACATCTCCACTTATAAAAGCTTGTTGCATTTCTTCTACAATAGTAATCGAAGGGTGATCAACATAAACAGTTCCGTTTTTTTTCTTTTGGGAATAAGAAACTAGGGCAATGGAAAGCACCATTGCCAATATGACATTTTTTCTCATAATAAATAAAGTTAGGTTAGTAATCTTACAAAGATACAATAATATATTGACWGCCATTAAGTTAGGGGTTTTCACGGTTAAAAACAGGTGTAATCCATCAATTATAAAACAGGCTATTTTAAACAAAAAAAAGATGCCTTTTTTTTAAACTTAGAACCATTTAAAAAACTAAAAAAAACAGCTATTTAACAAGAATTCACTATAAATACACAATGGTATTCTATTTCGAAACATCAAATTCTTATTTTAATGTTCTCAAAGATTCTTCTAAACTAAACTTTAGGTATTGCTAAGTTTGTTTCCTCTCCTCTTTAACAAATAATTAAGAGTCTACAGGCTGGGTTTTTTCTAAATTGCATTTTTAAAACATTAATCAAACAAAGTAATATGAAGTTCACCTTAATCACCAAAATACTAGCATTTTTGCTAATTTTTGGAGTCACAAGTAATATAGATGCGCAACGTAAAAAAAAGCGTAAAAAGAAAGAAAAAACAGAGACTCCAGCCCCTAAACCGAAACCTAAAAAAGGAGCTATCCAACCTTACAATAAAGTAATCACAGATAAAACGGTTTCAGATCAAGGATTGTTTACCGTTCATAAACTAGACGAAAAATACTTATTTGAAATCCCAGACAGCTTATTAGAACGTGAAATGCTGATGGTTACTCGTATTGCTAAAACCGCTTCTGGTATTGGATTTGGAGGAGGAAAAGCCAACACTCAAGTACTTAGATGGCAAAAAAAAGGTAAGAAAATAATCCTACGTGTTGTTTCTCACAACGTCACAGCTAACGATTCTTTACCTGTACATGAAGCCGTTGTTAATTCTAACTTTGAACCTGTTTTATACACTTTCCCTATCAAAGCATTTGGTAAGGATTCAACCTCTACAGTGATAGATGTTACCGATTTATTTGCCAAGGATGTGAAAGCCATAGGTTTTCCTGTCAGACAACGAAAACATTATAAAATATCTTCTTTAAACAGCCAAAATTCGTTTATTGAAAGTGTAAAAAGTTACCCATTAAATATAGAAACGCGTCATGTAAAAACCTACAATGCTTCAGCTGCACCATCAAATGCAAGTACAGGAAGTATCTCTGTAGAAATGAGCAATTCTATGATTCTATTACCAAAGATACCGATGAAACGTCGTTTGTTTGACGAGCGTGTGGGATGGTTCACTTCGAGTCAAACAGATTATGGACATGAAGCACATAAAAGCAAATCGGTAAAATTCTTAGACCGTTGGAATTTAGAAGTTAGAGATGAAGATCTTGAAAAATTCAAACGTGGAGAATTGGTGGTTCCAAAAAAACAGATCGTTTATTATATAGACAGAGCTACACCTACAAAATGGGTGAAATACATCAAACAAGGAATTGAAGACTGGCAAGTTGCTTTTGAAGCTGCTGGTTTTAAGGAAGCCATTATTGCTAAAACTCCACCAACAAAAGAGGAAGATCCGGACTGGAGTCCAGAGGATGTTCGCTACTCTGTAGTGCGTTATTTGGCCTCTCCCATTCCAAATGCAAATGGACCTCATGTAAGTGACCCACGTTCAGGAGAAATCTTAGAGTCGGACATTAACTGGTACCACAATGTGATGACATTATTACACGACTGGTATTTTATACAAACYGCCGCTATTAATCCAGAGGCTCGTGGTTGTGAATTTAAAGACGAAGTAATGGGTCGTTTGATCCGTTTTGTATCTTCTCACGAAGTTGGACATACCTTAGGATTACCTCATAACATGGGAAGTAGCTGTGCTTATACTGCCGAAAATTTACGTAGYGCTGCTTTTACAAAAGAATTTGGAACTGCACCATCCATCATGGACTATGCACGTTTTAATTATATTGCACAACCAGAAGATAAAGGAGTTGCCATGATGCCAGAAGTTGGTGTTTATGACAAGTATGCCATCAGCTGGGGATACAGACCTATTTTAAACACTACGGAAACTGAAGAAAAAACAACCTTAGATGCATGGATTTTAAAACATGCCGGAGACCCTATGTACCGTTTTGGACATCAACAAGTAGGAGAAGTAATAGATCCTAGTTCTCAAACCGAAGATTTAGGTTCTGATGCCATTGTAGCTAGTAGATATGGTATCGCCAACTTAAAACGTATTGTGCCTAGATTGGAAGAATGGACTTCTGAAAAAGGTAAAAACTACTCCAATTTGGAAACTATGTACGGTCAAGTATTGGGGCAATTCGGTAGATATATGGGGCATGTTGCAGCCAATATTGGAGGTGTATATGAACAGTACAAAACCAGTGATCAAACTGGAGCTATATATACCTACGTCTCTAAAGAGCATCAAAAAAACTGTTTGCAATTTGTTCAGTCAGAATTATTCGAAACACCACATTGGATGTTGGATGAAAACATTTTTAGCAAGATTGAATACTCTGGAGCTATTGAGCGTATTCGTAAGTTACAAGTAAAATCATTAAGTACTATTTTAAGTGTGACTCGTATGGCGAGAATGATAGAAAATGAAGCTAAAAATGGTAGTGAAGCTTATCTTTTAACAGATATGATGCGCGACTTGAGAAGAGGTATCTGGAAAGAAATCTACACCAATGCTTCTGCTGATGTTTACCGTCGAAATTTACAACGTGCTTATATTGATGAGATGTCTGCTGTAATGACTGCTAAAAACGTCTCCAAAGGGCCTAATTACAGCGGGTATCGTAAAGGAATGGCTGTAAATACAAGTCAATCTGATATTCGCGCTATTGTGAGAGGAGAATTAAAAAGACTGCAACGTGATATTAGAAAAGTAATGTATAATGGAACTAGTACTAATAGATATCATTTACAAGACGCTATTGAACGCATAGAATTGATTTTAAATCCGATCAAATAAATACAAAGCCTCGTTTAATAACAGGAGATAAAAAAACTAGCGCATTACTTTTAACAAGTGATACGCTGGTTTTTTTTATTTGATCTCCTATAGGTTACAAGTAGTTTTCATTCAAAATTAGCTGCTATTTCCACAAGTACTAACAGCTCACAAAGGATACTTTTCTTCTGGCTTATTACTTGCAAGGCATTTTTACAGTTCCTCCATTAAAATTATTGCTTACATTCAATAGTAAGAACATCGCAATTACGCTAGATTTCAATATCTAGATAAATCTCTCAGGTGTAAATTATGACGCTTCATCCTTCYTTTCAGTCGGTTCACTTAAATAAGTCAGTCTAAAGCTTCAACCTAAAGCTACTTTTGCATAAGAAATTACAAACACCTAATTTAAAACAAAACATTATGAGAGCACAATTTCAACCTGTACACATTGCAAATAACAACATAACTATTGGAGAAAAGATCATGGCTTTTTTAAGCCAACTTAATCAAACAATGGAGGAACTTGGAAATGCTGCAAGTGCAACTCGGAGGGGCTAATAAACAATCACATATAAAAATCCTATTTTAACATTAAATACAAGAAGAAAATACATGTAAAACACTCAATAACTATATGAAAAGCAACACGATACACATAAGTATAGTTTTAAAGTTATTTCCTTTAAAATAATTAGATTCAAAAAAAGTAATACTCGGTTGTTTCACTATTTATTTTCTTAAAATCTTATAAAAATGACCACTTTTAGCACTTTTTTCAAWTTTTTTTTTACCAAAATATTCATTTTAACTATCATTCTTTTATTGTCAAGCTGTTCTTTAATGAAACTTTCTTTTGAGTCTGAAGAAGTACCACTTCCAAAAACTCAACTAAATACACGGATAGCTGTTAGAGCATTTCAAAATGATTTTTCTAGCGCCATTATAGCAGCATCCGACAGTATTAAAAATGGCAGTAACGATATAAACATAAAACTTAATGCCATTCGTTTTAAAAAAGGGCTAGTCGCTGCATCTGGAAAAACAGCATTCCAGACAGTTCCAGAATTATCTTTGGTTGATACTTGGATCCTATGTAAGCAGTTAGTTGCAGTTCTTCAAACGGATTTTGGAATGAATTTTCTAGGCCCTCAAAATAAGTTAATGCTCAATACGGCGCAGGATTTAGAACTAAAAATCACCCATATTGCAAAATCACTCTTGAAAAAAGAGCGTTTTAATAAATTAAATTCGTTTGTGATTAATAACACGCTAGAAAACCCTGTTAAATCATTCAATTTCCCAAGAACAAACCTATTATCTCCTCTTTCTATGCATTTAGGTGTTGCAGACACTTCGTATGTTAAAACCATTGGTTCTGGCGCAGAAGTATTAAGTGATATTGGAGATAGAATTGCAATAGCAAAGGAGCAAATCACACAGCAACTTTCTTGGGAAAAAGAGCGTTTAACTATACAATGGGGAGACGCGAATCCTTCAGAAGAAATTTTAAAGAGAGCCGATTCCTTGAATATTATACTGAATAAATTTGCCATTATTGCACAGGATTCTCCAGAACTCATAGCTGCAATATCTTCAAATTTAAGAAATGAATTAATGCCTCTAATTTACGAACTTAATAGTGGAATTAATTCTTCTATCTATAAATTATCCGATGAACGCGTTAAAATGCAATTATACTTAGACCAACTTCAACTAAAATTGGTTGCAGATATAAATACTACCGGAGAAAACTTAATCGAAAAAACAGCTAACAGCATCTCTACTGTAATAAAAGAGGTGGCATGGATTGTAGTTCTAAGCGTAATTATTATTATTTTATTATTATTTGGAATCCCCTTTATGGCTGGTTTTTATTTAGCTAAAGCAAGATTCAGCAAAAAAAACAGTATAAATATTCCTTAATATTCGGCTGCCTATAATTTGAATTTTACATTTAGTTTTTAGAGGGAATTATTGTTGTCAAACTTTGTTCATTACGTAACATAACATCCATTGATATTAGATTTTACAACTTCTATTTAAAATAAAACACCAATCAACTAAACATAAATGTCCTCCTTTTTAAAAGTAAATAAAGGAGGACATTTATTATTTCATTACGATACCTAGTAAAAATTACAATTTTTAAACACTACCTTTTCAAGGATTCCATCAGCTTTTTTATACGCTCTTCATCAATATTATATTTCAAATCAAAAGAAGATTTATCAGGAAATTGTTCTATCATAATAGTAGAAGAAGGGAAGGCAAAATCCACACCTAATTCTTTGGAAAACCTCAATATTGCTAGATGAAATTCGTGTTTAGATGCTTGTTCTATCCCCCATTCTAATTGGACAAAATATAGATTTACCAAAATAATTAATGCCGAATCGCCAAAGCCAGTAAAGGCTACATTATAAGCATCCTTTCTAGTAGATGGATGGTTTTTAATAATAATTTCTATCCCTTTTACAAAAGCATCYACTAATTCTGGTGGYGTRTCATAACGCAAKCCYAATTCKGTTTTATAKCGYCTAAARGCACGTARTCCTYTATTATTMACAACWATYTCAGMCAAWGTACTATTKGGAATTTGRTARAYAGAGGTRTCTGCWGCWCGTAMAGTWGTAGAYCTAAACCCTACKGTYTCTACGGTWCCTACMACYTCTCCTGCYTCAATCCAATCWCCRATATGRAACGGTTTRTCTAGGAAWATCATAAAAGTWCCTATYARGTTCTTWACBGTATCYTGYGAKGCCAASGCRAAGGCCAAACCTCCAATAGAAGCCCCTGCAATTATTGTTGTTGGATCCAATCCTAAGATGGTTAAAAAACGAAGTAATCCAAAAAATAAGACCAATCCCAATAAGAATTTATGTAAAATCGGTACTAATTGATCATCTAATTTCCCATGTGTTTTGGCAGCATAAGCTCGGTAGATACTCATCACCACTTTCACTAAATTTAAGAATACATAAATCCAGAAAACTGTGATAACWATGTTCAATCCAATGAATAAGAAATGATTGATATCTAGTGTAAATTGAATTGAAGGCAATATCATTTTTATGAAGGCCATCAATAATAACAGTGCTATAGGCCTTGCTAATTTCCTTAGAGAATCTGTAATATCTTTATTCGTACTATGACTAAAAAGAAGATGAATTCGTTTTAAAAAGAAAAACAAAATTCTATGTAACAAGTAAAAAAATCCCCAGCAAATCAATAACAATAAGCCCAAAGCGATATATTGCCAAATTTTTATACCCAATAAAGAACGATACCCAGCATTGGGAATAAACTTCTTCACATAGGTAGCGTACCATGGAAAAGTAGCATTGTACAAAGCCTCCGTATTGCGAACTGTTTCCTTAGAGTACAACCAAGTAGTGCCAACTTTCTCTAGGTATATTTCTGGAATATCTTCTGGAAACAACACATAAACGTTTCCTCCACCAAATACTAAAGAATCTTTATACATAGGATTATTCGGCACTTTAGAAAAGTCAACCATCAATCCTTTTCCATCCATGATGGCTTTTATTTTTTCGACTATTTCTACCGCATATTCTGTATCTAAACCCTGCACCGTTTTTGCCGCCTTTTCAGGCTGATAAGAATCTGACTGCAAAAAATACAAATGGGTATAAATAGTACTGTTTGGAGTTGTTAAATCAACTTTTACCGGCTCTTGAGCAAACAAAAGACTAGATGTTAATACTAAGAAGAAAAGAAATTTATTCATATGGTATGTAATTGTTTCAACAAATATTTAGGAAGGTTATCTTCGAGTTTTACTAAACGTATTTCTCGAGTTTTTTCTATTTTTGTTTCTCGGTGTTTTTTGCTCTTCTTCTAGCTTGTTTTTAGCTTTTCTAAGATCTACACGTTCAAATTTGTTACTTTTTACTTTTACGCGTTTCCCTCGAGAGCTTCTCACTTCTTCTTCTGGTTGAGATCGTGAATTTCTAGTATTCACACGCTCAAACTTTTTTCCCGATTTCTGTTTCTTTCCTCTCTTACCTCTTACTTCTTGTATTTCATCTATTGTATCATCAAAAGTGTTTTTCACTTTCGGATACTTTCCTTTTTTGGAATATCCACTGTCGGGAAGCAATCTTTTTAACAAATCTGTTCTTCCTACTTTTCGCAAGGTATTTCGAATCCAATCTGCATTTTCTTTTTTATACCAAAAGAAGAATTTGTGCTGCTCGTCTTTTTCTTTTTTACTTCTTGGCGTATAAGTCTTTTTTAAGGTATAAGGATGATATCCACTGTAATAAATCACTGTAGCTACTGTCATAGGTGTAGGTGTAAACCCTTGCACTTGCTCCAGTTTAAAGCCCATATCCTTAGTTTCCGCAGCCAAATTTGCCATATCCTCTAATTCACTAGCTGGATGACTCGATATAAAATATGGAATCAACTGTAAATTCAATTTCTTTCGAATATTAATCTTATCAAAAATAGATTTGAACTGATGAAAGTTTGAAAATGACGGCTTGCGCATCAATTTTAACACTGGATCTGAAGTATGCTCTGGAGCCACTTTTAAGCGTCCAGAAACGTGATTTGTCAATACTTCTTCTGTATATTGGCGCAATTCTTTTTCATCTGCATTTTTATTGAATTCAGGCACCAACATATCATAGCGAATTCCACTTCCTATAAACGATTTTTTAATCTTAGGATGCTTATCTACCGCTTGATAAATATCTGTTAAAGGTGCATGAGAAGTATCTAAATTACTACAAATAACAGGATTGATACAAGAGGGTGCTACACATTTATCACAGATAGATTGGATCTTACCCTTCATTTTATACATATTAGCAGAAGGCCCACCAATATCAGACAAATAGCCTTTAAAATCGGGCATATTTGCTACTTGATCTACTTCTTTTAATATAGATTCTTTACTTCTACTCGCTATAAATTTTCCTTGATGTGCAGATATCGTACAGAAACTACAACCACCAAAACATCCTCTATGAATATTAATAGAAAATTTGATCATTTCAAACGCGGGAATAGGGCCTCTTTTATTATACTTTGGATGTGGTAATCTCGTATAAGGTAAATCAAAAGAGCCATCTATTTCTTTCTCCGTCATTGTTGGATATGGCGGATTAATTACAAGTGTTTTATCACCTATATTCTGCAACAATCGATTTCCATAAATCTTATTGGATTCCTGTTCTATTGTTTTAAAATTACTGGCAAAAACCTTTTTACTTTTCAAACAGGCTTCATGAGATGCAATCCATTTTTCTTCCCATTGCTCACGTTGCGGAATTTCCATTCCTTTATCTTGTAAATAAGCTGTTTGTGCAATTGTTTTTAGATTGGAAAAAGCAGCTCCATTTTGCAATTGAGATACAATTTCACGCAAAGGCTGTTCTCCCATTCCATACACCAACATGTCCGCTTTAGACTCTGAAAGTATATTGGCTTTYAATTGATCACTCCAGTAATCGTAATGWGTAACACGACGCAAAGACGCTTCAATACCACCAATCAACACTGGAACATCTGGAAATTTTTCCTTCAGTATATTACTATAGACTTCCGTCGCATAATCTGGTCTAAAYCCTTTGTCGCCATTAGGCGTRTAGGCATCTTTATCTCGTTGACGTTTACTCGCAGTATAATTGCTCACCATGGAGTCCATTTCTCCAGCAGTCACAGCAAAAAACAAACGAGGWGTCCCCATTTTTGTRAAATCTTGTAGGTTATCATGTACACTCGGTTGYGCTACAATAGCCACYCTAAGTCCRTAGCTCTCCAAAATTCGYCCGATAACAGCCGGCCCGAATGAAGGATGATCYACATATGCATCTCCACTAAATAATATGACATCTAGCTCTTCCCATCCCCGTAATTTGACCTCTTTATTTGTGGTTGGTAACCAATCTGAAAGTCTAAGTTGTTTCTCCATCGCTGCAAAAATACGTTAAAAACCTTTATAACTGCTCTTTAGGTCAATTATTTGAAAGTATTTTGTTAATTAACTGGACATCAAAGTGATTCTCTTCTATTGTCAAAATTAGCTCTACATAGATAGGACCTTAAAATACGACGCTTATAAAGCCTGAGGCATTGGGTCTAAATCCCAAAACCATGTTAAAATCAATATTTTACTAGCAAGTGGTTAAACCTTTCTACTATTTCAAGGTCAAAGAAGCAACATCAATATAAATTTAAAACATGGTAAAATGAAAAAATTAATCGGAATAATTGTACTTGTATTTGCTGTAACTGTTAGCGTAAACGCACAAGAAAGAATGATGCGAAAAAAAATGAATCATTCTAATTTTACGCCTGAACAGAAAGCCACTCTGCATACTAAAAAAATGACATTGGCATTGGATTTAACCGCGAATCAACAACAGAAAATACATAAATTTTATTTGGAAACTGCTGTAGATAGAAAAGCTATGAGAGCTGATTTCAAAAAGAACAAAGAGCAGCGAGCACAACTTACAGATACTCAAAAATTCGAAAAAGCTGTTGCTCATTTGGACAAACAAATTGCTCATAAAGCACAAATCAAAAGTATCTTAAACAAAGATCAATATGGAAAATGGTCTAAAACACACGGTCAAAAGATRAGACAACATGGAAAAAAACACATGAAAAGAGGTACAAAACGCACAGCAAGGAAACATAAAATGCACTCTAAAAACTAAGGTTAATTATTGATTGTTATTTAACAATAATTAAAACGAAACGCCACCTGTAAAAAGGTGGCGTTTTAATTTTATAAACTTTTTAAATACAATTGCTGCCCAATACTAATAGAATTACTATTTAGCCCATTTATTAATTTGAGATCCGTCACAGACAATTCATACCTTCGAGAGATTGAATACAAGGTATCTCCTTTCACTACCGTATGAGTTTGCTGATTGTCTTTGGCTTTTCTTCTTCTTTTTTTAGAAGAACTTTCTTTGTAATACTTACCTAATACTTGCTTATCAAAACGTGTCAAATCATAACGCTCTATTAAACTGATTAATTTTACAGGGTATTTAGGGTCTGTAGCATAGCCTGCCTTTTTCAGCCCCTTGGCCCATCCTTTATAATCAGATCTGTCTAAATTAAACAAGAACATATACCGTTGTCTTTCTGATAAAAATAAGGAGTGATCACGATAAGAATATTTAGGGTGTCTGTATTTTCTGAAACACTCTTGCAAAGCATCATCATCGTGGTACATCACATCTCCACGCCATGATTTATGACATTTTATTCCGAAATGATTATTGCCTTTTTTTGCTAAGGTTCCATAACCCGACCCTGATTCTAATAGTCCTTGTGACAAAGTAATACTCGCTGGAATATTGTATTTCTCCATCTCTACTACGGCATCTTTTGCAAAAGCAGCAATATAAACTAGTGATTTTCTGCTTAGTTTAGGATTGCGTCTTAGCTGTCTTTCTACAGCCTCCACATCAAAATCCAAACGTATAGATTCTTCTTTCTTCTTTGCTGTTTTATGCTCTTTTTCAACAACTACTGGCGATGAACTCACTATTCGTTTTTTTGACTTACAACTAGTAAATGTTACAACAATTGTCAAAGCAATCAATATATATTTAGATTTCATATTTACTGAATAAGGGGTGATTTTTTCTTGATTAATAATTGATTCATTCCATCAATTCCCTGCAATCCACCAGTGTGAATTAGCAATATCTTGGTTCCTTTAGCAAAATAATCATTTTTTATCAAATCTATGATACCAAAAACCATTTTACCTGTATAAACTGGATCTAAAGGAATACGCGTTTCTTTTTTAAAGGCATTGATAAAATGAATCAGCGTTGTATTGATTTTCCCATAGCCCCCAAAACTGTAATCAAGATTTACTTCCCAATTATTTTTAGTCACAAATTTTCGGACTTCCGCTGCTAAAAAATCCCCTTTTAAAGATGGAAACCCAATAATTTTCTGTTCATTGCTACTCGCATTGATAATTCCTGCTAAGGTTCCTCCTGTCCCCATAGCGGCACAAATAACATCGTAATCGACATCATTCTCATCTAAAATCTCAGCACAGCCTTTTACTGCTAGCTGATTGGTACCACCTTCAGGCACCAAATAAAATTCACCAAATATATTTTTTAACTCTTGTATAAATAATGTTTCTGTCTTTTTTCTATAGGCTGTACGAGTTACAAAATGAAATTCCATCCCTTGTGTTGCTGCAAATTTCAAGGTAGGATTTTTGTGGAGGTCTACAATTGATTTGTTGGCCAACTCATCTCCACGAATCACACCAATGGTTTTAAATCCAAACTCCTTTCCTGCAGCTGCAGTTGCAGCAATATGATTGGAATATGCCCCTCCAAATGTCACTATGGTCTCCTGGTTTTCTTTTTGTGCCTGTTCCAAGTTGTACTTCAATTTTCGGTATTTATTTCCCGAAATAAAAGGGTGTAACTCATCCTCTCTTTTCATAAAAACAGCCACATCCTTGTCTGCAATTTCTGAAAAGAAGATTTGTTCTACACGACTAGACACATTTTTCAATAACATCCTAACTATCTAATTCTTCTTGAATCGATTCCCATTCCTCCATTAGTTTTTCAACAGTATCTTTTTTCTCTTGATACTTTTCAAAAAATGTAGGATCGGAAGATACTTTTTCAAAATCRTTTGCCAATTTYACRTCGGCATCTGCWATTTCTTCTTCTAGCGTAGCAATAGTGCTTTCTACTTTACTCAAACGGTTCTTTAATTGTTTCTCCGCTTTTTTAGAGCGTTTACTTTCTTTAAAGGACTGCTTAGAACTGGTATCTTTCGTTGTTTTTACAACAGTAGCTTTCTCCACTTCTCTCATGTTTTCGAGATTGTGCTGCTCTAAGTAATAATTTATATCCCCTATGTACTCCTTAATCTCCCTATCTCTAAACGAGTATACCGTATCGCATAAACCTTGTAGAAAATCACGATCATGAGACACAATAATGAGTGTTCCCTCAAAGTTTTTTAAGGCATTTTTAAGTACATTTTTAGATGCAATATCCAAGTGATTGGTCGGCTCATCCATTATCAACACATTAAAAGGTGTCAAAAGCATTTTACACAAAGCCAACCTATTTCGCTCCCCTCCAGAGAGTATTTTTACTTTTTTTTCCACGTCGTCTCCTCGAAACAAAAAGGAACCCAACATATCACGAATTTTCAAGCGATTAGCATCAGTTGATGCATCCATCATGGTGTCCAAGACCGTTTTTTCGCCATTTAAATATTCCGATTGATTCTGAGCAAAATATCCAATCTGAACATTATGCCCAATTGTTAACTCACCAGTATATTCAATCTCATTTACAATTATTTTTGCCAAGGTAGATTTCCCCTGTCCATTTTGACCGACAAAAGCAATTTTACTACCGCGTTCTATCATGATATTTACATCTTCCAATACATGATTATCACCATAGCTTTTACATACMTGCTCGGTTTCAATAACTATTTTCCCTGGCTGTATGGATAATGGAAAACGAACATTCATYACAGATTTATCTTCTTCATCTACCTGAATACGTTCCACTTTATCCAATTTTTTAATTAAGGATTGTGCCATGGAAGCCTTTGTTGCTTTGTAGCGGAATTTTTCGATCAACTGCTCGGTTGCCTTAATTTCTTTGGCCTGATTTTTCTGAGCAGCAGCCTGTTTTTCCATAATATCTGCACGTAGTAACAAATATTCTGAATAGGCTTTTTTATAATAATACATGCGTCCCAAGGAAATTTCGACAGTCCTATTGGTAACATTGTCCAARAACATTTTATCGTGCGAAACCACAATTACTGCACCRCTATACCCTCTTAAAAATTTTTCAAACCAAATAATTGATTCAATATCTAAATGATTCGTTGGCTCATCTAAAAACAGAATATCGTTGTTTTGTAACAACAGTTTTGCCAATTCGATACGCATACGCCATCCTCCAGAAAAAGTTTCGGTAAGTTTGCCGAAATCTTCTCGTTTAAACCCTAGTCCTTGGAGAATTTTCTCCGTTTCACCTTGATAATTATAACCACCCAACATTTCATAGCGATGGGTTAAATCATCTAAATCATGTAAAATATTTTGATAGGATTCGCTTTCGTAATCTGTTCTGACAACCAATTGGTCATTGATTCCTTCCAACTTTTTTTCGATACTTTTAATT
Source organism: Flavobacteriaceae bacterium (assembly GCA_002401385.1). Taxonomy (GTDB): domain Bacteria; phylum Bacteroidota; class Bacteroidia; order Flavobacteriales; family Flavobacteriaceae. The sequence continues at coordinate 42,093 of NVSY01000001.1, read as the reverse complement.
TCTGTAAATGCTTGGTAGGATTCTTCTAAAATCGTACGTCCTTTTTCAAAATCAATATCTTGCTTTAAAAAACCAATTGTCGTATCTTTTTCAAAAGCCATGGTTCCTTCATCGTATTCGAGATCTTTCGCAAGAATTTTCAACAAGGTAGATTTCCCAGCTCCATTTTTACCAATCAATCCAATTCTATTCCCAGCATCTACTTTAAAAGTGATGCCTCCAAACAATTGAGTTCCTCCAAAAGAAACTCCCACATTATGAATATTTAACATATTTTACTACTTAGATGCACTTTTGAAACGTGTTTAATACACCCTTAAAATGCATGAATTTTAGCGAATGTAAAAAATCTATTGTTTAAATCTATATATTGCAGCATTATTTTTGAAACTAACAACAGATGCTCACAAAAGGAACTAAATTATACAGTATATTAAATAACAAATGCCCAAAATGTCAAGAGGGTGATTTTATGATAAAAAACACAAAATATGGCCTCATTAAATCCACAAGAATGCATGAGAGTTGTACCAATTGCAATATGAAATATATGTTAGAACCTTCATTTTTTTATGGAGCAATGTATGTAACCTACGGATTGACCATTGCCATATCCATTGCTACTTTTATAATTGCTTATGGAATTTTTGAAGCTAGTTTTGTACAAAGCATTATTGCAATCAGCATCGCTGTCATAGCAATGATCCCTATTACTATAAGATTGTCTAGAAGTATCTGGATTAATATGTTTATAAGTTATGAGGGGAGTAATTAGGCAAACAGGAAACATAAAACAGCATTCATATTTATAAAAAACAACTATTGCGCTACGAGCTTGTAATTAACGGTTGAATCTGCTAATACAAACATCCTTAGGAATGGGAATTTGATGCTCCAAACAATTATATAATTGAGCTGCGGCCTGTGGGGCTATCATCACTCCTCTGGTCCCTAAACCATTTAGGATCGCACAATGTTTAAACGTATCATGAATACCCACTAAAGGGCGTCTGTCCTTCACAGTGGGTCTAATACCGGCTACGTGATCAACTATTGTATAAGGAGTGGTTAAAAACATATCCAGCTTCATTAGCAATTCCTCTTTACCGGCCAATGTAGGGGTATTTGTCTTATCCTTCCAGTTGAATGTTGCTCCAACTTTGTATAAATCATCACCTATCGGCATCACAAATACAGCCGCTTTTATCAAATAGTCAATTTTCAATTCAGGAGCGTGTATTGTGATGAGTTCGCCTTTAGCTTCTTGCATAGGTAAACTACTAAACAAAGGATTACCCAACATTCCATACCCTTCGCAAAAAACAATTTTCGAAGCAAAAAGTCCTTTATAATTAAGTCCATTTTCCAAATGTTCCATGGCCTTATAATCAAAAGTTTCCTTCTTTAATACTTCTTTTGAGTTTAAAAACTGTCGGTAATCCTCAATTAAACGTTTGGTGTCAATTCTACCTGTATTCACTAATTCTCCATAACCAAAATCACTGACTAACCCCTTGGTTTTATCTGTTCCAACCTCAGGAATCATATATTCTTGCATCAGCGGTTTATCGCAGGCTACAAACCAATTGTTCTGCTCTTCCACAGATTTAAATATTCGATGAATAGGTAATGGGTGATTGTATGTAGCTTTCAATTCAAGCTCCAATTCCTTATAAAAAGGCAACGCAATTTCTAATTGATCTTTGGCATTCCACACAGGAGTGAATCTTTTTAAAACTACTGGATTATACATACCTCCTGCCACTACAGATGAATGCTGTGATTCGTTTTCAAAAACCACAAAGCTTTTTCCTTCTGACAGTAGCTTTTTAGAAAAAGCTATTCCTGCCAATCCCATTCCTACCACAATATAATCAACCTTCATATCTACTTAATTAAAGTGCAAATCTAAGAAATACCAAAAACAATTCCATGTGACCAATGCAAATAGTTTCTTGTCCTTAAAAAAYAGAACSATAGCTATGGCTATTCTCCTATTTATCGMCGAAACGAAACAAAAAACAATTTCTAAAAGTCATTTAAAAATATATTTGGTCTAAAAACTCGAAACTAATTTCATTTTAAAGCATAAAAAAACTCTTGCTTTCACAAGAGTTTTTTTTATACTGATAGATTGGGAATTAATAATTCCACATATCCAATTCTTTATTACGGATAACGCTTTTAATTTTTTCAGAAGCCAATACTTGGAACAATGCATTTCCTTTTACATATTGAGCTACATCTCTATTCCCGTACATGTTTTCTTCTCTATAAATGATATAGCTAAATCTACGTGCATTTAGCAAATGATCATAAGAAATAGGATACGCCGAGTTTTTCTGATTGAAAACTTTCATCTTGTGCAAGGTCTTTCTCGCATTTGGGTAAAACACCCAAAATAAAGGTAGTTGCTCTGAAACATCCAAGTCATCACGCCCCATTAATTGTACATCTGGAGCTACTGGAGCCAATGCCAATAAACGGTATTTAAGCTCTCCTTGACGTTTATCAAAGTACCACAGTCCTTTTAATTTATACCCCTCTATATCTTGAGCAGTTAAATCGATACGATCTATGTATTCATCAATATCTGTATTACCAGCATTTAACTCATCAATACCAGCATCTGTAGTATCAATACGAGATAATCTTCCAATGATCTCTTTTTTGGTTAATTGGGTGGTAAAATAAGAATCGTCATATACTTCATTTATATCTCCATTTTTTATACCTCTTAACAAAGTATCGAATAGTGAACGACGATCTTTATCAACACTTGTGGTATCAATTGGGTAATAATAAGGTAAATTAATACGCTCATTCAAATCAACATATTCCCAAACTACTTTTGACCACATAATATCTCTATCATCGATAAAACCATATTCCAATGGTTTATCATTGTCAGTCGCTAATTGCTCCTTGGTTTTTTTACCAATGTCTGAGGGCTTTGTTGCATTTAGCAAATTTGATTGTGCATTTGATACAAACGCCACCAAGACTACTAACATAAAAGTTGCAAAACCGTTCCTTCTCATAATTATGATCTATTTAAATAATATTATTGTACTTCTATACTTACAGGAGCTGCCGTTTTTATACGGTAACCTCCACCACCAACAAGAGTCGATTTCACATCAAAAATTGAAACGATATCACCTCTTTTGGCTTTACTAATTGCTTTTTTTGCTGCGGCATCCATTCTATTACCTCTAACAGTCACCGTTGACTGACCTGGTACACGAATTTTAAATGATGTTGTAGTTAACTTCAAATCAAATACAAAATCAGGTAATGCAACACCAACAGTGGCTTTCCCAATACTCGTCTTAGGCATTTTAAACATACCACTCTGTTTACGAACTGTAGACACAGGCGCTGGAATATCTTTAATTCTAAAAGACATAGAGCTGTTTACTTTGTCACCGCTAGGTAAAATACCAGAAACACTAATAGTTACTTCAGCACCTTCTTGAGGACTCATTGTATATTTTCCAGACCCACCAACTTTGGTCAATCCCTTTGCTGAAGCTCTCACTTTATTATCAGGAATCCCTGGAATAGAGATGGTCATAGGGTTTGCTACCCCACGATACACTACATTCATTTTATCTGCCGAAATAACTGCTCCATTCGGTTTCGGAATTACTGCATAAGAACTCTCGATAGGAATTTCTACAGGTTTATTGTTTTCCATGAAAACAAACATTCCTTTAATTTTATTTTCTCCTACTCTTCCTGCTCTAAAACTCAAATTTACTTGTCCTGCTTGGATTGCGCTTTCAGGAATTTTACTCCCATTTACCACAACACTTTCAGCTCTTAAAGTCGGGTCATTTTTACCTAAGTATATTTTACCAGTAAATGTTTCGCCTTCAAAAAATGCTGTTTTATSAGCAACTACAATAGCCTGATAGTTGGACATAGAAACATCGCTTTCCATTTGACCTCCTAATAAAACTTCATAAATCTCCGCTTCGGTAAATTTTATATTATTTTGAAGTTGCGTAAAATTAGTCACTGTAGCAATTAAAGGAAAACCTTCAAATCTACTTTTTAACCAAAGTTGCGTTCCTTCTCCTTTTACTTTAGGGTCTGTGGTATCAAAACGGTCGTTAATTGCGTCTACTAGAATTGTGTTATTTCCAGCTACTGTTAACATTTCTGCTTTAAATTCTTGTATTTTACTAACAAACTCTTGTCCAGCTTCCGTTATTTTATCTCCATTAAAAAACAGTTGATCCACTACATCTGAACCATCCATTACTTCGAAATTCTCTTTATCCTCTTCAGACAACTCGCTCTTAGCCTTTACTTTTAAATCTCCCAAATAGTTATAAAAACTAGATGATAAAGCATTTACGTTAGTTGCGTTCTTATAATGTTCTCTAAATTTTTCTGGTTGATCACTTGCCTTGGTAGCCAATGAACCCAAAATTTTTGCGTTTTTTGTAGTTGCGGTTTCATTCGCAGCTACTAAACTGTTGTTTATATTACCAAAGGCTGATAATACCTCTTTTCCCATATTTAAAGCCAACATAGCAATAAATACTAGGTACATAAGGTTGATCATTTTCTGCCTTGATGAAAGTTTTGCTCCTGCCATAATTAATTAGTTTAAGGGTTTTATAAATACTAATTAATTTTTACTAGACATAGCGGTTAACATACCTCCATAAACTCCGTTCAGAGAAGATAAATTATTTGTCAGTGCTTCCATTTGAGTTTGCAATTTCTCCGCATTTCCAGCAAACCTTGAATTAATATCCGTTTGACGAGAAGTGCTTTCTAACTGTACTTTATACAAACTATTTAAAGATTCCATTTGTGCAGCGGCTAATGACAATTGCTCACTGTATTTATTTGTTGCTGCAATTGAATCTATAGCTGGAGCAATATTTTCTGCTGCTCCTTTAAAGTTCATAATACTTGTAGATAGGCTACTCATTACTTTGGCATCTAACTTTGCTTCTATAAGCATGTCGTCTAATTTCTGAGACAATAAACCCTGCGCTTCATTTGCTTGGCTTCTATCTTTTGCTCTTTGAGAACCACCAGATAATTCTGGATAAACCAATGCCCAATCTAAATCGTCATCTACTGATTCAAATGCCGAGATAAAAAAGATAAAGGCCTCTGCAATTAATCCAACAGCCAATAAAGTTCCACCTCCAATAGTTACACCAGCAATATCTACTTTCCAGTGCAATATTTTAAATAATGCTCCTAGGATTACAATTGCTGCCCCAAAATTGTAAGCCATATTAAATGCTTTCTTAACTGTCTTTGACTGTGCCATAATTTTTATTCTTTTTTAATTGGGGAAGTTTATTTTCCGTTTAAATTAGTTCCTAAATGATCTTGTACTGTTCTAAACCCAACATAGCTACGGGCAGAATCAGCATATTCATAATCTCTCGTACTTACTTCTAAGAAAAAAGCTACATCTTTCCATGATCCTCCTCTAATAACTTTTCTTTTATTTTTTACATCCTCTACATTTGGATTCATTGTAGACGCTATATAATAAGAGCCTTCATTAAATGCAGTGTTTGTCCACTCAGAAACATTTCCGGCCATATTATACAATCCGTAATCGTTCATATTATAGGATTTTGCCTCCATGGTATACAATGCACCATCCACAGCATAATCTCCTCTACTAGGTTTAAAGTTGGCTAAGAAACACCCTCTATCTGTTGTAGTATAAGGACCACCCCAAGGGTATTGAGCATATTGCAAGCCTCCACGTGCCGCATATTCCCATTCCGCTTCTGTTGGTAATCTAAAGTAAGGTACCGAACTTGGATTCTTTTTTGATTTTAAGAAATCATTTTTCTTTTTAGTTCTCCAGCTACAAAATGCTTTTGCTTGGTGCCAAGCAATTCCAACTACTGGATAATCATTGTAAGCTTCATGAAAAAAGTAATCTTGATGCATTGGATCATTATATGAATAATTAAAATCCTTCACCCAAACCGTTGTATCTGGATATACTTTTACAGTTTCAGACTTGATAAAATCCTTGCGATTTCCACTTTTACGAGCCGCATCATCACGATCCAACCAGTAATATTTATACTGTAATTTATCCGTATCTAACAAACGTCTTCCATCAAAACTATTGTCAAGATTTACATACATCGTATCCATAATCTCCGCATAGTAAACATCTGGAAAATCTTTGGTAGCCCACACTAAGTTCTCATCCCAATTTAAGGCACGTCCCATGGTAGGTGAATTTACGTCTCCGTAACTTCCATAATTCTCCATCATATACTTTTGATAAGGACTCATATCAGCAGTATCTAATACTTTGAATTGATAATCTTCCAATACTCCCTTTCCACTTACGGCGTTGTCTCCATTCATTTCATCGGCTAAAATGGCCAATTTAGTTCGAACGATAGAATCTCGCACCCAATTCACAAATTCTTTATATTCACTATTGGTAATTTCAGTTTCATCCATATAGAATGGACGAACCGTTACTGTTCTAGTAGGAGCATTAAATGCACCTGCTATATCTTCACTTTGCTTACCCATAGTGAATGAGCCACCTGGAATTAGGGACATACCATAAGGTTTCATGGAATACCATTTACTTTTGGTTTTCACACCTACAAGCTCTCCTTGATCGTTAGAGCCACAGCTATACAACACTGATATAAGCACAATAAATATTGCAATTTTCTTCATAATTACACTTTTCTTTTCAAATTGAGGTAAAACGTTTGATATCAATTTATCTTTGTGTTTGGTTATTCTGTTAAACAACATCTCGTTAACTTTATTGTCTACCATACTGATTTTTTTTTAAGACAATTTCTTACAAGCCTTCATCCATCTTTCGGGAAGCTCTTGATTTATTGCGCTTAGATAATCTTGGTATGTACATGGTATTAACGCATGTCTTTTAAATTTATTATTTTCGTTCAAATTTATTTCCATCCACCATCGCCCACTTTTATTACTTTTATAAAAATTCATGGTTTCCGTTTCTGTTGGAACAATGTACTTTTGGTAATCATCCAATATTCCAAAAGGATAATCATTGGCTCTATAATTTACACCTTCTATAAAATACCAAATCATTTGAGCAATCAACTGACCCGTAATCTGTTTGGCATCATGCAATGCATTAAATTCGTAAATCCCAAACGACGTTACTTTATCACTTATACCAGCATAACGCGCTATGGCACAAGCATCCGTTCCAGAAAGTCCGTTTGGTGTTGCATTATTATTTGCTGGTGCGTCACAGTTTTTTATAACAGACAAGTCGAAACTTACAATATCTGCATCTCTCAATACAGGTTCAACTATCTCTATATTATTGAGTAGTTCACCCAATCTATGCGTTTCAAAATAAAGGTTTTCTAGTAAGTCTATCTCGTCTTGAGAATTGTAAAAAGTTTGATAACCTAGGTTGCAATAATTAAATAAATTATTTGGTTCATCCATGATAACTCTACTTAAAAATGATGTTGAATCTATTGGATTATCAATCACTCCTAAATTAAACTTATTATCAACAGACACTAAATTTACTGTCTGTTCCAATGCATCGTATGCTCTATAATTTATATATGTCAACTCTTGTCCTCCACCTATAATCACGGGTATGATTCCTTTTTTTAATAAAGAAGACAGAATAGATTTTACAGCAAAATAAGTATCTGCAACTGTATTCCCTGGAACTACATCACCAATATCAGCCACTTTAACACCCCAATTACCTGGGAACATTGCATATAAGTGTTTCCTAATTGAAGAGAAATCATTTCCAGTTTCCTCGTTATCAACGGCATTTCTCCCCTCGCACACACCTACAATAGCAATTTTAACACCCTCCAATATAGGCATCCCTTCCTCTTCCGTGTGTATTAATAATACTTCGGATAGGTTATTACCTAAAATTTGTTGAGATAACGTTAAAACACCAGTATCTACTGGCTTTAAAAAGTCTAATTCCATGGGTTCGTAAGAGGGGTCAATTCTATAATCAAATGCAATATAGCACTATTTATTTCTTTTTAACCGTTGCTTTTACAGTTTTCTTTTTGGCAACAGTTTTCTTCTTGGTTGTCGTTTTTTTCTTAGCGGCTGCTTTTTTCTTTTTAGGAGCATTCTTTTCAATAATAGCTTGCACCTCTTCTAGGGTTAATGCCTTAGCATCGGTTGTTTTAGGCATTTCGATCTTCACTTTACCCTTGAGAATGTTAAACCTWCCCCAACGCGCCTTTTCTACACGAATACCTTCTTCTTCCCAATTGTGAATTACTTTTTCAATTTCTTTGCGTTTCTTATCCTCGATTAGGGAAGTAATATCATCAAAGGTTAAATTATCGTAATCGTATTTTTTATTGACATTGATAAACATTCCGTTCCATTTAATAAATGGGCCAAAACGTCCTACACCTTTCTGAACTGGCAATTCTTCGTAGGTAGCAATAGGGGCATCTGCTTTTTGTTTTTCTTTTATAAGCTCCACTGCACGATCGAAATCTACATCCATAGGGTTTTCTTCTCTTGGAATGGACACATACATAGTATCGTATTTCACATAAGGTCCAAATCTACCATTTGCTACTGTTACCTCGTGACCTTCAAATTCTCCTACAGTTTTAGGCAATTGGAATAAATCCATTGCTTCTTCATAAGTTATAGAATTCAATGTTTGACTTGCTTGTAAACTCGCAAATTTTGGTTTTTCTTCGTCCGTTGCTTCTCCTATTTGAACCATCACTCCAAAGCGACCTAAACGTACATATACATTTTTACCACTTTCTGGATCTACTCCAAGTAATCGTTCTCCTTTTGCACGTTCTGCATTTGCTGCTACATCAACAACTAATGGATGAAACGTATTGTAAAATTCTTTTATCATAGCAGTCCAGTCTTCTTTACCTTGTGCAATTTCATCAAAATCAGCTTCTACTCTAGCTGTAAATCCAAAGTCCAATACATCAGAAAAATTAGCCACTAAAAAGTCGTTGACAATATTTCCAATATCGGTAGGAATTAACTTCCCTTTATCCGAACCTACTTTTTCAGTCAATGTTTTATCAGATATTTCTGAATTTGATAATAACAATTGATTGTAATCTCTATCCTTCCCTTCTACCGCTCCTTTTTCTATATATTCTCTACGTAAAATTGTAGAAATAGTGGGTGCGTATGTAGACGGTCTACCAATACCTAATTCCTCTAATTTCTTTACCAAAGATGCTTCCGTAAAACGRTATGGTGCTTTTGAATAACGTTCTGTAGCGGAAATAAACTGCATATCYAATGTCTCCGAAACGTTTAAGTTCGGTAACATTCCTGCTTGTTCTTCCTCYTCGTTATCTGTTCCTTCTAAATATACTTTTAAGAAACCATCAAATTTAATCATCTCACCGTTGGCTGTAAACAACGATTTATTATGATTATTTTTCACTTTTACATTGGTACGTTCCAATTGTGCATCACTCATTTGCGATGCTACAGTACGTTTCCAAATAAGACTGTACAAACGGTCTTGGTCATAATCAACTGAAACCGTATGACGATTCATTTCCGTAGGTCTCACMGCCTCATGCGCCTCTTGTGCTCCTTTTGTTTTATTTTTAAAATCTCTAGGAAAACTATATTCTTTCCCGWAAGACTCCGTAATTTCTGCTGCTGCAGCTGTTTTTGCATCATTGGACAAGTTTACACTATCCGTTCTCATATAAGTAATCAAACCAGCTTCATATAAACGCTGCGCCATGGTCATGGTCTTAGATACTGAGAAGTACAATTTACGCGCTGCTTCCTGTTGTAAAGTAGAAGTAGTAAATGGAGCTGCTGGAGTTTTCTTAGCAGGTTTTTTAGTCAAATCTGTTACTTCAAAATTAGCCTCTAAACAAGATTCTAAAAATTCTTGAGCCTCTTTTTTAGTTTTAAAATTCTTAGGCAAACTCGCTTTTAATTTCTTTCCTCCAACGGTTAAAAATTCTGCAAGTACCTTATAAGACGCTACCGGTTTAAAATCGGTAATTTGACGTTCCTGCTCTACAATTAAGCGAACAGCAACAGACTGAACTCTACCCGCAGATAAACCTCCTTTTACTTTTCTCCACAACACTGGAGAAAGTTCATATCCTACCAAACGATCTAACACTCGACGTGCTTGTTGTGCATTTACAAGGTTATAATCTATGGCTCTAGGATTCGCTACAGCTTTTAGAATTGCTGATTTTGTAATCTCATGAAAAACAATACGTTTTGTCTTATCATCTGTCAGTTTTAACTGCTCCGACAAATGCCATGCGATGGCTTCTCCCTCCCGGTCCTCATCACTTGCTAACCAAACCATGTCCGCTTTCTTAGCCAAACTTTTAAGCTTTTTAACTACCGCCTTTTTATCTGGTGAAACTTCGTAATTTGGTAGAAAATCAGTTTCTACATTAATCCCGATATTTTTTTTGGGTAAATCTGCAATGTGTCCAAAACTTGACTCTACTTGAAAGTCTTTTCCTAGAAATTTCTCAATCGTTTTTGCCTTTGCAGGTGACTCAACTATAACTAAATTTTTTGCCATAAATCCATTTTTCAGACGTCTATTTTATAATCCAAAATAAACGTACACTATCCTATTCTTAAACATCTACTAAACGCAAAAGTATGTGATTTTTTTTAATTTCACATTTTAACAGCCTAATTTTAATGGATTTTTACAATTTTGAATGTTAATTTTCTGCCAACTTGTCATATTTTTAATAATTTGGTTTTATCTTTGTCCAATATTTGAAACGAACATGAGTACCGAGAAAATAATTATCGAAAAACACCAAGGACAGTCATTAATAACTGAGCAAGTAACCGGAAATACAAAGAAAATGTATATTGAGAGTTTCGGTTGCCAAATGAATCTGAATGATAGTGAGATTGTTGCTTCCATCTTAACCAAAGAAGGGTACAACACTACACAAATAATGGAAGAAGCTGACCTTGTTTTAGTGAACACATGCTCAATTCGAGAAAAGGCCGAACAAACAGTCCGTAAAAGACTTGAAAAATACAATGCCATAAAAAAAATAAACCCTGGAATGAAAGTGGGTGTTTTAGGTTGTATGGCTGAGCGATTGAAAGCTAAATTTTTAGAAGAAGAAAAAATAGTAGACCTCGTTGTTGGTCCAGATGCATATCGCGACTTACCTAACTTATTAAAAGAAATAGGCGAAGGAAGAGATGCTGTAAATGTTATTTTATCTAAAGATGAAACCTATGGAGATGTATCTCCTGTTCGTTTGAATTCAAATGGAGTTTCAGCTTTTGTTTCCATCACTAGAGGATGTGATAACATGTGTACTTTTTGTGTAGTACCTTTTACTCGTGGTCGTGAACGCAGTAGAGATCCAGAAAGTATTTTAAACGAAATTCAAGACTTGCACGAACGTAACTTTAAAGAAGTAACCTTGCTTGGGCAAAATGTAGACAGCTATTTGTGGTATGGTGGAGGCTTGAAAAAAGATTTCAAAAACGCTTCAGAAATAGCAAAAGCCACAGCAGTAGGATTTTCAAATTTGTTAGATATGGTTGCAAAAGCATATCCAACTATGAGATTCCGATTCTCTACATCAAACCCTCAGGATTTGAATGTAGATGTATTGCATACCATGGCGAAGCACAAAAACATTTGTAAACACATACACTTGCCTATACAAAGTGGGAATACAGATATGTTGAAACGAATGAACAGAGCACATACTAGAGAAGAATACATGGAATTAATAGATAATGTTCGCAGTATCATTCCTGAATGTGCCATCTCCCAAGATATAATTGTTGGATTTTGTGGAGAAACCGAAGAGGAACATAAAGACACCTTATCTTTAATGGAATACGTAAAATACGATTTCGGATTTATGTTTGCTTATTCTGAAAGACCTGGTACATTGGCCGCTAAAAAAATGCCTGATGATGTTCCAAATGATGTAAAAAAACGTCGATTAAACGAAATAATTCAATTACAATTAGAACATAGCGCTTATAGAACAAAATCCTTCCTAGGAAAAACCGTTGAAGTTTTGATTGAAGGGACGAGTAAAAAGTCAACCGAACATTGGAAAGGTAGAAATTCACAAAACTGTGTAATTGTCTTCCCTAAAGGAGACGAGAAACTAGGTGATACAGTAAACGTACTTATTGAAGACTGTACTTCTGCCACTTTGATAGGAGTTAAAAAATAAACAATATGGAATCGCTACAAGCTGTTAAACAACGATTTGGAATTATCGGAAACGATGCGCTATTAAACCGTGCTATCGAGAAAGCGATTCGTGTTTCTCCTACCGAAATTTCGGTTTTAGTAACTGGAGAAAGTGGTGTCGGGAAAGAAAGTATCCCAAAAATAGCACATCAACTTTCCTACAGAAAGCATGCAAAATACATTGCCGTTAACTGTGGTGCGATCCCTGAAGGAACCATAGATAGTGAATTATTCGGCCATGAGAAAGGCGCTTTTACAGGTGCTGTTCAAACCAGAAAAGGCTATTTTGAAGTAGCTGATGGCGGTACTATCTTTTTAGATGAAGTAGGTGAACTACCCTTAACTACTCAGGTTCGATTATTACGTGTTCTGGAAAATGGTGAGTTCATAAAAGTAGGTACTTCTAGTGTTCAAAAAACCGATGTTAGAATTGTAGCCGCTACTAATTTAAACATGCACGAAGCTATCAGTAAAGGCAAATTTAGAGAGGATTTGTATTATCGATTAAGCACCATTGAAATTAACCTACCACCTCTAAGAGAAAGAAAAGAGGACATCCATTTGTTATTTCGTAAATTCGCTTCGGATTTTGCCCAAAAATACAAAATGCCAACGGTTCGTTTGACAGAAGATGCCATTAGTTTGTTAGTAAATTATAGCTACCCTGGTAATATTAGACAATTGCGAAATATAGCTGAACAAATTTCTGTCATTGAAGAAACAAGGAGTATTGATGGTTTAAAACTGAAACAATATTTACCAGAAATGGGTGGTAATTTACCTTCAGTTATTTCCAATACTACCAGCAATAGTGACTTTGCTAACGAACGGGAAATTATGTATAAAATCTTGTTTGACATGCGAAATGACATCAACGATTTAAAAAAACTGACCTTAGACTTGATGAAAAGTGACAGCACAAATCAGGTCAAAGAACAAAACAGTCAATTGATTCAGAAAATACATCAAGAGCAAGAACAATATTTACCCGCAGTACAAACCCCAATTGAAGTACTTTCTATTCCYGAAAATGAATATGAAAGCAGTAAGRCTTTTGATTTTGCGGAAGCCATAGACGATGATGAATCTCTATCTCTTCATGAAAAAGAAGTAGAATTGATCAAGAAATCACTGGAAAGAAACCACGGAAAACGAAAACTAGCTGCCAAAGAATTGGGCATCTCTGAACGGACACTCTATCGTAAAATAAAACAATACGATTTGTAGCCTTTTGCCACAAATTAACATACATTTGAAACAACATACCTATGGTAAAAAAATTAATCATACTCAGTCTCCTTGTAATCACTGCTATTACGCTTCGTAGTTGTGGTATCTATAGCTTTACAGGAGGTGATACTGGAAATGCAAAAACAATTCAGGTCGATTATTTCCCTAATACAGCTACCCTAGTTGAACCAGGGCTGAGTCAAAAATTCACAGAGGATTTACGAGATTTATTTTTAACACAGACCAATTTAACATCTGTACCATCAAATGGTGATTTACAATTTGAAGGTGAAATTACTGGATACCGCATCAACCCTATGTCAGCGACAGCCCAGCAAACAGCTGCTCAAAACAGGTTGACCATTACGGTAAACTGTCGTTATTTCAATAGGGACGAAGAAGCTAAAAGCTTTGAGAAAAGCTTTTCTTTTTACTATGATTACCCTGCGGATGCACAATTGACAGGAAGTATTTTAGACGGAGCATTTGAAGAAATCATAGAACGCATTACACAAGATATTTTTAGTGCTTCTGTAGGAGCTTGGTAAATTATGAATAATTTGGAAATAAATTCTTTAGTAAACAAACCGCAACAGATCTCTGTAGAAAAGACAGCAGAATTGGAAGCGATACTAAAAGAATACCCCTATTTTCAAGCTGCGCGTGTTTTACATTTAAAAGGACTCAAACACCAGCAAAGCTACAAATACAACCAAGCATTAAAATTAACAGCAGCACACACTTCAGACCGCTCAATTTTATTTGATTTCATTACTACCGATTTCCCTCAAGTATCACAAAAAGAGGAAACTGTTATAGCGGAAAAATCTATAGAATTTGAGCCAGAAAAACCAAAAACTACTGTTGAAATTTACGAAGAGAAACCATCACCCCAGGCAGCAAAAAAACCAGTAGTAGAAGAATCGCCAATTCTTCCATCGAAACCAATCCAGGGTTTTATGCCTGCTTTTGAAGAAATAGAGCAATTATCTTCAGAAAAAAACAAAGAAAACAATTCAGATAACGCCCGTTTTTCAGATATTATTTTCCCATTAAGCTCTGAAGAAATTACTACTGAAAAAACAGAAGAATTAGTTCAAAAAACAGCATCCGCATTAGAATTAGGAAGTCCTATTGAGTTTTCAAAAAAAGAAGAACATTCTTTTAGTGAATGGATGAATTTAAACTCATTCACCCCGCTGTCACAAGAAAAACCGATTAAAAAGACCTTCAAAAAAATTACTAAAAAAATTGATAAATTTGGTCTTATCGATAAATTCATTGCAGCAAATCCAAAAATTCCAAGAGTCGGAAAATCAGGATCAACTCAAACGAGTATCATCAGAGAAACCAGTACTAATGATAGTTTAATGACGGAAACTTTGGCCAAGGTTTACCTCGAACAAGAAAAGTACGGAAGTGCTATCAAAGCTTATAGAATTTTAAGTTTGAAATATCCAGAAAAAAGTAGTTTCTTTGCTGACCGAATAAAAGCAATAAAATATATACAAAAAAATAAATCATGACATCATATACAATATTTTTAGTCGTAATAATGATCGTAGCATTTTTGCTCATCCTAATTATAATGGTTCAAAACCCTAAAGGAGGGGGATTGTCTTCATCTTTCGGTGGCGGAGGAACTCAAGCTCTAGGAGGGGTTCAAAATACGACCAACTTTTTAGACAAGAGTACTTGGACTTTGTCAATTATTTTATTAGCATTGATTTTATTATCAAATTTTGCTGCACCTTCTGGAGTAAATAGCCCAACTCAAGATTCACAAGTAGAAACAACTATTGAAAATAGAGAGGTATTAGATACTGCAGCTCCAGCAGCTGTAGTTCCAACTACTACAAATGACTCTATCAATTAGATTGTTTTAACAACATCATATAAAATGCCAACATGTCAGCCATGTTGGCATTTTTTTTTGAAAATATTTAAATTAAACTACATTTTGTCAGCCATTGTACTATGGCACATTTTTCGCGAATCGTTAAACATAAAATTAAAAACTAAAACATGAGTGTAAATATTAAACCTTTAGCTGATAGAGTTCTTATAGAACAAAAAGCTGCAGAAACTACTACCGCATCTGGTATCATTATCCCTGACACTGCCAAAGAGAAACCACAACAAGGTGTTGTTATAGCTGTAGGAAACGGAACTAAAGATGAACCGATGACCGTAAAAGTTGGAGACACCGTATTGTATGGGAAATATGCTGGAACGGAGTTAAAACACGAAGGAAACGATTATTTAATCATGAGAGAAAGCGATATTTTCGCTATCATTTAATTAAAACACATAAGACATGGCAAAACAAATAATTTTTGATATAGAAGCAAGAGACGGACTCAAAAGAGGTGTAGATGCTTTAGCAAATGCTGTAAAAGTAACATTAGGTCCAAAGGGACGTAATGTAGTCATTGACAAATCATTTGGTGGACCCTCTATCACAAAAGATGGAGTTACAGTAGCAAAGGAAATAGAATTAGAAGATCCTATCGAAAATATGGGAGCTCAAATGGTAAAAGAAGTTGCTTCTAAAACCAATGACCTTGCTGGAGACGGTACAACTACCGCAACTGTTTTAGCACAAGCTATTGTAAAAGAAGGGTTGAAAAACGTGGCTGCTGGAGCCAATCCATTAGATTTAAAAAGAGGAATAGACAAGGCAGTAGAAAGCATTGTTGCCGATTTGCAAAAACAATCTAAAGAAGTAGGAAATAACAGCGACATGATCAAACAAGTTGCTTCTATTTCTGCTAATAATGACAATTCTATCGGAGAATTAATTGCTGAAGCTTTTATTAAAGTTGGAAGAGAAGGTGTGATCACTGTTGAAGAAGCAAAAGGAACTAAGACTTATGTGGATATCGTAGAAGGTATGCAATTTGACCGTGGATATTTATCTCCTTACTTTGTGACCAATGCAGATAAGATGTTAGTTGATTTAGAAAATCCTTATATCTTATTATTTGACAAAAAAATCAGTTCTTTAAAAGATTTATTACCAATATTAGAGCCTGTTGCTCAAAGCAGCCGACCTTTATTAATTATTGCAGAAGACGTAGATGGTGAAGCATTGGCTACTTTAGTAATGAACAAATTAAGAGGTGCTTTAAAAATAGCTGCCGTAAAAGCTCCAGGWTTTGGRGAYMGWAGAAAAKCAATGTTAGAAGAYRTMGCWRTTTTAACWGGTGGAACTGTAATYKCWGAAGAAAGAGGTTTAASWYTWGAAAAMGCKACKTTRGAATTRTTAGGWASTGCWGAAMGWRTTACTATTGACAAAGACAATACAATAATTGTAAATGGAGCTGGAGACAGTGAACAAATTAAATTACGTGTAAGTCAAATCAAAACTCAGATTGAAACTACTACATCAGATTACGATAAAGAAAAACTACAAGAACGTTTGGCTAAATTAGCTGGTGGTGTTGCTGTTTTATACGTAGGTGCTGCTTCTGAAATAGAAATGAAAGAGAAGAAAGACCGTGTAGACGATGCTTTACATGCTACTAGAGCTGCTGTTGAAGAAGGAATTGTTGCTGGTGGAGGTGTTGCCTTAGTAAGAACTAAAGACACTTTAAAAGCAATCACAACAGAAAACTTAGACGAAGCAACAGGAATCAAGATTATAGACAGAGCCATTGAAGAGCCATTACGTCAAATAGTTGAAAATGCAGGAGGAGAAGGATCTGTAGTTGTTTCTAAAGTTTTAGAAGGAACAGGAGACTTTGGTTTTAATGCTAAAAATGATACTTATGTAAATATGTTCAGCGAAGGAATTATCGACCCTACAAAAGTAACACGTGTTGCTTTAGAAAACGCTGCATCTGTAGCTGGAATGATTTTGACTACTGCCTGTACATTAGTAAATATTAAAGAAGATGCACCTGCTGGAATGCCTCCAATGGGTGGTGGTATGCCAGGAATGATGTAATCTCATTTTAACATAATAAAAAAAAATCCTGCTTTTGGCAGGATTTTTTTTATACTCAAGACTCAAGACTTAATTAGAAACAAAAAAACCACCTCAAAGAGGTGGTTTTAGATTATAAAAATAAGCTCTTAAGCCTTTTTTAAGTCCATTTTACATACTGGACAAGCACCTTCTTTTTTGTATACTTTATCTTTTTCACATTTCATTGGACATGCATACCCTTCTACTCCAGAAGACTTTTCAGCTTTTGCAGCACAACAAGGTTTTGTACATCCAGGCTTGCAAGATTTTGCTTCTTTAGCCGCTTTCATTTTGCATTCAGCTTTCTTATCTTTACATTCAGCTTTCTTATCTTTACATTCAGCTTTCTTATCTTTACATTCCGCTTTTTTTGCAGCTGAACTTGCTTTACATTCTGCTTTTTTAGCTTTACATTCCGCTTTTTTAGCCTCTGTACATTCCGCTTTCTTTTTTGTTTTACAACAAGCTTTTTCTGTTTTTACAACTTCTGTTACTACAGCTTCCTGTGCAGAAATCATTGAAACAAATACTACGCTAAATAGAGCGGTTAAAAGAACTTTTTTCATACTTATTAAAATTAATTTGATTACTTATTAATGGTCGTGCCCTTCATGACTATCATGACTAGCTGCCTTTTTTACTTCCTTTAAATCCATTTTACACGCTGGACAAGAACCTGCTTTATCATACACTTTTTCTTGTTCACATTTCATTGGGCATTGAAAAGTAGCTGCGGCCAATTCCTCTTTTACTTCTGCTTTTACTTCTGCTTTCACTTCTACTTTTACTTCAGTAGCCTTTGGCTCAGCCGTTTCTTTTTTTGATTCTTTACAAGAAGTTACGCTAACTGCTAAAAGCAGCATTAATGCGAATACACTTTTTTTCATTTTAAGTTGGTTTTAAATTGATTAACGGAATTCAGAGTTCTTAAATTAAATTTCAAGAAAACTAAATATCCGTTGCTAAAATAGTATATTTTTTATTAAAAAAATCACAGTTTACTAACTTATAAAACAATCGATTTTTTTCGCAAAATACTACAATCATCCACTTATAAGCGTTAAAAAATTCTTAAAACAATAAAACGGCAACCTCTTCTTGTTGACAACGAGCTTTTAAGCTTAAGAATATCACTAAAAATTAAGACTATAAAAAACAAAAAAGTTCATTAATTTTGCAGATCAAATCAATAGAATGAATACAACAGCATTAAAAAATAAAATTTCTGAAATCATTACTTCAGACAATTCAACGTCCAATAAACTACAAGCTATTTGTGATTTACTAGAAAGTCAAATTAGTTACTATGACTGGGTTGGCTTTTATTTTAAAAACGGAAATTTAAACGAATTAAAACTCGCTGAATACACAGGAGAAGAAACTGAGCACACCATCATACCATTTGGTAAAGGAATATGTGGACAAGTTGCTTTAAGTAATGAAAACTTTATTGTTCAAGATGTGCAAGACCAAGATAATTATATCTCCTGCGGATGGAAAGTTAAAAGTGAAATTGTGATCCCTATTTTTGTAAATGGCGAAAATATTGGGCAAATAGACATCGATTCGCATACTGTTTCTCCGTTCACTACAGCAGATGAAGAGCTCTTAGAATACACTTGTAAATTAGTAGCCACGCTACTCTAAAAAAACAAAATCGTTAATTCCTGATTACAAACCACTTAACCATAAATAAAGAATACAAAGAGGGCTATAATTTTGGCTGCTTTATTGTTGTAAAAGCATTCCATAATTCATAACTTTGTCGATTAACACAACACAACAACTATGAATTCTAACAAAACAGCAAAATCGGCATTAATTTCCGTATTCCATAAGGATGGTCTAGAACCAATTATTCGCAAATTTGACGAATTAGGTATTACCATGTATTCTACTGGAGGAACAGAAAAATTTATCAAAGATTTAGGTTTTAATGTAACTGCAGTCGAAGATATCACAACATACCCATCTATTTTAGGGGGGCGAGTAAAAACCTTACACCCGAGTGTATTTGGAGGTATCTTAAACAGGAGAGATAATGAAGGAGATCAAGAACAACTAAAAGAATTTAAGATCCCTGAAATTGACATTGTAATTGTAGATTTATACCCATTCGAAAAGACCGTAGCAAGCGATGCATCGGAAGTTGACATCATTGAAAAAATTGATATCGGAGGAATTTCTTTAATCCGTGCTGCTGCTAAAAACTTTAAAGATGTAATTTGTGTATCCTCAATGGATCAATACGAATCGTTTTTAAACGTGATTTCAGACAATAACGGAGCAACTACTATTGAACAAAGAAAATCTTTTGCCGCAAAAGCCTTCAATGTTTCTAGTCATTACGACACAGCTATATTCAATTATTTAAATCAAGAAGAAACACCTTTAAAAGTTAGTTTTACAGAATCTAGCACGCTTAGATATGGAGAAAACCCACATCAAAAAGGGGTTTTTTATGGAGATTTGGATGCTATTTTTGAAAAAATACATGGTAAAGAATTATCATATAACAATTTGTTAGATGTTGATGCCGCAGTAAATTTAATGAACGAGTTTAAAAACGACCTTCCAACATTTGCTATTTTAAAACACAACAATGCCTGTGGAGTTGCACAACGCAATAGCATAAAACAAGCATATATTGATGCATTGGCAGGAGATCCTGTTTCTGCTTTTGGAGGCGTGTTAATTGCCAATAAACAAATTGATGTAGCCACTGCTAATGAAATACATTCTCTATTCTGTGAAGTAGTAATTGCTCCTTCATTTGAAGAGGAAGCTTTGAAGATTTTAAAAGGTAAAAAGAATAGAAGACTCTTAATTCAAAAAGAAATCACTTTACCTACAATTCAATACAGAACAGCACTTAACGGTGTTTTGTTCCAAAATAAAGATCATATTACAGACGCTAAATCAGATTTAAAAACAGCAACTGAGTTGAGTCCTACTGAGGCCGATATCAGTGATCTATTATTTGCTTCTAAAATATGTAAGCACACTAAATCTAATACGATTGTATTGGCCAAAAACAAACAATTATTTGCTTGTGGAACAGGACAAACATCAAGAGTAGATGCCTTAAAACAAGCCATTGAAAAAGCAACATCTTTTAATTTTGATTTAAAAAATGCTGTCATGGCGAGTGATGCATTCTTTCCATTTCCAGATTGTGTAGAAATAGCAGATAACGCTGGAATTAATTCTGTAATCCAACCCGGAGGATCCATTAAGGATCAATTATCGATAGATTACTGTAATAACAATAAAATTTCGATGGTATTTACTGGAACGCGTCATTTCAAGCATTAATTTTACTAACTTTGTAGAAATGCGATAAAAATTTAAAATACGATAATAACATATGGGTTTTTTTGACTTTATGACTGAAGAGATTGCAATAGATTTAGGTACTGCAAATACTCTTATAATACACGACGGAAAAGTCGTTGTAGACTCGCCATCCATTGTTGCTCGAGATCGAAGTACAGGGAAAATTATTGCCACTGGAAAAGAAGCAAGTTTGATGCAGGGGAAAACTCATGAGAACATTAAAACGATCCGTCCACTAAAAGATGGTGTTATTGCTGATTTTGAAGCTTCTGAACAGATGATTAAGGAATTTATAAAAAATATCCCTAGCATTAAAAAGAAGTTTTTTACGCCTTCGCTACGTATGGTTATTTGTATTCCTTCAGGGATTACAGAAGTTGAAAAACGTGCGGTTCGGGATTCTGCCGAACATATGAACGCCAAAGAAATATACTTAATATACGAACCAATGGCTGCGGCCATTGGTATCGGTATAGATATTACCCAACCAAAAGGGAATATGATTATTGATATAGGAGGTGGTACTACAGAAATTGCTGTCATAGCATTGGGTGGTATTGTTTGTGATAAATCAGTAAAAGTTGCAGGTGATGTTTTCACTTCAGACATTGCTTATTATATGCGTACTCAACACAATTTATATGTAGGAGAGCGTACTTCAGAAAAAGTAAAAATTCAGATAGGTGCTGCTACCGAAGATTTAGACACTCCTCCAGAAGACATGCTTGTTCAAGGAAGAGATTTATTAAGTGGTAAACCCAAACAAGTACAAGTGTCTTATCGTGAGATAGCCAAAGCATTGGATAAATCCATTTTAAGAATTGAAGATGCTGTCATGGAAACCTTATCACGTACTCCTCCAGAATTAGCAGCAGATATATACAAAACAGGAATCTATTTAGCAGGTGGAGGATCTATGTTAAGAGGATTAGACAAACGTCTGTCTCGAAAAACGGACTTACCTGTATATGTTGCAGAAGATCCATTAAGAGCAGTTGTACGAGGTACTGGAATCGCTTTAAAAGATTTAAAAAAATACCAAAACATATTAATGAAATAATCACATCACTCTAAGATTTTATGCAGCAAATTATTTACTTTCTTAGAAAATATAGGTATTTTTTGCTCTTTATAGCCTTGGAGTTAATCGCCTTACTTTTTACACTACAAAGTCACTCTTTTCACAAAAGTAAATTTGTAAATTCCGCCACTTCTATTACTGGAGGACTGTATACTCAAGTAAGTAATATTAATGAGTTTTTCACCTTAAAGAAAGAAAACAAAGTCCTTGCTGAAGAAAACAATCGGCTCAAAAACATATTGAGTAAACATCTTCATGTAAAAAAGGACAGTCGTGTTTTTGACAGTTTATCTGTTCAATCTAAATACAATTATATATCCGCTAAAATCATTAAAAATGAATATAGCAAAATCAATAATTTTATCACTATAAACAAAGGGAGTTCTAGTGGTTTAAAAAGTGATTTAGGCGTAATAAATACCAAAGGAATTATTGGGATTGTAAAGAATGTATCCAATAAATACGCGACTATTTTATCTATTTTAAATTCTTACTCCAAATTAAATGTCCGTTTAAAAAACAGTAATTATTTTGGCACGCTCATTTGGAATGGAAATAACTACAATACGGTGCAACTAATAGACATTCCAAGACAGGCCGATTTACAAGTTGGGGATACGATCATAACCGGAGGACGTTCTGCTATTTTTCCCGAAGGAATTATGGTAGGAACTATTAAAGATTTTAAATTCGAAGACACTAAATTTGACGAGATTAACATTACGCTGTTTAATGACATGAGTGCTTTGGGTTATGTTCAAATTATTGAAAATACAGAACGAAAAGAACAACAACTATTAGAAGAACAGACCAGCAATGAATAATAATTTATTTAAAATTCTTTTTCAATTTATTGGACTCATCTTTTTACAAGTAGTTGTGTTTAATAACATTCATTTATTTGGTTATATTAACCCTTATATTTATGTGGCATGGGTGCTACTCTATCCGCTTAAAAGCAAACGCGGACTTTTCTTATTTCTAAGTTTTCTACTCGGACTAAGTATTGATTTTTTCTCAAACTCTGGAGGCATCAATGCGGCTTCTCTTTTATTTATTGCCTATATTAGATTACCACTGCTAACATCCTTACTCCGAAAAGTAGATTTGGACTATTTACTATTCCATGTATCAAGCATGCCTGTAGCTAAGTTGTTAACTTATATCAGTATTTTGGTCTTTTCACATCATTTGGTACTTTTTAGCTTTGAATATTTTAGCCTTTCGAACATTGAAATTATAATAAAACACTCCTTTCTCTCTGGAATATTTACTATTGTTTTACTATTTATTTCTATTCAATTATTTAGTTCGAGAAAATAAGTACGAATATTAAAAAAAAGGCGTTTGATAATTTTGAAGAACCACCTTTTAACAGCACAGAAAAAGCATTTAACTACCAATGAACAGAAAATTTTTACTTTACGCAATCATCATACTCACGGGACTTGTGTACATCGGGAAATTATTCTTTTTACAAGTGTACCAACGCAGCTTCTCAAACTCGCCTCTGAATAATGCTGCCATCAAAACAAAATATGAATATCCGAATCGTGGATATATCTATGATAGAAACGGGAAACTATTAGTTGCAAATCAACTTTCTTACGATATTATGGTGATTCCAAGAGAAGTAAAGGACTTGGACACCTTGGAATTCTGCTCACTATTAGACATCGATAAGGAAAGTTTTTTAAAAAGATTGAAAAAAGCAAGGCGATACTCACCTCGAATTCCTTCACGGTTCTTGCAGCAATTATCAAAAGACGATTATGCCTACTTGCAAGAAAAAATGCATAAGTTCAAAGGTTTTTTTATTCAAAAAAGATCTATTAGACAGTACCCCATAAAATCGGCTGCCAATGTATTGGGATACATAAGTGAAGTAAATGAGGAATTTCTAAGAAAAAACAAATATTATCATCAAGGCGAACTTATTGGAACATTAGGAGTAGAAAAAACCTATGAAGAAGTGCTCCGAGGAACCAAAGGGAAATCTTATATACAACGGAATCGATTTAATAAAGAAATTGGCTCCTATAAAAATGGGATTTACGACACCCTGGCACAATCTGGAAAAGATCTTACCCTAACTATAGATTCTGAATTACAGCAATACGGAGAACAATTAATGAATAATAAGCGTGGAGGGATTATAGCGATTGAACCTTCTACAGGGGAAATTCTCGCTATTATTTCCGCACCTTCTTACGACCCCAATTTAATGGTAGGTCGTGGACGCTCAAAAAACTCAGTACTCTTATTTGGAGATACTATAAACAAGCCCACATTTAACAGAGGACTCCAAGGAACTTACCCACCTGGATCACCGTTTAAAATCGTATCTGCCTTAGTTGCCTTACAAGAAGAAGTGATAACACCTGAAACCTATGTAAAATGCTATCATGGCCACAGGTATGGAATCCGAAGTAAAGCTTTTATGAAATGTCACTGTGGACTGGTTGGAGTTCCTATAAGGTTAAACCAAGCTATGTACAGGTCTTGCAACACCTATTTTTCCAATGCCTATAGAAAATCTATCGAAAAATATGACACACCATCAGAAGGAATGGATGCATGGAACCAACATGTTACAAGTTTTGGTCTTGGAAAATATTTTGGAAACGACCTATCTGTAGGACA
This sequence comes from Flavobacteriaceae bacterium, assembly GCA_002401385.1. Lineage (GTDB taxonomy): Bacteria > Bacteroidota > Bacteroidia > Flavobacteriales > Flavobacteriaceae. The sequence goes on along the minus strand of NVSY01000001.1, from coordinate 17,592 downwards.
ACCAGGATTGATTCCAAACGCTGCATTTTACAAAAAATATTATCCAAAAGGAAGGTGGAGAGCTGTAACAACAATTTCAAATGCTATTGGTCAAGGAGAGATATTAACTACTCCATTACAATTAGCAAATCTCACCGCCATAGTTGCTAATAGAGGGTTCTATTACACACCTCATATTGTAAAAAGTATTAAGGGCATGGAAGTAGACCGAAAATTTATTACAAAAAACAGCACCTCTATAGACAAAAAACATTTCGAACCAGTAATTGAAGGTTTGTTTAATGTATTCGAAAAACCAAATGGAACTGCAAGAGCTTCCAGAGTCCCTGGAATAGAAATCAGCGGAAAAACTGGAACTTCTGAAAACTATATAAAGATAAATGGCGTTCGCACAAAACTAAAAGATCACTCTATATTTATTGCATTTGCCCCTAAAGACAATCCTAAAATCGCATTGGCAGTATTTGTTGAAAATGGCTATTGGGGATCTAGATGGGCCGGTCCTATTGCTAGTTTAATGATTGAAAAATATTTAACAGGAGAAACCAAGAGACCTTTAATTGAGCAAAAAATGATGAATGGAAGCTTGAAAGACGAATATGACAAACAACTAAGCACCCCACAAATTGAGAAGTAGAAAAACAAATGTATTTTATGGAATTGACTGGCTGTTAATTTTCATGTATTTCGGTCTTGTATTCCTAGGCTGGTTAAATATTTATTCAGTAACCATTACAGATGAAGAGCTAAATCTACTTAATCTAACTACTGGATATGGAAAACAAATTCTTTGGATCCTGTTATGCTTTCCTATTATTGTGGTAGTTTTAATGTTAGATGTAAAATTTTATGAAAAGTTTGGAGCTATCATTTACCTAGTAGCCTTGTTATCTTTAATCGGCCTCTTTCTATTTGGGAAAAATATTAATGGAGCCACTTCTTGGTACCCTATTGGTACCTTTACACTCCAACCTTCAGAATTCATGAAGGCAGCCACAGCATTGGCCATGGCAAAATTAGTCAGTGACAAACAGTTTAATTTAAAAAGTCCAAAACAACAATTACAAGCTATCTTAATACTATTTCTCCCTGCAATTTTAATTACTTTACAACCTGACCCAGGATCTGCATTGGTATATATTTCCTTCTTTTTAGTACTTTATCGCGAAGGATTACCCATGTATTATATTAGTATTGGAGTGATAGCGGTCGTATTATTTGTCCTCACATTGGCTTTCGGAGCGAACACCGTATCCATGAGTTTATTACTTCTCTTTATTACATTTATCACCTTTTTATCCATTAAGAGACAACGACTTCTTAAACGAGGCTGGCCCGCAATGACCTTTGTTTATATTTTAGCTACCCTATATGTATTAGGCTGTAATCTTGTGTACAATAATGTATTTCAACAGCGTCATAGAGACCGGTTTAACATATTATTAGGACTCTCAGAAGACACAAGTAATATAGGATACAATACGAATCAGGCCATCAAAACAATTGCTTCTGGTGGATTTGGAGGACGTGGTTTTCTGCAAGGAGAACGTACACAAGGACATTTTGTTCCAGAACAAGACACCGATTATATTTTTACAACTGTTGGAGAAGAATGGGGTTTTATAGGCACCACATTTGTCATCGTTTTATTTATTGTTTTCATGCTTAGAATTATTACGTTAGCCGACCGACAAAAAATGCGTTTCAGTAGAATTTATGGTTATAGTATTGCCGCCATTTTCTTTTTCCATTTTGCCATAAATATTGGAATGGTGATCGGATTACTCCCTACTATTGGGATTCCTCTTCCATTTTTTAGCTATGGTGGTTCTGGACTTTGGGGTTTTACCTTATTGCTCTTTATTTTTATAAGATTGGATGCTAATAGAACCTACGAATGGTAGGTAGTACAGAGTATTTGTACAGGAAACAACTCAACTAACTGTTGCTAAATTAAAAAGGCTGTTTTTTTTAAAAATTTTATAATAGTTTTACATCTGCTTTTAAATAGCTCTTCAACATCTTGTCAGAAGGATCTAAATCTGTAACCAAGGCTGCTATTTCGTCTAAAGAACAGACTCCATAATTTTGACGGTCATTTAATTTAGCCGATGTCACCAAGGAAACTACTTTTTCAGAAGAAGCAATCATGGCTTTTTTCACCAAAGAAACTTCATAACCAACCTCTGTAATTCCATGGTCAATATCCACACTACTCGCTCCTAAAAAACAGATATCTGCACGTATTTTTGACAAATCCTGAATCACATCAATACCAACAGTTACCATGGATTTCTTTTCAATTTTCCCTCCAATAAAAATGGTCTCCACCTCTGGATGCTCCACCAATTGCATGGCGATAGGTAAACTATAGGTATAAATAGTGACGCGAATATTTTTAGGAATCAATCTAGAAAGTACCAAATTCGTGGTTCCTCCACTTATAATAATCACCATGCCATCTTGAATTAAAGAGACCGCTTTATTGGCAATTTTCACTTTCTTATCGTGATTAAAAATTACGTTTTCGTTATAATGATACAAGCGCTGGATTGTAGAAATAGCACCTCCATGAACCTTGAGTAGTAAGCCTTTCCTATCCAGTTCGTTCAAATCACGACGTACTGTATCTTCGGACACATTCAACTCCATCGCAAGATTTTTTGAATTCACCTTCCGATGCATTCGAATCTTATCAAGAATATAATTATGACGTTTATCCTTTACCATACTATGTAATTAATAAACAAATATAGGATATTCCTATAAATTATTTGCCCATTTAAAAAAACAAAATTAAATTTATGCAATAATATTACGTATATTGTGCCGTATATTTGCGGTATTTGTGCAGTTATTGAATTAATTCAGCTAAAAACAACAAGATTATGAGTCCATTTCTAGTATTTGCAGTTATTGCTTCTTATTTCGGTGTATTAATGCTGATTTCCTACATTACTTCTAAAAACACCAGTGACGAATCGTACTTTACAGGAGATCGTAAATCTCCTTGGGCATTGGTTGCTTTTGGTATGGTTGGAGCTGCACTATCTGGTGTTACCTTTGTTTCTATTCCAGGAATGGTGAGTAATAATTATTTTTATTATCTGCAGTTTGTATTCGGAAATGTAGCTGGTTATTTGTTCATAGTATATGTACTAATCCCTATATATTACAAGCTCAAACTAGTTTCTATTTACAGTTATTTAAATACGCGTTTTGGAAATAGTTCCTATAAAACAGGTTCTATGTTTTTCCTAATTTCACAGTCGTTTGGCTCAGCACTACGTTTATTATTGGCTGCAAAAATCTTACAATTTGCCTTATTTGATGCCTTCAATATCCCTTTTTACATCACGGTTGGAATCATCCTTGTGTTGATATGGTTATACACAAACAAATCAGGAATTAAAACTATTGTTTGGACAGATACTTTGCAAACATTTTTCTTAATCTCTGCAGCTATCATCACAATTATTGTTATTAAAAACGAATTAAATTTCACCTTTAGCGATACTGTAAATGCAGTAACATCCCATGAGTATTTCAAGGTATTTAACTGGGATTTTAAAGCTGGAAGCAACTTTTTTAAACAATTTATTTCTGGAATACTCATCGCTATTGCAATGATGGGACTGGATCAGAACATGATGCAAAAAACATTGACATGTAAAAATTTAAAAGATGCACAGAAAAACGCACTATCGTTCAGTTTTATTCTCGCCATCACTCAATTTCTATTCTTAGGACTGGGTATAATGCTTTATTTATATGCAGAAAAAAATGGAATTAGTCTAGAAATGCAAAATGGTAAATTTATTCATACCGATACCTTATTCCCTACCTTATCCCTAAATCACTTTGGTCTTTTGGCCAGCATTAGTTTTATATTAGGGATTACAGCCGCAGCATTTTCAAGTGTAGATTCGTCTTTGACAGCTTTAACCACAGCTTTTACCCACGATTTCTTATCCATAGAAAAAAAAGAAAGCAAGATAAAAAAACAGTTAAAAAACCGTGTATTATTCGCTTTTAATATTATTGTATTCCTCATTATCATGGTCTTTTCTGAGAGTAAAGGCGATGTGATTTCCATCATTTTTAAGGTAGCGGGATACACTTATGGGCCACTTCTCGGCTTATTTTTATTAGGAATTTTCACAAAAATCCAAATTAGGGATAAGGTCGTACCATATATTTGTATTTTTGCACCCATTGCCACTTACTATTTAAACAGTCTATTTATTGAGGTATTTAACTTTGACTTAGGCTTTATGAATATATTTGTAAATGCAATGATTACCATAGTATTGCTAATTTTCGCAAAGAAAACCAATGAATAAAAATAAACCAACTACAGAACGTACATCTAATTACAACCACTTAGAAAAAATGTCAACGTTCGAATTATTAAGTAACATTAACAAAGAGGACCAAACCATTCCTGCTGCTATTGAAAAATTAATTCCAAAAATTGAAATTTTAGTAGATGCCATTGTTGATAAAATGAACCAAGGAGGCCGATTATTATACATAGGGGCTGGAACCAGTGGAAGACTGGGAGTTTTAGACGCTTCCGAATGCCCTCCTACCTTTGGAGTCCCACACGATTGGGTGATAGGATTGATTGCAGGAGGAGATAGCGCCCTAAGAGTTGCCGTAGAAAATGCTGAAGACAATCCGACACAGGCTTTTAAAGACTTGATGGAATTCTCTATAAACAGCAATGATGTATTAATAGGAATCGCAGCTTCTGGAACCACCCCCTATGTGATAGGTGGATTGGAAGAAGCTAACAAAAACAACATATTAACCGCCTGTATCACGTGCAGTGCAGAAAGCCCCCTTGCAGCCGTATCTAAACATCCTATCGAAGTAATCGTAGGTCCTGAGTTTTTAACAGCAAGTACAAGAATGAAAGCAGGAACTGCTCAAAAGCAAGTGCTGAATATGATTTCTACTTCTGTAATGATTAAATTAGGTCGTGTTTCTGGAAACAAAATGATAGACATGAAATTGTCTAATACAAAACTAGTTGGTAGAGGAGTAAGAATGCTTATGGAGGAATTATCCATCGCTGAATCTCTAGCATCTGATTTACTACAAAAACATAAAAGTGTACGGAAAGCAATAGAATTATATAACAAATAAACCAACAGCATGAAGAAATCAACCTACATAATAGGTGTTATGAGTGGTACATCCCTTGATGGAATTGACCTCGCCTATGTAAAAATAAACAAAGACACAAATTACAGTTTCGATATTCTTCATGCCATCACAATACCTTACACTAAAGATTGGCAGCAAAAACTTAAAAATGCATTTAACATTTCGGCGGAAGAGATCACTAAACTAGATGCTTCTTATAGTCTTTTTTTAAGTGGAATCATTCAACAATACATTGAAGAGCAACAAATAGAAGATTTAGATTTGATTGCAACACATGGGCATACTATTTTTCATAACCCCACAGAAAATTACACACTACAAATAGGCAACAAACCCGCTATCATTTCAAAAACCGAAATAAAAACTATTTGTGATTTTCGAATTCACGATGTCGCTCTAGGAGGACAAGGAGCTCCTTTAGTCCCTATCGGAGATATGTTATTGTTTTCCGAATATACCTATTGTTTAAATATTGGTGGCTTTGCCAATATATCTCATCAAAATGGTACTGATCGAATGGCTTACGATATCTGTCCTACAAATATTGTAATGAATGAGTACATGCGTAAATTAGGCAAGGAATATGATGACAAAGGGCAACTTGCGGCTACAGGAACTCTAAACACCACTTTGTTGAACGAATTAAATGCACTTCCTTTTTACACTGACAAAAAACCAAAATCCTTAGGCTATGAATTTGTGGTAGACGTTATCTTTCCCATACTGCATCGTTATAATTTGTCCACACCAGATATACTAAGAACCTATATAGAACACTGTGCGATTCAAATAGCCAGCAAAACTAATAATAGTACTTCTAGTACCCTATTAATTACTGGAGGAGGTGCTTTTAATACGTTTTTAGTAGAGCGTATTCAATCCCATACAAAAACAACTATTATACTTCCTGATGAGAGCATTATTAATTACAAAGAAGCTTTGATTTTTGCTTTCCTTGGATACTTAAGAGATCAAAATGAAATAAACTGCTTAAAATCAGTAACTGGAGCCACTAAAAATCACAGTGGAGGAATCATCTATACTACCTAATTAAACCATTCTAATGACGGCGATTGATCAATTAAAACAGCAATTCTCTGGAGACATACACACAGATACCCTCCATACCATTATTTACGCCACAGACGCCTCTGCCTATCGCATGCTTCCAATGGCTGTAGCAATCCCAAAGACCAATGCTGACATTAAATTGTTGATTCAATTTGCAAAAAAAAATAATACAACACTCATCCCAAGAGCCGCTGGAACTTCCCTAGCTGGACAATGCGTTGGAGAAGGAATTGTTGTAGATATTTCCAAACACTTCACCCAAATTTTATCTTTTGACGAACAGGCAAAAACCGTCACCGTTCAACCTGGGGTTATTAGAGATGAGTTAAATATTTTTTTAAAACCTTACGGATTGTTTTTCGGCCCCAACACCTCTACCAGCAATCGCTGTATGATTGGAGGTATGGTAGGTAACAATTCTTCAGGAACCACCTCTATTCAATATGGAGTAACAAGAGACAAGGTAATAGCGCTAAAAACTATTTTAAGTGATGGTTCTGAAGCCCTTTTTAAAGACATTTCTAAAAACGAATTCTTAAAAAAAATAGAAGGTACAAATTTAGAAAGTCAATTATACAAAAACGTGTATGACTTACTATCCCCTACAGAGGTCCAAAAAGAAATTAGGGATGAATTCCCTCACAAAAATATTCACAGGCGTAACAATGGATATGCCATAGATGGTATTATAGAAACCGAATTATTTGCAAATTCTACAGCACTTTTTAACCTTGGAAAACTTTTGTGTGGAAGTGAAGGTACCTTGGCATTCACCACAGAAATCACCTTGAGCTTAGATACATTGCCTCCTTCTGAAAATATTCTTGTAGTAGCACATTTTAACAGTGTAAACGAGAGTTTAGAAGCAGTTGTTGTCGCCATGAAGCACAACTTATACATGTGTGAAATGATGGATAAAACCATCTTAGACTGTACTAAAAATAATAGAGAACAAGTAAAAAATAGGTTTTTCATACAAGAGGACCCCGAGGCCGTATTAATGTTAGAAATTTGCTGTAAAACGAAAGAAGAAGCAGCAAAAAAAGCAACCCTTTTAATAGAAGACCTTCAAAAACTTCACTTAGGATATGCATTTCCAAAATTACTGGGTACTGACATCCATAAAGTAATTGAGTTACGCAAAGCAGGACTTGGACTTTTAGGAAATATTGTTGGAGATAACAAAGCTGTCCCTTGTATTGAAGATACTGCTGTAGCACTCGAAGATTTACCAAATTACATTGTTGATTTCACTAAAATGATGGATGATTTCGGACAAAAAGCCGTCTACTATGCCCATGCCGGTGCTGGTGAACTACACTTGAGACCTATCTTGAATCTAAAGAAAAAAGAAGATGTAGCTCTTTTTAGAAACATTACCCACAAAACAGCTCTTTTAGTTAAAAAGTACAACGGTTCTTTTAGTGGTGAACACGGAGATGGTATTGTACGCGCAGAGTTTATCCCATTAATGATTGGCGAAAAAAACTACGAGATTCTCAGAAAAATTAAAACTCTTTTCGATCCACATAACGTTTTTAATAAAGGTAAGATTGTAGCCGCCTACCCCATGGATAAAAATTTACGTTATGCAGAAAATGTAATAACTCCTACTATAGACACCATTCAAGACTTTACGGATAGTTTAGGCATCCTCAGAATGGCGGAAAAGTGTAATGGCTCTGGAGATTGTAGAAAATTACCAAGTGCAGGAGGCACCATGTGTCCGAGTTACAGAGCTACCAGAAACGAAAAAGACACCACCCGTGCAAGAGCAAATACGCTTCGCGAAGTACTGACAAACTCCAATAAAAAAAATCGTTTTGACAACAAGGAACTCAAAGAGGTTTTTGACCTTTGTTTGAGCTGTAAAGCCTGTGCTAGTGAATGTCCAAGCAATGTAGATGTAGCTGCTCTTAAAGCAGAATTCCTATACCAATACTACAAAATACATGGGGTTCCTTTTAGAACCAATATGATTGCTCATAATGTATTTTGGAATCGTATTGGCAGTCTTGTCCCAAACTTTACAAATTTTATTTTGAATACTTCTGTTTCAAAAAAGATCATGGGAATTGCTTTACAAAGAAGTATTCCTGCTTTACAAAAACAGACACTAAAGCAATGGGTCTCAAAACACAACAAGAAAACCGCTTCCAATAGCAGTAAAAATGTACTTTTATTTTGCGATGAATTCACCAATTACTATGACACACCTATAGGAATAGATACCATTCAACTCCTCGAAGGACTGGGATATAACATAAGCTATCAAAACCATGTAGAAAGTGGAAGAAGTTTTATATCTAAAGGGCTTTTAGGCAAAGCGAAAAAAATAGCCGATAAAAATATAGCTATTTTAAAAACTCATGTATCCGAAAACACTCCTTTAATAGGAATTGAACCTTCTGCTATTCTAACTTTTAGAGACGAATACTTGCGTTTAGCTGACGATAAAGAGGCTGCCAAATCAATAGCAACACACACTTACACAATCGAAGAGTTTATTCAACGTGAAATAGAAAAAGGAAATATAAAAAGTGAACAATTTACCGATGATTTTAAAGAAATAAAAATCCATGGTCATTGCCAACAAAAATCATTGAGTAGTGTTTCTCCCACATTTAATATGCTAAACCTACCTAAAAATTACACTGTAGCTATCTTAAATACAGGTTGCTGTGGTATGGCAGGGTCTTTTGGCTACGAAAAAGAACATTATAAAATAAGCATGCAAATAGGCGAAGATACTTTATTTCCAAAAATAAGAAAGATGGAAAACAGTACAGTAGTTGCTGCAGCAGGAACTAGTTGTAGACATCAAATATATGACGGAACTAATAAACAAGCACAACACCCTGTAAGTATCTTAAAAAACGCATTATTATAAAGCTTGAACTATCCTTCCTCTAAAAACTGACTAATAGATCCATCTAATGCAGCATCCGCAATTACTAAATACATGATTTCTGCAGTTCGTACTTCAAGCGCTTCAATATATTTACCTTTGGCATTTGAAAATCGAACAACATCTCTAATTCCATAGCCATCTGGGAATTTATCAATTAGTAGTTGTAGAATTGTAGGTGTTAAATTTTTATTTTTCACAATAACTCTTTTCATGTGTTTTTTCTGTTTTTTTATCCCTTTTATAATCCTCTATGAAGATAAAAAGACTGATGAAACATCCGTGCAAATAAAAGCAACGGTAAGCATATTCACTTAAAGTTTCATGTTTTTTAATTGGGTTTTTGTTTAAATCTACTTTTATTATTAAGGGCTGAAATTAATCAAACAATCCTTTATTAACTTCTTTTTGATTCTTAATATTTATGTTAAATTTTCCATGTTATTTTTTAAAGAAATCTACAATTAAGAAGCTTTAAAAAATATTTTCTTTAGACACATTAATAAATCCTCAAAATCAAATTGTTAGTCCCTAAACTCAAATATAGAAAAAAAATACAAAGTTTTTAAAAAACATGATTAAATATTCTTTCAGCACCTCAATAATTTTAAAAAATAGCGCATAAAAAAACCGAAGCTTTTGACTTCGGTTTTTTCTAAAATTATAACGTAGTTTACATCATGTGCAAATTAATTACTTCTTGTTCCGTTAAGGCTCTATAATGTCCTCTAGGTAAATTTCTCTTTGTTAAACCGGCAAAAATTACACGATCTAATTTCACCACACTGTAATTAAAATTTTCAAAAATCTTACGTACAATACGGTTTCTTCCAGAGTGAATTTTAACCCCAACTTCCGTTTTTGGTTCATTGTTAATATAAGAAATATCATCAACAATTACACGACGTCCTTCCAACATAAATCCTTCAGACACCTTATGTAAATCTGACATGGCAAATTTCTTATCCAAAGAAGCATGGTAAATTTTCTGAATATTATGCTTCGGATGTGTTAACTTTTTAGCCAATTCACCATCGTTTGTAAACAATAATAAACCGGTAGTATTTCTATCCAATCTTCCCACAGGATAAATACGCTCCTTAGTGGCATTTTGAACTAAATCCATCACTGTTTTACGCCCTCTATCATCATCCATAGTGGTGATGAAATTTTTTGGCTTATTCAGTAAAATATAACGTTTAGCTTCTTGGTTAATCTGAGTATTGTCAAAACGAACTTCGTCTCCAGGCATTACCTGATAGCCCATTTCTGTAACTGTTTTCCCGTTTACAGTTGCACTTCCAGCTTTGATAAAAACGTCTGCCTCTCTACGAGAACAGATTCCAGCATTCGCAATGTATTTATTCAATCGGATCCCATCACCCTCTTTTTTAACAGGTGTGTTAGCGGTAGCTTCTTTTTTAAAGTGCTTTGCATTGTTAGGATTCGCACGGTAATTATTAGTTCTTTTTTTGAAACCTCCTTGACTCGAAGATTTAGTAGAATCATTACCTTTTTGTTGTCGTCCTCTCGACGATTTATTATTTGAATTCATTTATTAAAATTTTGGCAAAAGTACCATTATTTTTTGACAACACAAAGGCTAATTACATGCTGATTCACAATCGATTAGTCTAGAAATTTAAGATACGACTGATAAGCACGGAATAATCGATCAATGATAAGCTAAAAACACCCGCAAGCAACAATAATTTCAACAACACATGAAGTCTTAAATACTGTTTTTTTGAACTACTGCGCCAAAGCATGGCAGTAAACAACACTAAACAAGCTATGCTCAAATAAAAATAATAGCGCATTCCGCCTACTTCATATACGTTTAATAAAAAATAAATAGGATTTAAGGTGAGAACCACTAATAATGTCAATAGCATTTTTGTAAAATACTCCCCATATTTAATAGGTATCGTTTGGTAATTTTGAACCACATCTCCTTTTATTTTTTCTAAATCCTTTACCAATTCACGGATCAATAATAAAAAAAACAAAAACGAGGCATGTACAAAAATGACTTCAGAAAAGTTTTTATAATACACAAAAACTGCAAAAAACGGCAACAATGCTAACACTGCAGCAGAAAACATACTCACAAGTGGGTATTTTTTCAGTTTATGTGAATAAAACCAAATCAGAAAAATATATACTGCATAAAATAAGGCTGCTCTAAAGGAAACAAATAAGCCAAAAAACACACCTAAAAAATTAAATAAAAAGTAGATTTTTAATTTCGTTTTTTGATTGACCAAGGCATCTAATTTTGATTTCTCGGGCCTATTGATGCGATCTGTTTCAGAATCGTAGAAATTATTTATGATATAGCCAGCCGCTACCACACACATAGTAGCCAATACTATTAAATATAATTGAACGTCGAACAATACAATTTTCAACGACTTTTCTGGCGAAAAAATAAATATGGAAGCTAAGTATTGAGCCAATACAATTAGAAAAATATTATACCCACGTACAACGGATAACATACTTAACATTTTATACCAAAATGCTGCTTTTTTTTTACTATTATTCTTGGTTATTTCTAATAAATCCATGGTACTAATGTAAGCTAAGAAAGTTTCAGAAACTACAAATTATGCTTAGAAACGATATACTAATTCTAATTTATATTCTTTCAATAAGATTTTTGTTTTATCGAAATTTTCTGTAAAACCTAGGATATAACCACCGCCTCCAGAACCGCAAAGTTTCAAATAATAGTCATTGGTATCAATACCACGTTGCCAGATTTTCTGAAAATTCTTAGGAATCATTGGTTCAAAATTTGCCAATACTACTTTCGATAATTTTTTAACGTTTCCAAATAATGATGACACATTTCCATTTAAAAAATCGTCAATACAAGCGTCTGTATGTACCGTAAATTCTTTACTCAACATATTTCTAAATCCTTCATTTTTCATCTTATTCATAAAGATGTTTACCATTGGCTCTGTTTCCCCGACAATCTCAGAATCCAATAAAAAAACAGCTCCTTTCCCTTGTTGTTGAGATGGAATTCCTGCAGGTTCAATATTATCTTTAGAGTTGATTAAAATAGGTAAACTCAAATAACTATTCAAAGGATCCAGTCCAGAACTCTTCCCATGAAAATAAGACTCCATTTGTCCAAACACCTTTTTTAATCCTAATAATTTATCACGCGTCAAATTCTCTAAAACTGTAATTTTATCAAAGGCATACTTATCGTAAATAGAGGCCACTAAAGCACCCGAACTACCAACTCCATACCCTTGAGGAATACTAGAGTCAAAGTACATTCCTGTATCTAAATCATCCTTAAAACGCTTTAAATCAAACGAAATTAAAGAGGTTCCCAAAACTGACAACTCCAACAAATACGAGTGATACTTCCTCAAATTAGCATTTGAATCTATAGCAGTCAGTGTAGAATTATCATCATTTTTTAATGCACCTTGATACATATTATACGGAATGGCCAATCCTTTGGAATCTTTTATAATTCCATATTCCCCGAATAATAATATTTTTGCGTAAAAAAGAGGTCCTTTCATTTTGTTTTTTTGCTTAAGCACTACAAATATACTACATTATAATTACAACTAATAAAATTCTTACTCATAGGAACCGTTGTAATGAAAGTGTTTCCACACACCTACTTTTTTGCCATTTTCATATGTCCCAAAGGCTTTTTTCTCTCCGTCTTGGTAATATTCCGTCCACTCTCCATGTTTATTATCATTTTTATAGAATCCATCAATCATTTTAGTTCCAGATTCATAAAAAGAAACATAATCGCCTTTTACGATACCCATTACATAATAGCGTTCATTTTTAAGCTTCCCAGATTTGAAATACATTTTTCGAGATCCGTTCAATTTACCTTCCGAATAATATATGGCTTGTTGTACCTTTCCATTTTCATAATACCATTTAATTACTCCTTCAAAAACTTCATCATCCGATTCTTTAGAAAGACCTTCCATTTGAATCATTCCAGAAGTGTAATAATCTATCAACCAATAGCCATTCAATTTTTTCTCAGGATTGGGTCTGTAATAAGTAGCATTTTCTTCTTCAGTGACATTCCAATTGGAATCATACCAAACAGTATCACCTTGTGCAAAAAGGATACTAACGGATAAAAAAGTAATAAGGACGAGGACTAATTTGCGTGTTTTCATATCATAAAATTTAAGTTAATATTTGACAATAACTACTTTCAATGCTATGTATGTAACCGACTATTTATCTATATATGAAAATAATTATTGTTTTTCTAATTCCGTGTAGATTTGAGCATCACCATTCAATTCTATTGCACCATTTCCGGCTCTATCACAAATATAATGTTTTTTTTGACAAAAGTCAACTAACTCTTTTTCAATAAACTCAAGTACAACTTCTTTCTCATTTTCTGGATATAATACATGTACGTTAGCCCCTGCATCCAAGGTAAAACATACATGTGATTTTGACCTTGCTCTAAACGCCCATATTTTCTGGATAATGGCCAAGGTATTTGGTTTCATCAAAATAAAATAAGGCATGCTTGTCATCATCATGGCATGTAATGTCAAGGCTTCACTTTCTACAATTTCAACAAATCTATCTAAGTCACCCCTTTTCAACACCGATAACATAGCTGATACATTTTCATGTGCTTGTTCAAAGCGTTGTTCAGCAAATGGATGCTTGTGCATTAATTGATGTCCTACGGTACTCGACACCACTTTCTCCCCTTTGTCTACCAATAAAATAGTGTCTTGGTATTTTTTAAAAACAGGATGAATCTCTTGCTCCAAAGTCACTCCATACAAATTAGAACTTCCCAACACTTCTTTATGCTCCCCCCATACTACCAATTCTCCTTCAATACTTCTTGCCGCACTTCCAGAACCTAATCGGGCTAAAAATGATGCTTTATTATTGAAGAACTCCTGCTCCATAGCTGGATTCATTAATTTCTCCATACTCATTAAACACAAGGCAATGGCACTCAACCCACTTGCAGATGAAGCAATTCCACTACTATGAGGAAAAGAATTTTCTGAATGAATTTCAAAATGATACGCTTTCAAAAACGGCATGTATGTATGGATGCGCTCAAAAAAACCAGCAATCTTAGGCTTAAAATCCTCTTTTTTCTTTCCTTCAAAAAAAATATCAAAACTGAAATCATCATCATTAACCTCCTTTTTCTGAAAATGTAATGTTGTGATGGTGTGACAGGCATCCAACGTAAAACTAATCGAAGGGTTTTTTGGCAGCTGTGGGTCACTTTTACCCCAATATTTTACCAAGGCAATATTGCTCGGAGACTTCCAAGTATACTGTCCTTTTTCTTGAATATTGTTTAAATTTTTCGGGATAAAATTGCGATTCATCATGCTCAAAATGTTTCCGCAAATATACATGGATTTTATCCAATAAAAAATAAAAGACTATTTTGTCTTCTATTGATTAAATTATACTATCTTTGCGTCATAAACTACATGATATGAAAACAACATCTTTACTTAAAGACTTAAGATACGACGACAATAAACCTGTGATTACCGCACTTTTAGACACGGATACTTCTAAGGAAGTACGTGTAGTAATGAAAGCTGGACAGGAGATGAAAGAACACAAAACTAAATTCCCTATAACCGTTGAAATGTTTGAAGGTACATTAGACTTTGGAGTTTTGGGTGATGTATTACACCTTGTAAAAGGAGATATATTATCTTTAGACGCCAATATTCCACATGATTTATTAGCCACAAGCGATAGTATCGTAAGACTTACACTCTCTAAATTAGATACTGTAAACCGTGTAAAAGACGTTGCTAATAATTAATGTTTCAATAAAATTATTCAATTTCCCTCTAGGCCTTTCATGTATTTGAAGGGCTTTTTTATTGCGCTGTTAATTGTGAGAGAACACTCTTTTTATAAGACCTACTTATAGGAATGGCTTTGTCCTTGATCTCAATATACTCGTTTGTAAAAGAGTCCATTTTATCAATCGAGACAATAAAAGACCGATGTACTCTTATAAATTCTTGCTGAGGCAACTTTGCTTCAATACTGCTAATTGTTTCTCGAGTAACCACTACTTGATTACTCAAATGAATTTTAATATAATCGGCTAAACTTTCTACCAGCACTATATCCGAAAAATTGATCTTTATCATTTTACGGTCGGAACGCACAAATATAAAATGACTCTTTGATGGGGTAATAGAAGTTTCGACAGTAGGTTGAGCTTGTAAATTTTCACCTAAATATTTTTGTACTCCCTGCAATAATCGTTCAAAAGAAATGGGCTTTAATAAATAATCCACGGCTTGCAAATTAAATCCATCCACTGCATATTCCCTATAGGCTGTAGTAAATATGATTTTAATATTTTTGTTAATAGACTTCGCAAAGTCTAAACCAGAAATTCCAGGCATATTAATGTCTAAAAAAATTAAATCAACTGAATGTAAACTGATTGCACTAAAAGCTTCTGTCGCATTTTTACATGATTTCGCAATTTTTATGTCCTTAATTTTTGACAAATGATTTTCTAAAATATCACGTGCCATAGGTTCGTCATCCACTATAATACACTGTATTGTTTTACCCCTCATTTTTTATATTTAAATTCCTGATTTTTAAATACACACTAAACATATTTTTTTGATGTTCAATCTTTAATTCATAATTATTTGCATACACCAAATCCAAACGCTGCCGAATATTTTTCAAGCCTAAACCTTTATCAACTTTAGTCTCATTATCTCCTAGTACGGTATTTTTAATTTTAAAATATAAACAACCATCCACTACTTTTAAATCCAATTGAATATCAAGTACTCCATCTATTAAATCTCCGTGTTTAAAAGCATTTTCCACAAAAGGAATTAATAACATAGGCGCCACTTGAAATTCTGAAAGAATATCGGAAGCTTTAAACACAATATTAAGTGTGTCCTGAAACCTAATTTTTTCCAATGCTATATATTCTTTTATATGTAATACCTCAGCTGTCAATCCAACTTTTGGCTTATCTACTTGGTATAAGATATAATCCAATAAATTAGATAATTTTAAAATAACTTCAGGGGTGTCTTCAGATTTACGTAAGGCAAAACCATAAATAGTATTCAACGTATTGAACAAAAAATGAGGATGAATTTGCTTTTTTAAAAAATGTAATTCTTGTTCTTTACTTGACAATTGAGTTTCTAAAATTTTATTTTCTAATGATTTATTCCGATCCAACGCTTCATAATTATATTTTAATAATTTAATGGAGGACACAAAAACAACTATCAGATAAACCCCTATCAAGGCCATAGGTAAACTAGTACCTAATAAAGGAACCTTTTCATAGTTATACTTTGTCATAAAAACGAATCCCCCTAACATAGCCAATACAATTAAATTTGACACTCCAATCACGGAATATACTCCATACACAACAAACAAAAAGTGTTTTTTCCTTAACAGGTATTTAGGGATTAAAAAATAAATCACAAAATAGGTGGCTACCATTGTTACGGGCAACAATACACTCGAATACCAATAGATATAGTTTTTATTTTCAGAATTAAATCCAAAAAAGTATACAAAAAACAACCAAACACAACCCCAAAACAGCATGTGTGTAGGAACAAAACGCATTTTATTAAATCTTCTAACAATATTCATCCTATAAAATAAAGCAAAATTTAGTCCTTGTCAAACTTTATGCGACAAATCACTTCATTAGAGTCTGTTTTAACCTAAAAAAACTCGATTATCTTAAAACAATAATAATATTGTAATAAAGGTGCTTAAATTGCTCATCCATCTCATAAACAACAACAACTTATAAATGACACTTACTTTTATCAAATAATTATAAAAAACAATAGATATGACTTATTTAAATCAAGGTGGACCTTTAATGTACCCACTATTAATCCTATTCATCATTATTTTATTATTAATAGTAAAAGGAGTTTTTAAAAATACAGAAAAACAAAAATTGATAAGTACCATTTCAACCCTAGGATTATTTTCTATGGTACTGGGGTTCTTTGCACAAATTTTAGGATTCATTGGAGCCTTCGAATCCATTGCCTTAGCAGGAGACATAAGCCCCTCAGTACTCGCTAACGGACTAATTGTAAGTTACATTGCCCCCATATTTGGTATCCTAATATTCTTCACCTCTCAAATAGGTAAGCTTATACTCTTATGGACAAAAAATAAGAATGAAAATTAATTGAGTCCTTATTGACAACTTAACTTATCATTAGAAAACATATGATAAGTTAAGTTTCTATTTAAAATAAAAAGAATTCTCACATGCTTGATTTTCTAACTTTAAGAAACTTCTTTAAATAGAACAATCAAAACACAGTCATAAACTTCGTTATAAAAAAGTATATTTGCTTCCAAAACAATCAATTTTGAGAGTCCAAAAT
>NVSY01000038.1 GCA_002401385.1 Flavobacteriaceae bacterium | reverse complement strand
GACTACTTGACATTACGGATGCAGTTACACCGAGTATCACAGCCCAAGTATCACAGCCCGAGTGTCATCCTCGCGAAGGCGGGGAACCAGCGTAAAAAAAGGTGCGCTGCTATGAGACCCCGCATCCGTCACCCCCACTCAAACCCCACAACCACTCAAATGTTAAATAGGAAAGTCCCTCACTCTGGATCCCCGCGTCCGCGAGGATGACAATCACCGTGGATAGCCACTCTTACTGTTAAGACACTTGATGTGGTTTACCTCTCAAACCGCAAACCCACTCAAACTCGCATCCGTCACACGCGCATCCGTCACACGCGTATCTGTCACCTCCACTCAAACCCCACAACCACTCAAATGTTAAATAGGAAAGTCCCTCACTCTGGATCCCCGTGTCCGCGAGGATGACAATCACCGTGGATAGCCACTCTTACTGTTAAGGCACTTGGTGTGGTTTACCTCACAAACCGCAAACCCACTCAAACTCGAATCCTGCCACTCGCATCCCGCCCACTCGCATCCGTCACACGCGCATCTGTCATCCTCGCGAATGCGGGGATCCAGCGTAAAAAAAGATGCGCATGAGTGAGTTTTTTTTCTGTTGACTTGAGAATATAATTCTTAAGGGTAGAAATAGAGTTGTTGGTTGTAGGTTACTGCTTACCGCTAACTCCATACTGCTAACTGCTAACTACTTACTGCCTACTGCCTACTGCCTACTGCCTACTGCCTACTGCCTACCGCTTACTCCTTACTCCTTACCGCTTGCTGGCTATATGCCCATGATACAAGACTATTAGAACCAAGAATCAACCCTTCTTGACTTTTCTGAAAAGAAAAAAGCCCCCAAAAAGGAGGCTTTCATATTATATCATCCACCCAAGTATCACAACTTGAGTTCCCTCTTCGAGGGATAAAGGAATTTACTTTTTATATTTCAATCTACCCATTTCTATAGCAATTCCAGTTTTTGCGAGGACAGTAAATATAAAGGCACCCATTGCCCAAATACCTAAAGTAACAAATATTTCCACCATGCTAGGTGTATATTCTGCAATCTTTCCCCAAGGTCCAGGGATAAATCCTGGTACAATTAAGCCAAAACCTTTTTCTATCCAAATAGCGATAAACAACATCCCACAAATTATATACAAAAATTTAAAATTACCACGAATTTTATTAAATGTCAAGGCTATAGTAGCTACAAAGTTCAAACTAATTGAAGTCCAAATCCAAGGCAACAAAGCTGTTTTATCACCAATTCCAAAGAATAAATACACAGCACTAATACTATGGTGCGTAGGTGCATAAAACTCTTTAAACAATTCCGACACCAACATTATCAAATTAATTTGCGCCGCTACGGTCACAATCATACTAATTTTTTTGATGGTTTTATCTTCAATTTTAAAGTCAGTAAATTTTCTAATTACTGCCAACACTAAGATAATCAACGCAGGTCCAGCAGCAAAAGCCGATGCCAAAAATCGAGGACCTAGCAAGGCATTATTCCAAAACGGACGCGCTTGCAATCCTTGGTATAAAAATGCCGTAATCATGTGTATTCCAACCGCCCAAAACACGGATAAAAACACKCCTGGAATATAAATTTTAGGGTTCGGCGTTTTTCCTTGGTAACGCATCACCAAAATATACATGGGCACGGTGATATTGATCAATAAATATCCATTTAACACCAATACATCCCATGTYAACATAGAATTMGGGAAGTTAAACACTCCTATTCCAGGTAACATATGCCATAGTCTTGCGGGTCCACCCATATCTGCCACCACAAAGGCCAAACACATACATAAAGCTGCTACTGCCAAGCCTTCGCCTATTAAAACGGCTTGTTTAAAATCTACATCTTTTAACACATAGGCCGGCATCACAAGCATTACTGCAGCGGCGGCAACTCCCACTAAAAATGTAAAATTAGAAATATACAATCCCCAACTCACACGGTCAGTCATTCCTGTAGCTCCCAATCCTTCTTCCAACTGAATGGAATAATTATACATTCCAAAAAGCATTATAAAGGTAAGCACAGCCATCCATATATGATAAGATCTATCACCATGAGTAACCTCACCAAAAGCGTCTTTTACTAAACTGCTAAAAACTTTTAATATTCTCATTTTATAATTATTTGGGCGTGTCCTTTTTTCTATCAAAAAAAGGTCGGGGGCTTGCGACTCGCTTTTTATTTTTCTTAAAAAAAACAAAAGAGCTCAAACAATCGCGCTATCCCTCACGCAAACATTATTAATTAATTTAATCCTTTTAATACCAACCCCACATTTGGGATTAATCCATATAATACCAAAATTTAGGTTCTGTACCTAGATCTTCTTTGAGTCTAAATACTTTCTTATTGTCTAAAATCCATCTGATATTACTATCAGGATCTAACAAGTTTCCAAAAGTTCTAGCTCCCGTTGGACAGGCCTCAACACAAGCAGGATTTTGTCCTTCTCTAGTACGTTGAATACAGAAAGTACATTTTTCCATCACGCCTTTTTTACGCAATCTATTTCCTAAATAATGTTGATTTTTGTTTACTTCTTCTTCTGGTACTTGCGGTGTTTTCCAATTGAAACGACGCCCATCATAAGGACAAGCTGCCATACAATACCTACATCCAACACACCAGTCATAATCTATTACTACAATACCATCTTTTTCTTTCCAAGTAGCTTGTACTGGACAAACTTCCACACAAGGAGGATTGTCACAGTGGAAACATTGAGTTCCTAAATAAAAGTGGCCTGCAGCAGGTACTTCGTGGTAATAATTATCGTCTGCTTCTTCAAAATTGAACCCTTTTCCATCTTTCATTTCATGGATACGGATGTATTGCATTTGACTATCGCGGTCTTGGTTATTTTCTTCTACGCAAGCATTTACACAGTCCATATACCCTTGRCATTTGGAAATATTAAATGCATATCCAAAAAGCACATCTTCCTCAGCGTCTTTATCAGACATAYTTAACGATTTTCCTGTACGCAACTCATAAGAGCGCGTCAGTCTATCAACCGTATTTGTTTTATCTTCATCGGTCATTAATTTATAATTCCCTTTAAAGTATTCGTCCCATTCTATYTGAGACATTTCCTTGCCRTCRTCACTTTTRGTCACRCTACAAGACGAACTYACAGCTCCWGCTCCRATTAAYAAACCWGCSGTCATTTTTTTAAATGCYGAWCGTCTGCTCATRTCTACATCCARTACTTGGCTGTATCCATCTTTCGACTCACAATTTCCTTCTGTTTCGTTTTTTCCACAAGAACAAGAAGCGCTAGATTTCTTACGATTCAAGTTCAGAGAAAACCATTTTTTTTTCGTATCACCCATTGTTTATGTTTTACTTTCTTTCTTCTACTTTTTGTGTATTATATCTTACTGGCCATCGCTTTTCAAAAGCTGGTGCATGTGGATTGTGGCAATTCACACAAGTATTGGATACTCGTGGTGGTGCCCAACCTCCCAGTTGTTTTCCATGTGCACCACCTTTCCAGTCTTTAAACTCACGTTGGTGACATTGGCTACACAATTTGTAACTATAATTAAAATCTATTTGTTGGTCTGTTAGACTGTGTAAATTATCCATATCGTTTCCTGTATGGCAAGTTGCACAATTCATTGTTTTAGCATCTGCATGAACCAATTTTATATCCCAATGCGCTTTTTTTCCCACTTGTTGTTCTTTCAAACTTTTCAATGGTTCGCTATGGCATTCCGTACAGTTAAAAGATGTAATTTGGCTTTTACGGTCTGGAATTAAAAATGTTCCATCTTCTTCCTTTACAAGAACTGTCTCAATGGTTTCGTTGTACACATCAGAACTCAATTCTCCTGAATAAGGAACTGTTTCTGCTTCTATTTTATCTTTAATGGTATGGTATTTATGCTCATGGTCTCCTTTACACGAAAGTATGGACACACAGAGGGCTATTGCCATCACTTTACCTATAATTTTTGTAGTCATTTGTATCATATTTATCGTGAAAAATTACCTATATCCGTCATTGACTTGTTGTTGAGCACATGACATTGACGACAGTTAGATCGTTCTGGATGACTCACTCTTATTTCCTGAGGAGCTGCTGGTCCTGCATGGCAAGCCAAACAGTTTTCGTGCAACTGAATTTGATGAGGAATAATAGGAGGACCACCTACAAAAGCAGCGTTTCCWACTGCAGGTCTTGTAAAAATTGGTGCATTGTCTCCCACAAAYG
Organism: Flavobacteriaceae bacterium; assembly: GCA_002401385.1. Lineage (GTDB taxonomy): Bacteria > Bacteroidota > Bacteroidia > Flavobacteriales > Flavobacteriaceae. The sequence goes on along the minus strand of NVSY01000038.1, from coordinate 28,527 downwards.
TACCRTTGGTATTWACGGTAACATGGCATTGTCTACAATTCACTTTYTCTGGATGTGGAGCCACTGGRGCAAAAGCTTTAAACTTRCTTACATAWCCWCCATTTTCATGACATTTTAAACARGCCTTCTCTCCTACAACACCATCCACAGCAACTGGATGTGGAATGCTTGGAGGTGCCCCGTGAAAAGCACGATTYTTATARTARTCATTTAATTTYCTACCTCCTTTAAAATCTGCATTCATATCGGTATAATCATTCGCAAATTTTGAACGTCTAAATACCCCATGTTCTTCTGTYAAAATWRCATTYTCMGTTTCGGGATGCAATGGTACATAGGCTTCTTCTTGAGATGTATAGTAACTTTTAGACCAAACAAAGATGGTAGCAAGCACTAACAAAGCAAATAAACCAATAAAAAACAATCTCTTCATTTTTTCTATTTTTTTAAAAACAGTGTTGCTTAAAGATATTTACATTTCCTTAAGCAACCATTGCTTTGTTAAACTTTCTCTATTTTAACCGCACATTTTTTATAGTCCGGTTCTTTTGAAATTGGACAAAATGCATCCAAAGTAACATCGTTAATCATCATATTTTCATCAAAGAAAGGTACAAACACTTGCCCTTTGGTAGGCAATCCTCTTTCGTTGATAGAAGCTGGTAGTTCACAAGATCCTCTACGAGAAACAACTTTTACATGCTCTCCATTTCTGATTCCCATTTTCTTGGCATCTTCTGGATGAAACTCTACATATGCATGTGGCATAGCCTTGTGCAATACGGGAATACGACGTGTCATAGATCCTGTATGCCAGTGCTCAATCACACGACCTGTATTTAACCAGAAAGGATATTCCTCATCCGGAGATTCTGCAGCAGGCTCATAAGGACGTTGCCAAATTACAGCTCTACCATCAGGTTTTCCGTAAAAATCGAATTCTTTACTCTGATCACATGCAGGGTCAAATTCAGATTTGAACCTCCATTGTGTAGATTTTCCTTCTACGTACGGCCAAATAACTCCAGATTCTTTTTCAAGAACTTCCAATGGTGCCATTCCGTGTTTTTTTCCTTCGTGGAACTGACGGTACTCATTGTATATTTCTTCTACGTGACCTTCTTTAGTATATGGAAATAAGTCTCCATATCCCATACGTTTTGCCACTTCAATAGTCATCCAAGCATCCGCTTCTGTTTCTCCTGGTCCTTCCACCATGGTTTGCCAGTATTGCGTTCTACGTTCCGAGTTTCCGTACAATCCGCCTTTTTCGATATGCCATTTAGCTGGTAAAATTACATCTGCAACATCTGTCGTTGGTGTTGGGAATACATCAGAAACAACTACAAAACAAGAGTCTTGTTCCATTCCTTTTTTATACCTTTTTGTTTTTGGCAAAGACACTAATGGATTGGTTACTTGTGTCCAAATGAATTTGATATCTCCACGATCCACAGCTCTAAACATCTCGGTAGCATGATACGTAGGCTTCGATGGAATATTTTCGTAAGGTACTTTCCAAATTTTTGCAGCCAAACGACGGTGTTTTTCATTCATCACCACTCCTTTTGGTAACTTATGTGTAAATGTTCCCACTTCACGTGCCGTTCCACAAGCAGATGGTTGTCCTGTTAAAGAAAACGGGCCATTTCCTGGTTGTGAAATTTTCCCTGTTAATAAGTGAATGTTGTACACCAAGTTGTTGATCCATGTACCACGTGTATGTTGGTTCATTCCCATACACCAGTAAGAAACAACTTTCTTATTAGGATCTCCGTAAATAGCCGCTAAATACTTAATGTCTTTTACAGACACTTTTGAGTACTTCGCTACTTTTTCCGGCGTATAATCTTCTAAAAATTCTTTATAGTCTTCAAAACTAATCTTCGTAGCTTTGTCTTTAAATTTAAAATTATCTTCGGTACCGTAGCCAATATTCGTTTTTCCTTTTGAGAAGTTTGTGTGATCTTCTACAAACTTTTTATTCACCCATCCGTTATTGATTATTTCATAACAAATAGCATTGGCTACCGCTAAATCTGTTTGAGGTTCAAATAGTATCGATTTATTTGATGCCATACTAGAACGTGTAGTTCTAGTTGCAAAATCGATAATTTTAGCGCCTCTATTATTTTTTTGCTCCAACATACGAGAGAACAACACTGGGTGCATTTCTGCCATATTATTTCCCCAAGTGATAAAGTAATCTGCATGATCAATATCTTCATAACATCCCATTGGCTCATCTGCTCCAAAAGTTGTTAAAAAACCTGTCACCGCACTCGCCATACACAAACGTGCATTACAATCTAGGTTATTGGTTCCAATGGCGCCTTTCATCAATTTAGATGCCACATACCCTTCTGGAATAGTTGACTGTCCCGAAGTATACATTGCTACTGAATCCTTTCCATGTTCTTCGATGGTAGATTTCATTTTGCTCGCCACTAAATCCAAGGCTTCACTCAACGGAGTTTTAACATATTTTCCGTTCTTTTTTACCAAGGCATATTCCAATCTGTCTTTGGCTTGAATACACATCGTTTGATGGTATCCTTTTACACAAAGTAATCCTTTATTTACAGAAGAATTAGGGTCCCCTTTTACAGCCACCGCTTTTCCATTATCTACTCCTACTAATATACCACAACCTACACCGCAAAAACGACAAGGTCCTTTTTTCCAATCTAAATTACCACTTGGAATTCCTTGCTCCTGCTCACTTGCAAAAACGATTCCTGGAAACATAGTTGCTGCTGCTGTCATGGCTGCTGCCGCTGCCATTTTTTTAACAAAAGATCTACGATCAATTCTTTTTTGTGCCATATCTATTTTATTTGTCTTCAAAGCCAGAAACAAGAGACATGTGTTTCAAACTTTTTAGTTCGTTGAGTTTATTGAATAAATTTGTATCTGCAATTTCTGAATCTGTATCCGTAACAAGTACGATAATTTCATGGTTTTCTGCAGGGGTAATTTCGCACTCCGGAAACTGCGACAACTCCTTGATTAACAGTTGTTTTTCACCATCTAAAGGATGAAGTATATAACTTTTTATAGGCATTATTTGTTGGTATTTGTAACTAATATCACAAAACTCTTAAATTTAGATATAAAAAACATGACAATTATCATTATTAGTCTCATTTCAAATATTTATAGTGATTCTAAATAATGATTTTAAGATATATTTATCTTTATTTCAAGATGATTTAGGATGTGTAGAAACTCAAAACGTTGGGGGCTAAACAAACAAAAAGGGACAATCAATAAATGATTGTCCCTTTTTGTTCCCATATCGTATGGGCGTATGGATTGGTGTTATGGGCGTATGGCAATACGCCCCATTGGCCATATGTTCCCATATCGTGTGGGCGTATGTTCCCATATCATATGCGCGTATGTTCCCATACCGTAAAGGCGTATGGCAATACGCCTCTACATTGGGCGTATGCAATACGCCCCTACACCAATGATCCTTTAATAATTTCTTCTACCACTTCTGGATTTAATAATGTTGAAATATCTCCTAAATTACTCGTATCATTACTCGCTATTTTTCGTAAAATACGTCGCATGATTTTTCCTGACCTTGTTTTTGGCAATCCTGGTACAAATTGAATTCTGTCCAGTTTTGCAATAGGCCCCACTGTACGACTAATCAAATCGTTGATTTCCTTACGTAAGAAATCTTCGTTTTCTGGAATTTCATACACTATTACATAGGCATACAAGGCATTTCCTTTGATCTCGTGTGGGTAACCAACAATGGCYGATTCTACWATATTACTGTGCTCATTGATCACATTTTCAATAGGTGCTGTCCCAAGATTATGTCCAGATACAATAATTACATCATCTACACGACCTGTAATTCTGTAATTCCCTTCTAAATCTCTAAAGGCACCATCTCCTGTAAAATACTTCCCTGGRAAGGCSGTRAAATASGTYTCTTTATAGCGMTCRTGRTTGTTATAAATAGTTCTAGCTATAGCCGGCCATGGAAATTTGATACACAAACGTCCATCAGATGGATTTGGCATCAATTCTGTTCCGTCGGTTTCTACTAATACTGGTTGAATTCCCGGTAATGGACGCGTAGCGAATGTAGGTTTGGTAGGTGTTACATTTGCCAATGGCGATATCATAATTCCCCCAGTTTCTGTTTGCCACCACGTATCTACAATTGGWGATTTTTGTTTTCCTATTTTTTCATCATACCAGTGCCAAGCCTCTTCATTAATTGGTTCCCCAACAGTCCCCAGAACTTTTATAGAACTAATATCATGTTTATCAATTAAACTCGTTGGATGCGCTGCCAAGGCTCTAATTGCTGTTGGTGCTGTGTAAAACTGCGTTACTTTGTGTTTTTCTACAATAGCCCAGAAACGTCCAAAATCAGGATAACTAGGCACTCCTTCAAACATCAAGGTAGTGGCTCCAGCTCCTAAGGGACCGTAAACGATATAAGAATGTCCTGTAATCCAACCGATATCCGCGGTACAGAAATACACGTCATTTTCTTCGTATTGGAACACGTTTTTAAAACTATATGCTGTGTACACCATGTATCCTGCACAGGTATGTACCATTCCTTTAGGTTTTCCTGTAGAACCTGAAGTGTATAAGATAAACAACATATCCTCTGCATCCATAATCTCTGCTGGACAGACTTCAGAAACGCCTACTAATTCGTCGTGCCACCAAACATCACGTCCTGGTTTCATGGTTACATCAGCATTGATACGATTGTAAACAATAGAAGTTTCGACAGTTGGACAGGTCTCTAATGCTTCATCTGCAATTCCTTTTAAATCGACTGCTTTTGCTCCACGATTTACGCCATCTGTAGTTAAGAGCACTTTACATTCGGCATCGTTAATTCTTGTTGATAATGCCAAGGCAGAAAAACCAGCAAACACAACAGAGTGCACTGCTCCAATTCTAGCACAAGCTAAGGTAGCAATAGCCAATTCTGGTATCATAGGCATGTAAATACACACACGATCTCCCTTAACAACACCTCTATTTTTTAATACATTGGCAAATTTACACACCTCAGCATGCAACTGCTTGTATGTAAATTCACGTACTGCTTCGTCTGGATTGTTTGGCTCCCAGATAATGGCGCGTTTGTTAGGCCTTGTTAATAAATGACGGTCCAAACAGTTTTCTGTGATATTTAATTTGGCACCTTTAAACCATTCAAATTTTGGTTCATCCCAATTGTATTCCAATACTTTGTCCCATTTCTTATGCCAAGTAAAAGTTTCTGCGATTTCTCCCCAGAATCCTTCAGGATCGTTGATACTATGTTGGTATTTCTTATAATATTTAATGTACGAATCTATTTGATGATCGTCCAATGTTACTTGTTCTTCGATAGTCGCATCTGCATAGACACCAATTTTATGCAATTTAAACACATGCACTATTTCGTCCACCACCGCTGGATCGTCTATAGTTGAAGGAATGGTATAGTCCGCACCATCGGCAATGTTTCTCAATAATTTTCTTAAGATTTTTCCAGACCTCGTTTTTGGCAAGCGTTTTACCATTACCACTTGTTTTAAGGAGGCTACAGGGCCAATTTCCTTACGAATCATTTGCACCACATTATATTCTAGCTCAAAAGAAGATATATAATCACCTGATTTTAGCACGGTCAAAGCCAAAGGAACTTGGCCTTTCAACTCATCTTCAATCCCAAAAACAGCACATTCAGCTACCGAATCATGAGAAGACACAATTTCTTCCATTTCTGCGGTAGACAATCTATGCCCAGCCACATTGATCACATCATCCACACGCCCAGTAATAAATACATAGCCGTCCTCATCTTTATAACCTCCATCACCAGAAAGGTAATAGCCATCAAATCGTTTTAAATATCCATTTACAAACCGTTCTGTATCTCCCCAAATATCTAACAAATTCCCAGGAGGTAAAGGCAATTTCACAACCACCAGTCCTTCTTTTCCTGCAGCTACTTCATTCCCTTCATCGTCTAAAATTTGTACATCGTATCCTGGTACTGCTTTGGCTGCAGATCCTGGTTTCACGGGCAATAACTCCACCCCTGCCATATTGGATAACATAGGCCAACCAGACTCTGTTTGCCACCAATGGTCAATTACAGGCACTCCCAAATGTTCTTCTGTCCATGCCAGTGTTGCAGAATCACATCGTTCTCCTGCCAAAAACTGGAATTTCAAACTCGACAAATCAAATTTCTTTATAAATTCTCCATTCGGATCTTCCTTTTTAATAGCTCGGATAGCCGTTGGAGCTGTAAACATTACGTTTACTTTATGTTCACTTATCACACGCCAAAAAGTACTTGCATCTGGAGTTTTAATAGGTTTTCCTTCAAAAATAATGGTGGTATTTCTATTCAATAAAGGTCCGTACACAATATAACTATGTCCTACAACCCAACCTACGTCCGAAACTCCCCAAAACACATCACCTTCAGCCACTCCGTATACATTTTTCATTGAGTATTTAAGCGCCGTCGCATACCCTCCTGTATCACGTAAAATACCTTTTGGCTTTCCCGTAGTTCCAGAAGTGTATAAAATATACAATGGATCTGTAGCATTCATCTCCACACATTCCGCAGGTGAAGATTTATCCACTAACTCTTGATAATCTACAAAACGCTCGGTCTTAGTCATGATAGCTCCTAAACTACGTTGGTACACCACCACCTTATTCGGTTTGTGAGCTGCGAGTTCTATGGCTTCATCTACCATTGGTTTGTAGGCAATTAATCGATCTATCTCGATACCAGAAGTAGCGGTGATTAGCACTTTAGGTTTACAATCATCTATTCTAATGGCCAATTCGTGGGGTGCAAAACCTCCAAAAACTACGGAGTGAATGGCTCCAATCCTCGCACAAGCCAGCATACTAAAAGCGGCATGAGGAATCATTGGCATGTAAATAATTACTGTATCTCCCTTTCCGACTCCTAAATCTCGCAAACCACCTGCCAAGCGTTCCACTTCGCTTTTCACCTCGTTATATGTGAATTTCACTACTTTTTGAGTCACTGGTGAATCGTAAATAATTGCCACCTGATCTCCAAAACCATCTTCTATATGTTTATCAATAGCCAGGTAACTAATATTTAAAGTTCCATCTGCAAACCAGCGATCAAAACCCTGTTCATTTTTAGATAAAATGTTGGTTGGTTTTTGATACCATGTTAAATTTTCGGACTGTTCCTTCCAAAACTTTTCTGGATTGCTAATACTTTCATTGTAATGCTTTTGATAACTCATATTCTATGGTTTTGTTAGTTAGTATTTTCGCTCCAAAAAGAGGAGCTTGTATGATTTACATTTGATATTTACCAATACCAAAATGCATAATTTGTTTAATGTTTATACGCGTATTTTACTTTGTATTTATTAATTCCTTTACTTCTTTTACCAGTTTTTTAGTTGAAAATGGTTTGGCTATGTATTTATCAGCTCCAAGACTCAAGCCTTTTTCTATATCCATTGCTTTACTTTTAGCAGATAAGAAAATCACTTTTATATTTTTTAAATCTTCCGATGCCTTGAGGTATTTTATCACCTGATACCCATCCACTTTTGGCATCATTATATCCAATAACACAAGATCTGGCATGTCTTTCGCTATGGTCGCCAATGCTTCTTCTCCATCTCTTGCAATAAACACTTGAAATCCTTCTTTTTTAAACAAGTATTCCAAAGACATCACAATATTTGGTTCATCATCTACAATTAATATCTTTTTCATGTATTTAAAATTTTGTATTGACTAAAAAAATTCATGTTCGTTTCATGTATTTTAAATTTTGTAATTGAATAAAATATTTCAAAATTTGAGAACCCATGTAACCACTCGTTACACTCGTACTCACATGAATTTATTTTAATCATACCCTTGGGGGTATTTTTTGATTAAAAAAATTCATGTTCGGTTCATTTATTCTTTTAATATTAGAGAAAATGAAACTTTCGCTCCTTTTTCTAGGTTATTTTCTGCCCAAATCTTGCCTTTATGACTTTCAATAATCTGTTTACTGATTGCCAACCCTAGACCAGTACCGATGGGTTTTAGTATATTTTGATTCTTTGATTGATAAAACTTATCAAAAATTAATTCCAATTCATCTGTTGGGATCCCCTTTCCATTGTCCGAAATGGAAATATGGATACTATTGTTTATTATTTCCGAATTCACGCTTACTATTCCTTGATCCTTATTAGCAAATTTGATGGCATTGGTCAGTAAATTAATCACTACTTGAATGATCCGATCTTCGTCGTATTTCAACATCACCTCAGACATGGAACCTTTTTCAATTAGCACATCGTGTTTTTGAGCAAATTGTTTTACTTTCTCTATCGATTTTTTAATTGTATTACTAATTTTGTGTGGCCTTAGATCCAACTCATGATTCCCTGTTGCCAATTTTTCTATATCCAGCAAGTTATTAATCAACCTACTTACGCGTTCACTTTCACTCAACACAGAGCTCAAGAATTTTTTACGTAGGACAGGATTTATATCGTCATCATCCAACAAAATTTCAGAAAATGCTCTGATAGAGGTGATGGGTGTTTTTAGTTCATGTGCCACCGTATCCAAAAAATCATCTTTTTGCTTGTCCTTTTCCTTGAGTTCTATATTGGCGTTTTTTATTTTATCCGCCATTTGTTTTAACTCCCGAGACTTCTCACGTAATTCTTTATTAGATGCCTTTGTTTTTTGAGTTTCATCCAAAATATTTAATACTTCAGACAAACTTATTTCTTCTTCTTTAACCACCGTAGAAATTAAGATTCTAGATGAGGCACTTCCGATGGTTCCAGTTAATAATTTTTCAGAAAAATTCACCAATCTCGCATCAGCAAAAGGAGAATTAGTATCCAAATTATATTTCATATAAAACAAATGAAATGCTCTATTGGTTCTTTCCAATCCCAAAAATCGATTTAAAATATTTTTCAAATCTTTTACATACGCTTCCCCTTTCCACACATACGCATCTTCATGCAAGGCTGCATATTTGGTATGATCTACAAACATTTCAGCAAAATTTCGTTCTCGATAACTACCTGCTGTACTTACGGAAATAAGACCATAACAGCTTATATTAAAAAACAAACTCCAAAAAAATGCATGCGGCACTGGCTCCAAAAAATCCATTCCAAACAAATGGTAAGGTCGTAATAGTTCTATTCCAAACAAACCCTCTTGCACAAAAGAACTATCAATTAGTTGCGAATCAATAGTAAAAGGGACAATCAAGGTAAAAACTGTAATTAAAAACCCCACTATAATTCCAATTTTACTTCCTAAAGACGATCCTCTTCTCCAAAACAAGCCTCCAAAAAATGAAGGTGCTAACTGTCCTATGATCACAAAAGAGATCAAGCCAATAGATACCAAAGAACGGTCCAGGGTAAAACTTTTATAAAACAAATAGGCGATGATTATAAGAATAAAAATAGCCAACCTACGAATCGTCTTAATAGATTCCATGTTTTTCTGAGAGCCTTCCTTACTAAATTTGCTCAAAAACCCATAGGGTATAATTAGATTATTACTCAACATGGTAGAGAGTGCCAAGGTAGAGATTACCACCATAGACATAGCAGAAGAAAAACCTCCCAAAAAAACCATTAAGGCGACTAATTGATGATCGTTAATTAAAGGAATCATCAGGGTAAATAAATCTGCATCAACGGATTGATCTTGAAAAATAATATTTCCACCCCAAGCGATAAAAATCACAAAAACATTGAACAACATTAAGTACAAAGGAAACAACCAAATCGCTTTTTTCAAATACTTTTCGCGTTCGTTTTCTACCACCGTCACTTGAAACTGCCTTGGTAATAACATAATGGCAAACATGGACAGCATGCTTAAGAAAAACCAATTAAACCCACCTTCTAGGCCACCAACATCTAGTTGGGCAGAAAAATCTGGCAATAGTGACGCTTTTTCAAAAATCTCGGCTGGTCCATTGAATAGATAATAAGTTACATAAACACCAATCCCTATAAAAAAGACCAGTTTCAGCAAAGACTCTACGGCCACTGCCATCACAATTCCCTTATGACGTTCAGAAGCATCGGTGTTTTGAGTTCCGAAAAAAGCGGCAAAAACAGCGAGCATAATCGCTATATAAAAAGTGGTATCACCCATCATACTTGCGCTTGTACTTTGCTGGTTTGTAATTAGATTAAAAGTTTCTGAAATTGCCTTTAACTGCAAGGAGATATACGGCACAATGGCCAATACACAAACCACCGTCACCAAGGCACCCAACAAGCGATCGTTACCATAACGCAAAGAGATAAAATCCGCAATAGATGAAATTTTGTTTCCTTTTGAAATACGCATAATTTTACGCATCAACAAAATCCATGTAGGAATAATTATTACTGGCCCTAAATAAATAGTTAAAAATTTCAAGCCAGAAGTAGCTGCCAATCCAACGCCTCCATAATAGGTCCATGCGGAACAAAATACGGCTAAGGACAAGGTGTACACATAAGGATTGTTTACCCATTTGCTCTTTGCATTCTTTTCCGCCCAAAATGCTACGTAGAAAATAAATCCTAAGTAGATGACAATAATTGATATGACTAAAATGCTACTCATAGTATTTTTTAAGTAGAATATATGATACGACGATACTCAGAATCCAAACAAAAAAGATATAAAAATACAAGACAGGTAAGCCGAAAACGCTCCCTGTTTTGTTGAAAATCAGTAGAATTGGAATGTTTAAACAGACCAATAATACCAATGATACTACTATTAATTTTTGTTCATGTCTTTTTTTCACTCCGTATAATTTTTAACTATTTTATAAAACGAGACTGTTTGAATTGCTGTTCTTAAACTAAGAATACCTCAACCCAAACAACCTCGAATACAATTGTTATTAATGATCTATCGCTTCACCCGCACCTGAAGGAATACGAATGTCCTCTACAATATCTTGCACTTCTTGTGGTGGCGCCGGTGTAAATCGAGATACTACCACGGATACCGTAAAGTTTGCCAACATAGCAATGGTTCCAAATCCTTCTGGAGATATTCCAAACCACCAGTCAGATTTTAAAGAGGCAACCACTTCTTTTCCTCCACCATCAAACATCCCGAATTTAAATTTCATCATATAGAAAATCATAAACAACAGTCCTACAATCATTCCAGATATAGCGCCTTCCTTGTTCATTCGCTTGTCAAAAATCCCCAATAATATTGCAGGAAAGAATGATGCGGCGGCCAGCCCAAAGGCCAATGCGACCACGGCGGCGACAAAGCCTGGCGGATTGATTCCGAAATATCCTGCAACTACTACTGCAGCTGCGGCACTTAAACGCGCGGCCATTAACTCTCCTTTTTCAGAAATTTTAGGATTGATAATCTTTTTAATTAAATCATGAGAAATGGAAGATGCAATTACCAATAGTAATCCTGCAGCTGTAGATAGTGCGGCAGCCAAACCACCTGCACCAACTAAGGCAATGACCCAGTTAGGCAATTGTGCAATTTCTGGATTTGCCAACACCATAATATCTCTGTCAATAGTCAGTTCGTTTATTTCTTTATTGGCTACGTATTGTACCAATCCATCTCCATTTTTATCTTCAAACTTTAACAAACCTGTTTTTTCCCAATTTCCAAACCATTGTGGCAATTCGGCATATTCTTTATTACTTACTTCTTCTATCAATTTGATACGAGAAAACACTGCTACCGCTGGTACTGTGGTATATAAAATAGCAATAAACAGTAAAGCCCATCCTGCAGATTTACGCGCATCGGCTACTTTAGGAACTGTAAAGAATCGTACAATTACATGAGGTAAACCAGCTGTCCCCACCATCAAGGCCACGGTAATTGCAAATACATCTACCATCGATTTTTGTCCAGAAGTATATTCGTGAAAACCTAGTTCACGTTGCAGTCCATCTAATTTTTCTAACAAATTAATTCCATCAACACCGTCACTTCCAAAACCTAATTGAGGGATAGGGTTGCCTGTCATTTGAAAGGAAATAAATATGGCTGGTACCATAAAGGCAAATATTAACACACAATACTGTGCTACTTGGGTATAGGTAATCCCTTTCATTCCTCCCAATACCGCATAGAATAGAACAATGGCCATTCCAATATAAACTCCCGTGTCAATTTCTACTTCTAGGTATCTAGAAAACACAATTCCTACTCCACGCATCTGTCCGGCTACGTATGTAAACGAAACAATTAAAGCGGCAATTACTGCTACAATACGCGCGGTATTCGAATAATAACGATCTCCTATAAAATCAGGTACTGTAAATTTTCCAAATTTCCGTAGGTACGGAGCTAACAAAAGTGCGAGAAGCACATATCCTCCAGTCCATCCCATTAGATAAACGGAGCCATCATATCCCGAAAACGAAATAATTCCCGCCAACGAAATAAAAGAAGCTGCTGACATCCAGTCTGCTGCTGTTGCCATTCCGTTTAAAATTGGGGGAACTCCTCCTCCGGCTACGTAAAATTCTTTAGACGATCCTGCGCGTGCCCAAATAGCGATACCAATATATAAGGCAAAGGTGATTCCTACAAGAATCCAAGTCCATGTTAATATTCCCATAATTTAAAAAGTTTTGTTAGTTAGTTTTAATTATATCAAATGTATTTCCATTTGGCTGTTTAGAAATAGCGTTATTTTTTATTAAATCAAGCCGAAAAATATAAGGATAGCCATAGCTATCGCTCTATTTTTTTTAACGACGAGAGAAATAAAAAGAAACTATTTACATTGGTCATTTGGAATTAGTCTTCGTTGTAGCCATATTTTTTATCCAATCTGTTCATGATTTTCATATACACAAAAATAAGGACAACAAATACATACATAGCTCCTTGTTGTGCAAACCAAAAGCCCAATTTAAAGCCTCCAAATTTGATTGTGTTCAATTGCTCCACCCATAAGATTCCAGCTCCATAGGAGACAAAAAACCAAATAGTTAGCAATATTGCCAAGTATTTAAGATTTTCTCTCCAATAAGCCTGTTTGTTAGTTTTAGACATAGTTATTAGGTTTTAAAAATTATAAATTGCTGAGACGGATAATCTAATATTTGATACATTATCTACCCCATCGGTTACTATACTTTTTTTATCAGCTCCTAAAGAGCCATACAATGCAGAAGTGTATTCACCTTCCACTCCAATTTTCATATTTCCAGATTTCCAACCAATTCTTGGCGAAACTCTATAGGCATTTGAGATTGTAGTTCCCAATCCGTACATATTTCCGGTAACAGCATCTTGGAATCCACCATTTTCGGTATATCCTCCAAATAGTCCCCATTCTGTACTTTCTGAAATATCTCCACTAAATTCCGTCCATAGAGAAGTTGTTTTACTAGCAGTAAAATCACCATTCCCCATTTCTCCAATAGCACCAATAGACAATAGGTCGGACATGTTTTCTCCATAAGTAGCTTCTCCTTTCCATGTTACATTCCCTAATTTGGTTCTAAAATAACCTATATAAGCCATGTTGGTGATATTATCCTCACCAAGAACGGGTCTCATTGTTTTCATGTTAATTCCAAAACCTCCTAATAGGTGACTCTTGTCTCCAAATTGAATTTGAGCATGTAATTGAGGGATCCCTGCATCACGAACATATTTTGAAGTTATTCCAATTGGTCCTCTACTTGCAAAATCACGCTCTGAGAACATCACACCAATAAACTTCACTGTTCCTTTGGTTTCGATTCTCAACTGTGGATTTCTAGAAAAAGGTTGAAAAGGCACTCCTGTATTAAATGAATAGGTCCCAGGAAAAACAGCCGTTACAAACATTGGATGCCAATACTGTCCCATATAAATATCTATATTGTCATTAGACAACTTCACAAATGCGTGTCGCAATCTAAATCCATTAATATCACTATTAGTATGTCCGAAAAAAGCCCCTTCTACCATTCCAGAAGTTTTCATTCCAAAAAAGTCAGGTCCTGTAAATTTAGTACGCAACCTTGTTTGAACTGCCAAAATATTAAAATTGATTTGATCGTTTACATCCTCTCCATCTACGAACTTCTCCGCTGCAGGAAATAATAAAAAATGTCCCTCTCTTGCATTCACTGTTTGACGAGAATCAAACATATAATCTACTTTTACAAAGCCACTAAATTTTACACTTACTTTTTTATCGTCTGACTGACCATAACTAAAAAACACAACCCCTATTAAGAGTGCAAATACCATTGAAATTTTACGTTTCATAAATTAATTTCTAAAAATTTAATAAATTGTTTTATTCTTAAAATTTGCTTTCACAAGTTGCAAAGAAAAACAACTTTACTAAAATTCAATATACTATTTCGCTAAATAGTATAGTTAATCTTTAAATCGCTCCCAACGAATCAACATATATTTGTCCCCTAGCTCTGTAACAATAACACCAGCCCCACTCAGATTATCTGTAGACGCAAAATATTTTGCTAACTCATCTGCATTCAAAATCTTATAAGTAGAGTGATACTCAAAGCTATACGGTCGTTTTATATTGTATTTTTTTACCCAGTTGATAATACTCACATGGGAAATTCCGAGGATACGTTCAATCTCGCGATAACTCAAACCTTCTAAATATAATTGCAAGGCTTTGTTCACATAATAGGAATCTATCTGCTTTCCAATTTTATTTACGGTAAAATAATAATTACATTTTTTGCATTTATAGCGCTGTCTTTTCTTAACGACACCACTCTTTACATAAGAATCTGAGTTGCAATTTGGACAAAATTCAATGTTCATATATAGTAATTTTGCATAAATATATCAATTTAGCATGAATATTTATCTATAAAACCAATTATTTTCAACAGATTAAGCAGTTAACATGTATTTTTCTTGATGTTTCCACAAGAAAACATCAAGAAAGGTTCATTTATTGAAATTTTACAACAACTAATGAGAAATGATTCATATTTCAATCACATTTCAAAACATTCACCTCATAAAACAATCCCACCCCTACCATAATTTCACTATTTCAAGAACAAATTAAGAGAATTCACAATTTTTATTATATCCGTAAAAAACTGATAAAAATCATCATTTTCACAATTTATTGCTTCAAAATAAATACATATACAATAGTAGGTAGCTAAAAACYRCTCTCAATTACACATTTCTRACTCATTATTTATTWMGAACYCGTTATATAAAACGTTTTCGTAAAATCATTACATTTTATTCATCTAAAACCTTAATTTTGTGGAAATAATTCAAAACATACTTTATGAAAAAACAAGGACTTTATTTACCAGAATTTGARAGTGCRAACTGTGGAGCGGGATTTATWTGTAATTTAAAAGGTGTAAAGTCTAATACGATTATTCATGATGCATTAGAAATTTTAGAAAAACTAGAACATCGCGGTGCTGTAAGTTCAGACGGACGCACAGGAGATGGAGCAGGAATTCTTATTGACATTCCTCATGCTTTTTTCAAAAATAATGTAGCGTTTGATTTACCTGCAGCAGATGAGTATGCCGTAGGATCCGTGTTTTTTCCTAAAAGTGACAATCAACTAAAATATTGYAAACAACTTTTTGAAAAAGAATTAAACAACCAAAACCTTGCCATATTAGGATGGAGAACTGTTCCTGTAGACAGCAGTCATTTAGGTGAGATTGCCAAAGAAACAGAACCTAACATGCAACAGGTTTTTATTGGTAAAAATGGAGTTGACTTAACAGACCTTCAATTCAATGCAAAGTTATTTGCCGCTAGAAAAATAGCTGAACACAGTATTTCTGGTAGTAAATTATCACAAAAAGAATCCTTTTACCTACCAAGTTTATCCACAAAAACGCTGATATATAAAGGGCTGTTAATGCCTGAAGATATTGGACGTTATTATATAGATTTAAACAATCCTGAACTGGTTACCCGTTTGGCATTGGTACATCAACGTTTTTCTACCAACACGTTCCCGTCTTGGGATTTAGCACAACCATTTAGATATATGTGTCACAATGGTGAAATTAACACGTTACGTGGAAACGTAAACAGAATGAATGCACGTGAGGAGTTGATGAAATCTGAATTATTTGGCAAAGACATTGACAAGTTATTCCCAATCATCAATACCGGAAAATCAGATTCTGCCTCTATGGACATGGCAGTAGAATTACTCTTACTAACAGGAAGAACACTTCCTGAAGTAATGATGATTTTAGTTCCAGAAGCATGGGAAAAAGATGAATTAATGCAGGATGATAAAAAAGCATTTTACGAATATAATTCTTGTATTATGGAACCTTGGGACGGTCCTGCTTCTATCCCTTTTACCGATGGTAATTTTATTGGAGCATTGCTAGACAGAAATGGACTGCGCCCATCGAGATATACCGTTACCAAAGATGGATTTGTAATTATGTCCTCAGAAACTGGTGTGATAGAAATTGCAGATGAAAACATAGAAAGACACGGAAGACTGGAGCCAGGGAAAATATTCTTGGTWGATATGAATGCKGGAAAAATCTTGGATGATGARGAAGTAAAACAAGAAATAATMTCKAGACAACCTTACCAGCAATGGTTAGATAAAAATTTACTCCCTTTAAGTAATATAGAAAATACAGGAAACAAAACYCCTAAAGAGGTRACTCCTTTACTGACACGACAGCGTGCTTTTGGCTATACTATCGAAGAATTGACAAAACTYATTATCCCAATGAGTTTTAAAGGAAAAGAAGCCATTGGCTCTATGGGAAATGACACTCCCTTGGCTGTTTTATCAGACCAACCTCAGTTATTATACAATTATTTCAAACAATTATTTGCTCAGGTTACCAATCCGCCTTTGGATGGAATTAGAGAAAGGATTGTTACTGAYACCAGCCTTACTATCGGTTCTGATTTTAACATTTTTGATYTAGACGACAGTCATTGTCAGAAATTAAAAATCCAAAATCCGATCATCTCCAATAAGGATTTAGACAAATTAAAACATGTAGATCATCCAAATTTCAAAGCATTTACCATTGCTGCTTTATACAAAAAAGAGCAAGGACTGAATGGATTGGAAAATAGTTTAGATGCTATTGTTGACCAAATAGAAAAGGCAGTAGACAACAATGCCAACCTTATTATATTATCTGATAGAGGTGTGAATAAAGAAAATGCACCWATCCCAATGTTATTGGCCTGTTCTTTTGTGAACGACCAATTAAAAAAGCGCAACAAGCGTTCTAAGATGGGCATTATCATTGAATCTGCAGAACCAAGAGAACCGCATCATTTTGCTTTATTATTTGGTTATGGTGCCAGTGCGATTAATCCATATATGGTCAACGAGATTATYCGACAGCAAATCAAAGAAAAACATATAGACATAGACCCCWCACACGCTATTGAGAATTTTAATGAGGCCATTGCTACAGGAATTCTAAAAATCATGAATAAGATTGGAATCTCTACATTGAAATCGTACAGAGCTTCTCAAATTTTTGAAATCTTAGGATTAAAAACAACTTTTGTAGAYAAATACTTCCCCAAYACCCCGTCWCGAATWGAAGGAATAGGATTGTATGAATTGGAACGAGAAATAGATAAAAGACATACAGAAGCWTTCCCTGCATCAGAAACCGCTGCTGCATTGCCTTTAAAAATTGGTGGTGATTACCGATGGAGACGTAACGGAGAACAGCATATGTTCAACCCYACTACAGTTGCAAAATTACAACAAGCGGTACGTAATAATAGTTTCTCGCAATACGAAGAGTAYACGGAACAAATMAACAATCAAGCAACACGCTTAATGACGATCCGTGGTCTTTTGGAATTTACAAACCACGATCCAATTCCATTGAACGAAGTAGAGCCTTGGACTGCTATTGTCAAGCGTTTTAAAACTGGTGCCATGTCCTATGGATCTATCAGCCAGGAAGCCCACGAGAATATGGCTATTGCCATGAACCGTATTGGTGGTAAGAGTAATTCTGGGGAAGGTGGAGAAAACACCAATCGTTTTAGRAAAGAATTAAATGGTGACAGTAAAAACAGTGCCATCAAACAAGTTGCCAGTGGACGTTTTGGAGTTTCGAGYAATTATTTGACCAACGCCAAAGAGATTCAAATTAAAATGGCACAAGGTGCCAAACCGGGAGAAGGTGGACAATTACCTGGAGAAAAAGTAGTACCATGGATTGCAGAAGTAAGAAACTCTACYCCTTATGTAGGATTGATTTCTCCGCCTCCACATCACGATATTTATTCGATTGAAGATTTATCWCAATTGATTTATGATTTAAAAAATGCCAATAGAGAAGCGCGAATCAATGTAAARCTWGTTTCTAAAGTRGGYGTTGGAACTATTGCCGCAGGTGTTGCCAAAGCCAAAGCCGATGTTATTTTAATATCKGGATATGATGGTGGAACTGGAGCAACCCCCTTAACATCWATGAGACATGCTGGTTTGCCATGGGAACTAGGAATTGCTGAAGCGCAACAAACCTTAGTAATGAACAAACTGAGAAACCGTATTGTATTRGAATGTGACGGTCAGTTAAAAACGGGGCGTGATGTTGCTATTGCCTGTTTATTAGGTGCAGAAGAATTTGGTTTTGCCACTGCCCCATTGGTAGCATCTGGTTGTATTATGATGCGTGCTTGTCACTTAAATACCTGCCCAGTAGGAATTGCCACTCAGGATCCAGAATTGCGTAAAAACTTTAAAGGAACCCCAGAGCAYGTGATCAATTTCATGTATTTCATCGCAAGAGAATTACGTAAAATTATGGCGCAACTAGGATTTAGAACTATTGATGAAATGGTAGGGCAAGTACAAAAGCTTGAAACTAATAAAGCCATTGATCATTACAAAGCATCTGGATTGGATTTATCTTCGATTTTATACCAACCGGAACACGATAGTGATGCAGATTTAAGAAATACTACCACTCAAGATCACAATTTAGAAAACGTATTGGATCAAAAAATAGTGCGTATCGCACATCCTGCTATCTATAGRAAAGAGAAAATGAAATTGAATTTTGAYATCAAAAAYACGGACAGRTCTGTGGGTGCGATTATCAGTAATGAAATTTCAAAAATCTAYGGGGAATTTGGTTTACCTGAAGACACCTTAAGRCTGACYTTTAAAGGTTCTGCAGGACAAAGTTTCGGTGCTTTTGCCACCAAAGGACTTACCTTAAAAGTAAAAGGAACCACCAATGATTATTTAGGAAAAGGATTGTCTGGAGCGAAACTCATTATCCGTAAACCTGAAAAAACWACGTTTGAGTCACATAAAAACATCATCACAGGAAACGTGACATTGTACGGKGCCATTACTGGTGAGGCTTATATCAACGGAATTGCAGGTGAACGWTTTGCYGTTCGTAATTCAGGAGCACTTGCAGTGGTAGAAGGAATTGGAGACCACGGTTGTGAATACATGACTGGAGGCTCTGTAATTGTTCTCGGAAAAACAGGACGAAATTTTGCTGCAGGAATGAGYGGAGGTACCGCCTATATWTTTGACAAGCACAATACTTTTAAAAACGGATTGTGTAATATGGAATTGGTAGAGCTAGAAACTCCGAGCGCAGAAGACACACTATTTATTAAAGGAATGATAGAAAGACATGTTGAATACACCGATAGTGGGRTAGCCAAATACATACTTTCWGACTGGGAGCAACAGGCWAGTCATTTTGTAAAAGTGATACCAACAGATTATAAAAAAGCCTTACAATTACAAGAGAAGGAGAATGTACAACAAGAAAAAACGGCTTAATTATGGGAAAGACAGCAGGATTTAAAGAATATAACAGAGAATTAGAAGGATATAAAGCCGTAGGAGAACGCTTAAAACACTACCAAGAATTCACCATTCCCTTAGAAAAAACAGCCATCGAAAAACARGGTTCTCGATGTATGGATTGYGGAATACCTTTCTGCCATAGTGCCTGTCCATTAGGGAATTTGATTCCTGATTTTAATGAYATGGTTCACCATGCAGAATGGGAAAAAGCCCTACATATTTTACATTCAACAAATAACTTCCCTGAATTTACAGGTCGTTTGTGCCCCGCTCCTTGTGAGCAGGCCTGTGTACTAGGAATTATACAACCACCGATTACAATTGAAAATCTTGAAAAAAACATTGTAGAAATCGGATTTAAAAACGGATGGATACACCCTCAAAAACCATTAACTTCTACTGGTAAAACAGTGGCTGTTATTGGCTCTGGTCCTTCGGGATTGGCTGCTGCACAACAATTAAACCGTGCTGGACATGCAGTGACCGTTTTTGAACGTGACGATAAAGTTGGTGGACTATTGCGCTATGGAATTCCTAATTTTAAATTAGAAAAAGAGATTATAGACCGTAGAGTAACCATTTTAGAAGAAGAAGGTATTGTTTTTAAAACCAATACCGAAGTTGGAAAAAACTACGACATCAAAAAATTAGATGATTTTGACGCTGTGTTACTTTGTGGTGGTGCCACTCAAACCAGAAGTTTACCCATTAAAGGGATTGAAAACGCTGGTGTAGTGCAAGCAATGACCTTCTTAAAACAACAAAACAAACGCAATGCTGCGATTACTTTTGATGCGGATGATATATTAGCCACAGACAAAAATGTGATTGTGATAGGTGGTGGTGATACCGGATCCGATTGTATTGGAACTTCCAACCGACAAGGWGCAAAAAGTGTGACTAACTTTGAAATTATGCCTAARCCTCCTGGTGATAGAGCAGAAACGACRCCTTGGCCTTTTTGGCCYCTCCAATTAAAAACCTCTACTTCTCATGAAGAAGGTTGTGATAGGAATTGGCTGATTTCTACTAAATCCTTTAATGCAGACAGCAAYGGGAATTTAGAGAGCTTAACTACAGTAAATGTAGATTGGAAATTCAAAAAAGGGGAACGACCTCAATTGGTAGAAATAGAAGGTACCGAAAAAACATGGCCTTGTGAGTTGGTTTTACTAGCCCTTGGTTTTACAGGACCTGAAGTGAGTTTAGCTGAACAGTTAGGCGTAGCCACAGACCAAAGATCTAATTACAAAGCCACAGCAGATTATCAAACTAATAACCCTAAAGTTTTTGTTGCTGGAGACATGCGTAGAGGACAATCTTTAATTGTTTGGGCAATTTCTGAAGGACGTGAAGCTGCAAGATCATTGGATACCTATTTGATGGGAAGTAGTTCATTACCTACTAAAGGCGGTGGAGATTTACCTCCGATGTAATACAAATTAATTTATTATAAAGCAGCATTTTTTAAAAATGCTGCTTTTTTAGTTCTTAACATCAAATATTCAAATTGGTATAATAAGATTTAGAACAGCTAAAGAATAGTCAAATGCAATGAATGTTACATAGTTAGCACTTCAAACATGACAAATATCAGTGTTATTACATTTCCGCTGGTTTAATTTAGAAGTCCATCTTAAACCATATTAAAATGAAAAAAATTGCAATTGCTTTCTGCTTGGTAGCGACCATAATTTCGTGTAAAACAGAGAAAAAAGAAACAGAAAAAGGAAGCATTCCTGSAGAAAAAATCACAGAAGCGGTACTCACAAAAATTACAATTAATAATTTCAACACCAATGCAGGGGCTTTTGTGGACCRAGAAATTACGCTCACAGGWATTGTTGACCATGTATGTAAACACGGAGGAAAAAAACTATTGCTTGTAAGTGACRATGTYAAAGTACATGTYACATCRCAAGAACGCTTTGARGAYGMCTTGATWGGAAGTGAAATCWCCCTTTCYGGTGTTGTTAAAGAGGAAATAATTGACGAAGCTTATTGCTTAAAAATGGAARAKGACAATATTAAAAATCACGCAGAAGGAAAATACAATAAWGATGATTTTAAGAAAAAAAMGRARCACATACAGCAGTACAGAGATGAAATGAAACAACWWAATGTAGATCACCTCTCCAATTATTCGTTGGAATATGTTTCACATAACGAAACTAAATAAGGACTGTGYTAAAAAAAATTCGCAAATGGAGCCGAATTCTCCACAGAGATATCGGCTTCTTTTTTATTGGAAGTGCATTAATTTATGGTRTTTCTGGGATCGCTTTAAATCATATGAGTGATTGGAACCCGAACTATTCCGTAAAAGTAACTCATTTTACAAGTACCATACCSCTACAAAAAACGAGTCARATTAAAACAAATATTTTACAATTATTGGACGAAGTGGATGATAGWGATCATTACAAAAAACACTATTTCCCAARACCKRATCTATTRAAAATATTTTTAAAAGGKGGCTCATCAATCRTTGTAAACACCAACAACGGAGAAGGGACTGCTGAATATTTAAAAAAACGMCCGCTSTTTTACCAAAGYAACTATTTACATTACAATCCCAGTAGRGCTTGGACWTGGTTTTCGGACGCATTTGCAATTGCCTTGATTTTATTTGCTCTTAGTTCTTTATTTATGACWAAAGGTAAAAACGGAATTTTAGGAAGRGGAGGAATTTATGCWCTCCTTGGAATTATTATTCCATTGCTRTTTTTATTGATTTAGAAATTCATTTTTTTTTGTGAAGAATAAAATRGATGTAGCAATYTACACGRCTCCTATTTCATTTTTAYTAAAAACAACTTACTATCTCAAGGTTTTTTCTCGCCTTGCGTTTTTTTTNAGTAACTTCCTAAGACATAACAYWCTTAATATCAGTCGCACTATGAAAAACAGAAAATTATTAATGATCCCCGGCCCTATTGAATTTGAACCTTCCGTATTGCGRATTCTTGGTGCWCCTACWACAAGTCATGTAGCSCCAAATTTYATAAAATCRTTTAGCAACTGTACCAAAATGATGCGWGAGGTATGGTTCAGTCCAAAAGGACAGCCCTTTATAATTGCTGGATCAGGAACTCTTGCCATGGATATGGCTGCCTGTAACTTAGTGGAACCCGRCGATAAAGTATTGGTAATTTCTACAGGTTATTTTGGTGATCGCTATGCWACTATTCTAAAACGATACGGTGCAGAAGTAACWGTWTTAACTGCTGATTTCGGCAAAACAGTTCCTCTTGAAACCATCGACAAAACCCTASAAAACGGAAATTTTAAAMTAYTWACWTTYACTCATGTRGACACCTCTACTGGTATYCTTGTTGCTCCAAAACAGYTAGGAGARCTWGGTRAAAAACACCGTGTTTTGACTATTTTAGACGGAGTGTGCTCTGTWGCTGGRGAAACCATCCGACAAGATGAATGGCATATTGACGTAGTCCTWACCGCTTCTCAAAAAGCAATTGGTGTYCCTCCTGGACTYGCYTTACTAATGGTTTCAGAAAATGCCATGCAAGTTTTTAAAAATCGAAAAACACCCGTTTTAAAYTATTATGGTGACTTTGCRAATTGGCTTCCGATTATGGAAGCTTATGAAACWCAACATCCTTCTTATTTTGGAACWCCWCCCGTAAACTTGATCATGGCATTGGAGGAGAGCTTGAAATTAATCCTACAGGAAGGCATGGAAAAACGTTTTGSGAGACATYTAMWAATWGCCAACGCTTTTAGAGAAGCCATGCAATGCATAGGATTAACTATTTTACCTGATTCAAATGATATTGCAGCGAATACATTGACCGCCACCTATTATCCAACAAACATTTCGGGTGGTGATTTTTTAGCTGCCGTTCAAGAAGCTGATATCATATTAGCAGGCGGCTTATTGCCTAGCCATAAAACAGCCTATTTTAGAGTGGGACATATGGGAATTGTAAATCAATCTGATATAATCGCCACGATTGCAGGGATTGAAAGTGCCTTGAAAAAATGTGGCTATTCCTTTCATTTAGGTGATGGGGTTCGGAAAGCACTTGCTRTTTTAAATGACATTTAAAAAAGAGACATAAGATACTGGAACCAAGACGTAGGACTTCTTGACATTATCGCATAAAAAAAGCGTAAGGTTTAAAAATCTTACGCTTTTTTTATGTTGTCTTTTATAGTTTTTCCTTTGTCCTATTGACTATTTAATGGAAACAAGAGATTTTCTTTATAAATATCTTTCATTAAAATGATCCTTTCGCACCYTGGTGAATCAGCATACAATCTAACAAGACCATTGCAGACAATGCTTCCACAATAGGCACGGCTCTTGGAACCACGCATGGATCGTGACGGCCTTTACCCATCATTTTTACCGTTTCTCCTTTTGAATTGATGGTATCTTGCTCTTTCATAATGGTTGCCACWGGCTTGAATGCCACTCTAAARTAGATGTCCATTCCGTTGGATATGCCTCCTTGAATTCCTCCYGACAAATTAGTCTGAGTAGATCCATCTGCATTAAAAATATCGTTGTGTTCGCTTCCTTTCATTTTGGCACCACAAAAACCACTTCCGTATTCGAATCCTTTGACAGCGTTTATGGATAACATTGCTTTGCCTAATTGTGCATGTAATTTATCAAAAACTGGCTCTCCTAATCCTAAAGGCACATTTTTAATTACACAGGTTACTGTTCCTCCAATAGTATCTCCATCTTTTCTAAYAGCATCAATTTTTGCTATCATTTTATCWGCAATTTCAGTATCTGGACAACGCACAATATTAGATTCTGACAATTTAAAGTCCAAGTCCTGATATGGTTTTTCTAAAAACAAGTCCCCTACGGATGATGTATASGCATTGATATCAATAGATTTGATCACTTGTTTTGCAACGGCTCCAGCCACTACCCAATTYACAGTTTCACGWGCCGAAGTACGGCCACCACCACGATAATCGCGATGTCCATATTTTTTGTCRTAMGTAWAATCGGCATGAGAAGGACGGTATACATCCTTTATATGATTGTAATCTTTGGATTTCTGATTGGCATTTCTAATGATAAAACCAATWGAAGCTCCYGTAGTTTTTCCTTCAAAWATTCCTGACAAAAATTCTACTTCATCTGGTTCTTTACGTTGGGTTACAATTTTTGACTGCCCAGGTTTACGGCGATTTAATTCTAACTGAATTTGATCAAAATCAATATCGATCCCTGAAGGACAGCCGTCAATCACCCCACCTAAAGCTGGTCCGTGCGATTCACCAAAAGTAGTAAGTGTAAATATCTTTCCTATAGTATTTGCCATCTGTAGTATAATTGCTTTAATTCCCAACAAATGTAATGATTGTTGTTTTTATAACTCAATTTTTAGCTCCGAATTAAACAAAATGTAAAAAAACCTCTTTGACAAATGTTTATATGTAGTCAAAACAAGTTTAWCTGTGAAATCCTTTATAAGCCGCTCTAAYTAGYACTTTARAAAAACCATAACTTTATTGCCATGGCWATCACCATAATTATTAAAAAYACTTTTACCAATTGATCTCCTTTTTTAACAGCATACCTACTAGTAATCCATGCTCCTGTAGCATTTCCCACTGCCATGGTAATACCATATTTCCAATTTATCTTATCRTTATAGGCAAAAATARCBACTGTCAARAYCATGTAWATCAATACSACRAACATTTTAACWGCATTGCTTTTTACCAAGGTAAACTGATTGACATTRGAGAGAATYAATAAAATAAGAAAACCWACACCGGCTTGAATAAAACCACCGTATAGACCGATAAAGAAAAACAAAAATACCGACCACCATTTGCGCTTTGTTGTCAAAGGGATTTCCACAGCGAGTTTCTTTTTGGGAATCACCATATACACCACTACCAACACCATCACCACWGCCAAGAT
Organism: Flavobacteriaceae bacterium; assembly: GCA_002401385.1. Classification (GTDB taxonomy): domain Bacteria; phylum Bacteroidota; class Bacteroidia; order Flavobacteriales; family Flavobacteriaceae. Next base: position 2,761 of record NVSY01000038.1, on the reverse strand, counting down.
CCTATTAAAAAGTTCCCCTTCAATATCCACYGCTATTTGGGCWCCAATCACGGCTCCAAMTAAAGCWGACAMTGCGGCCCATTTCCCAAAWGTAAAAAAATCGACTCCYTTGCTTTTAAAACCAGCAACCCCGAACACATTTTGAATTAAAATRGCGACTCTATTGGTTCCATTTGCCACTGCAGGCGGTAATCCTAAAAAAATTAAGATCGGTAAAGAGATTAAAGAACCACCTCCGGCAAGGGTATTTATGACCCCTACAAAAAGCCCAACTCCTACTAACAATATAATTTCCAACACACTATCCATTCCGCTTATTTACCTTTTAATTTCAAGGGTTAAAAGTATAAAAAACTAATTTCAAAAAAACATTAAAAAAAATTAAATTCATACTTGAAAATCCAAAAAAGGACTTATATTTGCAACCGCTAACAGGAAACTGTAAGACACTCGGGAGAAATGGCAGAGTGGTCGAATGCGGCAGTCTTGAAAACTGTTGAGGGTCACACCTCCGGGGGTTCGAATCCCTCTTTCTCCGCAAAAAACCTCATAACCTTTTGGTTATGAGGTTTTTACTTTTTTAATTAATTATTAACAAAATGACTCTTTTTTTGTAACTTACACTTATAAAAAGCGTCTTAAAACAACAAGAATAACTTGTCAATCAACAAATTAAGCGTTTGACAATACTTACTTTTAGAAATACCAACATCATGAACAACGATAGCATCAACAAAATAAACGAAATCATTTCAAAGTACTTTGAGGAGCATGATAATGCCTGGATTCCAGCAAAAAACTTAATGCCTGATTTAATAAAAGCAGGTGTTTTTAACAAAGACAACAAAAAAGGGCTGCCTTTAAGAAAATTATTACGTTCCTTAGACAAGAACAACACATTGGATCAAATTCCTTGTGCACATGCAGAGCGCAACGAAAAAGATGTGTATTGGTACATTGTAAGAGAAGGTGCTACTTATAGCCCTACTATTGCTACACCAACCATCACCAACAAGCAAAAAGCATTGAACGCTATTGAAAACAGCGACGAAACTTTTATTTTAAATTTATGTGATGAGATCCTAAATCATACAGCGGTACGTAAACATACCTTTGATTTTTTACTAGGAGATATGCATAAAAACAGCAAATCTAGGACTAAATTACCTATCGATGCTTTTTACAAAGACTTAAAACTAGCCATCGAATTTGARGGKTATTTTAAAGAAGAAGTWGCAAAAGAAGGTTTTTTAGACAGTGCTAGAACTTCTCAAATAGACATTTACAAAAAACGTAAAAAGGATTATTTAGAMAAGAAAGAAATTAAATTAATCACCATCAATTACAAATCCTTTGAATGCGACGAAAACGGAGCTATCAATAGAGAATCAGACAACATTTCTGTGATTTTAAATGGTAAATTAAGAGATTTTAAATCTTAACAATCATCATATCAAACGAGTATGTTTTTGTGTAAAAAACATGCTTGAAATTCGAAAAAAGCGTTTATATTTGCACTCGCAAGACGCTTTGGAGAAATGGCAGAGTGGTCGAATGCGGCAGTCTTGAAAACTGTTGAGGGTCACACCTCCGGGGGTTCGAATCCCTCTTTCTCCGCTGAGTTTATTTTAAACTCCCTTTAAAACCTTGTAGAACGTTGTTCTACAAGGTTTTTTCATTTTCAAATGTTTCATTTTTATTTAGATTTGTTTCAAAACCGTGTCATTTTTGCCTCATTAGGGCAAAAAATACAGGGTCAGGTGCATTTTCTGGGTTTTTGATTTATTATGCATAAATTTTGGTTAGTCTGAAGAGGAAGAATTTTACATCTGTAACTCCTCTAAAATTGCGTCTAAAGTCTTTTATTTTAGCATTGAAAGATTCCGCTGCTGCATTTGTACTTCTGTTGTTAAAGAAGTTTGCGATAGAATCGTAATGAATTTGAAAGGATCTCATCACAGTAGCAAAATTTCTAAATCCACTCTGTTCTACTTTTCTAAACCAATGCGCCAATTTTGTAAGGGCAACAGATTTGACATACGTATGCTCATAGATACTGTTTAGACTCATAGCTAATTTATGGGCTTTGTATAAGTCTGGATAAATTTGGAAAAGAACCTCAGCTCTTGCTGTTTGTTTTTGTGTCCATTTTTTTCTAGACTTGAATAATAGATACCTGCTCCTGGCAAGTAGTTGCTTGTATGTGTCTCCGTTGGAAAGAATTACAGGTCTATGAATTTTATTGTTTGCACGAGCATTTAAATACGCGTTATTTTCTGTTTCTAAAGCTTCCCATCTGTATTTAATTCGAATATCCTGTACGGCTGAATAAGCGAGCTTTTGTACATGAAACCGATCCGTTACCCTAGTGGCTTTTTTAAAGCAAACTCGGGCTATTTCATTCATTGATCCAGCCATGTCTAAGGTTATTTCTTTAACACTGTTCCTTTGCTTAGGAGTAAGTTTATTTTTTAGGACTTCAATGATTTTGGTAGCTGCAGTGCCTTTAATCATAGCAACAATACTTCCTTGTTTTCCTTTTTTAGATTTATTTGTAAAGATTGTATAGAGTTCGCCATTAGATAAAGCTGTTTCATCTAAAGAGATGTAAGGACCTATATTTTCGGGGTAAACTAGGTAGTCTGTTGCGTGCGATTGTTGATCCCATTTCTCAAATCCGCTTAAACGTTCTTTGTACTGTCTTTGAAAATTTTTACCGTTAATCCCGAAAAAAACTTCTAGACTCTTTACACTAATGGCG
>NVSY01000037.1 GCA_002401385.1 Flavobacteriaceae bacterium | reverse complement strand
AATTAAGACCCAACTTTTATCAATATTTGAAATTTACTCACCCTATATCTTAAACAAAAAAAAGCTCCATCTTTATGATGAAGCTTTCCGCTTAGTAGCAAGGACTTTTCAAAAGGAAAATCAAGTAGACAAAACAGCACTAATCTCTAATTAAGCACTCTTTTTAGTAATTATTTATAAACGTCTTAAGTGTACAATCTATTAATTTTATAGTATTTAATCAGAAAGAACAAAAGTAGATACAACTATTCCCACTGATTCCGTCATCTGACCATCATCTTGCCGCCGTAGGTGGTTATATGGGGATAACATAAGAATAGTTACTGTTTTCTAAACATTAACGTTTCGAATTTAACTGACTACAAATATAACAATAGCGGTTTGGATAATACATCCAAACCGCTATTGTTATATTAAAATGCTTGCAGCTGGGCTATTTCAGCTTTTTGTATGTAAGACTTAGTAAAACACCAAATAAGCAAAACTGAATTAAACCAACCAACCCTTCTACTAATATCCAAGAACCAATATTAGGGACAAGGTATTTTGCTGGTTCTGTAAAAGTGGGATAACTTACAAAGAGAGCGCTCATAAGTAATCCGAAAAAGAGTCCTTTTTTAATGATATATTCATTTTTACAATATAAAATGAAGAAAAAAGAAAGAACAATTCCTTGCAATAACATAGTTAAAAAACCTAAAGGAAAAATAACTTCTTTTCTAGTAAATGAAACTAACGCATAGTGTTCTGCATTAATCACAAAGTGAGAAGTTGATTGAACGATAAAAGTAACTATAATAAACAGGAGCGTTCCAAATATATATTTTTTCATATTCTGTTTGATCTTTAATTGTTTGCCATTTCCTTTCTAAATTCTTCTGCGTCATAATAAATTTTGACGGATTGAATTTTCCCATCTTTGATTTCATACCATTCGCTCATATCTAGAGTTACAATTTTTCCTGATGGCATTGCTATATCCATTAGCATTTGGGTAATTACAAAATTGTCTGACGCTACAACTTGCTTCATTTYATTGCCTCTAATCATTGGCATAAAACCTTCGTTTAATTTTGCAAAAGCCTCTAAACCTTTTACTTGATCAACAGGACCTGTAAAAGTTACATTTTCTGCGACTACTTCTTTCCAAGAATTTGTTCCAGACATTAAGCCTCGTCCAAATGTTTGAAATACATCTAAAGCTGTTTTATTCATATTTTTGTTTTTAGTGGTCTGTCTATAGATTATGATTGCCTATAAATCAGTCCGATTAATAATAATTTACTTGTTTTTTTTATTTGAACTAATAGCGCTATCTTTGTTACTTGTAAAAAACAAGTAAGCAAATATAAACACTTACTTGTTAAAAACAAGTGTTTGATGAGAAAAATAAATAAAAGGTCCAATTGCCCAATAAGTTACACGATGGATTTCTTTGGAGATAAATGGACTTTTTTGATTTTAAGAGATATTGCTCTTAAGGGAAGATGCTTTTATAAGGAATTCCTCGAAGCAGGTGAAGGCATTGCGACTAATGTACTTTCCGATAGATTGAAGATGCTAGAGTTGGAAGGAATAATTAAAAGTCGAAAATATGAAAAGCTGAAGACCATGAAAACCTACTCACTTACAGAAAAAGGTAAAGCTCTAATTCCAATTTTAATAGAAATCATTATTTGGGGAGGGACTTATGATAAGGATACAGAAGCTCCAAAAGAATTTCTCAAAGAAGCCTTAAGAGATAGGCAAAAGGTTATTCAGTCATTTTTGGATTCTTTAGAATAACCTCTTTTTCACCTTGCAGCTCTGGTTTTGGCTATGATTCCATTGCTGAGTAAAATCTGTAGGATTTTCCGAAGTAGGAATCAAGCCAGTTTAATTTTACTAATTTAGAGTGTTGTATTATAGTAAACAATGCATTATAATGGTGTTAACAGTTCCCTATTTCACTTCAAATAATTCTATTGTATAGTCAAATAATTCAGTTCCTCCCCATTTTCCGTGTCCAGGAATGACAATTTTGGCTTCTGGATATTTTAATTTGATTTTKCGAACAGTTTCCGACCATTTATTTGTGTTTGCATCTTCTAAATTTCCTTTACTTGCTCCAACTCTTTTAATCAGACATCCACCAAAAATGGCATTATCTTCTGGAAAATATCCTATAATATTGTCTTTAGTGTGACCTTCCCCAAAGTATTCTGCATAAACCTTTTTGTTTCCAATATTTAGCGAAAGGCTATTTTCAAATTCATTTATTGGTTTAGAGAAATTTTGACCCTTCTTTTTCAGTAATTCTATTGTTTGTTTAGTGGCGTATGTTGGAATATTATGTTCTTCGAACTCTTCTATTCCACCAACACAATCTTGATGAAAATGAGTTGGAATAATAGCTGTTATTTCACATTTTAATTCGTTAGTAACGAAATTTATTAATTCTAGCGAACTTTTGTTGTCAATTGGTGTATCAAAAAGAACTCCTTTATTTTCATTTACAACTAACATCCCATTACAATCAACTTTTCCGAAGTCGTTCGTATTTAAACAGGAAATATGTTCATAAACGTGATTTGATAATCTTTTAATTATTAGATTTTCGGTTTGATAAACTACTAAGCTATCAATTAAATGTGCTTTTGAATTTTCGTCACTCGTTTTTTGTATTGCTTGATTAGGATTAGATGATGATTCTTTGCACGATATAAAAGTTAATCCTACAAAAAGAAAGAATGCTAATAATGGTTTCGTCATAACTTTTGTTTTTTCGGCTTGTTTTATTGTTGCTACTAGGGGGTTTCTGTATTTTTTATACTAACGGTTTATGGTATTAAAAGTTGTAATTTGATGTAACAAAATACTACTTTTTTGAAAATTTAATATTATCATATTTTGTATAATTTCCTTGGGTACTAATAATTATACCTCTTAGATAATCGTCGTTCTTTATTAACTTAAGTTCTCTAACTCTATCATTTTCATCCTTGAAATTTATCAAAATTCTATTTTCGTTTATTGTTTTACTAACAATTGTTGTGTTAGTATTTGTGTTGTCTCTTACAATGTCAATTGTTATATGAAGTTCATTTTTCAATTCTGTAAAAATTATTCTTAGACCATCCGACACAAAATCAAACCTGGCTAATCCAGTCCATATCCCAATTAATTCTTTCTTGTTTAGTGTTGAACCAATTGGTAAAGTAGGTAAATGATACTCTTTCTTTGGTTTAGATGAGATATTTGGATATCCATTGGTAATTTTCAAATCAGTTACAACAGCCCAACTAGTAGTATGAATAGCCTCAGAATCCTCTTTTGAAAGGGACGATAATCTAGATTTTAGAAATGATTTATTGCCATATTCATCAACTGAATAACCCGTTAACTTACCTGAAATACCCGAAGGGTTGCTGTCAAATAGTGTACTGAAAATTGTTGAAGCGATTAAATATGATCCAAAAATGGAAGGATGATGGTCATCATTACTATAAAGATCGTAATTGTTATTTTGTCTTTCTTTATTCCATACAGAGCCCACAGGAATTAAAATCGCGTTTAATTCCTTAGCAATTGAGGTATATGCGAAGGTTAAATAGTCTTGCTTTTGAGGATTATCTTTGTCTGACCATGTCATTATAAAAACTGTTTTAGCACCTACTTTTTCTATTTCATTGTGGAACTTTCTCGCGCTTTCATAAAATGGCTCCATACTTCCATAATATTTTGTATTATCTATAAAAACACCACTTCCTAATTCGCTCTGTTCTTGCAAAACTACGTAATCCCATTTCTCAGACTGTAATAGTTTTAGAGTCTCTTTATTTTGAAAATGATTATCTAATGTCATACCTCCACCAGAGATTAGTTTTGTTACGATTTTCTGGTTTGGAAATTTTTCTATAGCCATCGCATTGAAAATTTCAGTTGCACTATTGTAATACAAATAACTATTTCCAATAAAAAGTATTTTGGTTATTTCATTTTCAGGTATTTGATTTTTCTGAGATTGAGCGCATGAAATAATGCTAAAACTAAGAATGGTTGCTAAGTATAAATAAATTTTCATAATATTATTTCGATTTTTTAGAGAAAAGGAATGTTCAATTTAACGGTTACTATTAGTTATTTTTTGTCATTATTTGGGTATACTCTCCAGGTTTAACTTTATTGAATTATTCTCCAGAATTCTTTAAATTTCAGTAATAAAAAATAATCTATAAAGGTTCAATCAACCCCGGAATCTTTGATTTGAAAAAGCCAATAACAGCCAAATTCTTACTTTGAATCAACTTTTACACCTAAGCGCGTTAAGCCTTCAATAGACTCTGTCATCGTTGAGTTAAGCTTATGCGCCTTCATAAAAGCACTAATTGCCTTTTTCTTATCTCCACTCATTTCATATGCTTTCCCTAAGCCGATAAACGATGGAGTCGAAGTTGGATGATTATCTGTATTGTAACGAAACAATAAAATGGCATCATTTGGTCTTTTATCATTCAATAATTGATAGGCCACTTGATAGACTACAAACTTATTWGCGGAACTAACATGTAGGGCATCTAACAGGGCTTGTCCCTTCGTTGTAAGTGCTATTTGCGATAGTGAAAGTTGAGGTTCTATTACAGCATAATTATTAAGAATATTGAAAATATTACTGGCTATCTTTTCATTAGCTTGACCTGAACGATTGTCTAGTAAAACAATTAACTGCTTGTCATTAGTATATCGACGAAYAACTGTACTAAAACCATTGATTGCTCCAGAGTGGGCAAGCATCGGAAACTCTTTTCCATCCTCATATTGCTGCTTCTCCACTTCCCATCCGTAAGCATAATTTTCCTTCAAGGGTGTAAACATCTGTTGGGTGAGTTCTTTAGATAACAATGTGTAATTATATAGGGCTTGATCCCAACGATACATATCACCAACCGTTGAATAAATAGCACCTGCTGCATAAGGAACGCTCATATGTTTGTAATCGGAATTAATCACCTTATTACCACTAAGTACATAACCACTCGCGCGACTTGTAAGAACATCTGCACTTCGATCGTAACCAGAGTCATTCATAGCCAGAGGCTGAAAAATTCGTTCTTCTAACAAGGTCTCATATGGTTGCCCATATATCCGTTCCAAAAGTGCTCCCAATATCATATAACCAGCATTTGAGTAGTTGAATTGAGTCCCAGGTTTAAACTCAAGCTCTTTATGCCAGAATAATTCAATTAATTCTTGTGGCGTATGAGAGAGATATGAAATTTGGTCAAAGTAATTATTCACAGTCGATATATCAGGAATTCCAGCTGTATGAGTTAACAAGTAATGAGCAGTGACCTGGTTACCTGACTTTTTTGGATAATCGGGCATGTAATGAATAATAGGTTTATTCAGTTGCAATTTATTATCTTGAACTGCCAACATCACCAACATTGCTGTAAACTGTTTTGTAATTGACGCTATTCGAAACTTAGTGTCTGGCGTGTTTTTTATATGCCATTCAAAATTGGCGATGCCATATCCTTGTTGGAGGATAATTCCCCCTTTATCGGCGACCAAAACACTGCCATTAAATTGTTGCAAGTCTACATATTGATTGAGTAACTTCTCTATTTTCTGCTCATGAGTTTGAGAAATTACAGGAACTGTTGCTAAAGTTAGCAATAAGATAATGCGTGTTTTAATTTTTTTATAATACATGTTTTTGTCAATTGTCGATTCTATATTATTTAAGTCTAATGGCTTAAATTCATTGGTTGTGTTGTTATATATACAAGCTAACTATTACATTAATGTTATAGTTGATTCATTTTATAGCAACTCATGCAATTGAACATAATAATCTGACGGGATTTTACCATTATTTTACTATGTTGCATATTGATTTATTTTGGTGCAATATGCGAACATACATTTAGTTTGAAGTGTATTATTATATAGCAGGAGTTCGGATTTATAATATAAAACTCATTTACTTATTTTGTTCTCTGTATTTTGATGGAGTTATACCCGTTATTTTTTTAAATGATGTAAAAAAGGTTGACTTTGAATTAAATCCGCTATCGTAACCAATAGCTTCAATGGTGTAATTATTATCTGAAATTAATAAACTTTTGGCTTCTTCAATTCGGAATTCATTTATGAATAATGAAAAAGATTTATTTAGATTATCATTTAAATATTGAGATAAAGTATGTGGCAAAACATTTAACTCTTTAGCAACGTCAGAAAGTTTTAAATCTGGATTTTTGAATAGCGCTCTATCTTTAATAACTGTTAAGTTTTTCGAAATTGATTTGATTTTTTCGATATCAATTTTTTTGTTCCCATATTTTTCTTTTGCCTCAAAAAATAATGTATTCTTATTTTTCTTAAACGCCCATAATAAAATTAAAAGATAAAGTATAAATGAAAAAGATAAAGCACCAACAATATAAGATGTAAAAGAACCAATATTATAGGCGAACCAAATAAAAGTTGTTCCTGTAAAAATGCTTATTAACCAAATTTCTATATCGTTAAGTTTTTCTTTTCTATTAAAAAGTTTTTTTAAAATGTTCTTTAGTTCTATCCCAGAGAAAATAATATATATAAACCATTGTAAATATATAAGGCTAACAAAAAATTTAGACCATAATGCTCTATGAGACCAATATGGATAGATGATTCCCACTATAGTAATTGCGATTAGAAAAGGAATAGTGTGGATGATCCATGGATTTTTTTCATTCTCTTTTGTTTGCGATTTTATATATAAATATAGATAAGGACCTATTAAAATACAGGCAGAAAGGCCAATTTGCACAAATAAAACTGATAAATTTGGACTAAAATAAAAGAATACGGATTTGATAATTCTTATACTTAWAACCAGTAATAATAATGATAAAAAATAGTTTGAAAATTTCTTCTTTTTTGCATTAAGAGCGAAGTAAAAACTCAATAGAAATCCATTGAAAGAACCTAAGGCACTAAAAAAGAATATAATTTGATTTTCAAAATTCATTTATGATATATAATTATTAATAGCGCAAATGTACTTTGTTTTTACTAATTATTAACTTCAATAGTTCTAGGACGTTTTACATTAGGGTAACGGTATTGGTTTTGATTTCGTTATGGAAAAGTGCACGAACAATTTCCCGCCATTCCACAGAAGTTTGTAAATACGCAAGGTTTTTCATAATAGGAAAACACACCGTTATGAATTATAAACAGTGTTATCAAGAATTAATTGTTTTCATACTCAATCAATTCCAGAGTTTTAAGAATTTCAGCATTTTTGTCAAATCCATAATATTTAAAGTCATCCCAATTCATTTCATAATCAGGTTTTAAAAGTCTTCCCAATTCAGGATCGTCTTTAAATAATATTTGCTTTGAATTTGAAATACTTCCTGAAATCCCTGTATTTGGCAAAGTGAAATTTGTTGTTTCCATAAATGCATTGCCAGCTTGTCTTGGTGCAACTCCAATAAGTTTTGTCCTCCCAAGTTTTTTTAGGAAATACGTAAAGTGGTAGGCTGCACTAAAAGTTTGAGGTGAAGTAAGTACAAATATTTGAACATCAGTCAATGGTTCTGATTTCTGGATGTACTCAGCTCCAAATCCATAATATCCTCTTTTTAGCATTTCTCTTTTTTCTTCTAAGGTTAAATTTGGATTCACATTTCCAAAACTTCCAAAGGTATAGTCTCCAATTTTATAATTACAATCATATGTTTTGTTGAAATCTGCAATATCAGAAAATCCAATCTTTTGTAGATAAAGTGGAGAAATTTTCCGAATCATTTCAGCTTCGAAATCAAAATTAAGATAATCGTCTCCAGATAAAATATAAAGCAAAGGTCTTACAATTGGTGTCATTCCCCCGCTATTGTTTCTCAAGTCAATAATTAAGTATTTTGAATTACTCTTTTTCATTGCTTTTGAAAGCTGATAAAACTGCTCATATAGCGAAGGAGTTTTTAGGATGTCTTGCTCAATATCACCAGATTGTTTTTCTTTTAAGTAAGTATAAGCCCAATTCAAATTTCCCTGAATCCAATCAGGTGAATTTTTAAATGTATTTTCAAGAACTTCACGGCTTAAAATGCTATTCCAAGCGAGGTATCCAACATTCTTATTTTCCCCAATTAATGACCAATAAAGTAATCCATTGTCATTTTTAAACTCAATATTCGAATTGTCTGGAGTAAATTCAACTTGTTGCTGAAAAGGTATATCAAGTGAAAATAGGTTTCCCTCATTGCTACTAAAAGTGAATTCTAATTTTGTTGTACCAAAAAACTTTTGACAAAGTTGAGATTTACTTATAATCTTGTTCAGGCTATAATATTCACCAGAAATATTTTCTGATGGCTCAAATGATTTTGCTTTTATTAGCAATTCAGATATTGGAATTTTATTGATTTCAATTAATTGATTCCCTTTCAATCTGATAAATTCCTTAGTGCTGTTTTGTACGAACATTTTATCAGCCGATATTTTGAATTTTAATGGGAGATATTTTTTTGCTACATTCTCTTTTTTAGGAAAATATATCGAAGTATGCCCATCATCAAGGTTTGACAAAAATTGATTTAGCAGAATGACAAATTCTTCATTTGTCATTGAATCTGTAATTAATTCGTTTAGCCGTATTTTTTTCTTGTAAAATTCAATTGAGCCTCCAAATCCTAAAAATGGATCAGGGTGTGTTTCAATTAATTTTGCTGTCAAATAATTAAAATCTGATTGGTACTTCTCGGTTTTAGAGATTTCTTGACCAAACATTATACTGTTCGATAGAATTAAAAATATTATGATGCTTTTTCTCATTGTAATCCTGTTCTTTATTAGTTTATTTCGTTACCGGTTTTCTGTGTTGCATAATAGCAAGTGTTATTGATCCCAATAAAAATCCTGGGATTATTTGAACTAAAGAACCATAAACCAAATGATTCAGAAGTGCTTGTAACCAATTATCAAAATAAAGTCCATAATGACTTCCTATGTCCCATTTAGTATCAACCCACCAAAGTATAGCGACCGGAATTCTTGAAATAGGTGAAAAAATAACTAAACTCAAAAAGAGCAGTAAATATGAACGCTTTTCATTCTTTAATTTAATACCCCARTAAATGGCAAACCCTAAAGTAAGCCAGAGTAATCCAATAATAAAAATAACATTTTCAGGTAGCCCCAATAATTCAAGGGAATAACGAATAGGTGTTACAAACATGGCAATTATTATAGGTGTTTTTGCCAGTTTTGCGGCGCGTTGAAATAGCGATTTTTGAGTTTGACTTTCTTGATTTTTCATGTTAATTTTTTATAGTTAAAAATGTTATGTTGTTTTCTTGTATTATTTCCCTCAATTAATTCCCTATCTCTTAACTCGGTAATAAGTTCTTGAAATTGAAGGTGTTTTTTATTCAATCGGCCGTTTTGATCTAAATCAGTTCTTTTATTTAAATTTTTAATATTCATTTAATGTCAGTTTTTACTCAACGATTAATTCCACTTTTAAAATTATCACCATCTATCTATCCATTTCATAATTAACAAAATCACTAGCACTCTTTATTTTAACCATCAGTAATGCTTTAAAGGTTTTTGAAAATATTTAGGCTAGAATACAAATAGTGAGTAAGATAGTTTCTAATTTAAACTCATTATGTTATCCTTTGAATTTCTATCGATTAATTTATGATAGGGGTCTACACCGACTTCCATAGGTTTTTGGTCTACGATAATCGTGATTTTGTTATGAATGGTAGTTATTTTATGTTTTTTTAGATATAGGGTTGCCTTTTTAGAAGCCCCACTCTCCTCCTCCATTCCAAAAACACCAACCTCAATATAATCAGTCAAAGGCAATGACAACAATGGATTCTTTGCATGCAATTGTTTGTATTCTAATATTTTGCCAGCTTTCTCTTCATAAATTTCTTTCCCGTTTTTATCTGACCTAAATTTGCGAACATTAAAAGAGATGTCTACTTGATATTTGCCATTGTCTAATTGTGTTGAAGAGACTTGAGTGATCCCATTATCATACAGCGTAATGGTTTCGAACATATCTCTAATAATATATTTCAGGGAGTCCGGAGTGTTTAATWTAATTTCTTTAACTAAGTCTGTAGACGTTGGATATGGTGGCCCTTGGAATTTGTTTTTCTCTAAGAATTGACGTAGCACGGTATTGAGTTTTTCCTCTCCTATATAGTCACTCAATGCATAAAATACCACTGCACCTTTAGAATACCGGATGTATTGTTGACCCGAATTGTATTGCAATGGCTTTTCTCCTGTCAGATCATTTTTTCTCCCAGACAGATAGTGGTCCAATGCATATTTTAAAAAGGTATGCATTTTTGCAGTACCATATTTTTGTTCTAAGACTTTCAATCGGATATAATCAGAAATACTTTCTGTGAGCATGGTTGCTCCTAATACATTCGCTCCAATTACCTGATGTGCCCACCATTGGTGTGATACTTCATGAACTGCCACTGCAAATGGATAATCGATACCGTTTTCATCCGAATCATCAACATTTGCAATAAAACCATGGCTTTCAGAAAAAGGAATCGTATTTGGGAATGCCTGTGCGCCAATCCCTAAGGTCCTTGGACATTCTATAATACGAAGTACCTTGTGTTGATATGGTCCGAAGTTTTTAGTGTTATAATTTAATGATGCCTTTATACCAGCCATCATTCTATCTAAATTGGTTTCGTGTCCCTTATGATAATAAATCTCTAAATCCACGTCATTCCATTTGTCCTTTTTAACTTCATAACGACCGGAATTAAATGAGAACAGATTCACCATTTTACTATCTACTTTATAGTTAAAATAACGTCGGCCATTAGACCTCCATTCTTTTTGTAAACTACCAGGGGCTATTGCAATTTGATCTTCAGAGGTACTTACTGTAGCCTCAAAAGTAATCCAATCGGAATCTCTAGATAGTAAATTATTCCCCAAAGCTGTTGTATCCGATGGATATGCTTTCTCCATGTATGGCTCTAATCCATTCGCCTTTCGTAGCGTATTGTTTTTAAGATCAGATTGTTTATAACCTAATTTAGGAAATAAGGAAGAACTCTTTAGGAAGGTGCCGTTGCTCAGTACTGGAGAATTAGTTCGCAAAGCCGTATTTTCTACATTTTTTATAGCAAATTTCAATTTTAAACTATCACCTGGTTGCAATGCTTTGTCTAAGCGATAGATCTGAAATTGAAATAAACTGTCGTTGCATACTAAACTATTAGTCCTGTCAAAATCAAAAGTTATTGGGTAACCTTTATGCATTATAAAAATACTATCTATAGCCTCTTCGGTTTTATTTACCATCACATAACTGGCATCCAAGTTGAAATTCAATTGCTTCGGAAAGATGTTCATGTCCACTTTTACATCAACAATCCTTGGTTGTGCATAATCTTTGAACTTATGATATTTTAGTTCCCATTCTATTTTATAATCGATTTGCTCATCTTTTGTTATCCTTATATTTTCTACATTGTTTTCGTAATAAATACTAAAGCCCATGCTTAAAAAAACAATAGTGATCAATGCAAAAGAGACTGCAGTTTTCCGTCCAAATCGAGACTTGGCTATGGATAAACGTTCTCTGAAAGAATTGGGCAAGCCTCTCAATAAAAACAGGGAAGAACCTATGAGTAATAATAGTCCGAATAAAAGCCAATACCCCCTATAGATAAAAAAGCTAGATAAATGATTACCATAACCATCCATGTCTGAATATTGATACCAAGAACCATCTCCAAATCTAAATACTGCTTGTTCTATACCCAGCATTCGTGTTAATGGCGTGTTGAATAAAAAAAACAGAACCATCATAGCAAACATTCCCAAATAGGTGTTTTTGATAAGGGTTTGTACGAATAATGCTAATAATGTCCAAAGTAAAAAGAGGCTAAAATTCATTATAAAAAGATCGAATAAATAATGAGAGAGCTCAATATTGGTATAGCCTTTATAAAGTTGAAAAGAGATACCAGCTACCATTACCATAAATAGCATGAGCAATTGCATTTTTGCTAAGGCCAATACTTTTGAAACAACTAAAGTCCAGTTTGGTATTGGAGTTGCATCGAGCAATAAATTCATGTTAGCTGTTTTCCCCCTGCTGTTAAGCATTCCAGAAAATAAAAATGTGCAAATCATTATAGCAATCATGTAACCTTCACTCAAACGAACCATTTGCCAGGTTGTAGGTAATTTATTTGTACCTCTAAAGCCTTCAGATCCTACGTATTCGCCAATAATTGTGAATAATCCGAAAATTAATATGGCAATAAATGCTATGCTTTTTACAATGTATTTAAAATCCATATTGGAGAGTTTCCATGTTATTTTTAGATTTTGAATAAATGAATAGTGCAACTTAGCTTTTGGTAAATGAACCCTGTTAATCCCTCCAACATTACTTTTTAGGAAACGTTTTCCCTTGGGTTTTTTAAATGAGATGATAATGGCATCCTGACTAAAACTAAAATAACGATAGACAACTGCAAAAATAATGGTCGCAATTCCCAACCATAATAGTCTGTTGTAAATGATAAGACCTTCAAAAGGTATTGTTAAGGTGTTGAGTTCAGTAAGTGTCCAGTATTTTGTGTAATAGTTTACTGCCGAGCCTCCCATCGGATTTATTAATCCGGTTAAATATCCTTGATCAGGTCCTGAAACTAAAGAAACCATGAGTATTTGTATCAAGATCAAGCCGATAAAAGTTATAAATCCTGCAGTAATACTTCGTGAAAAGGTGACTATAGCAAATACAATTGCACCATAAAACAGCACATTTGGAATGAGAAATATCAAATAGGTCTGTATATATCCCATACTATTAAAAGGCACAAGCAGATCCTCATTTACGAACGGTAAACTAAATCCGATTTGCATTCCAATTCCCACTGCCAATACAATACAGCACACAATAGTGATACCGCTAAAGAATTTTGCAAATAGATAATTGGCTTTTGAAAATGGATAAGAATATAAAATAGTATGCATCTCACTTTTAAAATCTCTATGGATGCTAGCTCCAATTATAGAAGGAAACAAAAAGAATATTAAGGCAGTTAGCGTATTGAATATATTATAAATTCCCATTGGAGAATTTGCCTTTTTAGGTAGGGTGTTTTGAATAGTTTCACCATCAAATGCCCCTGCGATTCCAGCAGCAGTGAGTAATGCAGTTATAAAGAAAATGGTCAGGAATATGTAAAACATTGGATTCTTAAACCAATATTTTAATTCGTATTTAAAAATTGTTGTAAACATTTGTTTGTTTTTTTGAATTGAGATATCAGTTATGAGACAAGATTTGATGCCAGATTCACTTCGTCTTTCATGAGGGCTATAAAATAAACATCATCCAATTCCGGAGTGCTTTGTATGAAGTCCTCTCCTGGTTTATCATTGGCAAACACACGTATGTTCATGGTATTGTCCCTATTGTAATTGGAGGACAAAACAGCATATTTTGATGCCATCTCTTCTAAAGTATCTCTTTGAATAACTTTGGTCCATAATTGGCCTTCAATCTCGGCAGTCGCCTTTTCTGGGGTGGTGTGTTTTAAAATTCGCCCTCCATTTAAGATAGCCATCTCATTACACAATTCCTTGACATCTTCTACAATATGAGTTGAAAATATTACGGTGCTGTTGGTTCCTATTTCTCGTAACACATTTAAGAAACGATGGCGCTCTGCAGGATCTAATCCAGCTGTAGGCTCATCTACAATGATTAATTTTGGGTTATTTAATAATAATTGAGCAATTCCAAAACGCTGTTTCATCCCTCCAGAATAGGATGCCACATGTTTTTTGCGTACATCACTAAGGTTTGTGATTTCTAATACTTCTGATACGAGTTTGTTTCTATCAGATATGGAACTCACGCCTTTTAGCATCGCAAAATAATCCAGTAGTTTTTCGGCAGACATTTTTGGATATACTCCAAAAGATTGAGGTAAATATCCCAATAATTTACGCAAGTCCATTTGGTTTTCTAACACATTAATGTCTCCAAATGATATACTTCCTGAATCCGGGCTTTGAAGTGTTGCTATGGTTCGCATTAATGATGATTTTCCTGCGCCGTTTGGACCTAATAGCCCAAACATTCCTGTTCCAATTTCAAGACTAAGATCGTCAATAGCTTTGACCCCATTAGTATAAGTTTTCGATACGTTTTTAAGTATTAATTTCATAATTGTTAGTTTTTTGATTGTTTAATTAAGGCATAAGGAATCCTGATCGCTTATCATTTCATAAAAAATTATGCGATAATAACGGTAAGAATTATATTAAAAAAATWACGGGGTTCTTCTGCTTAWGCCCTTGTTTTAATTTTCGTATGTTACGATTATAGAAGTTTCATTGGCCTAATGAAATTGTCCTCGATTGCACCTATAATCAGATTCTTGAATTTGTATTTGTGATGTTTGTACTTCATAGTCTTTATTATTTTATAAATGCGTGAAATATCAGAGTTCTTTGTTTTTGAAATAATAGTTAGAATAAAGGTAAGCTCCTGTAAAAAGCAATATACTAAAGCCGCAGAATAGTCCAAATCTATAACTATCTCCAATAATGAACTCTGCGAAWGAGCTGTCGCTGGGGTCTATAAAATTAATTGCCAATACTGGTATAATATATACCATCATAATTACAATATTATTTACCCGGTAATAGAAAATAAAATATAAAGCCAGGTATATAAGTATGTTCATAAACGCATATACAATGATTGCAATTGAGGCTGTATGTTCAGTGCTCTCAATTACAAAATACAGAATGCTATGATAGGCTATAATCCAAATGATTAAATTAACAACAGAAATTAATAATACGGTTAAAAAACGAGCAGTATTAATTTCTATTCTTGTTACTGGCAAGCTTGCAATATGGAACCATGCACTCCCATTTTTCCGTTCTAACATAAACGTATAAATGGCTATTATAGCTATTGAGCTTCCGCTACCTGCAAAGATTCTGAGCATATTAGTGTTTGCAACAACAACAAGCATACTAACAATTAACATTAAAACAGAAATACTAATATAATATACTTTAAATACGTTTAGATCCTTTTTGATTAGGTGTGTAATTGTGGCTATATTCATAGGTCCTTTGATTTATATATAGAAACACTGGTCTGAATAGAAATCCAAGTTAATAAAAGTGATAGGCCAATGCATATTGGAATTGTAGTTAAAGTATTTAGTGCGATGACGTTAAATATCATATTTTGAAACGCGTCCCAAAATTCACTAAAGTACATCATGATATACACAAAAGCAATCAATGAAAAACACTGAATTAATCCTATAATTAGAATGCCTTTTCGTACTCCAAACTTAAAATAGAAAGGCATTGAAAACCCATTAAGAATAACCAATACAATAAGAATTAATAGCCATGTCAAGGGGTTGTATAGTGCTTCCAATACTAAGGGATCCATCGAGCCATAAAAATAAATCCCAATCTGTAATCCTAAAAAATGCACACCCAAAGCCAGAATAAGTTGAAAATATGTAGCGACATATCGTTGCTGAACAAATTGTTTTCTACTTACTGGAACTGATGCATATAATATATTGGTATTATACAGTTGCTCAATCATTAAAAATAAAAGTGAAAAAACAATACTACTCACAATAACAATTAAAAAATAAATCAGAACATCAGGATCTACAGCAAAAGGTTCTCTTAATGCAGTATAGATAAACGTCATACTGAGCGTTAAAAGCACTGCTAAGCCCAGTAATACATAACTCCAATTGGCACGAAAATCTTTTATAACCAGTTGTAACATATTATAATTTATTTTCGGTTTCTATATTAGTGTAAAACATGATATCTTCCAGACTCGCTTTGTCATAAATAACAGAGTCTCCAAATAATTTCCGGGTATGTTTTACATCATTGGTCAGCGCTTCAAAGCCATAGGCCGAAGATCTTACAGATACAAAACTGTTTTTAGTATCAGCATCGAGTAACTCATTGCCTCCTTTAACAATGGCATAAGTTTCAAAAACTTCATCTTTTGTTTTAGAAAAAACAAGCTTTCCTTCATTGATATAGGTGATGTAATCTGCAACCTGTTCTAAATCTGTTGTGATATGTGAAGAAAATAAAACGGATTTATTCTCATCTTGAATGAGTTCTCTAAAAAAATCGAGAAGTTCACGTCGTACTACAGGGTCAAGATTAGACGTAGGCTCATCCATAACTATAAAATCTGCATTATGAGACAATGCCATTGTTATAGAGCTTTTCATAGCCATACCTTTTGAAAAGGTCTTAAGTTTTTTATGTAAAGGCAATTTAAATCGTTCTACCATATTATAGAAAACAGCATCATCCCATTGGTCATAAAAAGGAGCAATGGTACTCTTAAACTGATTCAGGTTAAGATGATCGTAATAATTAGGAGTATCGTATACAAAACCAATTCTCTTCTTAACTTCAACTTCATTCGCGCGGTGGTCTAATCCAAATATTTTGACATCACCACTCTGCTTCATTATAAGATTCATAATAATCTTTATGATAGTTGTTTTTCCAGAGCCATTAGGTCCAATTAATCCCATGATATAGCCTTTGGGCAAGGAAAAGGATATATTGTCCAAATGAAAATCCTCGTAGCTTTTAGATAAATTTGATATTTCTAATATATTATTCATGTAATTCTTATTATTCGGTTGTGTTGTTAATCACAGATTTAGTTATTGTAAAGCACCGTTAACATCTCTTGTAGTTCGTCAAACGTAATACCAAGTTTTTGAGCTTCTAAAACTGTTTCAGACATTAAATCTTCTACGGATTTCATTTTCTTTTCCTTTAATAATTCTTTATTTTGAATAGCAACAAAGGTTCCTTTGCCCCCAACGACATCAATAAAACCTTCTTTTTCAAGTTCAACATAAGTACGTTTGGTTGTAATCACACTAATTTGAAGTTCTTTTGCCAATTTTCGAATAGAAGGCAATCCTTCTCCTTCTTTTAAATCACCTGAAATAATTTGTGCCTTTATTTGCATAACTATCTGTTCATATATTGGTTCTGAGGAAGCATTTGATATAATTATTTTCATTTCTAGATATTAATAATTGATCATAGAGTTAATAGTGTGCATACTGTATATATATGCAAATATAAAAAAATATTTGAATGGTGGTCGCTTTTTTTTAATAATTGAAAAAATAATACAGCCTAACACGACTGATTATAATTTTTTCTTCAAATGAGACAGACTTAAATACCTAGTATAGAATAGCAGCATGAAATACATTAATTCCTCAGATTCATAATGGTTCTTCTAAATCTCAATAACTGAGACTGAATTTTAATTTAAAATAAACAAGTTGTAAATTGATGACTTTGAGAAACAGTAACCTTTGAGCTTTTTATTTCTAAGATTCAATAAATCACCCTTTGTTGCAGGTTTATTGTGTTCTGGCGTAAACATATTTATTACTGTATCAACGATCACTGTTCCTGCTGCGGCATTTCCAATTCCTGCAAGACTCATGCCCTCACTTCTTCCCTCTTCTTTTACCTTTTCYTTCTTCTTTAATTTCTCTAATGCTTTAATAAATTCATCTCTTTTTTTTAAAGAATCCGAGTTTTTTTTGTTTCACCCTTTTGTTGCTTTGATGATGCCCCACTCTATAACTATCACTACAAAATTTTTGAACAACTCTTCTTGTTGTGTAAAACCCTGAAATAGGTTGACTAAAAATGGGATAACTTAATTACCGAAAACATGAAATCACAAACCTTTAAAATGTTCCCAATTGAGATTTTTTTAACGTATTACAACCATTGATAAATTAGTTTTAATAAAATTATATCCTATGAAAAAAAACATACTTTCCTTAATCTGTTTGATTGCAGTAAATTCTTATTGTCAAGAATCCGACACTGCAATCCTAGAAAAAATGATATCTCAACTCAATAACATTGAAAAAGTTAGATACCAATCGACATTTCAATCAACTGAAATGGGAAAAATATATGGTGAACGTAGAAATACCRTTTTCTTTGATTTCAAAAATTCACCGAAGACAGCACCAAAATTCCTCATGTATGGTGATTCTGGATTTGATGAATTAATATTTAATGGRAAGCAAAGTTTATATACCTTGAATAAAAAAAAGATTACAATCGTAGATAATTCTCCAAATATCAACAATTCTTTGATGCTAACATTGTATCCTCTTAAAAAGCTTTTACCCCACGTATTAACAGAGGAAAATATCATAATAACAAGAAAAAAAGANCACTNYTTATTRATAAWWAAGAGCATTTTGTGTTTGATTTATCTTACAAAAACGGGTTTTTAGATTGGGATAATTTGGTTTTAAAAAATGGCATGTCATTTAATTCACAATATTCATTAGTAATTAATAAAACAGATTTTTTACCTCAAAGGATGACAATGAATAATGGGCCAACGGGAACATTAAGTAAGACGTATGACAATTTTGATTTTGATTATACGCCAGATAACCAAATATGGACAGGCTCATTAATTCCTTCTGAATATCAAATAATGACAGCAATAGAATATCATAAAATTCTGCAAAAAAAATATTCATCAAAAGGAAAGTCAAAAAATTCTTTTATGAATAAAAACATAGGAGAATGGAAAATTCCTAACTTAGAGAATAATGATTTGGTAGACTTTTCAAAATTAAAAGGCAATGTTGTTTTATTAGAATTTTGGTTTAAGTAYTGTGGACCTTGTGTTAAGGCAGTTCCTGAGCTTAATTTAATCCAGGAAAAATATAAAGACGAAAAATTTCAATTATTTGGAATTGAATTTCGTGAAGATTTTACCAAAGAAGATTTACGAAAATATGTTTCTAAAATTGATATGAATTACCCTTCACTATACAAAGGAGAAGATATTGCTTCAAACTTTGGAATTACAAGTGCTCCTACATTTATGATAATAGATAAAAAAGGTAAAATTGTTTACATCAAATCTGGATTTAACAAAGAAGAAATTTTAAAWATTATTGATACACATATTAATAAAAACATATGGCAACTTAGTACTAAGAAGTTAAAGCCACTTTAAGATATATAACCAAAAAAGCTAAAAGCAAAGAAGTACTCTCTAAARACACATCTCAAATTAATAAAAACCTTATAACTTCTCGGTCATAAAGTTCCATGTAACGGATTTGTATGACCATGAATCACCCATTTTTATATCTTCAACGCTCCCAATTAATTTACCATTTGTTAAAGTCGWTTTCAAACGTTTTTGAGAATAATTGCCTTTTTCATAATCATAAGATTCCCCGTCATCGTCATATAGAAGAAACTCACTAGGTTTTTCACCGTATACACGTACTTCTAAACTAGTTTGATTATTCCATTCAGAAGTATTTCTTATTTGTCCCATCATAGGAATAATTCCTCCGTCCTTAACATATAAAGGAATTTTATCTAATCCATGTTTTGCAATGATAATGCCACCATCACCTACAAATTTACCTGTATAAAAATCGAACCACTTTCCTTTTGGCAATACTACTTTTCTTTCCTTTTGACCTGCAAACATAGGTGCTACTAAAATATTTTCACCCATCATATATTGATCCTTTATTTCTTTCTTTAAGGCGGCWACATACGGATTGTCGGTAGAATTTAAATCACCTTGTTGAACTTCTTCAGGTTTATGTGTAAAACCATCTTCCATCGCCATTGCTCTAAATGGAGGAATTCCACTAAAGTAGTATTCGGAAAAAGTACTATATATATATGGTAATAATTGCATTCTTAAAAATGCGACATCTTGGCAATATTTATAAACATCAGGATAAGACCAAGGTTTGGTTCCGTCAGCCCAGGCATTAATCATAGCCATAGGCGAAAAACATACCGATTGCATACGTCGTATCCAATCTTCAGAAGAACCAGAACTTCTAACTTCTGGAGTCCAAAGCACCCCAGCAAAACTACTATTAATTAGCGCTGTAATAAAATCTTCGTGTTTATAATAATCGTTGTAAACAACATACGGTAATGAAACAGAACCAACATTTCCAGCTCTTACCAAACCATAGGTTCTTTTATTCTCCTTTCGGTACATATCTGCACTCCATTTTTGAGTCAATGTACCATATATAGATCGCATTGTCTCTCCGTCTAAACCAGAAGGAAATTGAGCATAATCTGGCCATAACCATCGATCAAACCCGTCTACTTCGTCAATTTTTAATCCRCTTACTCCWACTGACACCACATTTTTCTCAAAATGATCTGTCATTATTTTATGCGCTTCAGGAACTAAAAAATCGGGTACAATACCGGTCCATACGGTATGTGTTCCTGTAAAGGGTTTTATTTTTTCATAAATAGAAGCATCGGGCGATATATAAGGATTGATCCAAGAATTTAAATGAATGCCTTGATCGGCCATACTTTTTACAAATGRSGTAGGATTCGGGAATCTCGTTTTRTCCCATTCAAAAGTACAGGGATAAGATTTACTWTGCCATCCTGGTTCAAGACCTACCACATCTAAAGGGAAATTGTTTTTWACAAAACCATCAACTTCTTTTTGCACTTCTTTTTCAYCATATAAYGTAGGAGTTCTTTGCCAAAACCCAAGTCCCCATTTTGGGGGAATAAATCCACCACCACAATACAAATTAAATTTTTGAACAGTTTCTTGAATATTTTTTCCRGAAAACAATACAAGTTCAACTCCATCATCAGGAATAATGATTTCAATATTATCAGATTTTGGACTTGGAGACCATTTTTTATTAGTATTTCTATCTTTGGATTCGGCAGGGTTTTTACTATCTTTTGTTACTCCTGTCCCTACATATACATCAATATATTTTGCAGAATTAATTAGTAATCCATAACCATTTGAAGAAACAAAAAAGGGTGTAGGCGCATGAGTCCTTCCATTGTCTTTTCCTCCATAATGATCCATGTGCAAACGCAAAATTCTTCCTCGTTGTTCAACAGTCTTAAAATTCAATCCCAAACCAAAGATTCTTTCACCATCTTCTAAAGGAAAACGTACATATGTTTTCCCGTTTTTTGAAAAAGCTTTTATTTCTGAATTATCTAGTGGGAATTTTCCGTTAGATAATTTATTTAATGCTTCATTTTTTGGAGATGCTCCRGAAGARTTCAATAAATTAATTTCTTGAGGAGCATTTATAACAGTTTTCCAAACTCCATTATGTGAAGTYGTCCAAGTAGGATTGTCATCAAAATCAGTTAATAAATGAATCTCATTCTTTTGTTCACAAGCGCTTAATCCAAATAAAAGAATCATTCCCAGTACTAATTTTCKCATAGTTTAGTTAAATTTAAATTTGTGAAATCATGTTAAAGTTTACTATTTCTATTCAATTAYAATCCAAGAATACGAATTTGCAGGAATGGTAACTTTTACTTTAATASTATAATCTCTTTCTAAATCGTATTTTTTAGTTTCACCGTCTTTAATTCGTACGATTGCGGTTTTACTCAARCCAGTATAATACAAAGGCAGCTTAATTTCACGAACCATTTCTACATCCGTTGGATTAAATACCATTGCCAATCCTTTTTCTTTTAAATCCGGATTTACGTGTAAAAATCCRTCCCAATCTTTTCCAGACGGGCGTCTTAAATGAACGAYGTCACTATTTAATATATCACGATATTTTTTATACCAGTCAACTACTTTAATAACCAATTGCTTCGTTTCTTCCGAATCATATAATCTTGGCCCTCTATAACATGCCTGGGTTCCCGATCCGTAATTTTGCATCATTTGATTTTCATAATCTACCAAATGATCTTTTAAAGGCTCCATTGTGGCCGCAGCACCTCCACCATGATATTGGGTTAACGGAACAAATGTCCAGTTCATACTTGGGATTCTATCCCACAATCCGTCATAGATATTTTGACGTCCTAATACCAATTGACGATCTCTTGGTAATGACCAGTTTACTTCCCTGTAACCAATTCCAGTTTTGTTTGTCCCAGACATTAAATAAAAATCGGGTACATTCATATAGATTCCCTCCGAACGCATCCATTTATACAACCCTTGAATTTGAGCATATTGCTTCCATTGTGAATCCCCTAAACCGTCATGATGTGTATGTGTTGTGGAAGCACAAACATTACCGGGGTATGAACCATCATTTTCAAAAACTTGCATTCCAGTTTTTTTATAGAATTTTTTAATTTTCCTAAAATAATCATACCCCCAATCACTACTTAAACAAGGTGAGGATCCAAAAATCATTCCGCCTCTTTTTCCKGTTTTYGGATTGATTACATCTACTTCATCACTTATCCAGCGGCTAGACAACAAMGAATAACCACCTAATTCGATTCCCTTTGAATTGGCATATTCTCTATATTCTTTAAATCGTTTATAATAATTTTCATCTTCTTTTTCCATGTTCAATCCACTACCAAAACTCAAGATAATCATCTCATATCCCGTTTCAGCACATTGATCTACGGCTCTTTTAATCACTTTAGAATTTGTAGATGTTAAATGTAAAAACATMGGRTTTTCWGTAGTCCAAGGAGAAATGATACGATATAATTTTCTTTTAAAYAAYCCTACTCTTTCGGCATCTCTACTATCCATTGGAGTTTCCCAAACTCTGAAAGTAGTTAAGGATTTTCCYACGGGAATTCCAGTGTCTGGCCCAATTGGTAATTTTATTTCCAACAAACATGGCAAATTTAATGGGTAGTTGGTTTGAGAAGTGTACCGAGGATCTTTTTCCCAATAYGTTGTTTGATCGGATGGTTTTTGTTGCATCCCWCCAAAAGCATAATCACTTTGGAAATGAATATTTGGCTTCGTCCAATGACTTGGAGTTTTTACTAAATTTTCACCTTCCACCATGGCCAATTGTTCAATTTTAAATTTATTCAATTGAATAATCATATCAGATTGATTGATAATTTCAATCCATTTACTCAATGTTGGAATTCCGTCATACAATACAAAGTGAACCTTAACTATGATCTTATCTTTAGAAAGTGTAAACACCAATTCTTTTCCCGTAGGTGCCTTGTCATTTAATGCCCAACGAACGCGTTTCCAATCCATACGTTCTGAAACATCTTTGATCTCAAAATTTTCAATCATAAAGGAATTTTCTACTGCGCTTAAATCATCTATCCATTTCATTAAAGTATACCCRTATTCYGGTTGTTTACTCAATCCTCCAATCGRGTAATCTTTTCCATCAATGGTTAAAACACCTTCATTAGAAACACTTCTTAACAAACTTTCACCTGTCATTTGATTCATATAATCAATRGTAGCYAGGTTTGGAGTTAAACGAAAAACACGTGCAATTAAACCGTTACTAATAACGATATCTTTTCCAGTATTGGTTTTATAAACTTTCGCTATTGCTTTGTCATTATTTATCAACCAATCATATCCTGGTTGTACCAACGGCATGGARATTTCAGGYAGTTTATTGATTAATTTTTTAAGTTTGTTTTTTACCTCACTTGATTGTTCTGGCTTTTCTCCTTTAAAATCACCAGGTACAATGGCTGGAGCAACTTCAAAATATTCAATTTTTGCATTTGCCCATATCGCATTATCACCACTGGAACCATCTCCAGCATCTTCAACTATCAACTCTAAAACGCCACCCCTTACTTTTAGATTGATTTCTTTAGCAGGATCACCTTGTTTCATGATGCCACTATTGAACACTTCTTTGCCTTTATGTAAGACCTTAAAAACAACACTTCCTYTATCAATTTYCCCATCAACCCCTTCAACTCCTAAAAACTGTTTTTTAGTTTTGGTTACGCTATAAAAAATACGTTTACCATCTGTTAAAGGAATGGTTTTAATGTTCTTTGAAGCRTARTCTATGTTAGAATCATTGACTCCCACTTCGGCAGTAAATGTATGCCCTCCATGATTTTTAATTTTTATAATTGAWTTGGAATATACACCAACCCCRTTTGAAAATTTTTCTCCCGCAATAGATAAGACTTCACCAGACGCCGATTTATTAACTACTGGGGCACTATAAGTCTGCTGCCCTAATGAARTTTCCATTTCAGAAAGATTCACAAATTGTTGTGCTTTTGACGTAAAATTGATTCCTACAAAAAAAGCGAATAAAAAATAGATTTTGATTTTTCTAAGGTTCTTCATCATTGTAATAATTCTTATTTTATGGAGACCATTTCAGGTGATCCAATCGTTTTTAACTCTAATTTTAAACTTGCATTTTCACTACCACTAAATTTACAATCAATTTTGATTTTATGATTTCCGCTACTTAATAAAAATTTCTCTCGGTCAATAGAAATTGTTTTTATCTTGTTCCAAGATGTATCATAGAGAACTATTTCGTTTCCTCCATCATATTTCAAATTTTGATTTGGAGCTATCGTAAAATCTAACTCAATTTTTTTGAAGTCATCTATTTCAATAAATAATTTCGAAGCAGCACTATTGTTAGTGGTTGTTAAGATGAATTGTAAAGGTTGTTTTTTGTAAATATTGCTGAAATTAAATGTAGACCACACTGGTTCGCCAGGTTGTCTTACGATTAATTTATGCTCAAATCGATGTACATTATAAGGGAATAAGTTCCATTTCCCTTCAGTAATTGGTTCTAAGGTAAATTCTGCCTTTATATTTTCCATTCTTTTCTTTTGGTCAACAGAAAATGCTTGGCCCATTCTAGCTATTTCCCATTGTTTTATTTTTTCCAAAATTTCATCTCCAAAGCCATTTTTATCAACAAGATCATTTGAAGTAACCAACGCATAGCCAGCATCAAAACCAGCGCTTCTTGCTAACATCCACTCAATATCTTCCAAACTTGTATTGTCCCTCATACTAAACCAACCCAACATACTTGGAATATAATTTCTTCTGAAATAATCTTGATTCAACACTCTATAAGAGGTTTGACTTTCTCTAAATCCAGCATACCAAGGTTCTCCCCAATTCATTCTGGTAAACATATGCCAGAAAAAATGTCCTGGTTTACTGGCATCCATTAAAAAGTCATTTTTAATTTCTGGATCTAATTGATCATACCAAGTTTTTGTCATTAGTAATTCTCCGTATGCACCCATTCCTGTGGATAGATTTCCTTCCAGTCCATCAAAAGAAATTTGCTTTAAACCCGTTTTATTATAAAGGTCAGCAAGCGTTGTAGCCATTTCAACCGTTAATGCTGCGTTGCACAAAAATGTTTTATAACCATGGTCAATTAATTTCTCGATTTTGTCTCCTTTTTTATAGGTAGCAGCACTTGTTTTAAAAGCACCTCTTTCACAATTTAAAAGTATCCAAGGTCGACTTTSAGATACAGTTTCATATCGAATAATTTCATTTCCAATTACAACTGCATGAAGACTATTGTTTTTCATTTGATTGAAATAGGTAGGATCTTTAATCTCTATATTTTTATCGTCAGCAMCAATATCTTTAACCAATTCGCTGGCACCCACTTTTGCCAATCTTTTATCTGGAATTGGAGTTACATAAGCATCGTTTGTAGTGATAAAGTTAGAGAGGGTATGTAAGCCAACTTTGACACCTTCTTTTTCAGCTTTGTCTACACACTCCTTCATGCTTTCCCAATTATTGGGAAATGCATTTGGTTGTAAATCAAATTGTCCCCAATTTAAAAATGGGCCTCCTTGATACACATATTTCAATCCGGCTCGTTTGGTTAACTCAATTGCTTTATCAATATTTTCGGTGTTAAATCCTTGAATTAAATAAGCTGAGGTTGCTTCTTTGGCTCTTTTTGCCCAAACACCGTTCAACATTGGATGTGGTAGTCCTTCATTTAATTCAATTTTTTCGATCACATTTAAAACTTCGTTTGGCTTACAACCAAATAACGCAATTTTMGAACCAATTACTCCTTTATCATTAAAAGCTGGAGCCACATATTTTTCGTGATTCAAATTTGAAATCACTTTTTCTTTAGATCTATTTCGAGTGTATGCCTGCAATGAACTTCCATAATCTCTTGGGTATGCCGTATGCCCTCTATATAAAATATTTAGAGAGTCTGAGACATCTACCAAACTGGTAGTACCAAATATATTATAGGAAGGCGCATCGTCATCAGAAGTCGGAAATCCTCCCAATGTTCTGGGATTTAAACTTTGAATTCCAATAGCGAATTCATTATTTCTAACAACTCCAATAGTTTCACCTATAGTTTCTTTAATAGTTGTTTTAAATGGCCCCCAAGTTACCAATTCAACACTTTGAATATCGGATAATTCAACCAATTCAAAGGTGAGATAATCAACATTATTTGTCACTTTAACCTTGGCCAAAATGTTGCTATTTACAAAAGTTAGCGTTAATATGTTTTCGTTGGAATTATAGTTCATTTCTGAAGGGTATTCCAATTCATTGTCAACCTGAATAGCTAATAAAGCATTTTCTTTATCAATAAATTCRTAATTTTTACTTGTTGAAATATCAATCAGACTTGAAATTGTTCCCTTATTCTGCAACCCCATTTCGAAGGTTTTAGTTGAAAATATATTTTCATTTTCATTATTACATCCAATAAGGATGTAGAGAATAAACACATAAAGTAGTTTGCTAAGTTTCATAGTTGTATTACCTATTTAAAAAGTTGTTTTTAATCAAAAAGAAATCCAATCCAAGAGCATTTTTACCCTTAGTAGATCTGGATAACGAATTGCTTCCTAAATACTCAAAGCGAATCGTAAAAGTATTATTCACAGGCTCACAAT
The DNA here is from genome assembly GCA_002401385.1 of Flavobacteriaceae bacterium. GTDB lineage: Bacteria > Bacteroidota > Bacteroidia > Flavobacteriales > Flavobacteriaceae. Next base: position 6,943 of record NVSY01000037.1, on the reverse strand, counting down.
CCCCCAAATCTAAATAAGGATTCGAAATCCCTTCATGTTTTGAATATAGATCCTGTGTTATTTTTTTTTCTCCATTTACGTAAATAGTGAAAATTCCACTATTAGGACCAACAGCGGTAGATAATTGAATTTTGGACGATTCAAATTGTTCTGTAATTTTTATTTCAGCAAAATCACCTGGATTTTCAAACCAAATATTTTTCATTGCACCAGCACTCATCTCACCCCACATAGGGATTTTAGCGAAATTTTCAATTACAAGGTCACTTTTTGATGTAAGCGAATACAATTCAGCCTCAAGCGCATTTTCAACAACATATTGAGACCCTTCAGCTTCTTTGATTAATTTTTCAAGATCTGAAACCGTTGGTAATTTAGCTGCCGCAAATTCTGGTAATTGGACTTTGTTATGTGTTGTACCAGGTTTTGCATACCAAAATGTGGTTTGTGCATATTGTAAAAAGTGTGATTTACTTCTTTTGCCACAAGATGATTCAATATCAAATTGAATTTGATTTTGAAACGGAATTGCATCTAACACTCTTGTTCTTGTACATACATTATAGCCCTTTGATTTCGATCCGACAATGATGTTACCTAAAAAGGGTTTTGAAAACTCATCAGCAGGTGTAGGAACGACTCCTCCTGCCCATCCGTAGTAATCTTCAGTTCCTGTTCCAAAATGAGCAGGGAAATTTTTATCAATATCATCATCTATATAAATTTTCTCATCACCTTCTCCCCACCATCCTTCAATTGGATTTAAAACAGTCCATTGATCTCCAACGATTACTCCTTGTCCTTTGGCGGTTAAAAAATTCCAATCAAATAACGGAAAGGTAGGTGTTGGATCTTCCATTTGCCAAGTCGCATAAAAATGCATAGAATTCTCCGTCCATTTCTTTGCCTTCGTAATAATCTCCATTTCGGCATGTACTGAATCTTGGTTTAAATTAACAAGGCTGATAGTCGCGTTTTCAGAATAAGGCATTACCCATCGACAAATCATTGTACCATCGGTGGTTACCGAGCGCTCCCACATATCATAAGGTTGTACTTTCCCTACATTGTTAAAAAAGTCTCCAACTGGAACCCAAACGGTAGTTTCGTCATCAAAAGTGGCTTTTAAAACCGTTGATCTTAAAGCCTGAGCAATGTTATCAGTATTTGATAATTTAATCTGAATTTCTCTTACGGATTGATTTCCTTTCGGTAAATTAAAAGTCAGYGATTTACCCGAATCAAGTGTTTTTTCTTTTTTTSCTTTTTYCCCTTGARCACTTTTATGTGCTGTTAATTTTAAAGCRACTTCATCGATTAACTTTTCAGACTTTTTGTAGTCTTCCATCGTAAAAGTTTTAATCTTAGTGTCCGCTTTATATTTTCTGTAATTAACAATGTTATAAAAGGCCTTTTGATCCATGGTGATTTTACAACTTTTAGCATAAGGTATGGGAAAGTATAAATTCCCTGCCCTAGTAGTTTCATCAGCAAAAGGAGGTTTTATAAAATCTTCCCCTTTTACAAGTTTGAAAAAGTTGGTTGAAATAGTAGGTTCTRAAGCTCCGTCTAAATAAAAATTAATAGTGGCTCCWGTKGTRTTAYYAAGCCCATAATAAAAACAAACAGCCCAAATTTTAGTAATCACTCCAGGACCGTCATCTTCCATAATCACCCATTCTTTTTTTCCATTGYTTTCTTCTGTKCGGATGAAAGAAACACCATCACTATCGGCAAACCAGCCCGGTTTATCWGGWGAWAYAGATTCTCTGTTGTAACTACTTGCTTGTAACGATTGATAGTTGTCGTTCGTGAATTCTGTGATAACATCCCTATCTACCATTTCTTCTAACATACTAGTTAGTGTAATAGTATCATTCTTTTTTGAAAAAGTACAGCTCACTAAAAGAAGTGTAACTATTAAAGCTATTATTGAAATACTTTTTGTTGAAAGGAAACTTTTAGACATGGTTGTTTTTATTTGTTATCAATATTAAAATCCAACACCTTTACTTCTCCTGAACTCAAAGTTACTTCAATGGTTTCGCCATACGCAACTTTTGAACCAATTAATTTTTCAGAAGTTTCTAAAGGCGAAGAGATTTCGTATTTACTGTCAGAATTCTGCACCCCAATGTATTCGTCTAATTTCAACACATACGTTTTACTTTGATCTGACGGGTTATGAAAAGATACAAATCCTCCTTCATTATTCCATGCTGTATAACCATAAACTTCTCTTTTAGTTGGGTTACCTCCATGCATTTTGGAATACTTAAAGTAAGGAAAAACCTTTTCAGCCCATTTGAGACCCTTAGCCAACACATCCCAATCTTTTTCAGCTAGTTTTTGAGTTTTAATGTATAATTCTATAAAACCAGTCCCTCTTGATAGATTCATCCATAAATATTCACCAAACGCCTGTGCACTTTCACCTGTCTTGGTTTTTTTTGGCTCGTGGTTAAAAACAGAATTTAAAGGAAACTGAGTTTTTTCAGTTTGCCAGGTGTCATAATAAACACCATCTCTATATACCAATTCTTCAGTTCTATTACTTCCGCCGGCTGCATCTCCAGCATTAATCATCCAAACGGCATCGATGTGCATTAACCACCACGGACTTAAATAAGCCCCGTTTGATATTACCACATAAACAGCTGGATTTACTTTATGYTGRTTCTGAAACAACTGCATTAACCGTTCTGTTCCTGCTACTAAATAATAAGTTTTTAGTTCATCAAATTTYGGATCATTTAATCGTTTGTCATTCGCAGAGAATCCTWCAGTATTTAATTGWGRCATGTATGGKATACCATATTTCTTTCCGTTTAATTCAAACTCTCGGGTRTTTAAATGACCAAATACGCCATCTAATTTAAAGTAGGTCACTCCCTTTTTGGTTAAATCAATGATACGTTCTTCYARTAATTGCATGTATTTTGGRCCTGCCATGGACATCCAATTGTTCATGGTTTCAAAACCTTGTTCCTTGTATTTTTTTGCTGCTGCTTCTGCTCCAAATAAACATCCAGGACTKATCCATAGYCCTAAATTAGAATTCGCTTGTTGAACATTTGARGTACTYGTRTTGAAGTTTGAATCGAATTTTTTATTTGTTTTCCATGTTTTGTCAGACCAATCAGCATTAACATCTTGCCAGCCATCATCAATCACATAGGCTTTTAAAGGAGTAACTCCTCTTTTRGTAACCAATTCGTYATGAATTTTAGCAACACTTTTCCCRAAATTTTCTTTATTAACGCCAGGACCAAAATCAAACCAACTGTTGTACTGAACTTGCAGYCTAAGTGGACGTATTCTAATTTGATCAATATATTYAAAGAATGTTTCTTGAATTAAACCAGTATGATCTCCAGCACCAATAACAGATTTATAAGAGGTATATACTTGGTTTTTTTCAATTGCATTTCCCCATTGATATCCACAATAGCCTTCATTTTGAACCACATAATTATAGGCTGCTGGAAATTCAATTCCCATAAACATCGCTGAATTATAAGTATAAAGAGGTTGTCCAAGACCTGGTCGCCATTTAGCGACCCCTTGTGCCGTTATTTGCTTGCTTTTATAAGGTTGGTAAATATCGTCCAAACCTAAAACTTCAACATCTATTCGTTCAAGCGTAATTGTTTTCTGTGATTTAATGTTTAAATATTTTTTGATATAAAAATCATTTTCCCCTAATTCATAAATCACTTCAACTTCGATTCCCTTAGATTTATTTTTTAATAAAAAACCAAGTTTATATGCGTCTTTAAAAGTTGTCTTTACAAATTCAAAATCTTTTGACGTCAGCACCTTATCCGCCCCCTCAATATGAGTKCCTTTTGATATTCTAAATTTGAATYCTATACMGGTAGTAGGAATAAGTGTTTTGCCTAGCCTTTTGTTTTCAATCTTAATAGTTCCAAAGTTACCGGACGTAGAAATTGTTCTGCTAATAAACTTATTTTGAATGATGAAGGTTTCTGATTGTGCAAATATTGAACTAATTACTACTAAAAGCCCTAAAGCCAATAAATATTGTTTTTTCATGTCTATTTTATAATAAGTGATCTATATWYTTTTTCATATCTCTTTCCCAATTCTATATAAGCATTTCTATCAAAATGAACATAACCGTCTCCTTCCCAACGAAGTCCTATGCTTTCTACAAAACCTGTATTTGATATTTTATAAGGTAAAGATCTAAGCGTTTTTCTTACAGTAATAATTCCTTGAGTGTGTTCTGGGGTTCTATCTATCCCATAAAAATTAGCYAAATCTCCTACTATAAATGGCAGGTTTTGTATTTTAATATCAGTTCTWARATCTTTWATCAGTTGATGTAATTTGRTTTCATATGAGTTTGCCAATTCTTTATTTACAGTGTCAGATTCTCCTTGATGCCATAAYACTCCTTTTATAGTKCCWCGTTTTTTTGCATATTCAATTCTTTCTAAAGCATTTTTATAAATTGCTGTTCCTTTATYYAATTYTTCRATAGGTGCACCTCCCCAGGCACAGGGAATAAAACCGATTTTTACGCCAGGATGGYTTTTTAAATATTCKCTACCRAATTCWATTGCCAAACCAAATCTATCAGAATTATGAACTGCATGTAAAGGATGCTTGGCTTGTACCCATTTTATCTCTTCAGTCTCAGCGTTAAATTTTGTTCCCCATTTACTCTTTTTTTGCCCTAACAAATTGAACATATCTTTTTGCGCAATGGTATCTCCATCAATAAGAGTTGCAAAACCTGCCATATTTGATTGCCCCATTAAAACAAAAACGTGAAAATTTTCATTAGAAGTGTTTGTTTGAGCACTTAGAGTAACCGCAATCCATAAAAAGGAATATTTTAAAAATTTAACTAACATAAGTTTATTATATATTTTTTGTTGATGATTTTTATTTACAAGTATAGTATAAAACAAAAGTGTATTCGACCTATTGGTCTAATTGGGACAATTAGAGACTCTTTAAAATGTCTTAATGCATAGTAAGGCATATTCATGTGAATTATTTTAATCTTATTAAAAACTAAAACACAGACTACTATATAAAACCAAAGTTGTTTTTTCGTTTTTTAATTGATAATTAGTTCGCTAGAAACACTTAAATTGTTTTTATCCTTTATATATAAAAATCCATAAACGAATCCTTCTTTTGGGTAGGGATTTTCAATTCGATCTTTAAAAATATTGGCTGGAATAGATTTCCAAATTCGTTTTTCATTAATATTCAACGTGTCAATCGAATAGTAAAAGTTCGCCTCAGTTAATTTAATTGTACTCTTATATTCAWATACTAATTTTGATTTTTTTCTTTCTACACTAATAATTTTTGCCAAAGGAGGACCCTCGTTAAAAACAGCATTAAAAAAAGCGGTAATTTCTTTAGGCTCCCATCCTTCTGGATGGCCATGTCCCATATTTGGTGTTATCTTAATATATCTATTTTTTTCAGGAATCAATTTTGTGGTTTTATCAAACGGTTCAATATCGAAACAACCATCCGTATTTCCTGTGATAAACAGTGTTGGACATTTGGAATAAATAAGATAGTTTTTAGGATCAATTTTGTCCATCCAAAGTTCTCTTTCTTTTATAGGCAACTTGTCAAAATATTTCTTATCCAATTCAATTTCATCATGAAAAGCGGAGCCATAAACAGAAGCGGCTATTTTAAAACGATTGTCTATACCTGACACGATACACGTTTGAAAACCACCCCAACTTATACCAGTTACTGCAGTTTTATTTTTTTCTACCTCTKGRAAACTTAAAAGTAGGGAATGAGCTAAAATGGCAGTACTCGAAGTTCTGTACGCCCTCACTGATTTTGGCCCATGCTTTATAGAATCATACATAGACCCCAATTGTTCTTTTAAATTTTTGGGAGTTGGCCCCCCATTTTTAGATAATCTTGTATTTCCATAATCGCAAGTAATTGCCGCGTATCCTTCTTTTGCCCAAAGCTCCACCCATTCTTTGAGCGCAGGTTGAGCTCCTCCAGAAATTAAGACCACTCCTGGAAATTTATTTCCCTGATTTTCACCTGTTTTTAATATATCTGGATTGGAATAATATGTGAATACCTTTGTTTCTTCTCCTTTATAATCAATGCCTTTAAATAGGATTTCTCTAACACTTGAAGTACTATCTAAATAGGTAAACTCAGGAGTTTTTTGTAATTCGTCTAAATCCCAGATTAACTCATTCGTTTTGATTAATGATTGGTTAATTCTTGGAATTCCAGAAAGCTCTTGACCAAAGGATGTTTGGACTAGAAGCAATAAAAAAATTGTGATTCTGATCATGGAAATGTTTTTATTCGATTACGAACCAGTTATACCAATTAGGTTGTACAGTTACCTCTAACTCTATTTCATATTCCCTATTTAACTTATAAGATGAAACTCTCCCCTCTTTTTCACGTATACTAGCACTATCACTGAGGCCTGTATAATACAATGGCACTCGTATTCCGCCTTCACACAAATCGCATTTGTATCCTCTTAAATCTGCATTGCTATTAAAATAATTTGGGTCAGCACCGCCTTCTTCGTGAGGGTCATTATCCGAGGTAAATATTATTATGGTATTTTCTGCAATACCAAGTTCTTCTACTTTTTTTCTGATCTCGCCTACTTGCTTATCTAGTAGGTAGACCATGGCGGCAAAAGCTGTATGAGGTTCTTTTTGTGAACCATAACCTCCATTTTTATACCACTTACCATCATCTATACCTTTGTAGTTTTTTTCAGGCAACGGCTAGTATAAGAATAGTAGCCGACTGTATGGAACTTTCCTGTCAAGTTGCAAAAAGTTGTAGTGGGTTACACCCCTTGAACTTATTGCTATTTCGGCTATTATTTTTATACATTGTTGCCATTTCGTTGATTTTTACCATTCATAAATCCATGTATAAGTTGTGA
>NVSY01000036.1 GCA_002401385.1 Flavobacteriaceae bacterium | reverse complement strand
GCGGCTACGCTAATATAATCCCCATCAACATAAGTGTTTGTCATTCCTAGTGGTTGGAATATGGTTTTGTTCATCCAATTAGAGAATGTCTCTTCAGTAATTTTTTCAATAATATTTACCATGAGCATATAATTAGTATTACTATAGCCAAACTCGTCTCCTGGTTTAAAATTCAAATCTTTTTGTTTCTTCATAAATCGATAGAGATCCTCATTGGTTCTTAAGTCGGAAGGTCTCCAGCCCGCAAGTGCAAACAAGGCATGACAACTTCTAAGACCACTGGTATGATGAAGCATGTTACGGATTGTTACAACTTCTCCAAAATCTGGTAGATCAGGCAAGTGTTTTCTAATATCATCATCGATGGATAACTTTCCTTGCTGTGCAAGAATTACAATTCCCATGGCTGTGAACTGCTTGGAGATTGACGCAATATTGAATTTTGTTTCTATTGTATTTGGTACATTGTATTCTAAACTTGCGAGTCCATAAGCTTTGGAAAAAATGAGCTGTCCATTTTTAATAATCCCAACAGAACCTCCAGGGTTATTGGGTTTACTCCAGTCAATAAATAGGCTATCTATTTTTTTGTATTGTGTAGCATTGATTTGAGCTTTAGTACTAAAAATACCGATAATAAGACTCAGAATTAATAAGATGTTTTTCATTTATATGTTCATTTTTAAAAGCGTTAACATTATCTTGTTAACTCAGTAAAAATGAATGAAAATAATTATTCATTAAAATGAAATAGAAGTACTAGGTGTTTTTATAGACGTTTGAGAAGATTTTGTCTATTTTATAAAGTCAGAATTAATAAATTTTTGAAAATTCTCTTTATATTTTTCTGAAACAGGAATGTATTTTTCTCCAAAAACGATTCGATTACGCTCTATGATTGTTATTTTTTTCAGGTTCACCATGAAAGAACGATGTACCCTCATAAAATTTTTATCAGATAGTTCTTCTTCTAAAGATTTCATGCTTTTTAGAGACATAATGGGTTTTTCTGAATGGACAGTGTAATATTTTACATAGTCTTTTAAGCCTTCAATATATATAAGGTCTTTTAAATCTATTTTAATCAGTTTATAATCAGATTTCACAAAAATGTAATCATCTACATAACTTGTTGATTCAATAGATCGTGGTTTATTCAAAATTTGTTCTTTTGCTTTATTTGCTGCAGAAAAAAATTCGGGATAACTAATTGGTTTTACTAAATAATCGATGGCATTAACCTTATAACTTTCCAAAGCAAATTCTTCAAATGCAGTGGTGAAAATAATTTTGATATCTCTATTTAAAATCATCTTTGAAAATTCCATACCCGATAAATTTGGCATTTGAATATCCGTAAAAACCAAATCAATAGCTTCTTTTTCAATTATTTCAATTGCGGTAATTGCGCTATTACATTTCCCTGCCAACTTTAAAAAAGGGATAGAATTTACATAATTCTCTAATAAATCCAAAGCTAAAGGCTCATCATCAATCAATAAACATTTAATCATTTTACTTAAAGTTAAGTGTTAATTTGGCTGTATAAATGTTATCGTTCTCCATGTTGATCAATTCAAACCTGTTTGGATATAATAATTCAAGCCTCTTTTTTAAATTTTCCAATCCAATTCCAGAATCTGTTACTTTTTCTTTTTGAGGAAAAGAAGAGTTTATAACGCTGTAATGTAGTTTCTCTTTTTCAATTACCAGTGCAATTTTTATATGACTAGGCTGCAGTGCATCGATTCCGTGTTTAAAGGCATTTTCAATAAATGAAATTAATAAAAGAGGTGCTATTTGGATAGGCTGATTAACAATTGGAAAGCTTTTTTCTAAGGACAAATTAGAAGATACACGTAATTGCATTAAGTCGATATAACGCTCCATGAAATCAATTTCTTTCACTAAAGGAACTTTGTTTCCTATGGATTCATGTAGTAAATAGCGCATCATTTTACTCAAGCTATGAATAGATGTTTTTGCACTATTTGGAGCACTGTCAATTAAGGAATATATATTGTTTAATGTATTGAATAAGAAATGCGGTTGTATTTGATATCTCAAATATTTGATTTCTGCATCTAATTGAGCTTGCTTTACTTTTTGCAATAACAACTCATTTTTATTCCATTTTTTATTGATTTTTAAACCAACACACATCCCAATACTTAATATCATTGGTAAAATGAGCTGAATGGATGAAACCATAGTACTCCTAACTTCTCTTAGTCTAACTCCGTTCATTGTAGGGGAAAAGACTATTAACTTTAAGGAGTACTTTACTAAAAAAAAGATTCCAATAATTAATGATAAATTAAAGATATAAAACAACACTTTTTTATTTTTAAAAAAGTACTGATCTACCAATACAAAATAATTGATATAGAATACAATTAAAAGACTACATGTAGACAGCCAATTTCTATTTATTACATATTGTATTTGTGAAGTCTCTTCCAAGGATAAAAGAGGCCATAAAATCACAAGACACCAAAAGCCTAAATGGATGAGAATTGTATAGATGTTATTTTGTGTTGTAATTTTTTTGTGTTTTATGAATTGTTCGCTCAGATGAGTTTGGTACGAAACTAATGAATTATATATGAAAGTACTGCTTCTGTCTCCTCTAAGTTGGTGAAGAATATTTTTAGTTTCAAAAAAGAGATGTTAAAAAGGCACTGTTTTTACAAAGCCATTATATCGCAAGCTGAGATATATCCTTAGCTATAGAGAAGTAGAAGAACTATTAAAGGAATAGAAATTGTTCACATGATAAATAAAATTTAGCCTTTTTAATCTTTCAAATCGTTGGCTAACGGATAATGTGTTCAATTATACTTTTTTGTGTTTTCGAAGAACAGATGCGACAGAATCGTTTTTATAGGAGTTGCTACTTCCGCAGTTTTAGCAAAGTTTTATAGTTTATTCTTCCTCTTCCTCTTCCTCTTCCTTTTCTTTGTTTGGGTTGGCCATTTTTTTAATGAAATATAGAATTTTTTATACAGTCTCTTTGGTTTGAAATAAATTGTTCCTTTTTTTGGGGAATAATTGTCAATGTCTTAATTGTCAGTTCTGTTAAGTAAATTTCTAATCTAAAGGTTTGCATGTGTTCGATATGTTGTGTTAAAAAAAAGTAATACTCAAACCTTTAAAAGCAATATTCAAACCATAAAAGATTATAAAACACAGACTTTTGTTTCTATACAAAAGGCAATTACAATTAACTATAAAGTATTGAAGAAAAATAATGAATAAAGTGGTAACATTTGGAGAGATCATGCTGAGATTGGCTCCACAAGGATTTTTAAGATTTTCACAAGCAACTAATTTTGATGTTGTTTATGGAGGAGGTGAGTCCAATGTAGCAGTTTCGTTGGCAAATTATGGGGTAGAAGTAGATTTTGTAACTCGATTGCCAAAGAATGATATAGGTTTATCTGCTATGATGGAAATGCGTAAGCGAGGTGTTGGAGTTGATAAGATTGTTTATGGAGGTGACCGTTTAGGTATTTATTTTTTAGAAACAGGAGCGGTCTCTCGTGGATCAAAAGTTATATATGACCGAGCGCATTCTTCTATGGCAGAAATTGAGCCAGGAATGGTAGATTGGAAAAYAGTTTTTAAGGATGTAAAATGGTTCCATTGGACGGGCATTACACCTGCAATTTCTCAAGGTGCTGCAGATGCTTGTTTAGAAGCGGTTAAAATGGCAAGCTCTATGGGAGTAACCATTTCTACAGATTTAAATTACCGAGCAAAATTATGGAAATATGGAGGTGATCGAGAGGCGATCATGACAGCGTTGACTTCTTATTGCGATATCATCTTAGGAAATGAAGAAGATGCTGAAAAGCACTTTGGAATCAAACCAGAGGGATTGGATATTACAACACAGGGAGCACATGTAAAAGCAGAAGCATTCTTATCTGTTTGCCAACAAATGATGAAAAAATTCCCAAAGGCAAAAAAAGTAATAACAACTTTGAGAGGATCTATTTCCGCTTCACACAATACATGGGCTGGAGTTTTATATGACGGTTCAACTATGTATAAATCCAAACAATATCAAATTACAGATATTGTTGATCGTGTTGGTGGAGGTGATTCATTTATGGGAGGATTGATTTATGGATTGTTGAAATATCCAAAAGACGATCAAAATGCATTGGGTTTTGCGGTTGCTGCATCTTGTTTAAAACATACTATTAAAGGAGACGCTAATTTGGTTACCATAGAAGAAGTAGAAAAATTAATGGGTGGAGATTCCTCGGGACGTGTTGCCCGTTAATTATTAGTTTGAGTTTGTTTTTATAAGTTGGAGTGTTGGATAACCCCCCTAGATTCAACACTCCTTTTTAAATAATTTATATAAAAAATATAGAATATGGCACAATTTTCAAGAATTGAAGTAGCTACAGTAATGAAAGACACAGGTATSATTCCTTTGTTTTTTAACAGTGATATAGCGTTGAGTAAAAAAGTACTTAAGGCCTGTTATGATGGAGGTGCGAGATTGTTAGAATTCACGGCTCGTGGTGATTTTGCCCATGAAGTTTTTAGTGAGTTAACAAAATACGCTATTAAAGAATTGCCAGGRATGATTATGGGTGTTGGTTCCGTAACTGATGCCGCTGCCGCAAGTTTATATATGACATTAGGTGCAAATTTTGTTGTAACTCCAGTACTAAGAGAAGATATTGCTGTTGTTTGTAATCGTAGAAAAGTATTATGGTCACCAGGATGCGGTACATTGACTGAAATTACAAAGGCGGAAGAATTAGGCTGTGAGATAGTGAAATTATTTCCTGGAGATATTTATGGGCCTCAATTTGTAAAGGGTATTAAAGGACCACAGCCATGGACGAGTATTATGCCAACAGGTGGAGTTGATCCAACKCAAGAAAATTTGAAAGCTTGGTTCGATGCCGGAGTAACCTGTGTTGGAATGGGATCAAAATTAATAAGTAAGGAGATTTTGGTAAATCAAGATTTCAAGAAACTAGAACAAGATTGTAGAAAGGCGCTAGAGATTATTAAATTAGTTAGAAAGTAAACTGAAAATTTCTTCAATAAAAAATGWTACTTGGAGTATTGAAATCCTCACTTTTAACAATGATTATTTTCATTGCTTTGAATTAAGTTAGTGGTTGCCAAGTTTGAGAATGTAAATAGACTGAATTGATGGGTTAATTGTTTGTTTGGTTAATTTCCATATGCTTGTGTTAAAATCAAAAGGTAATACCTCGTACCATTAGGGCAAGGTATTACTTTTTGATTTTTTTCTTTCTACTTAGTAAAGAAAGAGAATACTAAACAAGTTGGTCTATACAATCCTCAACTTTATAAAACCGAATCTTTCGAATTGCTTATTGAAAAAGGTTACAGAAGAGAACAGGTAAGAATAGTATATAAAGTTTTGAAGAGATATGTGATTCGATGGGTTTTTTTATACCCCCAATATGACATTGTAAATTTTCTTTAAGAGATCTTGATGTGTTACATTAAACCATGTTTTCATGTGTTTAAAATTTTGTAATTGGCTGAAAATATTTCAAAATTTGAGAACCCATGTAAGCACTCATTACACTCGTTCTCACATGAATTTATTTTAATCATACCCTTGGGGGTATTTTTTGATTAAAAAAATTCATGTTCGTTTCATGTGTTTAAAATTTTGTAATTGAYTAAAAATATTTCAAATTTTGAGTCCCCTGGGAAGCACTCGTTTCATAAGTTCTAATTACCATTCAAAAATAGACAATCCAATGGTTTAACAAAAATTTATCATCGCATTAATACATTTTTAAGAGATTTGCATAGTACCTTAGTCACATCAACCAACTGAATTTAAAAACATGCCTAAACATTACTTCTTACTATTTCTTTTTATAGCCATAAACTTACACGGACAAGAAAAAACGGTCCGCTTAAAAGGAAAAGTATTGTTTGAAAATAAGGGAATTCAATACATCACTGTCAAAAACAGTCGTAGTAAAAAAGGAATGATTACCCATGGCAATGGTATTTTTGATTTATCCGTTAAACTTGGAGATAGCATTCGTCTTTCGTCATTAGCATACAATAATAGAGTCATTCTAATAAGTGATTATCATATCAAAAACAAAATACTTTATGTGTATTTAGAGCCAAAAATCAACGAATTAAACGAAGTGTTTTTAGATAAAAAAATACGACTTGATTTCACTAATTTATACACTTCAGAACACATAGTAATGGACAGAGACCTCATGGATTTTGCCTCTGCGCCGAATTCAGATGTATTGACCAACCCAAATGCCATCACCCCTGTAGATTTTGTTGAAATTTTCAATAAACTTACTAAAAACATTCGAAAACGAAAAAGGGAGAAAAAAGCACTCATTAAACATGAAGAAAAAGCAAAAATTATTTTCTTAGACAATATCATAGATWTATATGGAGAAAATTACTTGCAAAAACAGTTGAAAATCCCCGAAGGAAAATCCTATCTTTTTATAGAGTTTTGCAACGACAAAGGACTGAGTGGGCTTTACAGGAGTGAATCCATAGACATCTTAGATTTTCTATTTAAACGAAGTATAGAGTTCAATAATTTGAGAACAAACTAGTATGAAGAAAATCATATGGCCGATTTTCATCGTTATAAGTTTCCATCTGAACGCTCAGGAAATTAAGACCAAGCTCTTAGGAACTGTGCTGTCTAATACAAAACGATTGYCCAACGTCCATATTATCAACCTATCTTCTAAAAGGGGAACCATCAGTAATATTAACGGAGAATTTGAGATGTACGCACAACTTAATGATACGTTGTATGTAAGTTCTATCCAATACAAAAAAGTAAAAATAGCCGTGAGTAAAATTATGATTCGCACTCAGAAAATATTCATTATAACCCAGCCCAAAACCTATAAATTGAAGGAAGTTATTGTTAGGAATCATGACTTGACAGAGAGTTTGTATCACGATATTTGGAACAAGCCAAAAGATACCTTACCACAAATTAATGTGATTAGTAAAGATTTTAAAAACTTAGATTTTTCGGGTATTGCTTTTGATAATGATGCTATAAGTGCTAATAGACCCCCTGATGTTGAACATTTAGTAAATCCAATTTCGGGAGGARGAGCTGCAGCAACTATGCCTAATTATCAATTGATTGCAGAACATAAACTCCGAAAAAGACTAAAACAACAAAAGAATTTTCCAAAAAGAATTATATCGGAACTCGGAAAGAAATATTTTACAGATGATCTACAGATATCACGGGACAGTATTCATCATTTTTTAACTTATTGCGAAACTAAAAACATTCTAAACCTTTACAATCAAAATAAGTTACTGGAAGTGATTAAAATACTAAGGCAGGAAGCACTTACTTATAAAGCACTAAAAAAAGAAGAATGATTATGTGTAAAATAGAAATGCTTTTTGTTCATTAGCGTTTTAAAACAGATTATTATGGGAAGACATCGCTTAAAATTACTAATTGCATTGGTTATACTTCCATTATTTGCCTTCGGTATTCACAAGTATTATATCAGTTTAACACAAGTTGAATATGTCAAAGAAAACGCTTCTTTACAAATTATAAGTCGTTATTTTATAGACGATCTAGAACATACTTTAGAAAAAGAATACCAACAGGATTTCGAACTCAATACAAAACAAGAAATAGATAGTGTAGATAGTTATTATCAAGAATACTTATCTCAACACCTTATTTTCACAATTAATGATTCTATTTATACTTTCAATTATATAGGTAAAGAATATGATGCTGATATCGTCTATTTATATTTAGAAATACCAAACATTAAGCGTTTGGAATCCTTAGAAATAAAAAACACCTCCCTTTTTAAGTACTTTCCTGAACAACAAAACATTACGAAATTAAAAATAAACAACAAACACACTACTTTTTATCTAAGTAAACAAAAAGATAAAGGTTTGTTAAATTTTTAGATACTTTGTTAAAGCAAATAAAAAAAAAGTAATTTCGAGCCATTATAACTCATCCAATCCATGAAAAAATTCGCTACAATATTCCTAGCAATCATCTGTGTTAGTAGCTTTACAGCTCAAGAGAAAAAGGAAAATAACGGCCATTATAACACTAGTAAATTCCGACAATTAAAACAGGAATTGCCAACTCCAAACAAACAACATACAGCATCAGGAGCACCTGGATCTGGATACTCCCAACAAAAAGTAGATTATGTAATGGACATTACATTGGATGATCAACATCAAAAATTGTATGGCTTTGAAAAAATTACTTATCATAATAACTCCAAAGACCCACTCACCTATTTATGGGTTCAATTAGACCAAAATATTCGTGAGTCACACACAAAAAACGATGACATTAGCACAAGAAAAACAAGAGCATTATACAGTCCAAAGCAATTTTCTGATAAATTTTTAAAAAAAGGATTTGACGGTGGTTTCAAATTAGAAGAAGTAAAGGACAGTAATGGAAATGATTTATCTTACAAGGTAAATTGGACCATGATGCGCATAGATTTACCAGAACCTATAGCACCTGGAG
Source organism: Flavobacteriaceae bacterium (assembly GCA_002401385.1). Lineage (GTDB taxonomy): Bacteria > Bacteroidota > Bacteroidia > Flavobacteriales > Flavobacteriaceae. The sequence goes on along the minus strand of NVSY01000036.1, from coordinate 28,974 downwards.
CGAGCTTTGAATTTAGTATCAAATGGTGGTATAACATCAATAATTATTTCATCGATGGAGGAAGATCGGGATACGAGCTTTTTAAAAACGACGGAAATCGATTGTATATCATCGCTCAATTTTTTCCTAGACTTGCGGTGTATAACAATGTGGATGGCTGGCAAAATGCTCAATTTTGGGGGACAGGAGAATTCGCATTGGAATTTGGCGATTACACCGTAAACATTACAACCCCAAGTGACCATATATTGAACGGAACAGGTTTGATTACCAACCTGAAAAAGGTGATTACTAAGAAACAATACACTCGCTTTTTGGCGGCACAAAATTCTTTTGACAAGCCTGTAATTATTGTTACCGAAGAAGAAGCAACAGCTGCTTCAAAAGAAGCTTCTTCAAAAACTAAAACATGGACATTGGAAGCAAAAAACGTACGTGATTTTGCCTTTTCAAGTTCGAGACGTTTTATTTGGGATGGTATGGCTGTTCAGTTAGACAGTAAAAAAGTAATGGCATACTCTTTATACCCTAAAGAAGGAAACCCATTATGGGAAGAGCATTCTTCTCAAGTTATAGCCAATACCTTAAAAGAATATTCAAAATTCACCTTTGATTATCCATATCCTAAAGCAATTTCAGTAAACGCGGACAGACAAGGAATGGAATACCCTATGATTTGTTGGAACTACGGTCGTCCAAAAGAAAACGGAGCTGTTTCAGATAGATTAAAGAAAGGAATGATTGGTGTTATCACACATGAAATTGGCCATAATTTTTTCCCAATGATTGTAAATTCTGACGAAAGAAAATGGTCTTGGATGGATGAAGGAATCAATACTTTTGTACAGATTTATGCACTAGGAAATTACGACCCTGAATTATTTCCTACTTCCAAGTATCCAAAAAATATTGTTGGATATATGGCAGGAAATCAAGACAACTTAACACCAATAATGACCAACAGTGAAGATGTAAAACAGTTTGGTTCAAATGCTTATCACAAACCTGCAGCTGGGTTATTTATTTTAAGAGAAACCATAATGGGGCATGAATTATTTGATTATGCTTTTAAAACATATGCCAACCGTTGGAAATTCAAACATCCAACTCCTGCCGACTTTTTCCGTACTATGGAAGACGCCTCTGCGATGGATTTAGATTGGTTTTGGAGAGGTTGGTTCTATACAACTAGAAACAACGATATTGGAATTAAGCAGGTAACTACCTACAGGCTTACTGATAAGAAAACGAAAAGAGCAACGGAATTATTAAAAAAATATGGAAAAGATATTGATAAATACCCGGCCTCTTTGTATTTGATAGCTGAAGAAAGTGATGACTTTAGTAGTGCATCTACAAATCAAAAACCACAAGAATTACAAATTTTAAAGGAATATTTAAAGGCAAATCATGGCACGTTTAACACAGCTGACATTCCAAATTATTTTTATGAAATTGAATTTGAAAAACTGGGAGGCTTAATCATGCCAATAATTGTGGAATATCAATTTGAAGATGGATCCAAAGAACGCATTCAGTACCCCGCACAAATTTGGAGAAAAAATGACAAGCAAGTCACCAAGGTATTCCCTTCTACAAAAAAGATTATATCTATAGTGGTAGATCCAGACAAACAAACTGCCGATGTAGACGAATCAAATAATAGTTGGCCAAAAAAACAAGATAATGAATTTGAGTCCTTTAAAAAAAGCACTATAAAAGGATAAAAAACAACCATACCAACTGTCCAAAAAATAGCTTCTCAACACCTTGAGAATCACCTTATTTTTTGGACAGTTTTTTTATGTTCACATTTTACCTTAAATTGGGAGCAACTACACTAACAAGGCACTTTTTTATATGTTACATTTAAGATTATTATTCTTACTCCTACCCTTCAGCTTTTTTGCACAAGAAAAAGCCCATTACAACATTCATAAATTCAGGCAGCTAAAACAGGAATTAGCTACTCCAAACAGTGAACATACAGCATCTGGTGCTCCTGGACATGAATACAAGCAGCAACAAGTAGATTACGTAATGGATATTGTTTTAGATGAAGCAGACAATAAACTAACGGGAGAGGAAACCATTACCTATTACAACAATTCAGACGACACTCTGGAATATTTATGGATACAACTAGACCAAAACAAGCGAAAAAAAAATTCAAAAAGTCAAGCAATCTCCTCTGAGAAACTGACTCGTTTAATGCATCCTAAAGAATTCTCAAAACAATATATAAATCCTTTTGACGGAGGATTTAATATTGTATCTGTTCAAGACACAAAAAAAAATACGCTGAATTACCATATCAATTATACCATGATGCGCATCCAATTGCCCTCTCCTTTGAAATCTGGAGAAAGCTTTGAGTTCAAGATCAAATGGTGGTATCATATCAATAATTTTGTAGAATTTGGAGGGCGTTCAGGTTTTGAATACTTTCCAAAAGATGGAAACAATTTATATATTATTGCTCAATTTTTTCCACGATTAGCCGTTTATGATAACGTGGAAGGATGGCAGAATCAGCAATTTTGGGGTCGTAGTGAATGGGCCTTAGAATTCGGCAATTACCAAGTAAACATTACAGTTCCCGCAGATCACATATTAGATGGAACAGGTAAAYTAACCAACCGCAAAGAAGTATTTTCTTCCAAGCAATTAAGGCGCTATAAAAAAGCACAAGAGAACTACAATACTCCCGTAATAATTGTTTCTCAAGATGATGTAATCTCCAAAGAAAAAACAAAAGTAAACACCACAAAAACATGGAAACTAACAGCCARTAACGTTCGTGATTTTGCCTTTGCAAGTTCTCGAAAATTTATTTTTGATGCCATGGCAGTGGATATCAATGGAACTCGCGTGATGGCACATTCTTTATATCCAAAGGAAGGAAATCCGCTATGGGAGCAATATTCCACCAAGGCCATAAAAATAGCATTGGAAACTTATTCCGATTATACCTTTGACTACCCATATCACAAAGCCATCTCTGTACATGCCAAAAACCAAGGTATGGAATACCCAATGATCTGTTGGAATAGAGGGCGCCCWAATGAAGATGGAACGTATAACGACCGTACCAAACGCAAAATGATTAGTGTAATTATTCACGAAGTAGGGCACAATTTTTTTCCAATGATTGTCAACTCAGACGAGCGCCAATGGACCTGGATGGATGAAGGATTGAATTCCTTTATACAATATTTTGCTGAACAAAATTTAGAAAAAGGCTATCCTTCCAGACGCGGACCTGCGCAAAAAATTGTTGGTTATATGAGCGGAGATCAATCCAAAATAGTTCCCATTATGAGTAAAGGAGATGACACGTATCAATTTGGATCAAATGCCTATGCAAAACCAGCAACGGCATTGCATATTTTAAGAAACTTAGTTATGGGACCTGATCTTTTTGATCATGCCTTTAAAACTTATTCCAATAGATGGATGTTTAAACACCCTACTCCCTCTGATTTTTTCAGAACTATGGAAGATGCTTCTGCCATGGATTTAGATTGGTTTTGGAGAGGCTGGTTTTACACTACAGATGTAGTAGATATCGGTATTAAATCTGTCAATTCTTATGCCTTCATATCAGAGAAAAACACCAAAACAAATAAGGTAGAAATAGTTCGCAAAAAAATAAAATTCGATGAGCGATTAGATATCAAATCTCTTGCGAGTAATTCCAACTTAAACATTTCTAGCCTAATAACTACTATTCCAAATTATGCGTATGAGATCGAATTTTCGAAACCAGGAGGATTGATTATGCCCATAGTTGTGCAGTATCTATTTACAGATGATTCTTCGGAACGTGTTGTGTACCCTGCACAGGTTTGGCGAAAGAATGAACATCATTTTAAAAAAACCTATACTTGTCACAAACAATTAAAACAAATAATAATAGATCCACTGTTAGAATCCGCAGATATTGACACTTCCAATAACTATTGGCCTGTAACAAAGCGCAGTGATTTTGATCGATTTAAAAACAAGTAAATCACATTTCTTATTAAAAAAGAAGGGTTTCATAATATATGAAACCCTTCTTTTTGTAAAAAAATCCTATATCTAATATCAAATGAATTTCCAAGTAGACATATAGAAATAGAATTATTATTATTTTGTCTATGTTAAAAACATAAAGATTTTATTTGATGATGTTTTGTTATAGTTATACACCTACATACTTTTGCGCCTTCTTTAAATAATGCCCATAATCTGGACTATCACCTAATTTTTCCACCATTTCAGCTTCAAGTATAGCATTCTTTGTTTGATGAGCATGGAAGTGTTTTATAAAAAAAAAGTCCTTCATACTTCTTCTCTACGTTTTTAAATGATTTTTCAATCTTTTTTAAAACACTTTTAGAACTACCTAAATAAGATTTATTCAATAATCGCATCAACTCAATTCGCTCATCTATTGTTGAATTATCTGTTGCTTTATTGAATTTTATTGCTTTCTTAAAATAATTATTACTTTTCTTCAAAAAAGCCAATTTAGCATCTTTGTTTAAAACGGCCGCATAATCTTGGTATTTCTGAGCCAACCTCATGTTCAACCCAATATGTTCTGGTTTTTTTAATAATACCTGAATAGCTCTATTGATTCCTACTAAATTGACAGAAAAATTTGTCAATAATTTTTTAATGTATTGCCTATCTTTATAACCAACAGACTTATAAAGCTCTACCTCCAACTATCGACTATTATAACTGTAGTAATTGCACGCGCACTATATTTTTGAGCGATTTTTTGTCAATGTCTATTTCAATTTTAACTGGAATAAAATTAGCCATCAACAATTTAATCTCTTCTTTGCTCCAAACATCCCTGTCCATTTTCTTACAAGGTCCGCACCAATGTGCCCAAAAATCAAGTAATATTGGTTTGTTAGTCACTTGAGATAGCTTCTTAGCTTCCTCCAATGAAGACATCCAACGTATGGAATTTGCCTTCATATTACCCGTAAATAATAAAAATACAATTATGCTAAATAGTACATTCTTTTTTATATCAATTACTTTTTATATTGTTTTATGTTTTCTAAATTAATAGGTTATGAATCAATTGTCTAGCGTTTTTCAACACTGACAAACGAGCACAATACGTTATAAGCAATAAATATATCAATTATTTCGGCAACTTTTCTTTTAAGGTTTCTAAAATATTATAAGCAGCAGGACAAACCTCTGTATTTTTAATAGTTAACTCTGCTAACTGAATAAATTTACGGCGATTTGTATGAGGATATTCACTACAAGCTTTTGGCCTAACGTCGTAGATAAAACAAGAATTATCTGTGTCTAAAAAAGTACATGGAGATTCTTTTAACACATAAAAATCGTCTTCATCACGATCCAAATAGCTAGCTATAAAATTCGTGATTTTCATTTTTAAATGCTTTGCAATACGGGCGATGTCTTTATCTGTAAAGATAGGACTTGTAGTTTTACAACAATTCCCACAATCCAAACAATCGGTTCGTTCAAATTCTTTATCATGAATTTCTCTAACAATTACATCTAAATTTTTAGGTGTTCTCTTTTTCAATCGTTGAAAATATTTTTTATTCTCCACTAATTTCTCTTTCGACAATTCTCCTAATTCTTCTAATGATGGTTTCATACGTGTATTTATAATTTGCAAAAATACGATAATTTAAGTTTACCGCAATTCCTTTTTTAAAAGGTGTTTTTTAATCAAAAACATAAAACACCACAGACCTATAATCAACATATATAACCCTACAGACTTATAAAAATAAAACACAACACATGTATGAAAAATACGCATCAAAACATATGTTAGTATCTTCGGTAAAACACTTAAAAATAAAATTATAAATACCATTTTATAATAAGCATCTATATTGATAGATTTACTATTTTCGTGATTCCAACCATTATCAATGTCATTAATAACTATCCTTTTCAATGAAAAAAATACATACTATAATTGCCCTCTTCGTGTTCTTACTCTCACAGGCTCAAACTACAGAACAACTCCAACATTTAGACCATTATTTTGAAAAATCGTTTCAAGAATGGAATATTCCAGGAATGGCAGTCGCTATAATAAGTGCAGACAGCACCTATCTGAGTAAAGGATATGGAGTTACAAATACGCGTACTAGAAAAACGGTAAATGAACACACTCTTTTTGCTGTCGCCTCTAATTCAAAAGCGTTTACAGCTAGTGCTCTAGCCCAATTGGTAGACGAAAAAAAACTAAAATGGACGGACAAAGTCGTTGATTTTCTTCCCGATTTTAAAATGTACGACAATTATGTAACACAGCATTTTACCATTGCAGACTTACTCTCTCATCGCAGTGGACTTAAAACTTTTAGCGGTGATTTATTATGGTATGCAACTACCAAAACACCCACAGAGATTATCCAAGCACAGCAGTATTTAAAACCCAAATACGAATTCAGAACTCAATTTGGATACTCAAATATTTCCTATTTGGCTGCGGGACAAATACTAGNAAAAATTAGTGGAAAATCATGGGCTACCTATATTCAAGACGCTTTTTTAACGCCTTTGAAAATGAACAGAACACTTACCTCAACAAACCAATTAAAACAGTCCCAAAACATCGCAACACCCTATTTTACGGAAAACAATAAAAACATTGCATTGAATTGGGTAAACTGGGACAATATAGCTCCAGCAGGAGCACTTATATCCTCCGTTCATGATTTTTCTAAATGGCTTCGATTAAATTTAAAAGAGGGCAAAAGTAATGGCAAAGCATATTTTTCACAAAGGCAATTCAATCAATTAACAACCCCACACATCAATTTCCCAGTAAGAAAAAACAAGCATAAACAGCATTTCTCTAGTTATGGTATGGGCTGGAACCTTCAAGACTATGAAGGTGTAAAAGTAATTTCACATAGTGGCGGTTATGATGGAATGATTTCAAAATCATTTTTTATCCCAGAAAAAGATTTGGCGGTAGTCATAGTTACTAATAGTGTTAACTGGCTACCAGGAGCTCTTGCAAACAAAATATTGGACGTTTTAATAGGCAATAACATGAAAGACAAAGACTGGTCTTCAGACTACCTCGTCATTAAGAAAAAAAGAGACAAAAAACAGTCTGAGAAAGAAGACTTGTTAGAATTACAGCGCGGTCAACTTGATAAAAATAATTTTGACATCAATCAGTATACTGGCACCTATACGGATAAAATGTACGGTACAATTACGGTGAGCAATAAAAACGGAATACTGCATTTCCAAATGGATAATACCCCTATTTTTTATGCAGACCTACAGCATTGGAACCATCATATTTTCACCTTTAGATTTGACACCTCTCTCAGCTCTTTACCTCAAGGAAAACTATGGTTTGACCTAAATCAAGAAGGAAAAATAAAACGATTACATATAGATATTCCAAATCCAGACTTTGATTTTAGTGAATTCGACTTTATTAAGCAATAATTCACAATAAAATCAGTATTTTTGCCCCCTAATTTTTTTTATAATTTACATGAGTATTCAAGCAAAATTAACCGACGCAGTAACAGAGGCTTTTAAAGCCCAATATGATGTTAGTATTGAAAACGTAGAGTTTCAGGCAACCCGAAAAGATTTTGAAGGCGATATAACAATTGTCGTTTTTGCTTTTTTACGCCATGTAAAAGGAAACCCTGTAAAAATAGGAGAAGATTTAGGAACTTATTTAAAAGAAAACGTTTCCGAAGTAACCGATTTTAATGTAGTCAAAGGCTTCTTAAACTTAGTGATTTCTGAATCTCATTATCTAGATACTTTTAATAAAATTTATGCCATTCCTAATTATGGTATCATAACTCCTGCTGAAGGTCAAAAAGCAGATATGGTAGAATATTCTTCGCCAAACACAAACAAACCATTGCATTTGGGACATATCCGTAATAATTTATTAGGATATTCTGTTGCAGAAATTATGGCTGCTTCTGGTAAGAAAGTGTATAAGACACAAATTATAAACGATCGAGGAATCCATATTTGTAAAAGTATGCTTGCTTGGAAACTTTTTGGAAATGGTGAAACACCAGAAAGTACTGGACTTAAAGGAGACAAGCTTGTTGGAAACTATTATGTAGCATTTGATAAAGCCTATAAAGTAGAAATCAAAGCACTGATGGAAGCAGGAAAAACAGAAGAGGAAGCAAAAAAAGAGGCTCCTATTTTGTTAGAAGCCCAAGCAATGCTACTGAAGTGGGAAGCTGGAGACGAGGAAGTAGTGACTCTTTGGAAAACCATGAACCAATGGGTATATGATGGTTTTGAAGTAACCTATAAAGAATTGGGTGTTGATTTTGATAAAAATTATTATGAAAGCGATACTTATTTACTAGGAAAAGATATTGTAGCTGAAGGACTTAAAAAAGGAATCTTTTTCAAAAAAGAAGATGGATCCGTCTGGATAGATCTAACCCAAGATGGTTTGGACGAAAAAATTGTATTGAGAGGAGATGGAACTTCGGTTTACATAACTCAAGACATAGGAACTGCCATTGAACGTTTTAAAGACTTTGATTTAAGTGAATTAGTTTACACCGTAGGAAACGAACAAGATTATCATTTTAAAGTACTATTTCTAATCCTTAAAAAATTAGGATTTGAATGGGCAGAAAACATGTATCACTTGTCTTATGGAATGGTAGATTTACCTTCTGGAAAAATGAAATCTAGAGAAGGAACAGTCGTAGACGCCGATGATTTAATGGTAGAAATGACAAATACAGCGCGTTCCATATCTCAAGAACTAGGAAAATTAGAAGGCTATTCTGAGGAAGAAAAAGAATCYTTGTATAAAGTAATAGGATTGGGAGCTTTAAAATACTATATCTTAAAGGTAGACCCAAAACGTAGAATTATGTTTAACCCAGAAGAATCTGTTGATTTTAATGGTAACACAGGACCATTTATACAATATACTTACGCACGTATCCAATCTATTTTAAGAAAAGCTACTTTTGATTATACACAAACTATAAGTAATATAAACTTACATTCAAAAGAAATTAACCTTATCAAAGAGCTGGAATATTTTCCAGAAGTAATTCAAAATGCCGCTGCAAATCACAGTCCTGCGTTGATTGCAAATTACACCTACGATTTAGTAAAAGCATACAATTCATTCTATCAAACGGTACCAATTTTAGGTTGTGAAAATGAACAAGAAAAAATATTCAGAACACAGTTATCTGCAAAAATAGCAGCAACTATAAAATCAGGTTTCCATTTATTGGGAATTGCWGTTCCTGAAAGAATGTAATAAAAACAACATATCATATATAGACATGAGGTTTTGAATGTATAATTCAAAACCTCATGTTTTTTTTACAAGATAAATTATCCCTATGAACAAACAAGAGTCTGCCATTAAAACCACTTATTTTAGTATTGCTGGAAATATAAGTTTAGCAATCATAAAAGGGCTTGCAGGTTTTTTTGGGAACTCTTATGCTTTGATAGCTGATGCCATTGAGTCAACTACAGACATATTTTCTTCTATTTTAGTCTTATTTGGATTAAAATACTCGAATAAACCAGCCGATAAAAACCACCCTTATGGCCATGGGAAAATTGAACCTTTGGTCACTTTCTTAGTGGTTGGTTTTCTAATTACCTCAGCCACTATTATTGCTTTCGAAAGTATTAAAAACATACAAACACCACATGAAACACCCGAACCATGGACGTTGATTGTTCTATTGTTCATCATCCTTTGGAAAGAATATTCCTACAGAGTTGTAATCAAAATAAGCAAGGAAACCAATAGTACTTCTTTAGCAGCAGATGCTTGGCATCATAGAAGCGATGCCATTACCTCAGTCACTGCATTTGTCGGGATTTCTGTAGCTATTGCTATGGGAGACGGCTACGAAAGCGCCGATGATTGGGCTGCACTCCTAGCCTCACTAATTATTTTATACAATAGTTACCTCATATTCCGACCTGCATTAAGTGAGATATTAGACGAAGATATACATGAGGGTTTTATAGAAAAAATAAGAACCGAATCTTTAAAAGTTAATGGTATTTTAGGAACTGAAAAATGCTTCATTCGAAAAACGGGAATGATGTATCATGTGGATTTACATGCCATCGTAGATGCCAATATTACTGTAAAGGAAGGACACACTATTTCTCACAATCTAAAAGATGCATTACGGATTAAATTTTCTAGCATAGAAAATGTTTTGATTCATATTGAACCCCATTCTTAGAAATACTATTTCTTGTAAATAGTTGGCTCTTTAACAGGTCCATTTTCATCATATATAGCAGAAAAATCCAAACCAACGGCCATTCCAAAAGGCATGTAAATTGAAAGTGTTCCTGTTTTAGCTACACCTTCAATTCCGATCCATTGGGTTCACCCCAACCTATTAATAGTTAGCGTTTCTCTTGTCCCAGCAAAATCTCATTCATGTTGTATATGTATTGAGTATACTGTGTATCTTAAAACAGCATTGCTCAGAAAACCTTTCTAAACAATGCTGTTTTTCAAAAATATTTTTATTTATAACACTTAGCGTATTACGCTGATAACATCATGTTGTGTTATAATTTGATACGTACCATTTTTTAAAGCCACCAACACCGCTTTATTTTCTTTATTAATAAGTTCTGCAATTTTTTTTACAGGTACATCCGACTCCACTACAGGAAAAGCTGCATTCATAATGTCTTTGATTGGTCGATTTGCACAATTTTCATCTTCAAAATACAAACGGAACAAATCGCTCTCATCTACCGAACCAACAAAACCAGATATATCTGTCACAGGGATTTGTGAAATTCCATACGTTCGCATTCTTTCAATAGCGTGTCCTACAAGTTCTTCTGTTTTAACGGTTACTAAACTTGCATCTGCTCTATCTTTAACTAAATCTATTGCAGTAATAATATCATCCTCCAAGAATCCGCGTTCACGCATCCACTCGTTATTAAACATTTTCCCTACATAACGACTTCCATGATCGTGAAACAGCACCACCACAACATCGTCTTTCTTAAAATTATCTTTTAACTGCAACAATCCTTTAATAGCTGACCCTGCAGAGTTCCCTACAAAAATACCTTCTTCCAAAGCTATTTTTCTAGTATATACAGCTGCATCTTTATCAGTTACCTTTGTAAATCCATCAATTATATCAAAGTTTACATTTTTTGGTAAGATATCCTCGCCTATTCCTTCAGTGATATAAGGATAAATTTCGTTTTCATCAAAAATTCCAGTTTCGTGATACTTTTTAAATACAGAACCATAGGTATCTATTCCCCAAATTTTAATACTTGGATTCTTCTCTTTCAAATATTTCCCAACTCCAGAAATGGTACCTCCTGTACCAACTCCACATACAAAATGAGTAATTTTCCCATCCGTCTGTTTCCAAATCTCAGGACCTGTTTGTTCATAATGAGCTAAGGTATTCGATGGATTGTCATATTGATTTACATACCAAGAATTAGGCGTTTCAGTTGCCAAACGCTTTGAAACAGAATAGTACGAACGGCTGTCTTCTGGTTCTACATTGGTTGGACAAACTATCACTTCAGCTCCTACAGCTCGTAAAATATCCATTTTCTCTTTGGACTGTTTATCACTGATTACACAAATAAGTTTATACCCACGTATAATTGCCACCAAGGCCAATCCCATTCCAGTATTCCCAGAAGTACCTTCAATAATAGTTCCCCCAGGTTTCAATAGGCCAGCCTCCACTGCATCATCAATCATTTTAACTGCCATACGGTCCTTAGCCGAATTCCCAGGATTAAATGTTTCTACTTTTGCTAATACAAGCGCAGCTACTTCTTTTGTAACTTCATTCAATCGTACCAAAGGGGTGTTCCCAATGGTTTCCAAAATATTTTTTGCGTATTCCACTACTAGTTTTTTTAATTAATCAAACTTGATTGATTTTACCGGGTCAATTTTTGAAATGACCATAGTTGGCACCACAAGCATTGTCAAGCACAATACTAAGGTTCCAATATTTAACAAACCTATAAACAACCAATCTAAGTGTACAGGCACTTCTTTTACATAATATGTAGAAGGGTCTAGGGCAATGATTCCAAAATATTGCTGCGTAAACAACAGTGTCAAACCGATTAAGTTCCCCCAAAACAACCCTTTTATAATAATATAACTAGCATTGTATAAAAACATTTTTTGCAAGCTCCCATTGGTGCTCCCTAATGTTTTTAAAATACCAATCATTTTTGCACGTTCCAAAATTAGCACCAACAAGGCGGTAATCATATTTATACCTGCAATTACAATCATAATGCCGATAATTAAATATACATTGACATCAAATAGATTAATCCAATCAAAAATTTGCGGATATTTTTCTAATATACTGCGCGCATTTAAAGTGGAAGGTGTTGCAACGTAAATTTCGTTTGATTTTGTTCGAATCTCATCAAAATCGTCTATAAAAATTTCGAAACCTCCTACTTCATCTTCCTTCCATTTATTCATTTTTATAATATGATTGATATCTCCAATAATAATGGAGTTATCAAAATCATCAAATCCAGAATCATACAAGGCAACGATATTGAACATTCTAAAATTTGGCCTCTTGTTGGGATCATTCTTAGGAAAATGAAACCTCAATGTATCACCAACTTTCACTTCTAAATTGTTTGCCATTACTGAGGACATCACAATAGCATTTGATTTTTCAGTGCTATAGATAGGCAAGACACCTTCTTCTATATATGATTGAATAAAACTCCAATCATAATCGGCAGAAACCCCTTTAAAAACAATCCCTTCAAAAGTTTTATCGGTTAAAATAACCCCAGGCTTGGTGGCAAACACTTGTACGTTGGATACTCCTTCAACAGAAATGAACTCAGGATAAAAATCTTGATCTTTATCAATAGGATTTAAGGTAATCCCAGAAAGGTTATCGTCAAAACTAGTAATTTGTACATGCCCGTTAAAACCAGACAACTTTTCCCTAATTTTTTCCTGCAAGCCAAAACTTGTGGACATTGATATCATCATCACTATCATCCCCAAAGCAATTGCCAATATGGAAATTTTTATAATAGGAGAAGATATACTACTTTTATGCTCTCTGCCCGCAATCATGCGTTTGGCTAAAAATAATTCGTAATTCAATATTTTATATGCTTAGATTTCGGTTCAAAAATACATATTTCATCTTAGTTTTTTTAGGTTTCTATAGTTTGATTTCTTGTCAATCAACAAAAAACAAGCAAATAGAGGGTAAAACAGTTCAAAATATAACAATTTCGGATCAAAAACCATTTACTATTAAACCTGGTGCCCAGCAAACCCATTCCTATTTGGAGCTTTTAAAAAATAAAAACATCGCAATTGTCGCCAATCAAACGTCTGTAATTTTTAAAAACGATTCAATAAACTCACATACACATCTGGTAGATTCGTTATTATCTTTAAAAATAACAATCTCTAAAGTATTTGCTCCCGAACATGGATTTAGAGGAAAGGCAGATGCTGGTGAACACATTTTAGACCAAAAAGACAAAAAAACTGGGCTCCCTATTTTTTCTTTATACGGAAAAAACAAAAAGCCATCTGACAAACTTTTAGAAGGAATAGATCATGTGCTATTTGACATACAAGACGTTGGAGTTCGGTTTTATACTTATATTTCAACCTTACATTATATCATGGAAGCTTGTGCAGAAAATAATATCCCTGTGATTGTTTTAGACAGACCCAATCCGAACAGACATTATGTAGATGGTCCTGTATTAGATAAAAAACTCACTTCCTTTGTTGGAATGCATCCCGTACCTACCGTTTATGGCCTAACGATTGGAGAATATGCCAATATGATTAATGGAGAAAAATGGTTGAAAAATGGAATCCAATGCGATTTAACCGTGATTCCTGTCGCAAATTATTCTGCGTCTAGTCGTTATAGTTTACCCATTAAACCTTCGCCAAACCTACCCAATGATCAGTCCATTAATTTGTATCCCAGTTTATGTTTATTTGAAGGTACAACTATCAGTTGTGGTCGTGGTACTGAGCAACAATTTCAAATTTATGGTTCTCCTGAATTGCCTAAAAAGCTATTTTCATTCCGTTTYACCCCTTCACCAAATTTTGGTTCTAAATACCCAAAACACGAAGGTAAACACTGTAATGGCGAAAATTTAAGTCTTCATCCACACCTTGAAAAATTTGACCTTAAATGGATCAAAAAAGCATATGACAACAGCCCTAACCAAGAAAAGTTTTTTAATAACTTTTTTGATAAACTTGCTGGATCATTCCTTTTAAAAAAACAATTGATAGCCGGCACATCCATTTCGGACATCGAAAAAACTTGGCAAAAAAAATTAAAAGTATATAGAAAAACAAGAAGCAACTACATCTTGTACTCAAAATAGACCTTAACTAACAGAAAAACACTAACATAAATCATATATCCATCAAGTTAATTTTTGTAAATTTAGGCATCGTTTCATTTAAAACCATTGCCTTATGAGAATTTATGATGACAAACACATTAAAAACGTAGCCTTTGTTGGAGCTCACAAAAGTGGAAAAACCACTCTTGCAGAGACTATGTTATTCGAAGCTGGATTAGTCAATCGTCGTGGGAGTGTCGAAAGTAAAAAYACTGTTGCCGACCATCACGACATTGAACACGAACGCRAAACATCGGTATACGCAACACCKCTTCATACCGAATGGMGGAATTACAARATAAAYATTATCGACACMCCMGGYTTAGATGATTTTATTGGRGAAGTAGCCKCTACSATGCATGTAGCAGAYTCWATWGTTACMRTTRTMAAYGCRCAACAAGGYGTWGAAATAGGYACYGAAATTATTTGGGAGTATGTCAATCGTTTTAACAAACCTTCCTTGTTTGTTATCAATCAAATTGACCATCCAAAAGCCAATTTTGAAGACAGCATAAAAAGCATTAAACAATTGGTAGGTAACAATGCAATACAAATACAATACCCACTTGTAATAGACGGCGCACAATGCATTATCGACGTTTTAAAAATGAAAATGTACAAGTTTGGTCCCAACGGAGGAAAACCAGAAAAACACAGCATTCCAAAGGAAGAAATTGAAAAGGCAAAACACCTACAAAATGAATTGATTGAAAAAGCTGCTGAAAACGATGAGGATTTGATGGAATTATTTTTTGAGAAAGAAACACTTTCTGAAGATGAAATGCGAGCAGGAATGAAAAAAGGAATGTTAAACCATCAACTATTCCCAATATTTTGTATGTCAGCCTTACTAGATATGGGAAGTGGTAGATTGATGGGGTTTATTGACAATGTTGCCCCTGGAGCTGGAGATTTAAGAGAAGAACAAACAATAGATGGTGACCTCATACACTGTAAAAATGATGCACCTATTAGCCTTTTTATATTTAAAACCTTGTACGAGGAAAACTTAGGTAAAATCAGTTTTTTCAAAGTAAAATCTGGAGAACTAAAACAAAACGACAAATTAATTAACCCACGCAATGGCGAACTAGAAACCATCAACCAATTGTTTATTATGGATGGTAAAAAGCGTGAGTTGGTAGATAAATTATCAGCAGGTGATATTGGAGCTACTTTAAAATTGAAATTTACAGAAACCAACGATACTTTACATGAAAAAGAGCATCCCGTAAGGCTAAAACCAATTATATATCCAGAGGCTAGAATTCATAAATGCATCTTCGCTAGTAATAAAAAAGATGAAGAAAAGCTAACAGAAGCCTTAAAACGGATTCACAGCCAGGACCCCACTGCAAAAGTTGTTTACTCAAAAGAATTGAAACAGCAAATACTCTCATGTCAAGGAGAGTTACACTTAGCAACAATCGAATGGAATCTAAAACATAATTATGGTATAGATGTTACTTTTGAACAACCTCGAATTGCTTATAGAGAAACCATTCAACGTGCTGCAACAACTAGTTACAAACACAAAAAGCAATCTGGAGGATCTGGACAATTTGGAGAAGTACATTTAAAAATAGAACCTTATTTTGAAGACATGCCAGATCCTGAAGGCTTCAATATACGAGGAAAAGATATTGAAGTATTGCCCTGGGGTGGAAAATTAGTTTTTTACAATTGCATTGTTGGAGGTGCCATAGATGCACGTTATTTACCTGCAGTAAAAAAAGGAATTTTAGAAGTGATGGAAGAAGGCCCTCTTACAGGATCATATGCAAGAGACATTAGAGTCATGCTTTTTGATGGTAAAATGCACTCAGTAGACTCTAACGATATCTCCTTTAAAATAGCTGCCGCGCATGCTTTTAAAGAAGCATTTCTAAATGCAAAACCAAAATTATTAGAACCTGTAAACAATTTAACTGTAAAAGTTCCAGAAGAATTAATGGGCAACGTAATGACGGATTTACAAGCGCGAAGATCTGTAATTTTAGGCATGGAAAGTGAAGGAAAATATCAAAAAATTAAGGCACTTATTCCACAGGCCGAAATGTACAAATACTCAACTACACTGCGTTCTATTACGCAAGGAAGAGGTTCCTTTAGCACCAAGTTCTTTTCGTTTGAATTAGTCCCAAATAATGTACAAAAAGAACTGATAAGTATGAATTAAATACTACTGAACATTAAAAAAAAGACGCATCCAAAAGGTGCGTCTTTTTTGATATCATAATTCAAACAACTAATCAAACATGGTCCTATTTTCAAGAACCCAATCAAACAATTTATCACAACATACAACCAAACTATGTAAAACACTAATTTACAATTTATTATGTACTGTAATAATTCTCTCAATTTTAATAAAACCATTTTAAAAATAATTATCTTTGCACATAATATATTTATACCATGAAATTAGTACTCATCACAATAGCGATGTTGGCCTTAGGGTTTGCGGGAATTGCAATCAAAATTTGGGCAAAAAAAGACGGTAAGTTTGCAGGAACTTGTGCCAGTCAAAGTCCTCAATTAAACAAAGACGGAGAACCTTGTGGCTTTTGCGGTAAACTTCCAGAAAATTGTGAAAATAAATAAAAAATGAACCTTTGTTCATTCAAAACATTACACTAAGAAAATACACTCACTTTAATTTAAGTCTTTCCCCCACTTAGCATTTTCATTTGAATAAYTCTTAACAGGTATTTGTAATTACGTATCTTTATATAATTTAATGAAATAAACGCATTCAATTTGGCTCCACAAAAAATAGATCTACCATTGCTCATAGAAAAAGCGAAAGACAAAAACGAAAAAGCATTTAACACCTTGTTAAATTCCTTTTGGAGTGATGTATATAATTTCCAGTTTTCTAAGACTTCCAATCAAGACGAGGCCCAAGACATCACCATAAAAACATTTGCTAAAGCATTTGAAAAGATACATTTATATGACAACAAGTACGCGTTTAAAACGTGGCTAATTTCTATTTCTAAAAACTTATTAATCGATTCTTACCGTAAAAATAAAACGGAAACAATTTCCATTCACAAAAAAGAATCTGAAGCCTACAAAATTTCTGATGACGCTCCATCTGCAGAGGATCTACTCATTAATGAACAAAACTTAAATCGACTTTTAAATTATATCAAACAATTAAAACCTCATCACCAAGAGATTATTAACCTTCGTTATTTTCATGAAATGAGCTATAAAGAAATAGCGGAAGCATTGAATGAACCCATTGGGAATGTAAAAGTTAAATTACTTCGTGCAAAAAAAATTCTAGCTACTGTTATTTCCGCCAGAAAAAACAATAGATAATGTTGTTACATAAACTCAAAAGCTTTGGGCCTGGGCTCCTTTTCGCAGGTGCAGCTATTGGAGTATCACATTTAATACAATCCACAAGAGCAGGAGCCGATTTTGGATTTGGATTAATTTGGGCATTAATACTAGTTCATATCTGTAAATATCCATTTTTTCAATTTGGAACTCGTTATGCTTCTGCTACAGGAGAGAGTTTACTACATGGTTATCATAAATTAGGAAAGCGTGTATTAATAGCCTATATCTTTCTAAACGCAGCCTCTATGTTTACCATTCAAGCAGCTGTAACCATTGTCACAGCAGGTTTAGCTGCCAACTTATTTGGATTGACCACTAATATAATCATGTGGAGTGGCATTATTACCCTTATTGCTTTTCTAATATTGGTAATAGGTAAATATAAAATGCTTGATACGGTGATGAAAATCATTATAATTGTACTTACTATCAGTACTGTTGTGGCTGTTAGTTTTGCAATACAAAACCATAGTATTTCCCCTAATTTTGCACAAGTACTTCCTAAAACAGCTACAGAAATAGCCTTTTTGATCGCTTTTTTAGGCTGGATGCCTGCTCCCTTGGATGTTTCCATTTGGCAATCGCTTTGGACTTTAGAAAAAAAGAAAATCTCCAACAAAAAATACACTACCAAACAAGCAATTTTTGATTTCAATATAGGTTATTTAAGTACACTTATTTTAGGAGTATGTTTTTTATCACTAGGAGCTTTAATTATGTTTAATTCGGGGATTTCCTTTAGCAATAGTGCTTTGAGTTTTTCGAAACAGTTAATCGAATTATACACCACAAGTATCGGTAAGGAAGCTCAAATTCTAATTAGCATAGCAGCATTTACAACTATGTTTAGCACTACTCTCACTACATTGGACGCATCACCAAGAGCAATGACAACCAGTTTTGAAATATTAAGAGGACAAAGTACCCAACATGGGTATTGGTATTGGATTGTTTTTTTAGCACTTGGAACACTTATTATCTTAGGCTTCTTTTTGTCTGAAATGGGCTTACTTATTAAAATAGCCACTATTTTATCGTTTATTACAGCGCCTTTTTATGCCATTATCAATTATATATTAATAACAAGTAAACACACCCCAATACAATGGCATCCAAGTATTGGACTAAAAATAATGAGCTGGACAGGCATCATTTTCCTAATTGGATTTAGTTCTTGGTACTTGTCAAGTTTACTTAATTAACTCTACCGAATCGTACATCTTATTAATTTTTTTCTTTGTAATTTTGCAGTCAATTTTTGATATATGTCTAAAGAATCTGTAATACTTCCGGAAAGAACCAAAAAACCAAAATGGTTACGCGTAAAACTACCGATAGGAAAAAAATATACTGAACTACGTAATGTTGTAGATAAATATAAATTAAACACCATTTGTACTAGTGGAAGCTGTCCTAACATGGGAGAATGCTGGACTGAAGGAACAGCTACCTTTATGATTTTAGGAAATATTTGTACCCGTTCATGTGGATTTTGCGGTGTACTCACAGGACGTCCTGAAACTGTAGACTGGGAAGAGCCAGAAAAAGTAGCTCGTTCTATCAAATTGATGAGTATTAAACACGCTGTAATTACTTCAGTAGATAGAGATGACATCAAAGATGGAGGTTCTATTATTTGGGCAGAAACTATACAAGCCATCCGTAGAACAAATCCAAACACTACATTGGAAACTTTGATTCCTGATTTTCAAGGAAACGAAACCAATATTGATCGAATTTTGGCTGTAAAACCAGAAATTATTTCACATAATTTAGAAACAGTTCGTCGATTGACACGGGAAGTGAGAATTCAAGCAAAATACGACCGAAGTTTAGCGGTTTTAAAATACCTGAAAGATAAAGGACAACAAAGAACAAAGTCTGGAATAATGCTTGGACTAGGTGAAACTGAAGCCGAAGTTATTGAAACCTTGAACGATTTAAAAAATGCAAAAGTTGATGTAGTAACCATAGGTCAATACTTACAACCTTCTAAAAAGCATTTACCTGTGGTAGAATTTATTACTCCAGAGCAGTTTAAAAAATATGAAACCATAGGAAAAGAACTTGGTTTTAGACATGTGGAAAGCGGCGCTTTAGTACGCTCTTCATACAAAGCACACAAACATTTGGCTTAACAGCTTTTCTTTAAACATATTGAGCGTATAGAATTTTTTCAAAAAAATTTATACGCTCTTTTTTTTTGTGGTTTTGAGCAATCAGTATTTTTTTTCAGGTGTTTAAAATTTTGCAATTGAATAAAAATAATTCAAAATTTGAGAACACATGTAAGCACTCGTTACTCTCGTTCTCACATGAATTTATTTTAATCATACCCTTGGGGGTATTTTTTGATTAAAAAAATTCATGTTCGGTTCATAAAAGTATCTATTGAACTTCAATGTCATACTCACTTCTCAAAAATATAAATCACTCTATTCTACACCTTTTCAATTCTGTTAACAGTTATTTAACAAGTTTAAAATATTTATGGCATGAGATTTGAATATATAAAAATGAASCAAAGAACTAGTTACTCTTTGTTTTCATTTGTAAAATTAATAGAGTTAATAATAAAAAGCGCTTTTTTGAATTAGGCGCTTTTTTTTTGTCCTTTATACTGGCATTTCCACCACTGTAAACTCTARTTTAAGCGGATCTAGTGCATCAAAYAAAGATTCATATAGTACATCACCATATTGCTCATAATACTCAGAAAARTTTAAACTACGTTCTTCCAAACTATTATTTGGAAACAATTGATTCTGTAAAGTCTGAATACGAGTTACCATATCATACATCGTCCTTTTCTGAGCTTTCAACAGGCGTTTCTCTAAAATATCGAGTCCATTTAACTGTTTTCTCTCTTGTGCAATTACAGCTCCTATAAATGATTTGTCGGTTTGCTCAGCCAATTTCTTTAAATTGTCAAATTGCACTTTCAATACTTCTCTTTGATCAGAGAAATCAATTTTAATGGAAGACTTTTCTTTTACTTTATCTACTATTAATTGCTGCTGATTTTTAAATAAATCAGCCAAGTTAAGTCCTAATTTATTTGATTTATCAAGTTGTTTTTTACTRATAATTAATGCAGAATTACGGAGCAACAAAATTGGAAACGGCACATTTACGGAATCAAAATATCTTTTTAACTCAAACCAATATGCAATTTCACCWCCACCACCAACATAACAAAGGTTCGGTAAAATAACCTCTTGAAATAAGGGACGCATAATTACATTAGGACTAAATCGTTCTGGATATTTCTCCAATTCCAATAATATGGCTTCTTTGGAAAAAACAATGTCCGTATTATTTATTACAAATTGATTGTCCTTTTCAATCATACGTTCTCTCAATCCATCTTTCAAATAAAACAAGTTAATTTCTCTAGGATTCACTTGAATTTTATACCCTTTATCAAGATTTTTCAATTCTTGAATACTTTTAGACACCTCGTTAAAACTAGTGTTTTTCAACAAATCTTCCTTTACAAAAGGGCTTAATAACGACTTCAAATGGATATCATCACCATCTACAATCACCAATCCTTTGTCTCCAAAAATTTCATTTACCAAATATCGGGTTGCTGTTGTTAAATTAGAGTGCTCCAAATAGCTTTTTTCAAATAACTCTTTTAAATACGTTGCATTTTTACTCGTACCTATCAATGCTGAAAACTGCTCAAATACAGGATCAAAATCGGTTGTTTTTAAATGTCCCACAGCCCCTGAAGAGTTTCTATTCCATTTAATCTTCTCTCCTTTTAACTTGAAATAATTAATCTCTTCAAAATCGTGATCCTCCGTAGCCATCCAATAAATAGGYACAAAATTAAATCTAGGAAACTCTTTTTTTAGTCGTTTTGTTAAATTTATAGTGGATACTATTTTATATAAAAAATAGAGAGGACCTGTAAAAATATTAAGTTGGTGCCCAGTGGTAATCGTAAATGTGTTTTCCTTTGCTAAATCCGATAAGTTAGCAATGGTCTCTGTACTTTTTACAATGCCCTTATATTGCTCTCCTAAAGCATTCAATAGCACTTTTCGATTTTCTAGAGAATAGGATGCTTTTTTTAAATCTATCTGAGACTTGAATCCTTCAATATCAGGAAAATTGCCATAAAAATCGTTCAAGGAACTGTCCTTATCTATATAATCACAAATGATTTGCGAAAAATAACCAGCATTTTTATAAGGTATTGTCATTGTACTCATACAGAACTTTTATTTTTTTTGAAATAATGTGTAAATATACGCTCTAGAATCTCCATTAGGATTTATAAAAACATGCTCTTTAGCTACGTTCAATTTAAAATCTTCACCTAAGCGCTCTTGAAACATTTGCGCATTGTACCTAAAAACATCTAATCCAGAGCATTTTTTGGCACCATCAAGCGCAAAAGCAGCTAACAATACATAAGCTCCTTTTTTAACATTGCTCTTTATCAAGTTAAAATACGTCTCTTGTTCAGCTTCCTTAAGGAAAAAATGAACCACGGCTCTATCCACCCATAAATCAATATTTGTTTGAGACTTCAATAGTGTTGGATTTGTCAAATCATCTACTACACAATCCAAGTATTTTTGTTTATTGGATGGAATCCTGCTCTGAAGAAGTTCCAAAGCCTCATCAGAAATGTCATTGGCTACAATTTGAGTGTACTCTTGTTCCAATAGGGTATCTATCAATGTAGATGAACCTGCTCCTGCGATAAAAATTTTTGCGTTTTTATCAAGTTTACAACGCGCAATCATTTCCAAACTTAAATTGGGAACATCCTCATACCATCCCAGCTTTTCAGTAGGACTTTTCTCATAAGCTTTGTTCCAATGACTCTTCAGATCTATATTACAATCATCATTTTTCATTCTTGTAAAATTTTGATAAAAATAGCATATATTCATTGGAGAAAAAAATGTTATCCACGTCATAGTTACTATTAACATTTCTTTGGGAGTATAAAATAGTTGCATATACAAAAGACTCAAGAATTAAAATCAATTTAAAAACGTAACAATCTATGTATTATAAATCCTTATTTTTGGAACTCAWACATAAACGAATGATGCGTATTAAAACTATAATTTTAAGCATAGCCTTGTTGCTTGCTTCTTTTTTACAAGCACAAACTGTTAAAAGTCCCTCTGATTTTTTTGGACATGAAATAGGTAGTCAATTTCATCCCAATCATAAAATTGTCAATTATTTCGAGTATCTCAACAAAACATCTTCTTCCTTAATTTATAAAAAATATGGTGAAACCAACGAAAGTCGTGACTTGACCTATGCTATAGTCTCTAGTAAAGAAAACATTCTAAATATAGAAAAAATTCGTCTACACAATATTGAAAACAGTAAAAATCTAACGAGTACCACTCCAGAAATAGCCATTGTTTGGCTGAGTTATAATGTTCATGGAAACGAGGCATCAAGTGCTGAAGCCGCCATGGAAACAGCGTATAGATTACTAACAGATAGACAAGAACTACTTACAAATACTATTGTAATTATAGATCCATCATTAAATCCTGATGGTAGAGATCGCTATGTAAATTGGTACAACCAAGTAAAAACGAGTCCTTACAATACAAATCCAAATGCTACTGAGCACAACGAGCCATGGCCTAGCGGAAGACCCAATCATTATTTATTTGACTTGAATAGAGACTGGGCATGGGCTACACAAGTAGAAACTCAACAACGCTTAAAGGTTTATTTGAACTGGATGCCACATGTGCACGTAGATTTTCATGAACAATACTATAATGCGCCTTACTATTTTGCACCTGCTGCAGAACCCTTTCATGAGATCATTACACCATGGCAACGCGAATTCCAACATCATGTAGGAACTAACAACGCCAACCAATTTGACAACGAAGGCTGGTTGTATTTTACCAAACAGTTTTTCGATTTGTTTTACCCTAGTTACGGAGACACTTACCCAACCTATATGGGAGCTGTGGGAATGACTTATGAACAAGCTGGACACGGAAAAGCAGGTTTAGGAATTCAAACAGACGAAGGTTTTGTATTGACTTTAAAAGATCGGATAGCACATCATACCTCAACAGGAATTTCAACCGTAGAAATGGGTTCTAAACATGCCCTACGTCTGAATAAAGAATTTGCAGATTTTTTTAAGACCAATCAACAGCGTAACTTCAACAGCTATATTTTAAGAGGAAATAAAGACAACGTAAACAGTTTAGTGAAACTACTAGGCAAACATCATATAAAGAGCTACACAGGAAGTACGGCATCCATCAAAGGTTTTGACTACTCCAGACAAAAATCAATAAAATATACACTTAACAAAAAAGACCTTATTGTTCCAGCAAATCAAGCAAACGGTCATATGATAAAGGCATTGCTAGAACCACAATCAAAATTGAGTGACTCGGTAACCTACGACATAACAGCTTGGAGTTTACCATATGCTCATGGTGTAGCAGCTATTGCGAGTACTCAAACCTTTGATATTTCAACTCTTTCAGCTCTTGCAAAACCTCAAATTTCTCAAAATTTAAAAGCAGATGCGTATGCATATATTGCTAAATGGAATCATATTTCTGATGCCGAATTCTTAGCTGCTCTGCTAGCAAATAACATTAAAGTTAGGTACACCTCTCAACCGATAACTGTAAACGATGAAATTTATAAAGAGGGAACACTCTTAATTTTAAAGAGAGACAACAAAAACTTAAAGGGTTTCTTTAAAACATTGATTAGCATTAGCGCTAACTTTCAAAAAAGTTTAGTAACTACTAATTCTGGAATGGTTCAAAAAGGACCCGATTTTGGTTCGGCAAGTATTAATTTAATCGACAGAAAAAACATTGCTTTACTTTCGGGCAAGGAAACCTCTTCTTTAAGTTTTGGTGAAGTTTGGCACTTTTTTGAACAACAATTGAAATACCCTGTTACTATTATTAAAGGGCATCAATTAAACTCAAAAACACTAAGAAACACGGACATATTAATTATTCCTAATGGATATTATGGAGAGTTAATCAAGAAATCAAACCTATCGAATTTAAAATCATGGGTAGCCGATGGAGGTAAAATAATTGCCATTGGAAAAGCATTGAATCCCTTTGCAAAAAGTGATGATTTCATTTTACAAAACAAAAAAAATGATGATGATGACAAAGACAGTATCAATTTAACTCCGTACAATCAATTGGAGCGTCAGCAAATCTCTGAAACCATAACTGGTGCCATTTTCAAAGCAAAGATAGATCCTACCCATCCGCTAGGTTTCGGATATGATAGAGACTATTTTTCTTTAAAATTAGGAGCCAATGCTTTTGAATKATTGTCTGGAGGTTATAATGTAGGATATTTTGAAGAAAAACTATCTAATCATATTGGTTTTGCAGGAGAAAAAGCTCTTAAGGAAGTTCCAAACTCCTTATTATTTGGAGTAGAACCTATAGGAAGTGGCCAGATTATTTATATGGTGGACAATCCTTTGTTCCGTCAATTCTGGGAAAACGGAAAATTATTCATGGCAAATGCAGTGTTTTTTGAGTAGATCTGAGTACTAAGATATAGTATTGAGTTGCTTGACATTTGTAAAATATTGGAGACGCAAGAATCAAGAGACAAGACTTATTGTCATTTAAGCATAAAAAAATCCTACGATTWWWWAATCGTAGGATTTTTTTATTTAGTGTATTATGATTTTCCCTGAATCCTGTGTCCTGAACATCAGTCACTAGTCACTAACAACCGGAGTTCCATACAAGTCAAAATCACCAGCTGAATCAATTTTTATATCGATAAACTCACCTATTTTAACATAGTGTTCTGTAGCATCTACTAATACTTCGTTATCTACATCTGGTGAATCAAACTCGGTACGACCTACAAAGTAATTACCATCTTTACGATCAAAAATACATTTGAAGGTGAGTCCTACCTTTTCTTGATTCAATTCAAAAGAAATTTGGCTTTGGACATCCATTAATTCTGAAACTCTTCGTTGTTTCACATCTTCAGGTACATTATCCTCCAAGTCATACGCACTTGTATTTTCTTCATGAGAATAAGCAAATGCCCCCATACGTTCAAAACGAGAATCTTGGATCCACTGTTTCATTTCTTGAAACTGTTCTTCCGTCTCTCCTGGATACCCAACAATTAAGGTAGTACGAATGGCCATATTAGGAACATCTTCTCTAAATTGCTCAATCAACTTTCTAGTTTTTTCGCTCGTTGTACCACGCTTCATAGATTTTAACACTTCCGTATTAATATGTTGCAATGGAATGTCTAAGTAATTACATACTTTAGGCTCTGTACGCATCACTTCCAATACATCCAACGGAAATCCAGTTGGAAAAGCATAATGCAATCGAATCCATTCAATACCTTCAATCTTAGCTAATTCTTTTAATAAATCTGCTAAGGCACGTTTTTTATAGATATCCAACCCATAATAGGTTAAATCCTGCGCAATTAAAATAAGTTCTTTAATTCCTTTCTTTGCTAACTTAGAGGCTTCGGTAACTAAATCTTCTATTTTAGTAGAAACATGTCCTCCACGCATTAATGGAATTGCACAGAACGAACAAGGTCTATCACAACCTTCTGCAATTTTTAAATAGGCATAATGTCTTGGAGTTGTAGTCAAACGTTCCCCAACTAATTCGTGTTTGTAATCTGCACCCAACACCTTTAATAAATTCGGTAAGTCATGAGTTCCAAAGTACTCATCAACATTAGGTATTTCTTTTTCTAAATCCGGCTTATAGCGCTCACTCAAACATCCTGATACATAGACTCTATCCACTAAGCCTTCTTCTTTTTTATTTACATAGTGCAAAATGGTATTGATAGACTCTTCTTTGGCATTGCCAATAAAACCACAGGTATTAATTACAACAATATTTCCTTCATCATTTTCGTCCTCATGTACTACGTCTTTATCATTCGCTTTTAATTGTCCCATTAGGATTTCCGAATCATACAAGTTTTTAGAGCAACCTAAGGTTACTACATTTATTTTGTTCTTTTTAACTGCTTTTGTACGCATTAATTTGWGTTATTGGTTGTTAGTTGTTGGTTKCTTGTTGTAAGTAATCCAAGTTTAAAATTCGRCCTTTTCACTTTTGGCTTTTCGCTATTTCCTTTTGACTTTCTTGTTGCTTACTTAAAAAATGAATCTACAAATTCGACTTTATTGAATACTTGTAAATCATCTATACCTTCACCTACTCCTATATATTTTACAGGAATATTAAATTGATCAGAAATACCGATTACCACACCGCCTTTTGCTGTTCCATCCAATTTGGTAACTGCTAATGCTGTGACTTCTGTAGCTAAGGTAAATTGTTTCGCTTGTTCAAAGGCATTTTGCCCTGTAGACCCATCAATTACTAATAAAACTTCATGAGGGGCGCCTGGAACCACCTTTTGCATGACGCGTTTAATTTTTGTTAGTTCGGTCATCAAGTTAATTTTGTTATGCAAACGGCCTGCGGTATCGATAATTACCACATCGGCATTGCTTGCTTTTGCAGATTGCAATGTATCGAAAGATACAGATGCAGGGTCTGAGCCCATATCTTGTCTCACAATTGGAATATCCACTCTATCTGCCCATATTTGTAATTGGTCTATTGCCGCAGCTCTAAAAGTATCCGCTGCACCTAAAACTACCGTTTTTCCCGCTTTTTTAAACTGAGCCGCCAACTTACCTATGGTGGTTGTTTTACCTACACCATTCACTCCAACCACCATTATTACATGTGGTTTATGCGAAGTAGGAACAACAAATTCGGTTTCATTCCCGTGATTAGACTGCGCTAATAAGCCTGCAATTTCTTCTCGTAAAATAGATTGCAACTCATCAGTTCCCAAATATTTATCCTTGGCAACACGTGCTTCTATACGATCGATAATTTTTAAAGTGGTATCCACTCCTACATCAGATGAAACAAGTATTTCCTCCAATTCGTCTAAAACGTCGGCATCTACAGAAGATTTACCGGCAACGGCCTTAGATAATTTTGAAAAAAAGGAAGTTTTGGTTTTCTCCAACCCTTTGTCCAAGGATTCTTTTTTTTCTTTTGAAAATAGTTTTTTGAATAAACTCATTTTACACGTTGTTTTAAGATAGTAATTGTGGCATAGCCTTTTTTAATAGCTGCCAAAATGTATGGTTTTCATCTCCTTGATGGGACCCATTTTTTTTTWAATTCTAACACAAAAAAGCCACTTTCTTAAAGAAAGTAGCTTTTTGTATATATCTTAATAAGTAAGGACTATTTTTTTGCTAAAAAGTCTTTTACTTTTGAAGGATCCATGATAGCCTCAACAAATGTATAAGCTCCTGACTTTGGAGATTTTACCATTTTTATTGCTTTGGTTAATCTTTTTGCTCCTGTTTGTAACGATGCTACTGCTTTCTTTGCCATGACTTAATTATTTAATTTCTTTATGAACTGTCATTTTTTTCAAGATAGGATTGAATTTTTTAATCTCCATTCTATCTGGTGTATTCTTCTTGTTCTTTGTAGTGATGTAACGAGAAGTTCCTGCTTTACCAGAAGCTTTGTGCTCAGTACACTCCAAAATAACTTGGATTCTATTACCTTTACCTTTTGCCATCTTTTATACTTTAATAGCAGTTATTGTTTTAAGAAACCACTCTTTCTGGCTTCTTTAACTACTGCTGTAATTCCTAATTTATTGATGTTTTTTAACGCTGACGTCGAAACTTTTAACGTAATCCACTTATCTTCTTCTGGAAGATAAAAACGCTTCTTAGTTAAGTTAGCATTAAATTTTCTTTTAGTTCTATTCAAAGCGTGAGAAACATTGTTCCCAACCATAGCTTTCTTTCCTGTAAGTTCACAAACTCTTGACATTCTCTTGACAGTTTTATTGTTATCTCAAAACGAGGTGCAAATTTATGATTTTTTTTAAGAAACCACAAACAAGTTTTCGTCTTTTTTTAAAATTTCTTTTTTGGGAAATTTTCACTTCTTTTAGTTTCTTTAAATCAACAATTAAGTATACTTTATAATTTTTTTGATGATAGCAAAGCGGTTTTAAATAATGCAAACACTCTCAGCTGGTTGCTGAACAAGGAAGTTAAACATCTTTACTTCTGCTCAAGCAACGAGGTTTATGGCGGCCCTG
>NVSY01000035.1 GCA_002401385.1 Flavobacteriaceae bacterium | reverse complement strand
CTACCATCGGCGCGATTGCGTCTATCGTTGTTCGTGCCACATTGTTAAAGGGATCTTGTTCGGTAAGGCTCCAGCCACTGGTCTGACTATGGGTGCGGAGTGCCATTGATTTTTCGTTCTTGGGATTGAATTGTTTTACCAATTTGGCCCATAACATTCTACCGGCGCGTAGCTTGGCGATCTCCATAAAGTGGTTCATGCCTATGCCCCAAAAAAAGGAGAGTCTCGGTGCAAAGCTATCAATATCCATTCCTGTCTCGAGACCGGTACGAATATACTCCAAGCCGTTGGCCAAGGTATAGGCCAGTTCGAGATCAGCTGTTGCTCCGGCCTCGTGCATATGGTAGCCTGAAATACTTATGCTGTTAAATTCGAAAACTAAATATAGTAATACAAACATAATTTTAATGTTTTATTACTAAAATACGCAGTATCAAATATAAGAAGAATCAAGAGAATTGTATAATCTACATTTAGATTCATTTTAAATCCCTATTATTTTCTTATTTTCGCCGCTCAAAATAGTTGAATATGATTTCAGTAGACCAGTTGGGTGTAGAATTTAGTGGGCATACATTGTTTAAAGATGTATCATTTGTGATTAATGAGAATGACAAAATTGCCTTGATGGGGAAGAATGGCGCAGGAAAATCGACTATGATGAAAATCATAGCGGGCGTATCTAGTCCTTCTAAAGGGGGTGTAAGATATCCTAAGGACACCGTTATTGCTTATTTACCTCAGCACTTGTTGATGGATGATGATTGTACCGTTATTGAAGAAGCCTCCAAAGCTTTTGCTGGTATTTTTGCCATGCGTGATGAAATGGACGATCTGAACAAGCAGTTAGAAACACGTACCGATTATGAATCGGCAGAGTATATGAAAATTATTGAACGCGTTTCGGATTTAGGTGAAAAATTCTATGCGGTTGAAGAAATTAACTATGAAGGGGAAGTAGAAAAAGCATTGAAAGGATTGGGTTTTAAATCCAATGATTTTAACCGCCCAACTTCTGAGTTTAGTGGGGGATGGCGTATGCGTATAGAATTGGCAAAAATTCTATTGCAAAAACCGGACTTAATTTTGTTGGATGAACCAACGAATCACGTGGATATAGAATCTGTATTTTGGTTGGAAGATTTTTTATTGAACAAAGCAAAAGCCGTGGTGGTTATTTCTCACGATAAAGCGTTTATTGATAATATTACCAATCGTACCATAGAGGTTACAATGGGAACAATTCACGATTATAAAGCCAAGTATTCTCACTATTTAGAATTGAGAAAGGAGCGAAGAGCGCATCAAATTAAAGCGTATCAAGAGCAACAAAAAATGATTGCAGACAATCAAGGGTTTATCGATCGTTTTAAAGGGACTTATTCGAAATCCAATCAAGTAGCTTCTAGAGAGCGAATGTTGGAAAAAATTGTACCTATAGAAATTGATGAAGTAGATACAAGCTCACTTAAATTGCGTTTTCCTCCATCGCCTAGATCGGGTGACTATCCGGTAAAAGTGGAAGGAATGACTAAGAAATACGGAGACCAAATCATTTTTAAGGACGCTAGTTTTTCTATTGCACGAGGTGAAAAAGTGTCTTTTGTAGGTCGTAATGGGGAAGGAAAATCTACCATGATCAAAGCCATTATGGGGGAAATAGATTTTGAAGGTGAATGTGGACTGGGACACAATGCCAAAGTAGGGTATTTTGCTCAAAATCAAGCATCTTTGTTAGACGAGGACTTAACGGTGTTCCAAACCGTAGATCAAGTAGCTAAAGGAGATATAAGGACTCAAATAAAGAACATATTAGGACAGTTTATGTTTGGAGGTGATGCCGTGGATAAAAAAGTAAAAATGCTGTCTGGAGGAGAAAAAACACGTTTGGCCATGGTCAAATTATTGTTGGATCCCGTAAATGTCTTAATTTTGGATGAACCTACAAATCACTTGGATTTACGTTCAAAAGAAGTGATTAAGGATGCTTTATTGGCTTTTGATGGTACCTTGATTTTGGTGTCGCATGACAGGGATTTCTTAGGTGGTTTGTCTGAAAAGGTGTTTGAATTTAAAGAGCAACGTGTGATTGAGCATTTTGAAACTATTGATGCTTTTTTAGAGAGAAATAGTATCAAAAACCTGAAAGAGATAGATTTATAAGATCTAAGTGTTTTTTATATTTAGAATAAAACATCCCAAACTAACTTAGTTTGGGATGTTTTATATAATATGTATTTAAGGCTCCGTCCATTTCAAAACCCATTTTTTTATAAATAAATGCACCTGCTTTTGAGGCCACGAGTACACTATTCTTTGTACTCATTTTTGCTGCTTCTTGCAGTAGTTTTTGAGTCATTATTTTGCCTAAACCCAAACCTCTAGCTTCTGAAACTGTGCCTATCATATGCAAGCCAACATGATCATTTTTATCCTTAAATAACATTCCRCAAGTGACATATTCCCCGTTGTGTTTTCCWATATAGCTCTGTATTATATTGCTTTTAAGGAGATCAATAATAGTTGCGGGTAASACTCCGTARTTGAAAGAAMGACTGGCAATTTGTGCAAATTTTGTTGCCTTTTCAGATGAATTCACTAGTGTTAYTGTRGAAGTTCCGGCATTGAGAATACTGCTAGGGACTTTGCTTAATGTCATAGTTTCAAGTTCGGATTTTAATTCAAATCCTTGCTTCAATAGCAATGTTTTTAAATTAGATGTTTCCAATATATTAAGGCTATTAGGAAGCGATGCATTATTTATTTTTTGATGTATCTGATGTAAATTTTCCAAGGTTAGGTCGCTCTTAAAAACCTTACTTGGCCACAAAAAATCCTTTTGGTTAATAGCACTATAGGTTTTTTGAATATTATAAGTACCCGTTAAAGAACCAATATGTTCCCAAAATTCAAATAGGTTTAATATACTGTCGTTTTTCATGTTTGTAGTTAAAAGTTTTCTCAATCAAATGTAAGGCATTCCCTAAAAAATGAGCWGCTAACAATGGAAACAATTTCATTTAATTTTCTTAATATTGGCATTTCTTAGCAGTAAAACATTTCCATGATGCCTAAATCTCAAAATTCAGTTTTAATAGTTGCCGCATTTTTCGCTATTTATGTGATTTGGGGTTCTACGTATTTATTCAACAAAATTGCGGTTACAGAATTGCCTCCTTTTATGTTGGCGTCTATTCGTTTTATAACAGCGGGYTTRTTGATATTTGGAATCGCTAAAGCGAGGGGGATGTCTTTAAAAATTACCAAGAAACAATTGCAGAACACCATTATTATTGGTTTTTTATTCTTGACTTTTGGAAATGGTGTTGTAGTATGGGCTTTAAAATATGTAG
Organism: Flavobacteriaceae bacterium; assembly: GCA_002401385.1. GTDB lineage: Bacteria > Bacteroidota > Bacteroidia > Flavobacteriales > Flavobacteriaceae. The sequence goes on along the minus strand of NVSY01000035.1, from coordinate 35,666 downwards.
ACAGTGGATTTGCAGCCTTAGAAATATCTGCACAGCCATTGGTTGTTTTAATAATGATGCGTGTGTTAGAAGGGAAAAAAATACAAGCCATGTCWGTTATAGGTGTGGTACTTGGAATTATAGGTATWTATTTATTAGTCGGTCAAAAAGAACTGATTAGTTCTAGGGAAAGCGTTATTGGGATGATTATGATTTTTGCGTGTTTATTGAGTTGGTCTTACGGTAGTTTATTAGCTGCTAAAGCTGATTTACCGAGTAATTATTTTGTAAATACAGGTTATCAAATGTTTTTTGGTGGGCTGATGCTGAGTATTGCGAGTCTGGCCTTTGGAGAACAATGGAGCTTACCTCATACTTGGAGTAAAGATGTTCAGATTTCTATGGTCTTATTGGTTATATTCGGAGGAATCGTAGCATTTACAGCCTTTAATTTCTTRCTYAGAACTGTTTCGCCTGAAAAAGTAGCCACATCTACCTATGTAAATCCACTTATAGCTATGATTTTGGGCTGGTATTTTTTAAACGAACAAGTGAGTCAACAATCTATGCTAGCTGCAGTAGTGTTGCTTACAGGAGTTTATTTTATCAATACCAAAAGAAAATTAAGTACCAAGTATTCGCGTTTTAGGAAATAGGAATATTTAGTTGTTGATTGTAGTTTTTATTCAATCCTTACAAATCTACTTCCAATTCCGTCATATCTCTATAGGAAGTTAAGCAAAGAAATCTGCCTCTGGTTTTTCTTGATAACTTTTATATAATGCATTTACCATACGTAAAAAATGCTCATCTGTAGAGTTAATGATAGCAACTAATTTAATTCTAAAGTTACTATAATATTAAATACTAACAAAGACACATAAATTATAGTGTGTTTTTTATACTAAAGCATCCCTTTTATTTTACAGTAATTTCAAATTAGAAATGATATTTGTTTTGAGTATACACCTTATTTTTGACAACTTAAAAACTGTTTAATTCTGTAAATAGCCCTACTGATATGTTTTTCAACGGTTTTCTCAGAAATACTCAACTGGGAAGCGATTTCCTTATACCGATACCCCTCTTTTTTATTGAGTAAGAAAACATTTTTACATTTCTTAGGCAGTTGGTTGATAGCGATTTCTAGTAATTTTATTTTTTTTTCGAATGCTTCTTCATCTAAATCAGCCGTTTGATGTATAATTTTATTTTTGATTTGAATAAGGTGTTTCTCTTCTCTTTTTTTCTTGGCATATTCAGAAGCAAATCCGTTAAAAACAGAGCGGTAGAGATACCCTTTAAGGGATGAACTAATGGAGATTCTTTCTTTGTTTACCCATAATTTAATTAGTGTGTTTTGTACAATATCCTCTGCCAATGAGCGGTCATGAGTCAACTTAGAAACATACACAATAAGTCCTTTGTAATAGTGGCTATATATATATTTATAGGCCTCCTTATTCCCGTTTTTCAACTCTTTAATCAATATTTTTTCTTCGCTGAACAAGTATGATTAGGCTTTAGTGTATAAAAAAATACAATTCTTTTAAATAGATTTAGATTATTTCCGTTTTTTAATAGTAGTGCAACCCCCCTAAAAAAGAGTTTAATTTCCCGACGCTTTTCGTCGAGGTAGTTCATTCTAAAAACTTATCGACTATAATCGACGCGAAAGTTACATAAATTTCTGTTAGGTTCTTTTATTAAGAAACTAGTGTACAGAATATTACGAAGTAATTTTGTTTTTTCAAGGCAAAATTTTTAAGAATAGCTCGTTATTGTTTAAATTTTAACATAGAAAAAAAGCAAAAGGGCTCGTAAAAATATATCAATTATTTAGGGCAGATCCTAGTTGATTAATTTTGTGAAAAATATGATAGACCAATCGATAAATTGCCTCTTGGTACTCCTCTAAAACGTGGATGGATAATATAGATTTTAGTTACCGATAACTGGCTGTTAGCTGTTGTCTAGAGGTTTTATTACAGAAAAAAAGTAATATTTCGACTACGCTCAATAACAAAAAATAAATATAATAACAGCCTTTTACGTTAAAACATATTTGGTAGAAGGAAGRTCTTTTTACACAGACCATAAAAAAAAGAATTAAAAAAAAGTAGGGATTATGGAAGTTGGTGAGTCATAAGGGTATAAACAAAGATGGAATGACCTCTAGAAATAAAAATTTAGAAATACGTATTCAGAAATATCTCAATGGAGAACTGAGCGATAGAGAAATATCTGATTTTGTCAAAAGTTTTTCTGAAGAAGGTTTTAAAGAGCAATTGGATCAATCTATTGAAATAGATTATTTAATGGCGATACAATGCACAACCATAGATTCAAAAAGAGCTTATCTCGATTTTCTCTCTCAAATCAAGTCTAAAAAAATAGATATAGCTCATACACCTAAGAAAAAACCATTTGCCGTCTTAAAATACGCTGCTATATTTATCGGGGTTATTGGACTGACCTACGTGCTAGGTATCCAAAACGAATACAAAAAAGAGTTTCCTTCACTTATTATTAACGAAAAGGCGATTACCCTTCAACTGGAAAATGGAAAGATAAAAACCATCCACTCAAACGGAAAAATCCAGATTACTGATAAAAAAGGACATGTTTTAGCGATACAACAAGGTAATAAAATAACCTATAAAGAGAATCTCAATTCCAAAAAACTGGTTTATAATGAGCTAAATATTCCCTATGGTAAAACGTTTCAGGTAAGACTCTCTGACGGAACGGAGGTTTTCCTTAATGCTGGATCCTCGCTAAAATATCCCGTCGCATTTTTAAAAGGAAAAAACAGACAGGTATTTGTGAAAGGAGAAGCCTATTTTAAGGTAACCAAAGATGCTAAACATCCATTTGTTGTTACTATGGACGACATAGATATCAGCGTTCTGGGAACCGAATTTAACGTGTCCTTTTATAAGGAAGATGACTGTATTAACACAGTATTAGTTACAGGAAAAGTACAATTGCATAGCACTTCTGCCGTTTCTGATTCTAACAACTCATTAAAGCTTACCCCTGGACACATTGCCTCTTGGAATAAGGCTGAGCGAAATTTTACGGTAGCGAATGTAGATACGGAAATTTATACCCGTTGGATGGAAGGGAAACTTGTCTTTAGAGATATGCCTTTTAAAATGATTCGCAAGAAATTAGAAAGACATTACAATGTTTCTATTGTCAATCACAACAAACAATTAGACCAAAATACGTTTAGTGCTAATTTTGATATTGAAAGCATCGAAGATGTTTTAGAAACATTTAATCGAAACTTTAATATTAAGTATAAAATTGTTGACAATCAAGTTGTCATTTATTAGTCATAATCAAAAAAACTCACCTATGGGTAGATAAAAAAGAAACGTACTAATACCAATATGAACTACAGGGAATTAAACTCTTTTTTGGGGGATTGTCCTGCGAAAAAAAATCGGAAAATGCTCGAACATTTTCCGATCGATACAAAATTTAATCCATTTAATCCATTAAACCAATTAAACATTACAAAAGTATGAAAAAATTAGTTGAAGTACAACATATAACTTTCGATTTGAAAATGAGATTCACAACCTTTTTATTACTCATTACTCTTTTTCAAACTCATGCAAATACCAATTCTCAGAATACTAGAATTACGCTTAACATGACTCGGGTAAGTGTACAGGAAGTGTTAAATAAGATAGAATCGCTTACCGAGTATAAATTCTTTGTAAATACTCAAAAGATTGATGTGCAAAGAATTGTAACTGTTAAAGAAAATCGAAAACGAGTTTTAAAAATCCTTGAAAAGATATTTTTGGGCACAGAAGTTACCTACAAAGTTTTTAATAAACAGATTATACTAAAAAAAGGAGAGGTGTTAAATAAGGAATCGTCTTTAAAGGCTTCCAATACAGATATAAATAAGTTACAACAACAACAACAANANNTTACGGGAGTCATCACTAATACAGACGGGCAACCACTCCCTGGCGTCACAATTCTTGAAAAAGGGACCACCCACGGAACACTCTCTGATTTTGACGGAAAGTTCTCTTTAAAAGTAACCGATAAAAATGCAATTCTTGTTATTTCGTATATAGGTCTTGAAACTCAGGAAATACAAGTTAAAAAAGAAACGACTTTTATTAAGGTAAAGATGGCTTCGTCTGTAGAAAACCTAAAGGAAGTGGAAGTGTTTACTACCGGATATACCAAAGTAGCAAAAGAAAAAGCAACAGGATCCTTCACTCAAATAAAAGTAAAGGCCATACAAAATAAAGTGGCTGCCAGTAGTATTATATCAAGGCTTGAAGGACTGGTACCAGGGTTTGCAATTATAGGTAGGGGAGGTAGCTTAGATTWTAGAATACGAGGTCAAACTACCTTGAGTTATGGTAACAAATACGCATCTCCCTTGATTGTCGTAGATGGATTTCCTCTTAATGAAAGACCAATTAACCTATTCGCAACAGATGACGTGTACAATGATATAGGAAAACTATTGAACCTTAACCCAGAAGACATAGAAAAAATAGATATACTAAAAGATGCAGCGGCAGCGGCCTTATGGGGAGCGAAAGCCTCTAACGGTGTTATTGTGATTACCACCAAAAAAGGACGAAAAAACCAACCTTTAACCGTTAATTTTTCAAGCCATATTGTTATTTCGCCCTATAGAAGTCTAAGTTCTAATGGATTTGGTGATGCCTCCGCACGACTGGAGCTGGATAAATTTCAGATAGAAAATAACTGGCCCATCTCGTCTCGTAAGAGAACCGAAGGGCAACAAATTTACTTAGATTTGGAGAATGGAATTCTCAGCAAGCAAGATGCCGAAAAAAGATTAGACATCTTAAGAAAAAGGAGTTCTGTAAAGGAGCTTGAAAAATATTTTTTAAAAACAGGTATAAGAACACAGCATAGTTTATCTTTATCTGGAGGGGGTACAAAAGATACCTACTATTTCTCCTTAGGATTTTCTTCCGACGCTCCTTTTTGGATAGGAAATAAATCAAAGGAAATAAATCTAAATATCAAAAATCAATACAGTATTTCAGAGAAGTTACAACTCCGTACAAATATCTCGGGAAGTTTTACAAAAAGCACATACAATTATACTTCCAAGAATGTTTTGGGTTTCCTGAATAGCACACCTGCTTATAGACAACTTATAGATGATAACGGAAAAGAAGTTCGTTCTTTTAGAAGCGTTAATTTACATACTTATGCTAATTTACGAGACCTCGAATCTAAAGGCTATTATAAGTTTGACCGTTACTTAGTGGAAGAACTTAATAACAGTGATAAGACTCACAAAGATTTTAATTTTCGTGCCATCACAGACTTAACCTATACGATTGCTAAAGGATTAAATATAAATTCTGGATTTCAATACGAAAAAGGAAATCATACAGGAAGAGATTATTATAATGAAAACACCTTTTTTACACGTGATAAAATAAATACATATACGTCTATCGACACAGACGGAAAATTGGTATATGGCTATCCAAAAGGGGGTATATTGCATGTAAGAGAAGGAATTAGCGATAATTACACCTGGAGAAATCAACTTAATTTTACAAAGAAATGGAACGATATACACGATTTTAGCTTGGTTTTGGGGGGTGAAATACATCAGTCAAAATCGACTTTTTTTAGTAAAGAATTTGCAGGGTATGATGAGAGAACTTTAACCTCTAAAGCTGTGGATAGAAAAAGCTACGTTCTATCAAGGTATGGATATGCATTCCCCATAGGAGATTATTATGATCTAATTCAAAAAAGCGTACAAAAATCTGCAGATGTCTATAGTAATTTAACATATACCTATAGCAATAGATATACCTTTTCGGGCAGTTTAAGGGTAGATAATACCAGTCTGATAGGGCAGGCTAAAAAAAAGCCGCTATGGTCTACAGGAATAAAATGGAATCTGTTTAATGAAAAATTCTTTACTGCCCCATGGATAGACAGGCTTTCCCTTAGAGCCTCTTATGGCTTAACAGGAAATATAAACACTTCCACAAGCCCCTTTCTAATTGTCCAATATCAAGACGGAAGTTTTATTTCTGAACCTAAGGCTGCTATTATCAATCCAGAAAATAAAAATTTACGTTGGGAAGAAACCCAAACGGTAAATATTGGAATTGATTTTTCCATGTTTCATTCAAGGTTTTCTGGGGCTATCGATTTGTATAACAAAAATACTACGGACTTGCTATACAATGATCAACTCAATCCTACTTATGGTTTTTCCAGTGTTACTAAAAATGCTGCATCCTTGTATAACAGAGGAATCGAACTTAATTTACAAGGAAAAATAATCAATACCTCTTTTGGATGGGATACCCGTTTTATTTTTAGTTATAGTAAAAATAAGATAACAAAGGTTTATTCACCTGTACAATCAGTATACACACAACTACTAGAAGGAAAACCTTATCAAAGTGTGTTTTCCTATAAATGGGCAGGACTTTCTAAAACAGGAGAACCTCAGCTATATGATAAAAATGGAAAAATTATCGGCCTTTCAGACATCGAAAAAAATTCTAGTCATCCCTTTTTTTCTGATAGCGAAGGGTTTGTATACCACGGTTCTACCATACCAAAATTTACGGGAAGTTTTACCAATACGTTTTCCTATCACAATTTTAAACTGTCAGCCTTACTCATCTATCAACTCGGTCATGTATTTAGAAGACGTGTAGACTCTTATTCCTCTTATCCATATGGTACAATAATAAGCAATGGCGAAGGCTTTGCAAATAGATGGCAAAAGCCTGGAGATGAAAAATTTACGGATGTTCCTGGCTTACCCGAATCGGCTTCTTCTCTCCGCAGAATTACTAGGCTGTACAACGGCTACACATCTAACAATGTGTTAAATGCAGGAGTTGTTCGTTTACGCGAGATTAACCTGAGCTATAGCTTACCCCAAAATGCCTTACACAGCGTTTTTTTAAATTCCTTACAATTCAATGCTCAGCTACGTAACGTAGGGTTTTGGGCAGCAAACAAAAGTCATATAGACCCTAGCTATAACAGTGGTGGGCTTTCTCCCCAAAGAGAACTTACCATAGGAGTACGAGTATCATTTTAAAAATTTAAAAAACAAAAACAATGAAAAATAGTATCCTTTATTTATTTATACTATCGGGAGTCATATTCTTTTCTTGCGATGACTATCTTGATGTACAACCTTTAGGAACGGTAATTCCTAAAGAGGTAGCAGATTACCGAGCTTTGCTCGACAATGTCTATGCAATGAGAAGGGCCGCCTGTAGCAATACAATGTATGGATCCGACGATATGTATGTTCCAGTAGGTCAGGAAGGTCCCTTCGGTCTTCTGAGACGTACGGGTGATATAGACAAAAAAATATATACATGGGCTGATTATATCACCGAAGTTGAAGAAACAAACGACAGGGATTGGCAACCGATGTATCAACAGCTATATATCTGTAATACGGTTATAAACCAGATTGATGTGGCTACAGGTGGTAGTGAGGATCAAAAAAATATACTAAGAGGAGAAGCCTTAGTACAACGTGCATATACCTATTTTTTTCTGGTAAATCTTTATGGAAAACAGTACGATTCAAAAACTGCTGATACCGATATGGGGGTTCCCATACTTACCAAACCTGTACTTATTGGCAGTTTAAAAAGAGCTTCTGTACAAGAGGTTTACGACCTTATATTTAGCGATTTAGAAGAAGGGCTAAAACTACTTCCAGAAACTTCCTCCTACAATACCAGACCCAATAAGATGGCGGTCTATGCGCTCTTGGCAAGGGCAAATCTCTTTATAGGAAACTATAAAAAAGCCCGTACATATGCAGACCTTGTTTTAAAAACCAATAATTTCCTATATCATCTTGCCGACTTCCCAAAAAGAACTAATCATACTGTAATCTTCCCCCCTTTTCTTGAAAACAAAGAATTAATTTTGTATAAGGTGGTGGATGGTAACACTAATGGTGGTAGATTCTCTCCTAGTCCAGAACTACTAAGTCTTTATAAACCAGGAGATCTAAGACGTACCGCTCGCTTTCATTCCTTTAAGCTAGTTGATTCTAATAATCTGGATATTCCAGTTGTATCAGATAGAGACCCCTACTACTCTGGGGCACCTACAACCGCCGAAATGTACTTGATACGAGCAGAGGCTAATGTGCGTATGAGTAAAATTCAGGAAGCTATAAACGATATAAACGAGCTTCGTAAATATCGCTTTGACAGTGCTGTAGATTCAAAGCTAACCGCTACTACCGCCCAAGAAGCATTGCGGTTGGTACTAGAGGAACGCCGTAGAGAATTGGCGTTTTTAGGATTCCGGTGGTTTGACTTAAAAAGATTGATGAAAACAGGCGATTTTAACAAAACAATCACCCATGTGTTCCTAAAAGAAACATATACATTACAACCTTACAGCAACCGTTACGTCTTGCCAATACCACAAAAAATTATAGAATTAAACCCAGAAATAGAACAAAACCCAAGATAAAACAGTAGGCAGTAAAGTAGGCAGTACATTTCCAACGGCCTATTTTACTGCCTACTAAAATAAGGAAAGGTAACAACTAATTTGTGTAATTGATAATTCGTAATTGTTGATAACTGTAAAACAATTTTAAATATGAAAAACAGAATCTTTCTAGGCATTGCCCTAATAACGATACTCTCATGTAAAACAGAACCTGTAAAAGACTATATTGTTCTTTCTGGCACCCTGAAAAATTATACGGGAAATGAATTAATTTTAGGAAGCGGACTTCGTTTTTCTAAAAATATTAAAGTCAATAAAAAGGGTGCTTTTTTAGACACCTTACGTATAGACAGCAGATATTATTCTTTTCATGATGGTAAAAAATTGTCAGTTAAGCTCTATCTCGAAAAAGGGAAAGATGTAGCCTTAACCACGGATGTAAAAGACAAAACAAATGCAGTTGCTTTTAAGGGGGAATCAAACAATGTTACGATAAACAATTATTTAAGTAAAAAACAAGCATTGGTGAGAAGAACAAGTAATCATAGTTATACTGGAACGGATTCTTCTCCAGCTGATTGCTTTGTGGATGAAGAGACCTTTTTAAAAATGTTTTCAACGTTAAAAGAAGACAAGCAAGCATTGGCAAAAGCATCTGATTTACCAAAATATTTTTTACAAATGGAGCTTAAACATATCTACTATACTTATCTACTTACCTTACGTATGTATACAAATCAACACAAAGGTTTTATAAAGAATAAAAGCTTTCCATTAGCAGTAGAGATGAATAAGTTAGATTTAAATGATGAGATTGGGTATAAAACTTCTCATGCATACAGAAGTATTGTGTATGGTTATTGTTTTGATATGAGTGAAGAACAAAACAAAAACGATGATATATACAGCAGTGCAATAAACTTTTTAGATTTTGTTCACAAAAAAGTAACAAATACATATATAGCAAATAATCTGTTATATGATATTGCTATTGATCGCATAGCAAATTATTATACAACAGAAACAGAGATTAATTCTTCAGAGGAGATTTACGAAAAGTTTATGAACTATGCTACTGATAAAGCGAATAAAAAGGAAGTTACAGAAGCGTATAGTAGAGTAAAAAAGATGGCTAAAGGGCAGCCATCACCTAAATTTGTAAATTTTGAAAATTACGATGGAGGCATCACTTCTTTAGATGATTTAAAAGGAAAGTATGTATATATAGATATCTGGGCAACCTGGTGTGGCCCCTGTATTGTAGAGATGCCTTTCTTAAAGAAAATTGAAAAGCAGTACCACGGTAAAAACATTCAGTTTTTAAGTATTTCTAAAGATAATAAGAAAAACTGTGAGGCTTGGAAAAAAATGATTAAAGAAAAAAAATTAGGAGGTATCCAAGTTCTTGCAGGTAACGATTCTCAATTTGAAAAGGATTATAACATAATGGCCATTCCAAGATTTATCTTACTAGACCCCGAAGGAAAAATTATCAGTTCAAATGCGCCGAGACCTTCAGACCCTAAATTAATAGATCTATTTACCGAACAGGGAATTTAAGTATGCAGTACAAACTGCCGACTAAAAAAGATAGGGTAACAACCAAAAACAAATCCCTGCTGCCTGCACAGGAATCTTATCATAAAAACATTAAAAATGTACAGCAAACACGAATTGTTGAATTGCGTTCAAGACATACGACTAAAGAACAAACCTAAATAAAACAAAAATCATGAAAATAACAATTTTAGCAATTTGTATAGTACTTACAATGTTTGGTTCCGATAATAATACATTTCTAAGCGAAACTATAAATAGCTTACCTAAAAACACAACAGATTATGTTAGTGTTTATCTAGCAAACAGTAACGTATCTGCTTACGGCAATCAGGAACAATTTACCACTCAAAGTTCAGGGTTCTTAGCCCTCTTTCCTGGCGAAACCATTACCGTAACAGGGAATACATTTAGTATGGGAAGTAACGGGTACAAAGACGAACAACCCATACATAGTGTAAGACTAAGTGATTTTAGTATTAGTAAATACGAAATAACCAATGCACAATACGCCCTCTATATGAATGCTATAGGGGCAAGCAATAATGGTAGTGTAAACGGTACAGAATATTTAGATATGGATGATATCCACGTGCAAATTAAATTCACAGGTGGACGATTTATAGTCACTAAAGGCAAAGAAAATTACCCTGTAATAGAAGTAAGTTGGTACGGAGCAAAAGCATATAGCGAGTATTATGGAGGGAGGCTACCCACTGAAGCTGAATGGGAGTTTGCCTCACGTGGAGGCAACCGTAGTAAGGACTGTACCTACGCTGGTAGCAATACTATAGATGATGTAACTTGGTATGAGGGTAATACAAGTGGTCCTCTCCCTAGAACACACGCTATAGGCACAAAAAAGGCCAACGAATTGGGACTATACGATATGAGTGGTAACGTTTGGGAATGGACAAATGATTGGTACGATAAAAGTTATTATAGMAGTAGCCCAACAAACAGCCCACAGGGGCCTTTATCAGGTACGCGCCGTGTTATTCGTGGTGGCGATTGGCGCGATGCTGCCAACTACTGCCGTGTTGCGTTTCGTTATTACAACGGTCCTGAAAACACCGGCTACGCTTTGGGCTTCCGTTTGGTATTTGTCCCATAGTTTCATGCAACCCGCTGGGCAAAGTCTCCCGGCTTAGCGTCACAATATTGCTCACGTTAATAAAAAAATGAATATAGTGAGAAAATATACTATAACTAGTTGGTATGAAGTTTATTTATCATCATGAGTTTCGTAAATGATAATTACATCGATTAATTAATAAAATTTACATTCACAAATGATTACAAAATTTATGAAAAATAAAATAGAAATTTTTGACACAAACTTAAGAGATGGAGAGCAGGTGCTTGGTTGTGAGCTTAGTACAAAAAATAAAATTGTTATTGCGGAAAGGCTAGATGAATTGGTTAGCTAGACCCGATCGCGCGGATTTGAAATCCGTGCGCACCCTTATCCGCAACAATTACCCCATAAATAACACTCAATACATTATCTAACTCAGTATAATTTATCTTTGCTTTATATTTAGTTTAATGTAATTTTTTACTCATTGCTTTTTTTGTTTGACCGTTTTGTGTCAGCCTCTTTGTCGGCACGGATTTCAAATCCGCGCTATCACGTTGGTAGCATATCCGCGCGGTCGGATTTCTCATTCTRATAGTTTGCTACAATCTATTCCATCTAATTTCTTTTACTGATAAGTCTGAATGCTTTCATTATTTGAATTCTAGCCATATCAAATATTTTTCTGTTTGAGATTTGTAATGCTATGGACAATTCTGTGCAAGCAATGACAACTGCATTGTTCTGTGCATATTTTTTAACCATAAAATTGTACTCTGCAATTAGATCCGTATTCTCCGTTTGTTTAAATAGTTGTTTTCTTACATCATCAATGAGTGTTTGCTCTTTTTTTAAAGGTGTTTGTACAGCTATTTTATTCTCTTTAAAATACGATTTTATATAGTCCGATTGCATTGTGTAAATAGAACCGAAAAGTACCACTTTGGTATGTTTTTCTTTTTTTAAATTGACGACCGTTTCTACTAATGGGTGAATGATTTCTGCATTTATTTTTAAATTATCAATGGTTTGATGCAATGTGATATTTGGTATTAATAATGTGTTTACATCAAGATGTAATAAGGTGTCAATATTTTCAGAAACGAGTCTAGTTAATTTCTTGGAAGGATTGGGAAGTAAATTATTTATCTCATTGAAATTGGCTCTATGGGTTTTATAGGAGCAGTTACTACACATTTTATTTAACTCGTCAAGGTAAAATTGTGTTGAGTTATCATCTAATTTTAATATTCCTAATTTTGTCTGCATTTACGTTCGGGTTAAACTAATATTTGCAAAATAATTATTAGTATCGGTTAATTTATTAACAACCTTAAAATACGACTTATCAATTATTTTTTGGATGATAGCATCATTGTATTTCCGAGAAATTTCGGTTAATATTTTTTCTCCTTTCTCAAAATGGAACGTTTTATTTAATGCTTGAATAAATACTTTCTGTTCAATATAACTTACTAAATAGCTTTTGCAAACACCTTCTTTTTCAGAGTACTCGGGTTGATGTCCAAAATTATTGACAACAAAATTGCCGCCTAATTCTTTATTTATTCTTTCCAATAAATTTAGGTTAAATGCTTTGGTTATACCTTTGCTGTCATTGTAAGCGGGAAGTACAATTTCTTTGGGTTTTATTAAATCTACACCTAAAAAAAGTTTGTCATTTGGGTTCAAATTGTGGCTGAGGTTAGTAATGAATTTAGATGCAATTTTATCTGACATATTACCCATATTAGAACCCAAAAACAAAATAACCTTAGGGTGTTTATTTCCTTTTATAGACTCTAATACATCAAAATAATCTCCTTGTTTCTTATTTATGGATAGTGTAGTTATTTCTTTTGTCAATGTTTGTTCTAAATCATCCAAGGCATTTTGAGAAATATCTATAGGTATATAATCAAACGTATAATTTTGTTTGCTTAATTCTTTCAGGAGTTGTTTTGTTTTTAAACCATCTCCAGCACCTAATTCTATCAATTCAAAATAGGTGTCCCTTTTTAGCTCTAAGGCATCAATAATATTTTGAGTTTGGTTTGTGAAAATCTCTAGTTCTGCACGAGTTAAATAGTATTCTTTTGAGTGCATAATTTCTACAAATAAGGCACCTCCTTTTTTATCATAAAAGTATTTTGAAGGCAATGTTTTCTTTGGAATACTTAAACCTGTATCTACTTCTTTTTTAAACTGTTCTATCATAATTTCACCAATCGAATTCCTGTAAATTGCCAACGTTCATCCGAATGAAAGAAGTTACGGTAAGTTTTTCTGCTGTGATTTTTTGAAGTAGCCACAGATGCACCTCTTAAAACCATTTGATTACTCATAAATTTACCATTATACTCGCCAACGGCACCTGTTGCTTTTTTGTATTTTGGATAAGGTAAATAGGCGCTACTTGTCCATTCCCAACGTTTCCCCCAATCCATTTGTTTTGATGCAATTTCCCATTCAAACTCTGTTGGTAGTCGCATTCCTTTCCATTCTGCAAAGGCATTGGCTTCATAAAAATTAATGTGACTTACGATGGCATTTGGGTCAATCTTTTTCAAGCCAGACAAAGTGTAGTAATAGCATTCATCATTGATTTTGTGCCAATATAAAGGTGCGTCTATCTTGTTTTTATTTATCCAAGTCCAACCTTCATCTAACCATAGGTTGGAGTCGGAATAAGCATCACTCTCTATAAAATCAATAAATTCTTTATTGGTAACTAAAGCATTATTTATTTGAAAATCATTTAAATAAACCTTGTGAATGCCTAGTTCATTATCATAGCAAAAGTCATCCTCATTGTAGCCGATTTGATAAATACCTTCTTTTATGGGTATGAAACCAGCTGTTGAATTTGTGTCTTTTAAAAGATTGTAGTCATTCTTGTAAATTGGGAATATTGGGTTGTGTCCAAACATATATTTAATGTCTGTCAATAACAATTCTTGGTGTTGCTGTTCATGATTTAAACCCAAAACAACCAATTTATTGATTTCTATAGAGGCGGAGTTATTGGACAATATTCCTACCATTTTTTCATCGACAAAAGCACGGTATTTATAAATCTCATCAACTGTTGGGCGAGTTAGATTTCCTCTGTTTGCTCTTAAAATTCTCTCTCCTGCATTGTTGTAATAGCTATTGAAAAGAAAAGAGAATTGCGAGTTGAAATATGTATAATTAGCTAAGTATTTTTTTAAAATAAAAGTTTCAAAAAACCAAGTGGTATGTGCCAAATGCCATTTTACAGGGCTAGTAAATACCGCCGGTTGTACTACATAATCTTCAATATTTAAAGGTTTGCAAATGGTTTCTGTATGATTTCTTACCGATATGTAATGCTCTTGTGTATTCATCTATGTCCTTGATGATTAATGAAATTAGTCTAGTAAACTTACTGTTTATTTTTTAAAATTTACCAGAATTTTTCCATTCTTCTCTTGGTGGAACAGGTTCCATATTATCCCAATGCTCCACAATTTTTCCGTTTTCTATTCTAAAAATATCAAAAACGGCTAATTCTTGTCCGCCAAAAGTTGCCTTAGAATAACTAACTACGTGGTTTCCTTGTCCTATAATTTTAAATATAAAATCGTAGTTGAAATCTTGTGTTGCTAAAAATTGTTTTACGGCATCAATTCCGTTAGGTACATTAGGATTGTGCTGTATATAGGTTTCTGTAGATACATACTTTTCTACATCTTTATGGTTTTTATTTTGAAATACTTCTGTAATGAAACTCCGAACTAAGGCTTTGTTTTCTTCTGTTTTATCGATGTCTTTTATTTCGAAATCGCCTAAAATCATATCATTTCCAGAACTAGTTTCATTTGCTTCTTTATATGCCGAAATAACATCCCAATGTTCTACTAATTTATCATTTGAATCCGTATCGAACATATCAGTAGTAATCCACTTTGCAGTGCCATTATCTATGTCTTGGTATACGTGTACAAAAACAAAACTACCATCTTCAATAGTTCTTATAATTCTTATGTCTCGGTCTTTTGTTCGTTCTAAAAAGCCTTTAAAGAAATCAATAAACCCTTGTGCTCCATCTGCAACACCTGTACTGTGCTGTGTGTAGCGGTTTCCTGAATACTCTTTTATAACTTCTATTTTACCATCACGAATTCCTTCTAGGTAAAGTTT
Organism: Flavobacteriaceae bacterium; assembly: GCA_002401385.1. Classification (GTDB taxonomy): domain Bacteria; phylum Bacteroidota; class Bacteroidia; order Flavobacteriales; family Flavobacteriaceae. The sequence continues at coordinate 20,392 of NVSY01000035.1, read as the reverse complement.
TTTTGCGTTTTCTAATTTGTCGCTCATAACGTTGTTTTTTATGTGGTTAATTGATTAAATCTAACAAGTTTTACACCTGTTAGAAACTGTGTTACTTGTGAAGAACGGTAAGAATAAACACCTGCTTTAATGTCGTTCATTTATTGTTGTATGTTGCCTTTAATGGTTTCTCTAATTTTCGTTTATAGATGTATCAATTTTTAATTCAAGATTAGTAAGTTTTAACTCATGAATAGACATGTTTTTTAAAAGAATATTTTTCCCTAATACGTCCTTTCCAATTTTGTTTCCACTTATTTCAACATGCTTACATGCATCAAAAAGAAAATTATGTTTTTGGGAATGCCATGGTTCAAAATCGAAACTACGTGTAATCGTATTATCATTAAACTTTAAACCATCTACTGATTTAGCGTAAAGAATGGGATAATCCGAAGGCTTGAAACTGTTGTTTTCTATGGTAATATTCTTGTGATACGGACGTAAGGGGTCGGCATTGGGAATTTCAGGATAGATGCTTATAATAGCTTTACAGAACTGATAGGATGAAGAATTACAAGGACTTCTAAATTCATTGTTTTTGATGGTAATATCTTTTACCGAACCACTCTCATACCAATAATTAGCGTCTCCGGCTATAAGTATGGCTGAGCCGCTTGTCTCAAAAATATTATTTTCAATAATAACTTTCCCTGGTGTAGAAATAAGATACCCCCTGGCACGATTACTACCGACAAAACAATTTGTTATGGTAACATTAGGTGTCCAACTAATATTTTCAAGTGAGTATTCAGCCGACAAGACTTCAGGAATTTTATTTTGAAATTCCAACATGAAATTATTTTCATCTAGTTTAGTAAACTTGCTAATGAATCCTATACCAATAGTATGCATTGTTTTCTTGTCAATGAAACCGATGGAATCTCCATTTTTTGCCCAAATTAAACCAAGACTCATATCGTGTGCATAACTACATTTTAGGGTGGTGTCATTTACTCTCTGAATCACTGGTACGTATGTTCCATGAATATTAATAGGATCGTCCATCAAGCCTTGTGCATCACAATCATCAATAATAATTTCTCCTTTGCAACCCATAAAATGCAACCCATCATCATGTCCGCTCAAATATCGGTTTTTGTTCAGATTGGGAATCATATTAACCTTTCTCATTTCAATATTTTCACAGTATTGTGATAGGATTCCTAAGCCCGAGGTGTGATATACATTTATGTTTTCCAGCTTAATATTTTTACTGTGAAACATAAACATTCCGGCATGATCACGTGTGCTGTGACGCATCACTAAGTAATTACCTACTACTGGTGTTTTTGTATAATTTCCTTTTATTAATACCAAACCAGGTCCTGCTTCAGTGTATGTTACATTTTTTAAATCCCCATTAACTGTACCATGATCCCCTGTAAATGCAGGAATAATATGCTCTTTATTAAACTCAATCAGCCATGACCCACCTGATAATTTCCATTCTGATTTCCAATCATCGGCAGCAAATGTTAGTCCTTTCTCATGCACTGTATAAGGAAATTGTATCGTATCAATCTTAATCAGGATGTGAGTTGAATCAGCCTCAATAACTTCTGATTCAGCAGTAAGTGGTTGATCCCAATCAATATTTACGTTTTTTATACTGATGTTTTCTGAATTATCCAATGTGAAAGGTTGTATATGCCCATGAAAAATAAAATCTGAGCCCTGAGCATCTATGGTTATATTCTTTTTTTTCTCAAGAAGAATGGCGAGTCGTTTGGGATTTACATCATAAGTGTTGGTTTCAAAATAGGATCTAAAATAACTTGAATCGGGATAAAAATCGTAGCTGCCTTTTGGGAAAATAATAGTTACCGGGTCATTATTCAAACTTTCTATTAGCTTATTAACTTCTGAAGTAATACTTTGTTTTGTATTGGGAGTTATTCCATGGTCAATTACACTAATTTCTTTTATTTTCGATGCTACAGTACACCCAGTAAAAAAATAGACACTTAGGATAAGTATATAAATTAATTTCATAGTAATTTTCTTTCAGTTTATTATTATTAATATCTCTTATGTTTTAAGGTTATATATCGTGTTGTAGGCGGTATTTATTGTTTCCCTCCTTATAGGGCAAAACCGCGCTATCTCGTTGGTGGCATATCCGCGCGGTCGGGCCCGTATGTACGGTGGTGTGAGAGGCGCACTCCAGCTAATCTAGTTGGAGCCTTCTACTCGATTACCCAGTGTATTACCTTTGAGTCTCTATGATAAATATTTGAGGATATGCAGGGCCAAATGTTGTACAACTTAACAATTCTTCAACTAATGGCTCTCTAAAAGTGACCTTAATTTGTAAGCTTTCAATTTTATATTCATCATACAAATTTATAGCATAAAATACGTTATCAAAGCTATTATCTATTAGACCATCTATGTTATCATTAAACTTAATTAAAAATGTTTCTCCACAGTCTAAACCTTTTCCTATAACTGTTACATTGTAAGAAATAATTTCTTCCTTTTCTTCATTACAACTAATCATTGATAATGATATAATTAAAATTGAAATTAGAGTTTTCATTGTTTTACTATTTTTCGAGTTACTATTTCTTTGTTTATTAATACTTTAATAATATAAACCCGATCGCGCGGATTTGAACCTTAAATCCGCGCGATCACGTTGGTAGCATATCCGCGCGGTCGGGTTTAAATGCGTAGTAAAAATTTTCTTGAGCATTAATACTTAAACAAATAAGTAATAAGATGACTGTAATGTGATTTTTTGTTTTCATAATTATTGTTATTAATTATATGACACTTAAAATTCTAAAAAGTCACATAGTTTAATTCATTTTTTAATAAAACGCTCTTTTTGTGATTTTGGAGAGTGTGACTGGGCTTGTTCTTGAAGCTATTTTATGAAACCTAATTATTGTGAAGTTGTACACAAGCCAGATTTTCAAATATCCCGATCGCGCGGATTTGAAATCCGTGCGCACCCTCATCCGCAACAATTACCACATAAATAACACGCAATACATTATCTAACTCAGTATAATTTATCTTTGCTTTATATTTAGTTTAATGTAATTTTTTACTCATTGTTTTTTTTGTTTGACCGTTTTGTGTCAGCCTCTTTGTCGGCACGGATTTCAAATCCGCGCTATCACGTTGGTAGTATATCCGTGCGGTCGGGATTGCCTTGAACGGTACTGTTTATTGCTTTTATAGTTAGGAGAATAACTATAAAAAATAAGGCTCAAAGTCGGGAGACTTTGCGCAGCGGGTGCCAATCAGCTATTATAGTCAGCGGTGTTAACTTGATAGCCATTCCTTATTGATTATTGTTGCCAAAATAGCCGAGTCGTTCACCCATTAATTGGTGTTTATATGACCCACTTTCTGACTTTTTAGGAGCGTCTAAGTGGAATTGTGCTGATTCTTGGAAAATGCTTATAAAATCAGAGCCCCCAAATAGAAAGTAGCCTAGCATATCGCCTTTAGAAACTTTGTCACCTACGTGTAAATTATTTTCGAAATTTACAGAAGATACTGGCCACATACCAATAGGAAGTAGAGCGACTAAGCCATATTCTTCAGTTTCCAAGATCATACATCCTCTTGTCTCAAGTGATTGCCAAGCAACTGATGAAGCATCGAATTTGTATCTTTTATTCTTAGGATCCCAAGTGGTATGCCCACCTGAAACACTTTCACCAGAAATAATGCGCATTTCTTTTATAACACCACTCAGTGGAAAATGAAATCGATGGTAATCGCCTACATCTAAAAACGAATGTGTAAAAGTTCCATTAGCAAATGAATTTGCATATTCACTTTCCTTTCCGATTAGGTTTTTTACATTGTACAATGTTCCTGATTTAACCACAATACCTTCTTTTTCAACAATCATGGAATTGCTGTCAATTGCCCATACTCCTTGTGGCTGTGCATCTGCTGGAGATACAACTACCTTATTGTTATCARGTGCTGCTATTGGTCTTTTGTTAGGAGACTTAAGATGTCTTGCAAAAAACTGATTAAAAGTATTCCAATTGGAGGGATCTTCATACCAATCATTTTGAAGTCCAAAAATTCCATCTGATAGAGCAATYTGGTAATAGTCCGCATTCCAAGAAGTTTCCGAATCCATAAACTCACCATAAGTTTTATTAAAGCTTGTTAACCAAGATTTGTAAGGTTCATGGTACTGAAGAGAGTTATTAAAATATCCTYTTCCTTCAAGCRCTTCRAGAGGTTGATCGTTTATAAAGAAAAAGTAGCATAAACTTTGATCAATTTTATCATATAGGGAAGTYGCATAATCGACTTTCAAGAATTGCCAAGGCATAACATTTTCTGTCCAGGAAACAAACTGGTAATACTCTTCTAATGTTTGAGCAGGGTTTGTTTGTTTATYTGGGTTTACTTTCCTGGCTTGTTTTATWGAGGCTAAAAGCAACGATTTTATTTCAGGRTTTTGGTCTACAAGGTGGACCAATTCTAATGTTTTAGTACCATAAACACKGTTGTCTTTTTGAGTGTTCTYTGCACATGAAATAAATAGCAGGAATGAAAGTGATAAAACGAAAAGAGTATATTTTTTCATAAATAGTTGATTAGAAMARTAGGTTAATGATTTCCGAAATTTAGACTAWGGNTGGTACGAGACTATAAGTGCCACTACGAATTTGCCAAAACTTATTATTTATTTTATCGTTTTTTATTGAAGCCAACTTTTAAATAATGCCCWTTWTTTACTAAAAGGAGGTGAGCAAGTCAAAATATTTGACTATTTCAATAAAAACACGGAACATTTGGCAAGAACAAAAAATGTTTTTTACATCTTCATGAGTGCTTAGTATGAGGTCTTTCAACAATGGAAAGGTAGTAAATTGTTTTAGAAGGTGCAAACCCTTTATGTTCAAGAGGAAGATTTTTGAACAACAAAGCGCTCATAAACAAACAACTAATAAAGAGAGGTGAATAAGTGTTAGTAGGTGTCAAGTGGAAAATTAGGAGGATTTATTCGAAGATTATTTGGGCTTTATAAATGTGAAAATACGACTACAAAACTCAGTTTGGATCCGCTATCTGTAATTCAAAATAGCTGAGCTGTATGAATCCCATCGAAACTTTTTCGGGCTAAATCACGATCAAATAAAGACTAAAAAAGAAATTAAAAATGGCAAGATAAATGGATTTAGGCAGGTGTAAAATGAGCATTCGAAATAAACTTGTTATATAGTATAACCGTTAATTATGTGCGGATTGCTTTTAATGAAATACTTGAAATAGTAAGAAGTCATTAATTTTATGTATCTTAAACGAAGTCAATGTTGCTAAAGCAACCTAAGTGATTGAAGGTTACTTATTAACAATTTTAAAATGTTATGAACAATGCTGTGTAAAAAAATACATGGGTGTTTAGAAATATGTTCACATAATTTAACCTATTTTCGTTTTTGGAAAACAAAAAAAAANTGGCGCTTTAGTTTGGCTTTTAGATGGYTAAATTTCAGTAGATTAATAAAATAGAGAGGCATATTATCAATGGAAAACAAGCAACCTGAATCAGGAAATTGGAAGAAAAAAAACCCGGTCATTAATTTAGAAAAAGGAAAAGTCCCACCACAGGCWTTGGACTTAGAAGAAGCCGTATTGGGTGCTATGATGATTGATAAAAAAGGGGTWGATGATGTGATTGATATCTTATCACCTGAAGCCTTTTATAAAAAAGCACATAAACTTATTTATGMMGCTATTTTTACYTTATTTCAAAATTCAGAACCCACTGAYTTATTAACCGTTGCCAATCAATTAAAAAAAGAAGGGAACYTAGAAAAAGCAGGAGGKGATTATTATATTGTATCTCTGACTCAGAAAGTTGCTTCTTCGGCGCATATTGAATTTCATGCGCGTATCATTCYACAAAAATCTATTCAGCGTAGTTTAATTAGYATCTCTGCAGATATAATTGAGGAGGCTTATGACGAATCGATAGATGTATTTGATTTGTTGGACAGTGCAGAAACCAAATTGTTCGAAATTACCCAAGGAAACCTGAAAAAAGGTGCTATTAGTGCAGAGTCGTTAGTGAATGAGGCGATTAAAAAAATTGAAGAAATTTCTAACAARGAAGGAATGAGTGGTGTAGCYACTGGWTTTACCAAGTTAGATGCRCTTACTTCTGGATGGCAACCTTCGGATTTAATTATTATTGCAGCRCGTCCAGGTATGGGGAAAACRGCCTTTGTATTGTCCATGGCTAAAAACATGGCYATCACTTTTAATCARCCTTGTGCCGTGTTTTCTTTAGAGATGTCTTCTGTTCAGTTAATTACTCGTATGATTTCTTCAGAAACAGGAATATCTTCGAGTAAATTAAGAAAAGGAAATTTGGAGCCACATGAGTGGGAACAGTTAAATGTTAAAGTGAAAAACTTATCCAATGCCCCAATTTTTATTGATGATACACCTTCACTTTCTATTTTTGATTTACGTGCAAAAGCACGAAGATTGGCTTCGCAGCATGGTATAAAATGTATAGTTATTGATTATTTACAGTTGATGACGGCTGCTGGAGCGGGAGGAAATCGTGAACAAGAAATATCTTTGATTTCTCGAAATTTAAAGGCCTTGGCAAAAGAGTTGAATATTCCTGTAATTGCCTTGTCGCAGTTGTCCCGTGCCGTAGAGACTCGTGGAGGAAGTAAGCGCCCATTGCTGTCGGATTTACGTGAATCTGGAGCTATTGAGCAGGATGCAGATATTGTATCTTTTATATTTAGACCAGAATATTATGGTCTTACGGAATGGGATGATGATGAACGTTCCCCTTGTGAAGGGCAAGCCGAATTTATTGTTGCCAAGCATCGTAATGGTGGTTTAGAAAATGTTAGAATGAAATTTACGGGACATTTGGCGCTGTTTTCCGATTTGGAAGAGGGGACAGGTACCGAGTTTGAATCCAAGATGAATACAAATTTTACCAGCGAGGTTAGTTCGGGGAATATGCCTACAACAGATCAAGCATTTGATATAGGAGGTAATGATACACCATTTTAAAATAACAAAATTTTTAAAAGCAATACTTAGTTTACTCGTAGTGTTGCTTTTTTTTGGCACTTTTTCTTCTTGGGCTTCATTTATTTTGTTGCCTATGGATGCAGATTTGCAAAAAAATCATTTAAAGGCATACGGAATTACATTTTGGACGCTCGAAAAAGGGCAAAAGGCACAGTGGTTACTGAATTATAGAGGAGGCTCTTTTCTATTGGAAGATTCRGAAGCTACTAGAAAGGAATGTCAGATTAGAAATGTGACTTACATAGTGCTTTCTGATTTGGAAGCCGAACAAATTTTGATAGAAATAGCGAGTCCCTCTAAGAATATGGAAGCTGTAATGTTAGAAAAAGCACCAAAGATAGCCGTGTATTCACCGAAAGGAAAAAAACCATGGGACGATGCCGTGACAATGGTCTTAAAATATGCTGAAATTCCTTTTGATGTTATCTATGATGCCGAAGTGTTGGATGATCGCTTAAAAATATACGAATGGTTGCATTTACATCACGAGGATTTCACCGGTCAATTTGGTAAATTTTACGGCTCATATAGAGCAGCGAATTGGTACGTACAAGATAAATTAAATGCTGAGGCTGCAGCTAAAAYCTTAGGATATACTAGTGTCGCTCAAATTAAACTTGCGGTTTCTTTAAAAATAAAGGAGTTTGTAAAGTCAGGTGGGTTTATGTTTGCCATGTGTTCGGCAACAGATAGTTTTGATATTGCATTGGCAGCTGAAGGGGTTGATATTTGTGAGACAATGTTTGATGGTGACCCTTCTGAGGYGAATTACCAATCTAAAATTGATTTTTCTAAAACCTTTGCTTTTACAGATTTTAAGTTGGTGAGAAGTCCAACAGAATATGAGTTTTCATCTATTGATATGACTCGAAAGCGAAAAATAAATAGAACGGAGGATTATTTCTCTTTGATGGAGTATTCGGCCAAGTGGGATCCTATTCCTACTATGTTGTGTCAGAACCATACCTTATTGGTCAAAGGGTTTATGGGACAAACCACATCGTTTGACAGACAAAATATAAAATCAACGGTTTTGGTGATGGGAGAGAGTAGTTTGAATGGCGAAGCTAAATATATTCACGGTACTAAAGGTAAAGGAATGTGGACTTTTTATGGAGGACACGATCCTGAGGATTATCGCCATTTAGTAGGGGATCCAAAAACAGTACTCGATTTACATCCCAATTCTCCAGGCTATCGCCTAATTTTAAATAACGTGTTATTTCCTGCCGCGAAAAAGAAGGAGCAGAAGACGTAGTTGATTTTTGGTGATTAGTGATTAGTTGAAATATCTAAAATAAGAAATAGTGTATTTCATCAACAGAAATTAAGAATTAAGCAACAACTAGCCCTCTGTTTTTTTAAAATCCCTCAAAGTGCTGATACTGAGTCTTATTGGTTTTTAAGACCTAGTTTTTTGTATATCCTTCAGATAATTTTGCTTTTTATAGATCAATATCTTACTTTTTTAACATCTTGTAAATCAGTTAGTTTATGTGTAGATACAGTAAAAATGAGCTGGTTTAAAAGGCTGAGAATCCCATGAAATTAGTTTTGTGGGCAATGGATTGGAATATGCTTGAAAGAATGATGGCGTTTTTAATGCTAGAAATACAATTTGAAATGATAAACAACCCTGAAACAAAAAAACTCAGAAAATAATTCTGTTGCTTTGTCCTTTATCATTCCGAGAATGTATTTTTTTTAAAAAATATGAAGATAGTGGAGCTAATAACGATTTATAAATAATCATTAWTAANNATWKWTRWAKWAKCATYATTNRATAGTTRTNNNNASWASCAWCNAKYRAYANWKMWACMARCAACCARCAACCAACAACCAAATTTAMACTTCYACYTCAATYTGATTTCTCAAYAAATCWTCCATGGTTTCWCGTTTACGAATTAARTGTGCTTTTCCTTTGCTYACCAAAACTTCGGCAGGGCGGTAGCGACTGTTATAATTACTAGACATAGAATAGCAATAAGCACCAGCATTGTCAAAACATAAMACATCTTCTTCTCTAATTTCTTGAATACGTCTGTTGGTGGCAAATGTGTCTGTTTCACAGATGTATCCCACTACAGAATAGTAACGTAATTTCCCCGTTGGATTGGAGATATTATTGATGTGATGATAGGCATCATACATCATAGGTCGGATTAAATGGTTGAAACCAGTGTCTATACCTGCAAAAATGGTAGATGTGGTTTGTTTTACTACATTCACATGAGCTAGAAATTTCCCAGATTCACTCACTAAAAATTTCCCAGGTTCAAACATCAAGGCGATGTCTTTTCCGTAATCATTACAGAATTTATTGAATCGCTCTCCTAATTTTTGTCCTAGTTCCTCGATGTCAGTTCCAACATCACCAGGTTTGTATGGCACTTTAAAGCCACTTCCAAAATCAATAAAATCTAAATTTTTAAATTGAATTGCAGTGTTAAATAAGATTTCTGTAGCCAATAAGAACACTTCAATGTCCAAAATRTCAGAACCCGTATGCATGTGTACTCCATTTATATGCATGCCTGTATTTTCTGCAATACGCATGATATGTGGTACTTGATGTACAGAAATTCCAAATTTAGAATCGATATGACCCACCGAAATTTTACTGTGTCCTCCTGCCATAATGTGCGGATTGATACGTACACATACCGGAATATTAGGGTGTGCATTCCCAAATTGTTCTAAAATAGAAAGGTTGTCTATATTTATTTGAACACCTAGGGCTGCAATTTCTTCAATTTCTACAAGGGAAACACCGTTGGGGGTAAATATGATGTCTTTTGGGTCAAAACCTGCTTGTAATCCAAGTGTTACTTCTTGATAGGAGACACAATCCAATCCAGAATTTAATTTTTTGAATAGCTTTAAAACACTAATGTTAGACAATGCTTTTACGGCATAATTAATACGTACATGTTTGACAGTAGAAAAAGCAGTTGTAATCTTTTTGTACTGTGATGCTATTTTCTCTGCATCGTATACGTATAAGGGACTGTTGTATTCAGCCACTAAATCTAATAATAGTTGATTATTCATAATAAAATATTTGTTGGGGCGAAAATAGGAGGAAAAGGAGGAAGGGGAAAATTTATGATAAAAAAACAACAATATTTAACAAGGTGTTAAATATTGTTGTTTTATAAAACTCTTATTTGTATTTTACAGCAGTCAATTCAGCAATTTTCACTACTACATCGGTTGCTTTTACTATAGATTCAGCGGCTACGTATTCGTAACGCCCGTGGAAATTGTGTCCACCTGCAAAAATATTAGGGCAGGGTAATCCTTTGTAAGACAATTGAGAACCATCAGTTCCACCTCTAATTGCTTTGATCAATGGTTTGATATTCAATTGTTTCATAGCTTCTTCGGCAATGTCAACAATATGCATTACAGGTTCAACTTTTTCGCGCATGTTAAAATATTGATCTTTGATCTCAACTTCAACAGTACCTGCACCATAAGTGTTGTTAAACTCAGCAACTAATTTTTCCATTTGCACTTTRCGTTCTTGGAATAATTCCATGTCGTGATCACGAACAATGTATTCTAATTCTGTGATTTCAACTTCACCTTTCATACTATGTAAGTGGAAGAATCCTTCATAACCTTCGGTAGATTCAGGCACTTCCTTTGCTGGCATTGCATTGATAAATACAGCTGCAATAGTTTGGGAATTGATCATTTTTCCTTTGGCATAGCCAGGGTGAACAATTTTACCATTGATGGTTACTTTTGCACTAGCAGCATTAAAGTTTTCATATTCCAATTCTCCTACTTGGCTTCCGTCCATGGTATAAGCCCATTCTGCACCAAATTTTTCTACGTCAAATAAGTGAGCACCTTTACCAACTTCTTCGTCTGGAGTAAAACCAACTTTAATTTCACCGTGTTTGATGTGTGGATTTTTGATCAAGTACTCCATGGCACTTACAATCTCTGTAACTCCAGCTTTGTCATCTGCACCTAATAATGTAGTTCCGTCTGTAGTAATCAAAGTTTGTCCTATATACATCAACATATCATCAAAATAACTAGGTGATAATACGATGTTTTTCTCTTTGTTTAATACGATGTCCTTTCCATCGTAGTTTTCATGAAATTGAGGTTTTACATTGGTTCCAGTAAAATCTGGGCTCGTATCTATATGAGCAATAAAACCAATGGTAGGCACCTTATGGTCTACATTTGAAGGCAAGGTAGCCATGATGTAGCAATGCTCATCAATACTTACATCTTGCATACCGATTTCTTTCAACTCCTCTGCTAGTAATTTTCCTAAGTTCCATTGCTTTTCAGTACTTGGAAATGCAGGGTTGTTGGGGTCTGATTGTGTGTCGATAGTAATGTATTTTACAAATCGATCTATGATATGTTGCATACTAATTTAGTTTTTTTCAAAAGTACATATTCGCCATTGATTTTCATCAAAACTTACAGATATTTATTTAATTTTTAACCCATTAAAAACCTGTAAGCTATAACAGAGTCGATCACGCACGTTTTTAGTGCCATATACCTGTGTTTGCACTCGTAAATATGTAGTAGGAGAGTGATTGATATAAATACTGAGTTCTTGGAAAGGGCGCTCGTTTTTCATGCCTTTGACAAGGTTGAAATAAGCAGGGTATCCTTGCCAGTCAAAAAAATCTTCTTGTAATAAAGATTGATTGTTTTGGGCTATGGTCGCTTGTAAATTTGCATTGAATTCTGCTGTAAATTCTAATGCTCCATTGTATATGGCTGCTTCAAAAATAAATGTTTCGTTAAGTGCTTTGGTGGTGTCTGCTGTCATTATTGATGATTGGAAATCATCATAGTATAAGTTAGTCTTCCAGTGTGTTGATGTTTTTATGCTAAAGTTTTTATTGAAGTCGGTACTTGTTTTGTTAAAAATGATTTTTTCTGAGGATTCACAACTGAGTAGTTGTTCCAAAGGAGATGGTTTTTGACAAGAAACACCTAGTAATATAAAGAGTAGAAGGACGTATGATTTCATGTGTTTAAAATGTTGTAATTGACTAAAAATATTTCAAAATTTGAGAAGTCATGTAAGCACTCGTTACATCCGTTCTCACATGAATTTATTTTAATAATCCTTGGGTGTGTTTTTTGATTATAAAAAATTCATGTTCGTTTCATATTATTGAAGCTTGAGAAGTGCTACTTTTTCATGACCTGCAACCCAAGCCATATTTTGATTGATCATTCGCAGGGTATAAAATCCTTGATCACTCACTTTGTTCCATGTCAATCCACGATCGTTTGAAAAATAGACGCCCTCGGTAGACGTCGCGAGGAGTTCTTTTCCGTGGGTGTTTGGTATGTATTGTACACAACTTGTGTAACTTGGTTGATTTTGTTTAATTATTTGCCATGTTTCACCTCCGTCAGAAGTGATTGCTTTGCTTGGCATTATTTCATTTTTTTTGGTATAATCTCCCCCCATGATGATTCCGTTTTTTTCATCGTAAAAAGCTACGGTGTAAATACCAGTGGTCGATTTTCCTTGAATCATAGGAGTTTTGTATACATCCCAGCTAATCCCCTTGTCTTTGGAATGAAAAACACGTGCGTGTGAACCACCTGTAACAATCCAGGCATGATCTCCTACAATACTTATATTTGTATTGCTGGCAGCAAAAGCAGCTTCTCCAGGGAGTATTTTAGGTAAGAATTTACAATGCACCTTCCCCCAGCTATCTCCACCGTCTCTGGTGATAAGTATAGATAAACAATCTGCTGTAGGATCTCCCATTGCAATTCCATTTAAATCATCAAAAAAAGCCATACTATTGTAGAATACCTTGTTGTGCTCTTCTTTGTAGACAAGGTTAAATGTAGCATTTTTGGATTGGTACAATAAAGCGGGATTTCCTATACTCAAAGCATAAAATCCTTTGCTATTAGTGCCGATTGCCCTAAAATGAGGAATAATGCTGTCTGTTTTAAGTTGTTGTGTGGTCCAAGTATCACCTAAGTCTTTTGTGCGTGTAATGTCACCTTTAGAGCCTGCATATACCATGGCAGAATCCGTTAATACTGTCAGGGCTCGAATGCTTGTGTCTGGTTTGTCAAAATTGATAATCTCAACAGTGATACTTTGTCTAGGAATGTATTTTTTATGACAAGAAAAAAGAAAACTACTCAAGAAAAGTAGCAATAGGAAATGTTTTTGCATAGAAAATAGGTATTAAAAAGAAAAACTCGAATCAGAAGGTTTCCTAATTCGAGTTTTAAAGATGATTTATTGTTGTGGCAATGTTTTTTCAATGAACATATTCATACCTAATAAAGTATGTTCGTTACTACCACTTATGTTTTTTTGGATTACTAAGCTTTCAATCTCTTTAGAGGAAGCTACTTTATTGCCCATTGTAATTAATTGAATCGCTCTTGCTAACATGGGTTCTGAAGATTCACCTAACGTTCCTAAGTTACCGTATTGTTCTGACAATGGAATGGTAGGGTCAAATCCATTTTTGTTGTTCTCTCCCAATTTATTAACCATTTCTAACACAATGGGTTGCATGGCAAATTTATGATTTGGATTGGCTTCATCTCTGCCGTAGTTTGGAGCATCATAGACTGTTACAGAACCTACATATTTTCCATAAGTGGTTTCTCCAATCGTTTTTATATCAATATAAGGAAGTAATCCATTAATGATGAGTTCACTCGCTGAAGCAGATCTACTAGAGGTTAATATATATAAGGAAGATAAGTTCAAACTGTTTATTGACGTGTTGTCTTCCATTTTATCGACAAAATTATTTAAAATGTATTCAGGATGATTGTTCTCAAAATAGTCCATCCATTTAGTGTTCCATTGTTCTTTGGCAAATAATTCACCTGTAAATTGCCCTGTAATCATACTGGCAAGGTAGGTGGCTGTTCTTACGGAACCACCTCCGTTATATCTTAAATCAAGGACCAATTCATCTATTGCTGCAGCTTTAAACTCCCCAAATGCATCGTTTAATTGGGAATCGTAATTACTAGTAAAGCCATTATACATAAGGTAGCCTATTTTTTTGCCACCTATTTCATGTACTATTTTTGTATGTATAGGATTTTCTCCAATAAGTGTTTTTGTGAGTGCAATAGAAGTGCCATTGAGCACTGGATCTCCATTGTTATAGTCCGCGAAATTTAAAGTCAAGTCTAGGTTGTTTCCAAATAATAAAGACCCAAAGTTTGTATCCGTAAGTGTAACACCGTCAACCGCTGTAAAAATGTCACCTCGTTTTATATTTGTATCTGCAGCGTCAGATCCTGGAATTACATAGCGCACATATCCGAAAATATTGCTTGAAGTTCCTATTCTAACCAATCCTAATTCAAGACCTGTAGTTTCATTAATTCCTTGAAAGGAATTTTCTTGAGCGATATAATCTTCAATAAACCAAGAGAAGCGATCAGTCACACCTGCTTCTTTTTTAGAACCACGTTCAAACAATAAATCCTCAAAAAGTGCAGCAGGATTTTCATAATCATCAATAAAAGCGTTTAATTGTGCCTGAGTAGCGAAGCGATCATCATGTAAATTAGTTACTTCTGGTTGCCATAAATAATATAAATTGAGTCCTTTCCAAACAAAATTTTGAACTTCTAAGTTTTTTGGAACATCATTGGTTTCATCGTTGTCACAGCTAGTAAGCCCTGTAAATAGAAGAAATGCAAGGAGTACTATAAATATGTTTTTTTGGGATTTCATATGAAAATGTATAATTTTGTTAATTAGGTTGTGGTAAAAATAAGATTTTTTTTTTACTACCTGTGTTACAAAAACGAAATAGAGTCGTCATAATTGTAACAAAGCATAAATATTTAGCTTTTAATCAAACTTTAACAATGAATCAAGCGGAGTTTTTACATCAAGTAATGCCCATAAAGGATAAGGTCTTTCGACTTGCAAAACGACTCTTGGTAAGTACCGAAGAAGCGGAAGATGCAACTCAAGAATTATTTTTTAAGTTGTGGAAAAATAAAGGGAAGCTTACCAAATATAAAAGTGTAGAGGCTTTTGCGATGACCATGACTAAAAATTACTGTTTTGATCGATTGAAATCAAAACAAGCATCAAATTTAACATTGATTCACAGTAATTATAAAGAGTCGGGTACCTCTTTACAAAAGATTATAGAGCTTAAAGACAGTGTAAGCTTGGTACATACTTTAATAAATGAATTGCCAGAGCAACAAAAAGTGATCATACAGTTAAGAGATGTGGAGGAATATGAATTTGAAGAAATCGGAAAAATGCTTGATATGAAACCTACAGCAGTGAGAGTTTCATTGTCAAGAGCCAGAAAAACAATAAAAGAACAATTAATAAAACAGCACAATTATGGAGTTAGTTAACATAGAAAAGTTGTTAAAAAAATATTTGAATGCTGAAACAACATTGGCTGAKGAAAAAGTGTTAAGGACATATTTTACAGGCAATAACGTAGCAGCACATTTAATAGAGTATCARGCGCTATTCACTTTTTTTGCAACCGAAAAAAACGAGCGATACACAAAAACCATCCGTTTAAAAAGCAATCAAAAGAAATGGAAATGGTTATCTGTAGCAGCATCCGTTGTAATAATGGTAGGAGTGTATAGTGGATACGAACAAAAACAACAGCGTGCAGCAGATGAGAAATTATATGCAGAAACGCAAATAGCATTAAAAATGCTGGCTACAAATTTAAATATGGGTACCGTTGCAATCGGTCATTTAGAAAAATTTGAAAGCACAAAAAACAAAATATTTAAACAATCAAAATAGAAAAGTGATGAAAAAAGTATTATTTATAATAGCAATAGCCCTAGTCTCATATACAAATTATGCGCAGAGCTCTGTCTTTGATAAATTCGAAGATATGGAAGAAGTATCCTCAGTAGTAGTAAGTAAAAGCGCCTTTAGAATGTTAGGTAAGTTTAGCGGGGATAATGAAGAAGTGAAAATGTTGGCGAATTTAGAGTCATTAAAAGTGTTTACAGCAGAAGATCCCGCAGTTATCAAGAAAATGAAAGCGACCATTGACTCCTATTTAAAAAATTCTAAATTAACAGAATTGATGAGAGTTAATGACAAAGGATCAAACATTAAAATTTATGTGAGAGAAGGAAAAGATGAAGATCACGTAAAAGAATTATTAATGTTTGTGAACGGACTTTCAAAAGTAACTGGGAACAATAATATGAATATCAATGGGATGAAGCCAGAGGCAGTAATCCTTTCATTGACAGGTAATATTGACTTAAATAAAATTTCTAGCCTTATAGAACCGCACATTTCAGGTTCTGGAGATCAATTAAAAAAGAAACACTAAAATGAAACGACGTTACACTATTTATGGACTGTTTTTGATAACAGTCCTTAGTTTTATTTCTTGCGATAATCAGCAGTCTTTACAACGTTACTATATTGATAGTAAAGAAAATGATAGCTATATATCACTGGATATTCCGAGCAGTATCTTACAACTCAAAGAAGGTGATACTACAGAAGAAATTAAAGATATTTTGAAAACAATTCGGAAAATTAATTTCTTAGGATTCCAGTTGACAGAAGAAACAAAAGCTGAATTTTTAACGGAAAAAGCTAAAGTTAAAGGAATCTTGAAACAAACGAGTTATCAGGAATTAATGAGATTGAACAGCGGAAGTGCAGAGTTGATGGTGAAGTTCTTAGGAGCCGAAGATGCCATAGATGAAGTAGTGGTGTATGGATCAGATAAAGAAAAAGGCTTTATAGTGATGCGTATTTTAGGAGATGAAATGAATCCTGCTCAAATATTTAAAATGTTACAAAACATTAATATTGACGAAAACAATGCAGGTTTAGAACAACTCAAAGGTATATTGTCAGCTGTTTATTAGGGAGTTTGATTCTCTTAAATTTAATGAAGTTATGAATTAAATTCAGGTAATTATATATTATTAAAGCCACATATCGTAGTAGATATGTGGCTTTTTAACGTCCTATTAACGAGTAATTACAATTAAAATTCTATTTTTGGACAATAAATTACACATCACATGCTAAAAAAAATAAGCTTCCTAATCCTGTTATTTTGTRCCTATTTGGTACAAGGACAACAGTCTAATTCCTATAGAGCGTCAAAAGAGACACTAACAAACCTTGAACATACAAAACTAAAAGTAAGTTTTAATTTTGAGAATAGTACCATGGATGGTGAGGCTTGGATTACTGCTTCACCTCATTTTTACTCAACGGATAAAATTGTTTTAGATGCGAAATCTTTTATTGTTCATGAAGTTAAAGTAAATAATACAATAGTTAGCTTTACTAACTCTGATAATAAGCTTATTGTGGATTTAGGAAAGAGATTTATTAAGGATGAATCTTATGTAGTGTATGTGAAATATACTGCTCAGCCAGAAAAAGTTAAGCAACAAGGAAGTGCTGCTATAAAAAGTGCAAAAGGATTGTATTTTATTGATCCGAAAGAGGAAGACCCAGAAAAACCAACACAAATTTGGACTCAAGGAGAAACGGAATCGAGTAGTTGTTGGTTTCCTACAATCGATGCACCCAATCAAAAAACCAGTCAGGAAATTTATATGACGGTTCCTTCCAAATTCATGACCTTGTCCAATGGGACATTAATCAGTAAAAAAGAAAATGCTGATGGAACACGCACTGATTACTGGAAAATGACACAGAAACATGCACCGTACCTTTTCTTTATGGGGGTGGGAGAATTCAGTGAAATAAAAGAAATATGGAATGGTAAGGAAGTGAATTATTATGTAGAGAAAGAATTTGAAGCTGTTGCCAAAGATATTTTTGGAAAAACACCTCAAATGCTAGATTTCTATTCAAAAATTACAGGAATTCCATATCCTTGGGATAAATACAGCCAAATAGTTATGCGAGATTATGTAAGTGGGGCTATGGAGAATACTACCGCCGTGATTCATGCAGAAGATGCGCAACAAACCAAAGGGCAATTAGTGGATAAAAATGAATGGGAAAATACGATTGCACACGAGTTGTTTCATCATTGGTTTGGTGATTTGGTAACGGCTGAGAGCTGGTCTAATTTAACAGTAAATGAGTCTTTTGCTACGTATGGAGAGTATCTTTGGTTGGAACATGCTTATGGTAAAGAAAAAGCCGACGAACATTTGTACAAGACCATGCAGATATATTTAACAAGTGGAAAAGATGCGTTGGACCTTGTACGTTTTAATTATCCGCACAGGGAGAAAATGTTTGACCCTGTTAGTTATCACAAAGGAAGTATTATTTTACATATGTTGCGTCGTTACGTGGGTGATGCTGCGTTTTTTGCGAGTTTGAATGTATACCTAACGGATAATAAATATGGKTCGGCAGAGGCGCACCAATTGCGTTTGGCTTTTGAAAAAGTGACAGGRAAAGATTTGAATTGGTTTTTTAATCAATGGTATTTTGGAAGTGGACATATWAAATTAAAGGTAAATTACGATTATAACACGCTTAATAAAACRGTTACTGTAACGGTAAAACAAGAAGAAAATGTATTTAATTTTCCRYTGACTATAGATGTGTATTCMAATCGAGGAAAAGAACGTCACAATGTRTGGATAGAGGAGAAAGAGCATTCATTTACCTATGCTTACAATCAACTTCCTAAATTGATTCAGGTTGGAGCTACCCACGATTTATTAGCGGAAATTAAAAGTAAAAAAAGTTTGGAGAATTACTTGTTTCAATATAGTCATGCCGAGAATTTTGTAGATAAGTTAGAGGCAATTACGTATTTAKCCACTATGCAGGATCAGAAAGAAGTATTTAATACCATRGTAAGAGCGATGAGTGACAGTAATCCAAGCATCCAAGAATTAGCTTTGAATAAAATAGATTTGTTCAATAAATACAATAAAAAAGCTGCCATAAAGAAGATTGAGTTCTTGGCGACTAAATCTGAAAGTAATTTAGTGAAAGCGGCAGCAATTCAAGTGTTAGGCAAGCTAATAAATCCAATATACGCTCCTGTGTTTAAAAGAGGGTTAGATGGAGTTTCGTTTGCAGTTGCAGGAAAATCATTGGTAGCGCTTTATCGCATAGATAAAGAGGCGGCACTTGTAAAAGTTGCAGGCTTAAGTGCTAAACAGAAAAATGAGTTGGCGGAACCATTGACCAATATGTATATCATGGCCCAGGATAAATCTAAGCTGCCCTTTATAGCTAAACATGTACTGGAAGGAATGTTCTTAAATCAAGATCCTAATGTTCAAGCCAAATATGGAGAGGCTTTTATGTGGATTGCAGAAAGCGATAATAGCGAGGCGATTCAAATTGTTGCAGATAAATTTGTGGATTTAGGTAAAAAATACAAACAATATAACTTTGATAAATTGGCCATTAATATGTTGAATCGCATGGTTCAAATTCAGCAGAAAAGTGAGAACGCTAATAAATTGGCACTCGTAAAAACGATTAAATTGGCATTAGTAAAACTACTATAAAGATATTTCTAAACTAATAAAAAAAGGGTTTTCGAAAGAAGACCCTTTTTGTTGTTTATGACATTTTTAGAGTACTGATTAGTAGTTTTATATACGAGACGATTTAAACTAAAAGTTTACGTAGATACAGCCTTCTTTTTCGGGGTGTTTTCTCTAAGTGAAAATCTATAGCATAAAAATAACCCCCCTCTTGAGAGGCGTTCGTTTGATTTAAAATTAATAAAACCATTTGAGTTAGTATGAAGATTTAATTTTTTATAAATGAGTTTTCTTGTTCTTGTAAATGTACGCTCACTATTTTTTGGRTGTTCATGGATACCTTTAATAATCCAAGAATCATTTACACCTTTATTATTGGGAGTGCTGTCGTTATTTTGAATTGCAATATTGATTTAAAAACTATAATTTCTTGTTTTTGGAACTAATATTCCTGTGTAAATTCTTATAAATACAAGTGATGCTAGTTGTTCTTTGTGAGCTAAAGGATGGGGTTATCTTATTTTTTCCTAGATTTTTTTCTGAGCAGTGTATTAGTAGTAGAAGGCGGTGTCAAATTAAAAATTTTAAATTGTGCTGTATTGTNCTGWAWKRKCKGMWAKAKCNNGGMTWKNAKCTRKGWKWKSWNNGMTGNTGWSRTNTTTGANGWTKRCNNGNTTTTGWNGYTNNCAWGGYYTKSTYRMNNAAGKCCWRSTSAWRNNAGTYSWWSTKNTGYKAGYTRWWSKKTNGYGNNARCTAAWGKKTMSCKWKAAYTRWTKKTKMSNTAGWRTNGTYWGTRNNAGWANGYGNTGTCARNATYARAAAGCGGTGTCAAATTAAA
>NVSY01000034.1 GCA_002401385.1 Flavobacteriaceae bacterium | reverse complement strand
ACTCTATCCGCAACAACACTCCTGCCAACTGCCTACTATAAAGACAACAGTGCTAAAACTGCCTACTCTATCCGCAACAACACTCCTGCCAACTGCCTACTATAAAGACAACAGTACTAAAACTGCCTACTCTATCCGCAACAATACTCCTACCTACTGCCTACTATAAAGACAACAGTGTTAAAACTGCCTACTATACCCGCAACAACACTCCTGCCTACTGCCTACTGCCTACTGCCTACTGCCTACTGCCTACTTAAAGACAACAGTGCTAAAACTGCCTACTGACCTACTCCTTCATCACCTTTATATCACAAATAATATAAGACCCTTCACCATCGTCCACATAGCCTTTTATTTTAATCGCTCCTTTACGTCCGTCCTGTGTTTCAAAAAGTACGATTCTAGGAACTACGCTGTTATCAAATTGCAACAGTCCTTTATTAGTTTCTGTTATATTTAATGCCTTTAATAGCGTATCATCTATGATACTATCAAATTCTGAAACAGATAAACTGGCCTCACATTCGCAAATTTCTTGAGAATTTATAAATTTGGTATGCGTGGCATTTGGAATGGCAATAAACCCATTTATTGCAACCTCATCAGGACTCACAAATTTATTAAACCCAAAGCTGTTATTCAAACCAAAAAAGACAATATCTATGGCCGCTCCATTTTCCTCAGTCACCTGATTGGCGGTAAAAATCTCTCTTATTGATGTAGAGAAAAAAGCCCCTTTTACATTGGTATTGTGGGCATTGTTAATGGCTAGTTCTATATTGGAAAATGTACGTATGTTTGTATTTGGGTGAATAGTAATAGTTTTTGTTGCTGTATGCGTCCGTTTTCCATTCCATGCTTCCAGTGCTATGGTATAGATACCAGGTATATTAAAAGTTACGGACGGTGTTTCCTCCGTACTTATTTCAGGTGAACCACTTGAAAATGACCATTKGTAGGATGTAGCACTTATAGAACTATTAGTCATAGAAATGGTTACAGGAGCTTGATAATCATCGTCAAAAAAGGCAACCTTCCAATCAAAAATTGCTTCAATAGTTGGCGCCACCGAAATATTTGCTTCGGCTGAAAACGATTCAAATCCATTGGATACTTTTAAGAGAATCAAATGTTCACCTGGGATTTCAAAAAATACATTTTCGGGGTGTTTTTCTGTTGATGAAGCAGGTGTTCCTCCTTCAAATGTCCATGTATAGGTCAATCCTTCTCCACCAGTAGTATTTGTTATTTTCACTTCCACAGGTGCGTAATTACCCTCAATTATTTCCACAAAAAAATCAATAGAGATTCCTTCCACTACCGTGATTTCTTTCTCCATACTGTCTGTACTTCCATCTACATTTGAAACTTTTAAAGAAATGGTATACGTACCTGCTTTATTGTACACAATACTCCCCGGGTTTTCATCGGTACTGTTGAAAGGTTCTGCTCCTGTAAAGGTCCATTCAAAAGTGTCTGCACCTGTACTCTGGTTGGTGATGGCAATTTGCACAGGAATCGATTCGTCCTCATTTACAAAAGTAACACTAAAACTAGCAGCTACAGGAACGGCTGTTTCTTTATAACAACTCACGCATAATAGTACTGACACTAGCAATGCAATACTGCTATTTAGGATGATTTTATTTATTTTTCTTTTTGTTCCCATTACATTACTATCATTCGTTTCACTTGAGTTTCCTTGACTGTTTCTAAGACCACAAAATAGGTGCCTATGGACAAGTTTAAGCTCATTGGTATTTCATATTCTTTTGCTGAAGTTTGGCTAGGTTGGGCAAAAATAAAACTACCTTGGATCGAAAACACCCGAATGGCTATTTGGCTTGATTCTGCTAATTTTATATACAATTCAAATTGTCCATTATTTGGATTCGGACTTAGAATAAATTCTTCGATAAAAGGATTGTTGGTATCTCCTGGACTTGGAAAGCCACTATGTTCTTCTACTACAATATTTTTATACTGTTCTTCATAACATGCTCCTTGGGTAGCAATTAATCCTATTTTGTAGGTAGCTACTTTAGGAAAACGCAACGTAATGGACAAGTCACTTTTTGCTATAATGGCTACCTCCTCTGGGATGATCCATTTAGAAGTTGCTCCCTTTGGGCTGCTTACATTGAATAAAATAACATCTTGATTCACATAAGCTTGTGAGGAGAGTAAAAACTCAGAATCAATCTCTTCATCATTATAGGAAATAACAATATTATCCGTAGCTGTACAGCCTAGTGATGAAGTTGCTGTCACTTGATATGTACCTGCTTTTGAGATCGTAATTATAGGCGTTGTTGCCGAAAACCCTGTATCAGAGGTCCAACTATAGKTTGCATTTTCATCGGATATACTTCCATCTACCTCATGTGTTTGGTCTTTGCACAATGTTCTGTCAGAACCTATATCAATGGTGATTTCTGCTGGATGCACTAGTGTTATTTCTTTAAAAGCCTTACATCCATTGGCATCAATTAAAGAGAAGGTATACATACCTTGGGCAAGATTATTAATATCCGTAGTTGTTTCACCTGTATTCCAAGCAATGGTATACGGAGGAATTCCTCCGGACAACACCAATTCAATAGCACCATCGTTTCCTTGAAAACAAGTTGGATGCTTTTCTTTTAAGAGGCCTATTTGTAATCCTCCTGGTTGCTCTATCCCAATATTCCCTGTTACTTGACAACCATGTGCATCTGTAATAAAAACCACATAATTTCCTGCTATTAGATTGTCCGCCGTTTCTGTATTTTGTCCATTAGACCATTGTATTTCATAGGGTGGAGTTCCTCCAATAATAGACACTGTTGCCGTTGCATTATTTCCAGAATCACAAAAAATTTCAGTTTTTGACAATGAAACTTCTAAGAGATCGGGTTCTTGAAAGTAAAAAACTGCATCTGTTGGATTGATTAAATGTAAACTTTCATACACACCAATCACAACACCACGACTATCCTCTACATTCAGCACATAAAACCCAACCGATAAATTTGTAAGGGTACTTGTATTTTGATTTAAGGCATCAAATTCGCCCGTTTCATTTTTCTTTTTCCAATAATAAATATAAGCCTGCCCCTCGGCAAACGGCAGTCCTCCTGTAACAGTAACTTGTAGCACTCCGTCAGAAAAAGGATTGTTAAAACTATTATCCCCGTGGCAAGAAATAGGCGTGTGTTCACTTATGATCGCTTCTATAGGGTCGTATATAATAAATTCATTATCCGATATAATACAACCATCGCCTGTGCTTGCAAGAGGAAAATTGGCGTCTTCAATAGTTAAATGATACGTCCCTTTTGATATGTTGTTCAAACGTATTTGAAACACATTATTTACACTACTTGTATTTGTTTGCGCATTTAAAATACCGCCATTTTCATTTTGCCAATAGTAAGTATAGCTCCCATTTTCAAATGCGGTTCCTCCTGTAATTTGAGCTTCTATCCATCCATCAGAGGCGCCTCCTGTAGACGGTGTTGCAAACGCCGTATAATCAATAGATAAGGGTGCTGTTGGCTGATTTATCTGAATACTACCTGTAACGTGACAGCCACGACTATCACTAACAGAAACCTCATAAATTCCTTGATTTAAATTGGAGGTTTGCTCCGTAATATCCCCATTAGACCATAGAACAGAATACGGAGGCGTCCCACCAGTTATGTTTGCTTTTGCCCAGCTATCGCTACCATTAAAGCAATATACATCTTGTTTTTCTATGTCTAGTTCAAGCAAGGAAGGTTCTTCAAAAAGATAGCGAACATCCGTAGTATTTACGAGTACATTGTTCTGATAAACTCCAATTATAATTCCATTGGCGTCTTCAATATTTACGGCGTAGTTCCCCCCATCCAAGTTCATAGCTATATTGGTGGTTTGTGTAGCTAATACTGTCCAAACACCAGGATTAGTTTCCTTTTCCCATGTGTAATAATAGGACAATCCGTTGTTATCTGTAGGTTGTAATTGTATACCTCCTTCTACAATAACTTCCAATACACCATCTCCAAAAGGATCTTCGTAGGTATTTGTACTATTACATGATATTGGTCGCTGTAATACTATTTTTGCTATTAATGGTGCTGGTTCAAAAAGTTCATAGTCACTATTAATTATAGTACAGTTTGTTTTATTTATTGCTAAGGGGTAATTTTTATCTTGGATAGTTAAGTCATACACACCTTTTCCAAGTTTATTAAGTGTTATCACATAACTTGTTGCATTTATAGTTTCGGTTACTTGTGCGTTCAAGTTAGTTCCACTGACATCTTTCCAAACATAATTGTACGTCCCAGTATTCAAGGAAGTCCCCCCTGTTATTGTAGCTTCAATCCAACCATTAGTTGCCCCTGAAAATGTGGGTGCAAAAAAGGCAGTATAGTTAATTTCTAACGGGGTCTCTGGTTCGTTAATTGTGATACTTGCTTGTGCCTGACATCCCCTTTCATCAGAAATATCAACAGTATACGTTCCTGCCACTAAAGTATCGATATCTTCTGTGGTAGCGCCATTACTCCATGAAATTGAATAATTCCCTGTACCTCCCGAAATGGTAGCGTCAATACTCCCATCATTCCCAGCTTTACAAAACACATTCACCTTGTCTAATGAAATTTCTAACAGTGTAGGTTGGTTTAACGTATAGGTTTCATCTGTTGCTGCAACTAATGTATTATTCGTGTATGTTCCTATTGTAATACCTTTGGAATCCATAATATTTACGGCATATTCTCCTGTATCTACATTTGATAGTACAGGAGATTTTTCACCTACAAGCATTTGGTAATTTCCATTTATATCTTTCTTTTTCCATGTATAATAATACAACAAACCATTATTGTCAAATTGTCCCAATGGCACACCTCCAGTTGCCTTAGCTGTTAATTCTCCATCACTTGAAGGATCAGAAAATGTATTGGTATTATTACATGAGATGACCTTAGTTTCTTCCAAAAATAAGGTTAACAAGGGAGGTTCGTTTAAGGTGAATTCCGCATTTATTATGGTACAACCCATTTTGTCTATTGCATTGACATGATTTACATCCGTAACTGTTAAAAAATAAGTCCCTACAATGGCATTTTCAAGAGTTAAAAACCAACCATCATTATTTCTCACATCGCTAAAAGTAGTCCAAGATGTACCATTTTCATGCTTCCATGTGTAGTTGTATCTATCATTAGAAAGCGGTGTTCCCCCGGTAATTTTCGCACGGATACGTCCATCTGAAAAACCAAATGCTGAAGGTTCTTGGTGGTACACAAAATTGATAGTCACTGGTGCATCGGGAACTGTGATTTCAATAATTTCTGTAATTTCTCCGCCAAGACCAATAATTGTCCCTCCTCCATCTTTTACGAATTCTTTGGCTTCACATAAATTTGCATCACGCACTTTTAGCTCGTAATTGGCAGGTTCTAATCCCGAAATAGTTTCCGTAACTCCTACCGTTGGAAAAGTAGCAGTATTTGAAAATGGGAACCAATTTTCTTTAGTCTCCCCAACTTTTCTTAATAAATATTCATACACACCAAAATCTTGCCCTCCACTGACAGTAATCACCAACTCACCATCGTTTCCATCGTTACACCACACATTTACTTTTGTAAAAGAAAATGCTACTGGAGTAGGTTCTGAAATACTAAAATTTGCACTATGGCCCGCACCATCTGTATAGGTATTAAAAATATTTCCATTATAACCTGGAGCCGCTCCTAATAAACGAACAGTATAATCCCCAGGAGGCAAATTGTTTACGGTGTAAGAATTTCCTGTTTCTAAAACATCAATGTTTTCTTCGGAATAATCGATTCCTGTTGTGATATTGGTCATGGATATACTAAGCAATTCACCCGCAATTAAATCTCTATCAAAGCTAATTTTTGCCGTTCCATTCTCCTCTTTAAAACAACGCACAGGATTTGGATCTATAGAAGAAATATGAGGGGCTGATTTTCTAAGTTCATAAAATATTGCGTTTTCTGACACAAGATTATCACACATCCTCGTTTGTATATACAGCCTTTTCCCAATGGCTTCTTCTGTTAAAAAAGAGGATGGTTTGATAGAAAATGAGCTTTTTCCAGTGGTAGTTGTTGGCATTGCCGACCAATTATTTGGGCTTGGAGTACCACTCGAAAGTAACTGATATTCCCAATTATAATTGGCACTCAAATACCCAGTAGAATTATTCTGAACAGAAATAGAAAAATTATCTTCCAAGCCTATTAAATTAGCTGTAGGGGTGATTAAATTTATGATTGGTTGAATTTCATAATCAAAATTAACAGTAATCTCTGCCTGGCCGCCATCGGGTCCATTATAATGATGGCCTGATATACAATTATAGTTAGGAATACTAATATTATCATCAATCATTTCAGAATCTCCATCACAACCATTCCTTCCTTTTTTTTCTTTTGTAAAAGCATAGTAATTAATTCTTATTGGTTTTCTGCTCTCCGTAACAGAAATTAATTCTGATGCAAAATCCACATCAACTTCTGCATTTCCATTATAAATTTCTCTTGATTCTCCATTTGAGAAGAAAACGGTTATTTTAACTCTGTTTCTATAACTTTTACATCCTGCGTCCTTCATGTACACATCGTATACATAATTCTTAATCGAAATTTTATAATTTTGAGCAAAAGTGGTATTATAAATAAACACAAATAGTAAAAAAAAAATTAGCTTTTTCATCTCCCTAAAATTTAACGGCTACCTTTTTAACTAGTGAATATTTTCCATTGGTTAAGGTAGCTCTGATATGATATGTATACCTAGCGTTTGGGGAAACAGCCGTATCAATGAGTCTTTTTATATACACAGGTACAATTCGCCAAGTTGTTGGATCCTTGTCATTTTCCTGTTTGTAAATGGTGTATCCAGCTACTTCACTTTCTTCTACACCCCAAAAAAAGTTTATGAAATTTATATGTATCACTCTCATAAAGATTTTTTTACCTTATTTACTTACAAGTTACCCATTATTTGAATTTATTTTTTATACCCAATACTAAAACTTATAGCATGATATTAGTTGGTTCTTTTGGTTGATGAACACTCTATTATCGACATCATCAACAAGATAGTTAGGTGTTTTATCTAAAAGGTCAACTTCTTTCTCAATTTTACCTGTTCCCTTATCAATCATATATATAACATGTTTGGTTGGCGCCGTGTCACTTTTCACTTTGGTAACCACAAATTGATGATTCTTGGTTTGCTTAGAATTAAAATAGCGTGTATTGGAAACTTCAAAAACCGCTTGCATATTACTCGAATTAGTACCTACATACAATCCAGAAACATTTGTCTGTTCTCTTGCTCCATTTTGATCTAAAGTATTTGTGTAAACACCATTTGAAATATCTGTGAGCTTATTTATATTTTGGATGGCTCCTTTAATATCAAGATCAACCCCAAAATAGGCTCCCGCTAAATTACCCAAAGCAAACAATGCATCGTTGGATGAAGGAGGTGTATAATAGTTGGTGTATTCTAAAACTCCATCTTTTGAAATCAAGGAAAGATGTTGGTCTGAAAATAAAAAATATCCTTTATCTTTAATATATTCAGCTTCGACAGGTGTTTTTCTCGACACTTTTTCTAAGGAGATGTCTTCAGCAAATAAGTCAATATCTCCCGTATTCAAATCAAATTTATACGCTTTCTTATTTTCAAAAATAACCACCTTTTGTTCATCCGTATCATACGTTACAGCAGGGATTGCCTTGAATTTCACATCTTTTTTCCAAAGGTCTTTTCCTTTTTCAAAATCTAAAATATTGGATCTTTCTGTTGAAATATATAGTACTCCTTTATCTGTCAGATTAATATAATAAGCGTACCCCTTAACCTTCGCATCCCATATTTTTTTGCCATCAGCATTTACCTTTGCAATGATTCCATCTTTATCATCTTTCCCTATTGCAATAAAATTTCCATCATCTAGAGGTATTACTTCAGTTAATGGTTCTATTTTAAAACTTTTTTTCCATCTAAAAGTATTAGATTCTGGATTTATGATGTTAAATCCTTCCGATTCTACTAAAATTAAATTACCCGCCTTGTCTTTAACCAAATCCAACATATATCCTCGAAGTTTTAACTTGCCTGGGGTAATATTTTCTCCTGTTTGCGGATTAAATATTATCAGTTTATTTGATTTCTTTATACCTACATATAAATTATTATTTAATGAAGAATACACCAAGGCTTTAATCTTGTTTTTCGCCTCATATTGCCATTCCATATTACCATTAGTTGAATTTATAACATAAATGTGTTTCCCTACACCAACAATCATATTCCCATGGGTGCCAAATTGAGGTGTATGATCTAAGAATGATGATGACTCAAAAGCCATTATTTTTTTTAACAAACCAGATTTTGGTTTTTTCCCTAGTGAAACGATCCAATCTTCTTGCCATGTTTTTAAACTAAATTTCATGAGGTACATAGTTTTTTCTTTCAATAATTCAAATAAAATGATTCCTTGTTCGGGAATAGAAGTGAAATTTTTAATTCTATAACCTTCTTCTTTGGTATCATATAAAATTTTTCCTGTATTTGAATTCATTAGCAAACCTCTTTTTTTTCCTAATAATGGACTATATTCAATATAGAACATTGGTAAATTAGCAATGTTTCTAAACGAGTTTTTATCAATAGATTTCAAGTCTTCATTATGCCATTTGGTTTCTCCAGTGTTATTGTCTAATGCCACTAATCCCTTTGCACCTGCTGCTAGGATTAATCCATCATTTGTTTGTTCAATCCATCCAACATGATACAGTTTTTCTTTCAAGTCTATTTCCCATAATATTTCTTGTGCTTGTGTTAAACCGGTATAAAGTAAAATAAGGAGTAAAAATTTGTAACATCGTTTCATAAGTATTGTATTTTAAAATTTAACGGCTACTTTTTTAACTTGTGAATATTTTCCATTTATTAAGGTAGCTCTGATATGATATGTATACCTAGCATTTGGGGAAACAGCGGTATCAACGAGTCTTTTTATATGTACAGGCACAATGCGCCAAGTGGTAGGATCTTTGTCATTTTCTTGTTTGTATATGGTGTATTCAGCAATCAAATCGTCCGCGGCCCTCCAAAAAAGTTCTATGCTATTGTCGGCTCTGTACACATTAAAATTAATTTCTTTGATAAGTGCTGGAGGTCTTAAATCAATTACGCTAATAGTAAGCATGGTGGACGGTAATGATGTTAAACCACTTTTATCGGTGGCTTTTATGGCGTAACGATAGGTTTTATCTACTTCAACTTTTTTATCAGTAAAACTTTGTATCCTGTCAGTATTTTTATAAACTTCTTCCCATAGCGTATCATCCGTCACATTTTTTCTTGAAAGTATATGGGTAGCATCTCCCTCCGAGGAATTGATCCAACTCAATTTCACTTCCCCTTTTTCGACTTTATAATTCGAAAACACGGGGGCTGTTGGAGGAATTAGATCAGGTTTTTCTAATATCAACACTTCTGATTTTCCGGAATGATTAAAGCGCTTATCTACTGCAACTACCTGGTAATAAACTTTTGCATTCAGGTTTTTCACCTCCACGGTATCAATAAAATGATTGGAAGCTGATGGAGAAACCGTTAATTGAGAAGGCTCTTCTTTTTCTGTAAATCCTCTAAAAATTCGATAACCAAGAAAATCCTTTTCTATATTGGCTTTCCAATGAAAGSTTACAATCCCCAAACTATCTATTTYCCCCTCCAGAGTAATCGGAATGGCAGGTGGAATAGAATCTATTGGTTGGATAAGTTTGCTAAAGGAAGTTTTTCGTTGTTTTGGTGTTTTCCCCACCGCCGTAATGGTAAAATAATTAGAAGGCTCTAGTTCCGAATATATAAGTTGTCGTTGAGATACTGGAATATCATCTACAACCACCCTATATGGTCCTGAATCTTTCTCCGATTGATTCAATTGAAATTTCTCCGTAACAAGCTCACCTTCTATAGGGAATTCCCACATAATTTCTACTTCGTTTTCATTTTTGGTGAATTTAAAATCTGAAATACGTGGTGTAAATGGTAATAATGGCTTTCCTTGTCCTTTTATGGTATCGGAATAGCTACCTTTTTCACCAAAAGGAGAAACGCCATTCACACGATAATAATAGGTTTTATAATTTTGCGACAAGGAATCTATATAATACATTCGCTTTGCAGACGCGTTAGGTTTGTCGTTCAAATTCACCAGTGGTTTATCACTTACAGGAACAAAAGTATTTCCATCTTCGGAGCGTTCCAAATTATATGAAGTATATACACTTTTAAACAACTCGTATTCCCAAGTTATAATCACATTTTTATCTCCAAAAATTCCGTGTAAGTCAATAGGTGTCGGTAAGGGTTCATAATCTTTTACCCCTACTAAAACAGCCGAGCTTTTTATGTCTATTTCCTCTTTTGGCAATGCTGATTTAATTTTATAAGCATAGGTTTCATTTAATTTTACATCGCTATCTGTATATCCCCATCCTGCTTTTGATGCTGCTTCGAAATTCATATCTGCAGCTAATAATGCAAAAGAAAAACGTTGCTCATTTTCTTGCACCATGTTTACAATATCTGCCAATGCTCCTTGAGAACCTTCTACATTAAAACTCTCCCCGTAAATAGCCTGTGCAATGATGGCTGCATAATCATTATTTTCTACAATCTCTTGCCATGTTTCTAAGGGGGCTGCCTGTATGGATTTTGACCATAGCTTTTGTGCTTTAGGTAAGCGTTTTCCATTTTCAGAAAACAAGTATTTTTCCAGTACAAAACCACTGGTATTCGTTTTCTTCCAAGCCAAGGCTTCATCCACCGCCCAACGCAGTAAAATTTGTTTTTCTTGAACACGTGAGAGAAGTCTTATGGATGGTAGACTGTCTTGTTGTTGTTGAGCACTACAAATATGCATTCCAAATACGATGACTATATTCAAAACAATTTTTATAACAAATCCAATCCCCTTTTTCTTCATGACAGTTTATTTAAACCTCTACCTTTCTAAATTTATAAAAAAGGTAGAGGTATTATTTTAACGTGTTACTTTCTTCTATAAGTAGTTATAAATTCCTCTACAAATTTTCCGTCTTCATAAGGATTAAGCGATGTTAACACTAAGATGTCTCCTTTTAAAACAAAGGTCGTTTCTGTCAACTCATCTTCGTCAGCATAATCATAGATTATCTTGTTATCAACTATTTCATACGTAGCATAAAAAGTTTCCTCATCTATTTCTGTAGAGCCATCAATTTGATATGAAAAGTACTCCTTATAAGTATTATCAGACTTAAACTCTATTTCAGCGATTTTTCCTTCGTCTAAGGTGTAATTCTTCGTTTTTTCCAACACTCCATTTGTGTATTCATTCTTTATTTCAGAAATTTCCTCCCAAACACCAACAATTGAATCAACTTCATCATCCTCTTTATCACAAGAAACAAATGGCATCATCGCTACCATTAAACATACATACATTACTTTTTTCATAATATTATTTTTATTAATTTGGTATGGTATTATTTTAATCAAAACTACTTTAAAGGCCATACCTTCACTTTTAAGTAGTTTTTCCATTTTTCAATTACATTATTTCCCCCTAATATTACATTACACACTGCCTACTCTATCCACAACAATGCTCTTGCTTACTGCCTACTCTATCCACAACAGTGCTCCTGCTTACTGCCTACTCTATCCACAACAATGCTCTTGCTTACTGCCTACTCTATCCACAACAGTGCTCCTGCTTACTGCCTACTCTATCCACAACAGTGCTCCTGCTTACTGCCTACTCTATCCACAACAATGCTCCTGCCTACTGCCTACTCTATCCACAACAGTGCTCCTGCTTACTGCCTACTCTATCCACAACAATGCTCCTGCCTACTGCCTACTCTATCCACAACAATGCTCCTGCCCACTGCCTACTCTATCCACAACAGTGCTCCTACCTACAGCAAATGCAAACTATCTGAATTTATTAGGGTTCTTAAATTTATAAAGACTACTGCTTCCTTTAATTCCTCCTGGTAATTTGTAACTTAGTTTTGTTTTGTAAAAACCATATCTCATAAAGAGGTAATCTTTATCCAAGAAATTAAGTAGTGAACTTCCGTTAGGTATTAATTCTTCTAAGTAATCATTCAATATTTGTGATTGCATATCAACCCAATCTGCTTTATAGACAAATCCTAAATTGTAGCGAAAAGGAAAAGTAGTTCTCAGCATTTTTTCATTCACTTCGTACTTCAAATTACTCAAGTAGGTAGATAAAATTGGCAGCGCGTATTTAGGAGGTATTCCTAGCGTTTGTTCATCTCTATTCTCAAAAACATACTGTCCTCCCAATGGATAATGGGCATATAATGATGGATTTATATCTGCTGTAAAATAACGATCCTTAAGGGTTGCTTTTACACTGACTAAAGGTATATTATCGGTATAATCAGCCCCTAAAAGTTCCATAATATCAAAAGGTTCATGATCATCAAAGCTGTTTGTCAAATAAATAACATCTGAATAAATCGCCCCCCAATTATAATCATTGGTATTGATGGAACTAATTTTACGTTTAAATGTTTTGTATTTGGACGAACCAAATTCATAGGTCAATCGTTCTATCTCCCCATTTTTAGATACGTTCTCCGCCTGTTTATTTTCAATTGTTGCCATATTCTCACCAGAATCATCACCAATGTCCACATTTTTAGATGTTGTATTTCCTTCATTTTCAACAACCGTTCCCTTGAGTCTACTAGCAATTTGCATGGTATATTGCGTTTCTTGAGATATGTTCGGTATATTATAGGTGAGCTTATTATTTGTTGTACTATAATTAAAATCAATATCCTCTGAATTTCTGTTGTTTGTATTATACTTAATAAAACTCTCCCAAG
This sequence comes from Flavobacteriaceae bacterium, assembly GCA_002401385.1. GTDB lineage: Bacteria > Bacteroidota > Bacteroidia > Flavobacteriales > Flavobacteriaceae. The sequence continues at coordinate 27,061 of NVSY01000034.1, read as the reverse complement.
CCGCATCGTCAAATAAATAATCTTGCCCACGTTTTAATTGAATATATCCTTGGGCATACTCATCTTCTAAAAAATATTTTTGACCCACTACAGGGTACGCGTATCTGATATTGTGCAAGGGAATATAGTTGGGAGCTCCACCAGTAGTAAAGGTGCGCTCTTCAATTTCTTTTGCTGGTTTTCCATCTATCATTATGGCTTGGAAAATTCCATTAATTTTTTCTTTAAAAGTTACTTCTATATGTACTGTCAGTTCCTCATTTGGAGGTAATATATCTGATGACACAAAATTCGCACGGTCTTTAAAGGTTGACCATTCTATTGCTCCAGGGATTTCCTGACCATTGTGTAAAATAGCAAATTGCTCCACATCTATACGATAGATTTTATCACCATCATCTTCTGGAATAATTAATGGTTCTCCTACTTTCATACTAAAAGTTACTTGTGGAATGACAAAAATGTCTAAGTCTTTTATACCGTTATCAGGTGACACATCTGTAATAATTTTTAAACCGCCCAAAGGAGTTCCATTGTCAAATTCACATTCTTCACCTATAGTAAGTTTAAATCTGAATTTTCCTTTTACTAGACCTCCCAGTACATTAAAATTACCTCCTACATAGCCTCGCATCCATACAGGATTTGGTGCTTTGATTTGTAGCAGTACAGCAGCCCCTCCTTTAATGAGAGGTATTTTCTTCTTAACAAAAAACAATTTGATTCGAACCCCAAGCTCTCCTTGTAAATAAGCATAGGCCTGCCCATTGGCATACCAACCATTTATTCCAACTTGCTTGCCTGTATTGGAACAGGAAGCCTCTCCATAATCCCGTAACATAATATCAAAACCAGTACCTGCTTGAAAACGTGCATAAAATATCAAAAATCGTAAATCTCCTGTGTCAATAGCCAAATCTGTCCCAAAAGCAAAACCTCCACCAGACTTTAAGGCATTTTCATCGCGCATATAATCCAATACATCAGCATCTACTCCTAAAATTTCGGCTACAATAGGTGGTGGTGGTGGCGAGCCTGGTAGTTTAGAACCTGTCATAAAATAGCCCCCTGTTTCTACACTTAGTGGTCCAACACCTATACGTAACCCTAATCTATCTTCCGGTGTACCTAAATACAGGTACCATTCTTTACTATCTACATGTAAAACAGCCCATCCAGCTCTACCCTTTGCTCCCCTTCCTGTTATCATACCTGTAGGTTCATTGACAAAGGCTTCCATGTCTCCATGCAATACAGCATTTTGAAAATCATAACTAATACCAACTTTCACTAACATACTTACACTTTCAGGTGCATTCCCTGGAAATTCATTATCTACTTTATCTAATAAGTTTTTCCCTACCCAATTGCCAATACCATTGCCTTCAAAAGAAGCCTCTTTTTTAATCCCTAAAAAGCTATCTTTACTAGCAATATCTTTTTTTATTCTTGAGACTAAACCATCTACAGTATTCATCCCTGGAAGCCCTTTTACACTAAATATTTCTGCTTGACCAAAGAACCCCATATAATTTAATCCACCCGTAGAATTAAATAACATATCAAAAGATGCAGCGCCTTGAGCAATACTTTTGTTTCCATAATTAAAAATAACACCCGCTTTAAACCCAAGTCCTAAATCTACATCTGGTGTAAAAGACAGCCCCGAGGATGTTAAACTAGAAGTAAATCCTTTTTTCCTCATTTTATAGGAAGCTCCACCAACAAACCCTGTAATGTTTAAGCCAGAGATATTAACTCCTTTTATTCCATCTACTTTTGCATCCACCATCCAAAATCGAAATGTTGTTTTTCCAAAAACACCATTCGCTTCAATATCTATTTTTGATTTCTCTAGCTTAAGTCCCAAAGAGGCGGCAAACCCGTCGCCGTAGTCGGAATCATCATTTAACAAGGTTAAACTACCATGCATTGAGAATCCTCCCATATCAGCATCAATAGTAATAGTACCCAATTCAATTCCATCAAACTTCCATTTTTGACGATAATCTTCTTCTTCAAAACTTCCTRTGATCCCTAAACTCGTTTCTGCTGCAAATCCATTTGTATCCCCCATTAAATTAATTGCTAAATCAAAATACAGGTTGGCACTTTGCTCATTAGTAGTAATACYAATATTAGAAATAGACACAGGAAATCCTGCTATTGCCACCTCTTCTTGATAGCCCATATAATCAACCGCAAAAACTGGAGATTCTGTTTGTAATATTAAATTCTGAAATACTATTCCTTTAAATTCAACTAATTTTTGTTTTCCTTTTTCCTTTTCTTCTTCTCTAACCTCAGGTTCTCCTTCATCCTTTAAACTTTTTACTTGGYTAGCACTAATGGACAACCGTCCGTGTAAGGTGGCTTTGGGTCTGAATTGCCCGTCTCTAACGGTTAGTTCAATGGAGCTATTTGGTAGCAATTGCCCTTTCGCTTTCCAAAGATTAAAATCTATAATAGAATCGTTACTTACATTTAACAAATACTCCTCGGGAGAAATAAYACCTATGTATTTTAACCCTATACGATCAGGACTACTAYTCGTACTTTTTKCTTTTTTAGAAACAGGTAATAAAATGCGTCCTTCAATGTCTGCTCCAATAAAATTATTGGCAGCTAAAGAGACTTCAATATGATCTAAAGAATAGGCCCATGCTTTACTGTCATTGGTTCTCCCTTCATCTAAAGTAAAAACATTATCGGCATAGAACGTACCAGAAACTCCATAGTTATCTATAATAAGATGGTGTGCACCAAAGGCAACACGTTCATTCTCCCCTCGTTTTATGGTGTTGGACGTCATGAATTCTGTAGGCATTTTAACCTCAACMGTATTTACGTACACACCCCTCCAAGAGCGTTCATTGGGAATTAATAGTCCGTTTTCGTGATAGTACCCTGGAAATTCAACGGCAGGGTCGTTCCGTAAATCACTAAAATCTAGTAYGGCTTGATTGAYAAAAAAYTGAAAATTGCCTTGGTAATCYTTTTTATTACGTTTTTTTGCCATGACAAAAGGCTGTAAATCAATMYCCACTAATAAATCATTCCAATCAGAAACAACCACTTTRAAYCCYCCTTTYACTCGATAAGGCACCTGAATAACTTGAGTMCCRTTCTCCGTTTCAATGGTTTCATTCACYTTGGTTTTAGAWGCGTCAACAGTTCCCTTTTTGGAACCTTTAGATTCAATAGGWATTATTAATTCTCTYGAAAACTCTACCAAGCCWTCAATACCTAGTTCCTTAACTCCATCACAATTAATGGTCACATAAGTCCKRTTTTCGACATTTCCTGTTTTATAATCAAACCCTCCTTTAAGTGTCAACATCCATTTCCCTCCATTAAATGAAAGGTGCATATCTCCTAACAACACCAAATTAGCATCGCCTACAATTCCACCTTGATGCGATAGTCTTACATTATTGGCTCCAAAAAAAAGTTCAATGGGATAACCACTGCTATCTGTTTGTGGTAGTCGTACTCTGGCAAATACCGTTAATTCTGTATAATCCTTGTTAAGTGTTGCTTCTGTTATACCAATAGCATATTCGATATTTTCTCTTGTATGCTTAACACCTACAGGAAGTTCCTGAATATCTTCGTTTGAAAAACTATCAACCCAMGATTYATGTTCCTCTATAACTTTAAATGAACCCGCAGCCAAATCTCTATTTTCTTCTACAGCATTTGAAATAGAATACATTTTCTCCATAGTTTCCCAGTAAAAACTATTTTCWTTGTTATTTTTYAGWCTYAAGGCAACTACAGATGTCTTGTGTTTAAGATGTTTCTCCAATTTTTCAAATGTTGWAGTTTTTACATCTTCTAAAGGRTTTATCTTTTTTGTAGTATCTGTGTTTTTTACAATAGAAGTAGCGGTAACAGACAATATATGAAAACAAAAAAAATAGAGTAGTGTGATTTCTCTCATCTTAGGACATTTTTTATTTAAAATAAAATTGGTGACTTATCAATAAATATGATGTTCACCTGTTCTTTCTATTTAGACACACTTTATTTTATAAAGTCACTGATTTCCATTAATAAACAAAAAAANGCAGTTGTTACTTCCCCTCATAATGTATTTCTATTGATAAATATCTTTGCCTTATCACTTGACATCGATAAATTAAATGCTGTTAAATTATCATCTATAAATTCTAAGTTGACAAAAAACCATTGAGCAATAGAAAATAATTCACATTGGAATTTGGGTGTTATTTTCAAAGAAGATTATCAGCTAAAACAAAAAGAAAACTCAATAGAAAATTTCAACTTGATGATTAAAATAGCGCTGACATTATTAGATAACGAGAAATCAACCATAAGTTTTAAAATCTTGTTAGGTGATAGTTGCAGAGAATTAATCATGAATCTTTACATACGAATTCCCTCTGTTCACTCAATGGTACGGTATATCTACAGAGAATTCACATTTACAGAGTAAACTCCTATTTTAACACAAATAACAAGTCCATTATTTTTTACTAACTTTAAAAAAAGAAAAAAAATGCTAGTAAAAGTTTTTGGGTCCGCCGTCTTCGGYGTRGARGCCTCTACCATTACTGTAGAGGTAAATATAGACAAAGGTGTAGGCTACCACTTGGTGGGACTGCCTGATAATGCCATCAAGGAGAGTAGTTATCGTATTTCTGCTGGCTTGAAAAATAATGGATATAAATTACCCGTTAAAAAAATCACTATCAATATGGCACCAGCCGATATGCATAAGGAAGGAAGCGCTTATGACTTGACCTTGGCTGTTGGGATTTTAGCTGCTTCWAATCAAATTGAGACAAGYATTCTCGGMGATTATTTAATTATGGGTGAACTATCCTTAGATGGAGGAATTCATCCTATCAAAGGGGCATTGCCTATCGCTATCAAAGCAAAAGAAGAAGGTTTTAAAGGGTTTATTTTACCCCATAAAAATGCCAAAGAAGCTGCTATTGTAGATGATCTAGACGTATTAGGAGCTGAGAACATTTTACAAGTGATTGATTTTCTCGAAAATGGCACTTCACTCACACCTACTATCATTGACACCCGTGCAGAATTTGAAAAAAATCAAACCCATTTAGAATTCGATTTCTCTGATGTTAAAGGACAGGAATCCATCAAACGATGTATGGAAATTGCTGCTTCAGGAGGGCATAACATCATTTTAATTGGCCCTCCTGGAAGTGGAAAAACKATGTTAGCCAAACGATTGCCGAGCATCCTGCCTCCAATGACTTTACACGAAGCCCTGGAAACAACAAAAATTCATTCTATAGTAGGAAAAATAAAAGAAAATGGATTACAAAGTCATAGACCTTTTAGATCRCCTCATCATACTATAAGCGATGTAGCTTTAGTCGGAGGGGGTCAGTATCCYCAACCGGGAGAAATATCTATGGCTCATAATGGCGTCTTATTTTTAGATGAATTACCTGAGTTTAAACGTAGTGCATTAGAGGTAATGCGCCAACCTTTAGAAGATAGAGAAGTGACAATTTCACGTGCTAGATTTACTGTTACTTATCCCTGTAGTTTTATGTTAGTGGCCAGTATGAACCCAAGTCCTAGTGGTTATTTTAACGACCCGGACGCACCTATGACTACGTCTCCTGCAGACATGCAACGCTATTTAGGTAAGATATCGGGACCTTTATTAGACCGAATAGATATCCACATAGAAGTAAACCCAGTGCCTTTTGAAAAATTATCCTCCACACAATTAGCGGAACCTAGCACGGATATTAGAAAACGCGTTACTGCAGCTAGAAAACACCAAACCAAGCGATTCGAAAATTCGGAGACTGTACATTACAATGCTCAAATGAGTGTCAAGCAAATACGTAGTTATTGCAAACTTTCGGACACCTCCTTAAGTTTACTAAAAACAGCCATGGAAAAATTAAAATTATCCGCTCGTGCCTATGACAGGATATTAAAAGTCGCTAGAACTATTGCGGATTTAGAAGACGAAGCAGAAATTGCGTCTCATCATATTGCAGAAGCTATTCAATATAGAAGTTTGGATCGTGAGGGATGGCTGGGCTAATACAATTCTAAATCCATTTACCTATTCGTAGAGAATATGAGTGTTTTCCTTGATTCATGGTAAACCAAATCCAACTTTTAAGATGATTGCAAGCGTACTTGGTAACGAAGCTGAAATGGAACGTAACAATATGCTTGAACGTCAAAAAGCTGGGATTGAGATAGCAAAAGCAAAAGGAGTTTATACTGGTCGCTTATATGGTAGCCGAATGACCGATGAAGAATTCCTTAAGAAATATAAAAAAGTTGAAGTTGAACTTAGAAATGGAGAATCATTGAGAAGGGCAGCTAAATTAGGTTGTTGTAGCCTTGGAGTAGCACAGAAGATTAAAAGGTTGATGATTGAGGTAAACTAGGTCGTGAAATTGGTTCTACTAAAGATTCTAAATAGCTGTCAGATATTGAAAAATTTGTAAAGCAGATTCAATCTGTACGTAACATAATGGTGCTTACTTGTAAATCAAACAGCACGGTACAAAAAATCAGAAAACGGGTCTTAAAAGTAGTTTAAATAATTTTTGTTGTAGTTTAGTCGAGTATCTAATAGTATTATAAAATGAAAAGTAAATCATCAGGTTGTATAGGAGGTTTGGTATTCTCATTAATAGGACTTTTTATTGGGATAATTGTTGGTTTTCTCCTTTCTGCTAAATTTGTGGAGTCCTCTGGCCAAGGTCCGTATAATGAATTGGGGCAATCGTTAATATGGATTTTTTTTAGTGGTGTCGTTGGCGCATCTATATTTATTATGTTGTGGGGAAGAATTAATTCTTATGGGGATAAAAAAAGTTAACCACTTTTAGAAAATCATCAATTAATTTTAAATAGTTCGATAATTTGAAGGCTTCTGCTAGGGACGTTGACAAAATAACCAACCTCCACCCATTCTACCTGAGCAAGGGATGTAGCTTTAGTCGGAGGGGGTCAGTATCCCCAACCGGGAGAAATATCTATGGCTCATAATGGCGTCTTATTTTTAGATGAATTACCTGAGTTTAAACGTAGCGCATTAGAGGTAATGCGCCAACCTTTAGAAGATAGAGAAGTGACAATTTCACGAGCCAGATTCACCGTAACTTATCCTTGCAGTTTTATGCTAGTTGCCAGCATGAACCCAAGTCCTAGTGGTTATTTTAACGACCCGGACGCACCTATGACTACGTCTCCTGCAGACATACAACGTTATTTAGGTAAGACATCCAAACTAGAGAAGATGAAATTATTATCAAATTTCAATAGGTACAAATCTCTAATTTATCAAAAAATAATTCCTCACCCCCACATTATATAACATAACAGATGTTTTATTGTAATGAGTAAAATTATTCACAAATTAATTTAGTTTCAAGCCTATTATCACAAGTAAATTCAACTATTTCAACATCCCTTCCTATTATACTACAGCAAGGGATGTTGCACTTGTAGCTTGTTTTTCCTATACGTTATCTATTAAATTCTATTATCTACTATACAAAATCCATCCAAAAATTGATGTTAAGACCAGCACATATATCACTAGTACATAAATCCATTTCCCACTAAATTTTGGAGTAAGAATTGAGGATAGATTTAATGCCGATAGAACCATCAAGATTGTATATAAAATTATTGAAAAAACAGTATGTTGAAAGAATCTTTCGAATAAAAAGATAAAAGACAGAATGAGTACATTGTTGTCAAGGGCGAGTCCCATATATTTATTACCAACAAGTCCATAAATATTAAAATAACTCAACCTGATAGCACTAACAGCAATAATTACAAAAGCTCCAGGTATGAACCAWATATTAAAATYYCCRTAGCTYAAAAGTARAATTGCRGGYAGWAYACCAAAACTYACAATATCTATCATTGAGTCAAGTTGACCTCCAAATAYGCCTTGTKCTTTTGTTCTRTTTTTCATTTTYCTGGCTATAATTCCATCAWACCAATCAAAYAACACAGCCCATAATACTGCAATAATKGAAGCTGGAAAATTYCCCTTTATGGCAAAATAGATTCCKRTTACAGTACACAACAAGCCTAAAAGAGAACAAATATTTGGTAAATCTTTGGCAAAWGTAAGCATGCCWGGCTGTTTWTTATTGTTCATATTAGTCCTTTTTTATATACATTACATCCTTCAAAGCGTCAATAAGTTTGTTGTTCTCCTCMTTGGTACGACTAGCAATTCGAATATATCGGGTTGCATCAGGCTGCGTTTTTCCTACACTATGTTTTATATAAATATTATACCCTATAAATAAACGCTTTGTTACTTCGGGTCCGCTTAAAGCAGCATCGGGTAAACGACAAAAAATATAGTTTGCATCTGGTTTAAAAACGACCATTCCTTCAATTTCACCTAGCTTTTTRTAGAAAATATCTCTATCTGCTTTAACCTTTTCGCAGCTATCTTCAAATTCCTGTTTATACTGTGGTAATATTCGAAGAAATTCTTCGGCAAATCCATTAATATTCCAAATATGAATTCCGYTTCTAAYCGCATCAGCAAATTCWAGRTTTGCMGTTAACATGTATCCAATTCTAAGTCCGCATATTCCATAGGCTTTACTCATACTTTTAAGTATAGCCATGTTTGGATATTCTGCAATGTTCTGTTCCAGACTAATTTCCTCTTTATTTTCAGCGAAATCAAGAAATGATTCATCAATAATAAGCATACAATTATGTCCTTTTAGCTTTTGTGCTAAACGTATTAAATCGGATTTTGGCACTAGTATTGAAGTCGGGTTATTGGGTGTTACTACAACAGCCATATCTGCTCCAACTTTTATTGCTTCTGCTGCAAATTTATCTATATCAAGTTGAAAAGATGGAAATTCGAGTGGGAATTCTACCACATTCCCTTCTGGTGCAGCATTGACATATTCGTTAAATGAGGGAACAGGAACAATTATTTTCTTTGCTAAATGTCCTGAAAGTATTTTGATAATTTCAGCAGCACCATTTCCGACAATTATTCGTTCAGCTGGTTGCTTTATAATGTCACCAATAAGTTCAGCAAGAGCATCTTGCGCCATAGGATAATTCAATACTAAATTATGAATATTATCTTTAAGATGTGCAAACACTTCTTTTGGYGGGAAATATAAATTATATAAATAGGCATGGTCTGTAAAWTTATGCCTGTAATAGCCRCCATGCTGTTTTGATAAGTATTCGTATTTCTCCTCTTGTGTTTTATATTTATTTTCCATTGTTAACTTTTTCATTATTTAATCAGAAACTACTATGCGTTTATCAATTTTTAAATTGCTCGTTTTTTCAATTTTATTGGAAAAAGTTTCTCGGCTTCTGCTAAATCATAAACAGTATCAATCTCATACCAAGGTTTATGGTCAAACGAAACAGACTCAAACGACAGCGTTTTATTATCAACCATTTCAGAAAAAACGGTTTCATAATAACAGTTAACACCGCCTTCTGCAATATATTGGTTAAGTCTTGTTCTAATGGCTTGCCATGATGATAGTGAAAAGCTGTAAATATTAACTGATTTATAACGAATATCAGTGTAAGTATCTGTTGTCCCTTTGTGAAACTTAGTTACCTGATTTTGTTTATTGAGGGAAACGGTAGTTCCATTAAGCCATGGTTGCATTTTTGCAACTGCCATCTTATCAGGTAAAACCATTTCATTGAGCRGTGATGTGTTTAAAACCAAATCGCTTTCAAACAGAACAAAAGGCTCATTTATAATATTACGAGCCATCCAAAGTGAATAAATATTGTTGGTGGTTTGGTATAAAGGACTATTTATATACTCAATAGTTAAGTTTCCTGATTTACTGCCAAGAAAATCCATGATGCATTCTTTTTCATAGCCTGTAACAATTACTAGTCGGGTGAATCCTTGCTTTTTTAAATTAGTGACAAGTCTTTCAATAATTGATTTTTCACTAACAAGGGTAAGACATTTGGGAGATTTTTTAGTTAAAGGGTACAGACGACTACCCGTTCCAGCTGCAAGAAGTAACGCAGTAGAAATACGATTGTCACCATAATAATTTTCTGAATTAATATTCATACTTTATTCATTTGGTGTCATCAAAAAAAAACATAAACACTCGATAAAAAGCCTTTAGGTGTACTAAATATTAATACTTTGATGGGTGGACTGGTTACTGATAACTCAACTATTAAGTATGAAGTCTGCGAATGTGATAATAGATTGCTTTAAAAAATACATCAACAAATAAATAGTAGATGATTGAAATCAAAAGATTTGTAATCCGTTTGCGAAGGTACTCTAATCTTTTAATATTACCTTAAGAAAGTATAAAACAGTTTATAAGTGACTTTTTTATAGTAATAAAATTGTAAATATAAGCACGAAAACCTAACAAAGAACTGAGTCAAAAAACAATTCTTGTTTTAAATAAAAGTTCAATTGAAAATAAAACTCTAAATTAATTAACCACCACACATTATACCTGAGCAAGCGATGTAGCTTTAGTCGGAGGGGGTCAGTATCCCCAACCGTGAGAAATATCTATGGCTCATAATGGCGTCTTATTTTTAGATGAATTACCTGAGTTTAAACAAACAGTGCTTGAAGTAATGCGACAACCTTTAGAAGATAGAGAAGTGACCATTTCACGTGCTAGATTTACTGTTACTTATCCCAGCAGTTTTATGTTAGTGGCCAGCATGAACCCAAGTCCCAGCGGTTATTTAAACGACCCTGATACCCCCGTGACTACTTCCCCTTTCGAAATGAAGCGTTATTTTAGGTAAAATATCTGTACCTCTTTTGACCGAATCGATATACATGTAGAAGTCAATCCTGTACCTTTTGAAAAATTATCCACTACACAATTAGCGGACTCTAGTACTGAAATTCGAAAACGAGTCTCTGCCGAATGAAAGTATCAAACCAAACGATTTGAACAATCAGAAAGCGTGCATTACAATGCACAAATGAGTGTAAAACAGTTTCGCAGTTACTGTAAGCTTTCGGATACTTCCTTAGATTTGTTAAAAACAGCCATGAAAAAACTCAAACTCTCCGCCAGAGCCTATGACCGTATTCTAAAAGTAGCCAGAACCATTGCCGATTTAGAAGACGAAGAAGAAATTGCGTCTCATCATAATGCTGAAGCCATWCAATATCGAAGTTTGGATAGAGAGGAATGGCTGGGCTAATACTCTAATAAATTCCATAAAAGTAATTCACAACCTTAAGATATAAATTTAATTAACTGACATTTAGTAAATTACAAAAAATTTTCATTTTAACATTTTTTGATTTTAACATTTTTTTAACTATATTTGTACTAATCACGAACTGACCAAGCTAACGTCCTTATCTAGCCCAAATAGAATGCTATATGGTTTTTCGTTTTGTTATTAATTGAAGTATTTCAGATTTCACCTTAATAATACTCCGTTACAAATATTCCTTAAAACTATCTCTATCATGAATTTATAAGCCTCAATAAATTCGATTAAATTTATAAAAGGATGAAAAAATTTGCACTTATTTTTAACTTGCCTTTAGTTCTTCAAATTTCTACGAATAATGATTCATCAATGATATTTGATTCTATTCAATATGTTTCACTTATTATCTGTTTATTAACATCTTCTATTGTAATGATGTTAATACCAGTTATTTTATGTTATTCAATGGTTACTAATTTTCTTAATATGAGAGATTACAACATCCGAATTGACACAGAAACGTGCAATCAACAGAATAATTCTAAATATTTAAAGTCTATCTGTAAAAAATATCATGAATTTACTTCTAATTTTTATAAAAAATTATTTGCTCTAGCTGCATGGAATATTTTTTCTGTAATCTATATTATTATAGGGTTTGAAAGTTTTAGTAAAGGTTTAAGAGAGTACTTCTTCTTTCCATTTGCAATATTCCAATCTTTAGGTATAAATGAAATTTTTGATTCAATATATAAATTTCAATCAAATTGGTTATTTATGACTACGATTACTATACTTACTTTTTATTTCTATTTTTTCGGTAAATATTTTGGTAAGTATAAAGCTAAAAATATGTTTAAAAAAAGGGGACTAATTTAGTTTCTTAACTTCAATACTTATTAACTAAACAATTAGAATTATGAGACTTTTTAAAAACGCAGAAAATTTTTTTCACTCATGTGAATCACTTAAAGGATGGGATGCTTGTAAAGATTATGTAGCGGATAACGCGCTGTTTTTTGGGCAATGTGAGCCATTGACACAAATTAAAACAGTTAAAGAATATGTAGATTGGATGACTGGATTTGGGTTAATTGCACCAGATGGAAATTATGAATTACATGCTTCTGCTTTTGATGAGAATAACAATACAGCTATTTTCTTTGCTACTTACACGGCAACTCACACTGGTGAAGGAGGTCCCGTTCCTCCTACCAATAAGACTACAAATTCTCACTATGTGTATGCCTTAAAAATGAATGGAGACGGAAAAATTGTRAGCATGAAMAAAATATGGAATGCACCATGGGCTTTGAAGGAGCTCGGCTGGATGTAAGTCTTATCCTATGATAATCTAATAAATTCAATCATCACAGATAAGTTACCTAACCACTTGTAGAGACGCTACAACAAAATCAGTAACATTAAATTGCCTCCCTCCATTTACCACTACAATTTTATGTTAGAGGCCTGCATAATCCCGAAACCCAGCAATTATTCTAATGCCCCTGATGTCCCCAAGACGACTTCCCCTTSCGAAATGCAGCATTATTTAGATTAAATATCCAGCCCCTTTAAGGATCTTGAGGGATGACTGAGCTAACTGTTAATTTTAGTTAAAATTAGYTTAAAAAAAGAACGTTACAAGAGTATTCCATACATTTGAAATACAAATTAAACAACTCTTTTATGAAGTATCTTAAACTTTTTATAGCACTTATCTTCCTTTGTAGTTTTCATTCAAAAGCTCAAAGTACAGATGCATTGGTTTTAAAACCAGCACTAAATCCAACTGGAGAATTAATAGCTTTTTCGTATCAAGGGGATATATTCACTAGTACTATTGACGGTAGAAACATCAAAAGACTTACCATACATGAAGGCTATGACACCCATCCTATTTTCAGTCCAGATGGGCAATATATTGCCTTTGAAAGCAATCGTTTTGGAAACACTGATATTTTCACCATCCCAATAAACGGAGGAGTTCCAAAAAGATTGACTTATCATTCCGCCAATGACAAACTCACTGATTTCACTACTGATGGCACCATCTATTTTAGCAGTGCTAGAAATTTCGCTCAAGTAGAACGAGAACCAGAAGTACACAGTATTTCTGCTATTGGAGGTACCCCTTCCCGYTTMCTAAACGCTTTAGGTTTTGACGCCWCACTTTCACCTAACAAGAAATACATCGCCCTTACTAGAGGTACTTGCCGTATTGAACGTGAAACCTATATAGGCCCTGCAAATAGAGATATTTGGTTGTACACTATTGCGAATAAAACATACACAAAACTAACCGATTTTAAAGGGCAAGATTTAGCACCCCAATGGGATAGCCAAAACAATTTGTAYTAYCAATCAGCAAAAAGTGGTAAATACAACGTTCACAAGATCACTCTTAACAAAACAAACCTTGAGCAAAGTAAAAAAACACAAATTACCCACGTTACAGACATGGGGATTTTTTCCTATAGCCTTCAAAAAAATGGCGCTAAAATAATTACACATCGCGGTGATAAAATAGAAGTATTTGATTTAAAAAATAATAGTTCTAGCCCCATTCATATACAACTAGAAACAGATTATCGCTTTGACCCAATTGTTACAAAAACCTATTCGAATAAGGCCAATGACATGGCATTATCACCGAACGGAAAACTAACAGCATTTGTAATTAGAGGTGAAATTTTTATTAGAGAAAGCGATTCTAAAAAGAAAAAAACCATCAATATTTCTAAATCACCTTATCGTGATCAAGAAGTGACTTGGCTGAATGACTCTACCTTAGTTTTTAATTCTGACAGAAATGGTATCAATACGCTATACACAGCAAGATCCAATGATTCTGATAATACAAATATTTTCACTTCGCTCTCTCATGACATCCAACGCATTGGAAATGCTAAAAAAGCAACTACAGGAGCCGTTATTTCACCAAACGGAAAACAAATTGCTTTTACTCAAGACCGAAGTACTTTAATTGTAGCTTCTATTTCCGAAAAAGGAAAAATTTCCAACGAGAAAACCTTATTAAACGGTTGGAGTACTCCATCAAGCATTGCTTGGTCTCCAGATTCTAAGTGGATTTCTTATACTTTAAAAGATTTGTATTTTAATGGCGAAATATACATCCACAAAGCAGATAACTCTCAAAAACCTGTAAATATTTCTATGCATCCAAAGTCTGACATTGCTGCAGTCTGGAGTGCCGATGGTTCTAAAATTGGATTTTCTTCTGACAGAAACAATGGAGATTATGATGTTTGGTATGTATGGTTAAAAAAAGAAGATTGGGAAAAAACAAGCTACGATTGGGAGGAAGAACCTACTGAAAAGGACAAAGAGGATAAGAAGGATAAAAAAGACAAAAAAACGGTGCCTATCGTTCACATCGATTTTAAAAATATCCACGAGCGCCAAGTACAAGTAACCGCACATGTAGGAGGTGAGTTTTTTGAAGGATTCTCAAAAGACGGGAAGACCCTTTACTATACCACTGGTGGTGGCGCAGGTGATTCTGAAGCCGAAGCTGATTTGTATGAAATTCAATGGAACAAAAAAGATCAGAAAAACATCACCAAAGGAGATACCGATCCTTCAAATATTATTTTCACCTCTAAAAAAGACGTGCTTTACTTCCTCAGTCATGGGAAAATTAATAAAATAATATTGAAAGGAACAAAAAAAGAAAGTCTTCCTTTTAGTGCCAAAATGAAAATCAATTACACAGCGGAAAGTAATCAAATATTTGAAGAGGCATGGAATGTAGTCAACAATCGTTTTTATGACCCTAATTTCCACGGACAAGATTGGGCATTACTCAAAAAAACGTACAAACCAATTGCCTTAAAAGCATCTACAAGAACGGACTTTAAATACATTTTCAACGCTATGTTAGGCCAAATTAACGCAAGCCACATGGGAGTTTATCGCGGAGAAAATAGAGCTGACATCAACGCTCAAAAAACGGGACTTTTAGGCATCGAAATAAGCCCCGTAAACAAAGGAGTAAAAATATCGCATGTAGTTCCAAATAGTGCATCAGATAGAATTTCTAGTAAACTACTTGTTGGAGACATCATCACGGGGATCAATGGAGAAAAAATTGCCAAAGACATGAATTTTTATTCTTTATTAGAAGGAACTGCCAACGCTAAAGTAGTATTGAATATTCTAAGAAAAGGAATTTCTAAAACAGTAATTATTCGACCAAAAACATCTGGAAGGAAGGACAATTACAAGGCCTGGGTGGAACAACAACGATCACTCACAGACAAATACTCAAATGGAAGGTTAGGATATATACACATCCAAGGAATGAACTGGACCAGTTTCGAACGTTTTGAACGTGAATTAATGGCTGCAGGAAACGGAAAAGAAGGAATTGTAATAGATGTTCGCTACAACGGAGGTGGCTGGACTACGGATTACTTGATGGCAGTACTCACCGTAAATCAACATGCCTACACAGTGCCTAGAGGAGCTGCACAGAATTTAGAAAAAGAGCATAGAAACTTTAAAGAGTTCTACCCATTCAGCGAACGATTACCATTAGCCTCTTGGACCAAACCATCCATTGCTTTGTGTAATCAAAATAGTTATTCCAATGCTGAGATTTTCTCCCATGCTTATAAAGCCAACAAGATTGGAAGTCTTGTTGGAATACCAACATTTGGTGCCGTGATCTCCACAAGTGGAAAAGGATTGATTGACGGTTCGTATGTACGTATTCCTTTTAGAGGATGGTATGTAAAAGAGTCCGGAATGAACATGGAATTAGGCCCTGCCGTTCCAGATTTCATTGTAGAAAATCATCCCGATGAAAAATCAAAAAACACGGACTCTCAACTTGAAAAAGCTGTAAATCAACTACTCAAAGAAATAAGGAACTAAAAAAAAGGGGTTTTCCCCTACTAATTTTTACAATACTCAATAACGTTTAGAATAATATTATTGTATATTTGCTATATAAATAATTGAGAGATTATTTTATGGGAATTGCTAAATTACTAAAACATTTGTGGGGAATGTTTATAATTTAAAAATTAGCTCTTTAGTTTTCTAAAGAGCTTTTTTTATGCTGTATACCCAAATACAACACTCAATAATCGATATAAATAATTCTATTTCTAAACGCTCACTTGAAATACATTTGATATAAAAACAAAAAAGCAGCCTTTAAAAAGGCTGCTTTTACTATATTTAAAATACGATAGATTAATATCTGTAGTATTCTGGTTTAAATGGTCCTTCCACAGTAACACCAATGTATTCTGCTTGCTCCTCACTTAAAGTTTCAAGCTCTACACCTATTTTGTTTAAGTGTAAACGGGCTACCTTTTCGTCCAAAATCTTAGGTAACATATACACTTCGTTTCCGTAAGCTTCTCTGTTATTCCACAACTCCATTTGAGCCAAGGTTTGGTTTGTAAATGAGTTACTCATTACAAAACTAGGATGTCCTGTAGCACAACCTAAGTTCACCAAACGACCTTCTGCCAAAATGATGATATCCTTACCATTCACGGTATATTTATCCACTTGTGGTTTGATTTCTACTTTAGTATCTCCGTAGTTATCATTTAACCAACCGATTTCTATTTCATTGTCAAAATGACCAATATTACAAACGATGGTCTTGTCTTTTAACATTTTAAAATGCTCAGCTCTCACTATACCTTTGTTACCAGTAGTGGTAATAATAATATCAGCGTTCGGAGCAATTGTTTCCAATTTTTTCACCTCAAAACCATCCATTGCAGCTTGTAAAGCACAAATTGGGTCAATTTCGGTAACAGTTACAATAGATCCAGCTCCACGGAAACTAGCCGCAGTACCTTTTCCTACATCACCATATCCACAAACAACCACACGTTTTCCAGCCAACATAAGATCTGTTGCTCTACGGATTGCATCCACTGCACTTTCTCTACATCCGTATTTATTATCGAATTTAGATTTAGTTACAGAATCATTTACATTAATCGCAGGCATTGGAAGTGTTCCATTTTTCATACGATCGTACAAACGGTGAACTCCTGTAGTTGTCTCTTCAGACAATCCGTTAATTCCTTCAACTAATTCTGGATATCTATCCAATACCATATTGGTTAAATCTCCACCATCGTCTAAAATTAGATTCAATGGTTTTTTATCTTCTCCAAAAAATAATGTTTGCTCTATACACCAATCAAAATCCTTATCGTTTAATCCTTTCCAAGCATACACAGAAACACCCGCAGCAGCGATAGCAGCAGCAGCTTGATCTTGAGTTGAGAAAATATTACAAGAACTCCAAGTCACCTCAGCACCTAAAGCAACCAACGTTTCAATCAACACAGCCGTTTGAATGGTCATGTGCAAACAGCCAGCAATTCTAGCACCTTTTAAAGGTTGTTCGTCCTTATATTCTTCACGTAAACTCATCAACCCTGGCATTTCAGCTTCGGCCAATTCTATTTCTTTTCTTCCCCAATCAGCTAAAGAAATATCCTTAACTTTATAAGGTACATACGTTTTTATATCTGTACTCATATTCTTATCTTTGTTCATTATGAGTTGCAAAAATAGTGTAAAATCACAAATCAACACATAAATTAGACAAAATAAATACTTTTTTAACCACAATTAAAGCATTTTAACCAACTGTTTTGTTGATATTTACCGCTTATTTTAATTTTTACATCGACAAATGCCTCTTTATAAAACCATAAAGCCTCATGCGAATACCATCATATTTGTCTGGAACATAAAAGATTCTTTAGCTAAGTTGTCTGAAAACATGCCCCTTTCTGATAACAGTATAGAGCGTCTAAAACACATGAGGTCTGAATTACATAGACGCGGTTTTTTAAGCGTTCGACATTTGCTGAAAACTGCCGGGTATACCGATTTTGATTTGTATTACACACCCAATGGCAAACCGCATTTGAAAGATGGAAAAAACATTTCAATAACACATTCCTACGAATTTTCTGCCATTATTATCAGTGACTATGAAATAGGAATTGACATCGAAAAAAACAGATCTAAAATCACACGAATTGCTTCAAAATTCACAGATTACAAGGTTGATTTTGAGGAGCAAACAGCTGAGCAAATAGAGAAGTTAACCGTAATATGGGGCGCCAAAGAATCTTTGTATAAAATTTATCCTTATGGTGGATTGACTTTTAGAAATGATATAAAAGTGACTCCTTTCAAATTGAATGATGCCAAAACTACGGCTTGGATAAAATCTACAGATTGGGATAAAAAGTACAATATTCAATTTGAAAAAATTGAAAACTTCACCTTGGTCTATGCCCACGACAATTTTAATTAATAGTATATTGTGCCCTCTATTAAAATAGACTTTAACCCTAATGATTGAAATTTTTGATTTTTTATTCGCTCAATATAAAGAGTACCCAACTCATGAAATAGTTCTAGAAGTAATTGCAATCATTTTCGGTTTCCTATCTGTTTGGTATTCTAAGCAAAATAAAATTTGGGTATTTCCTACTGGGATCATCAGCACATTAATATTTGTATACCTGCTTTTAAAATGGGGGTTATTAGGTGATATGATGATCAATATTTACTATTTTATTATGAGTATTTACGGTTGGTATATTTGGACTAGAAAGGTAGACGAAACTCATGTAACTCCTATTTCTAGTACTACTTTAAAAGAAAAATACTTGTCTACTATAATTTTCTTTGCCACTCTAATTTTCGTTTATTTGGTGTATATTACCTTCGATAAATGGAATGGATGGGTTGCCTATGTAGATGCCCTTACCACAGCAATATTTTTTGTTGGGATGTGGTTGATGGCTAAACGTAAAATTGAGAATTGGATATTTTGGATCGTTGGTGATATTATCTCCGTTCCTCTTTATTTTTACAAAGGGTATACCTTTACTAGTTTTCAATATTTAGGATTCACATTTATTGCCATATTTGGATATTTAGCATGGAAGAGAAACTTAGACAGACAAGCACTGAAGTCTTAAAAATAGTATTGTTTGGTCCAGAATCTACTGGAAAAACAACCTTATCTAGGCAATTGTCACGTTATTATAGTACCGTATGGGCTCCTGAATACGCACGTCAATACTTGCAAAATAAATGGAATAACGAACGAAAAACTTGCGAAAACTCAGATTTACTACCCATAGCTTACGGGCAAATGGCCTTGGAAAACGAATTGGCAAGCAAAGCCAACAAAGTACTTATTTGCGACACCGATTTACTAGAAACTAAGGTGTATTCTCAAGAATTTTACGGTGGATTTGTAGACCCATTATTGGATAAAATGTCCAAAGAAAACACCTACGACCTCTATTTTTTAACCTATATAGACATTCCATGGGAAGCAGATGATTTAAGAGATCAATCAGAAGCAAGAGAAGCTATGTTTAATGCCTTTGAACAAGCATTAATTGAAAACAACAAACCTTATATTTTACTAAAAGGCGATAAAAAAACACGTTTAAAAACGGCCTGTAAAGCCATCGATAATTTGTTAAAACTAAAAACTATGTACACTGAAATAGCCCTTAAAAATCTAACTAACAAAGGAATTTCACTCACCAAATTACAAGATCAAATTAACTGTTTTGAAAAAAACAATTTCCACATCCAAATCACGGATGTAGCGACTCCCAGCAATGGTATCTTGCAATACTCAGAAAGCGAACAAGATGCTTTTATTACGTACTACCAACAAGAACAATCCAAACTAGACATTCTAAAATTTGTACCTGCTTCGGGTGCTGCCACACGTATGTTTAGCGAATTGTATCAATTTGTGGAGACGAGCGAAGAAACACCTTCTATTTGTRCCTTTTTTGAACAACTGAAATCCTTTGCTTTTTACCCAGAAGTAATTCATCAACTGCGATTGAATCACAGTACTTTTGATATTACAGATACAGCATCTAAAGTAGAATTTGTAAATGTGTTGTTACATGAAAACTATCTAAACTTCGGAAAACTTCCAAAGGGTTTGATTCCTTTTCATTCCAACAAAAATGAGGTGTTTACACCCGCACAAGAGCATTTATCCGAATTAGAATTGTACGCCAAAGGAAAGGGAAACAGTGCAAACATTCATTTCACAGTAAGTGAAGCACATGTGAAATTATTTAAAAAACACCTTACTGACGCCAAGCAAAATATTAGCTATTCTACGCAAAAATCTTCTACAGATACCGTTGCTGTGGACACTAATAATGCGCCTATTATTCAAAAAGATGGCAGCTTGCTTTTCAGACCTGGAGGTCATGGTGCTTTAATTGAAAATTTAAACGATTTAGAAGCAGATTTGATTTTTGTAAAAAACATAGACAATGTTTGTACGCAAGACCAAAACAAAACAACTGTTAGATTTAAGCAAGTACTCGCAGGAAAACTACTTAAAACACAAGAACAGGTTTTTAAGTTATTGGTTGCATTAGAAAATGACTTATCAACCGAACAACTGTCAGAAATCCAAGAATTAATAGCACAAGAATTGCATTTGAAGAGTTCTAAAACACTCAATCAGCAAGAAATTATCGCTATTTTAAACCGGCCAATACGTATTTGCGGGATGGTTAAAAACTTAGGAGAACCTGGAGGAGGTCCTTTTTGGGTAAAAGCAAACGAGCAAACGCAATTGCAAATTATTGAAAAATCTCAAATCAATATTTTAGATACATCACAAGCAACTATTTTAGAAACTGCTACACATTTCAACCCTGTTGATTTGGTCTGCGCGACCAAAAACCACAAAGGCGAGAAATTCAATTTGAATAATTTTGTAGATAAAAATGCAGTATTTATTTCTGAAAAAACATTTGAAGGAAAGCCCTTAAAAGCATTGGAATTACCAGGTTTATGGAACGGTGCCATGTCTAACTGGACCACACTTTTTGTTGAAGTTCCTATAGCAACATTCAACCCTGTTAAAACGGTGAACGATTTATTAAAACCAGCACATCAATCTATTTAAGATGAACAAAGCACTCCTTTTAACTGAACTCAACTTTAAGGCCATTCGTAGCAGTGGTGCTGGTGGACAGCATGTAAATAAAGTTTCGTCAAAAGTAGTGCTTTCTTTTGCTGTCCTGGAATCTAAAGGACTCAACGAAGAAGAAAAAGCGTTGATTTTAAAAAACCTAGTCACTAAACTCTCGACTTCCAAAACCTTATCACTGAGCTGTGACGAGAGCCGTAGTCAACATAGGAATAAAGAAATGGTAATTAATCGTTTTTTTGAGACTCTTAAAAAAGCATTATTTGTCCCTAAGGCTCGTAAAAAAACCAAGCCAACTAAATCATCCAACCGAAAACGATTGGAATCAAAGAAAAAACATGCCTTTAAAAAATCGGCTAGGAAACGACTGGATGATTATTAAAAAAGTGAGTCTTCAAAATTAAACACCATTCCGGTACTCACTTGAGTCACGGGCATTCTATTCTTAAAAGCATCCAAAACCTCTTCAGATGTACAATGCGATGGACAAAGTTTTTGCACTCCTAACTGTTCTATAAAATCGATTGTTTTTTTTGTTTGTATATCATTGTATTTCAAGTGAAAACCACCTATTACAGCCTTTACTTTTTGAATTCCCGTCACTTTTATGGCATGTGAAATAATATTACAAATACCTGCATGGGAACAAGCAGTTACAATAATTAATGTGCCTTTATCAACAATGGTCAAGGCAGTATCGTCCAATACAAAATCATCTTGTCCGTTTTCAGCCACAAAAGCCGTTGTCTTTGACTCAAAACTGTGTATTCGGGGAATCTGACCTAGAAAATAAACAGCGGGGTATATTTCCAATGGAGCGACAGAAGTACTTAATTGATATTTCTTTCTAATGGCTATTTCGGTCTGATATAAGCCTACACTAGTCCCCGATTTTTTACGATACCTTTTTATAAAAGAATGAGGGTGTGTCAATAACTTTTTATCCGATAAAAATTGCAATCCATTTCCATGATCCCAATGTCCATGACTTAAAACGATCGTATCTACTTTCTTTATTAAGTCTATTCCTAAAAGTGCTGCATTTTTTAAAAACACCTCACTCTGACCGGTATCAAATAAAATACAACTTCCCAGATGTTCTATAAAATAAGAGAGTCCATGTTCTGCATAAAACCCCTCCCCTTTTCTGTTTTCGGTTAATACAGTTAATTTCATRTGTTTAAAATTTTGTGTGACTAAAATATTTCAAAATTTGAGAACCCATGTAAGCACTCGTTACACTCGTTCTCAAATAAATTTATTTTAATCATACCCTTAGGGGTATTTTTTGATTAAAAAAATTCATGTTCATTTCATAGTTCTTATCGTTTAAAAAAAGGCAACAATAAGTCTTTTACAAAAGCAGGTACTTGCATAGGAGTTCGTTTTGTTTTATCAACAAAAACAATTGTAGATAAAGCAGTGCTTACAAGTTTCTCTTGCTGATTAAAAATCTCAAATTCAAATTCTAATCTTACATTAGGCATCACAGAAATCGACGTCTCAATAGTCAATAGTTCATCATAAAAAGCAGGCGTTTTATAAAGTATATCAAATGAAATCACAGGCAACATTACCTCGTGTTTTTCAAGCACTGCATCTTCAATCCCTATACTCCTTAGTAATTCTGTTCGCGCTTGATGACAATATTTTACATAATTGGCATGATACACATACCCCATCTGATCCACTTCATCGTAGCGAGTCCTTATCTGAAACTTACTTGTAATCATAATTTTTATAATATAATAAATACTCCTTAGCTCAGTCATTAATACAAAAACGTTAAGAAGTTAATTTGAAATTAATCATCCTTCACAAGAAATCGGGTTTACAAACAAATCGTCCTGCGCATCAAAATAAATGGCATCTAAGCGACAATAAGCGATGCAGACCCCACAAGAATTACGAAGGTTTGCAGCATCTACATCAGTATCACAATACACTGTATTCTTAAAAAAAAAATGAAAGTGAAGCGGTAATGGACGTTCTCCCAGTACCTCCCTTACCGCTTAAAATAGTTATTTCCTACTTTCATGACCTTTTTTGATTAATAAAAACAGCTCGTCAAAACGGTTCAAAATCAACATATAAAAACCTAATTGTTTTTATTAATCTCCTTATTTAAAAAATCTACGAGATTATAATAACTACTATCTATGCTTTCTGGAAGCCTATTTATTAAACCCCCTTTGGTATCTAAACTTGTATATGATTTACTAAAAGGAATTTCTCCTAGTAGCTCAACCTTCTCTTTTTCAATATATTTATAAATTTCATCGTCTCCTAAAAATGCTTTATTCACTAGTACCCCAAATGGCTTCTTTAATTTTCGAACTAAGGCCACCATAATTGCTAAATCATGACAACCAAAAGGAGTAGGTTCCGCCACTAGGATCACATAATCTACATCCGTTATTGTTTCAACAACGGTACAACTAGTTCCTGGTGGTGCGTCAAATATCACCACATCCACCTCCGGTGAAACATGCTTTTTAAGTTCTTTAATTAATAGGGCATGCATGACTGACCCTATCTTAATTCTCCCTTCCAACAAGCTAAGTCCATTACCTACATCAAAACTTGTAACATTCCCTATTGGAACAGCGTGTTCAGAGATTGCCCCGACAGGACAAGCCAACACGCAAGCACCACAAGAATGACATAATCCTTCGTGTATTTCGGCATACTTAACTCTAGGAGAAACCGTGATCGCATTAAACTCACAAAATCGTACACATTTTTCACAAAACGTACAGAGATCTACAAAAATCATAGGAACTTGCTGTACGATTTCACGGACATCCATTTTTACAGCCTGATCAAAAAACRAAAGATCATTAGGTTCCTCCACATCACAATCAACTAGCTGAATAGCCATATCGAACTTCGCTTTTAAGAGCTTCATTAAGTTGACAGAAACCGACGTTTTACCCGCTCCTCCCTTTCCGCTAGCTATAGCAATTTTATATGACATTGATTAAAATAGTTTATATAAGCAGGAAACAACAATTAATGATCACAACTGTTCAACGAGAACTTAAGAGACTCCTCCAAATATCCTTTTACCACCGCTGAAGCTTCAAGTACAGGAGCTCCCACTAACACCTCAATATCGTAGAGACTAAATAAATTGCGGGCCTTTTTTCCCRTTCCACCAGAAACCACATCCGTTACTCCATTTTCAGAAAGCCATTTAGGAAGTACACCTGGTTCATGAGGAGGCGGTACTAATTTCTCTTCTTTTAAAATTACATTATCCTTCACATAAAAAATTGCGAAAAACTTACAATGCCCAAAATGTCCATGGAGAATTCCAGCTTCATTAACTGGAACAGCTATTTTCTGTTTCATATTATTTATTTTTTATTAACAACTAACCTATCTATAATATCTCCAACTGACAATCCCTCTTCCTCAATAATAACCATCTGCACATCAAATCGATCTAACAACTCTTTTCCTTTAGGTCCAAAATCACCAGAGATAATCTTTTTTACACCAAGTTCTAACATTTTTTCAACCGCCTTTGTTCCGGCTCCATTACTGGCAGTTACATGTTGGTTTTCCACAAAATCAACCGATTGCAATACATCATCAAAAACACAAAACCAAGAAGCTCTCCCAAATCGTTTATCAAATTGATTTGTTATTGCATCTCCCGACGCAGTTATCACTGTTTTCATATTATTTATTTATAAATTCTATTTGATCCGAGGCACACATAGCACACAAATGTTTTTTTATTGTTTTGGGGATAGTAAATCTAGCATGGCATTTTTTACACACATACCAATTTTTATCCAACACAGCATTTCCGTATACGGCTCTTATTTCTTTGGCTTCCACTAAAGCTTGAGCCACTTTCCTCCTTGCTTTTTCATAAATTCTGGCAAAAGTAGATCTAGACACACCCATCAAAAAAGCGGCTTCTGCATGATTCATCAATTTATAATCCGCTAATTTAATAGCTTCATATTCTTCATAAAACAAGGCTATGAATTCCGTTGATTTTTCACCTTCACCATATGGTTTAAACCCCGTAAACTTTGGAGGAGCTACTACTTTTCTTAATGTTCTAGGTCTTGGCATCGTAAATTTCATACTAGTTATGAGAATATTCTCACACAAATGTAATGAGAATATTCTCATAACAAAGAAAAAATCCATTTATTTTTAACAATTYTCAAAACAGTTAATTCACTCTTTTAGTCAAACATTTAAGAACGATCCATAACTTCAACTGAAATCTCAAATCAATACCTCAAACAACTCACAAGCAGCWTTTTTWGNAAACGGCAACATATTTTAACGCTGTTGATTAGGTTTGTGCAACAGAAAACTACAAAGGAGAACCTTTCAATTTGACCAATTATGTAGATAACAACGCCGTAGATATTTCCGAAAAAAACATTTGAAGGAAAGCCCTTAAAAGCCTTTCCAAGGAATTATCCTTAAGCTGTGATGAAAGCAGCAATCAACATAGAAATAAAGAACTCGTTATAAAACGTTTTTTTGAGACCTTAAAAAGAGACTTGTTTTGGCTTCTATTGAGGTGGATATATGGATGTTAAAAAAAAATACCACAAGTAAATTTCACTAAAAGATGAATTAAACAATGTGACTTATTAGATTTTTAGGTGTCATATATATAAGTATGAAACGAACATTAATTTTTTTAATCGAAAAATACACGTAAGGGTATGATTAAAATAAATTCATGTGAGAACAAGTGCTTACATGGGTTCTCAAATTTTGAAATATTTTTTTCAATTACAAAATTTTAAACACATGAAAAATTACATAAAAAAAAGGGGAATCATCGGTTCTTATTATTTACATAATAGATATACCGTCAACTTTTGAATTTCTATTATGGATATACGGGTGTTATGCCACATTAAAAACAAACATAGCGGTCAAAAACGGACTGACCATCCAAAATYGGAAATGTGAAAGTTGAAACCGAAATAAAAAAACAAACCGAGTTACGAAAATCGAAAGAGTAGAAAATTATTATTACAACAGAAAAATAAAAAATATTTTTTCAAAAAAACAAATTAATATGAAATATTTATCAAAAATAACATTCGTTTTATTTTTAAGCCTTGTATTTTCTTCTTGCAGTAAGGATGAAACTTCAACTGAAGCATTAGCATTATCATTTGACGAATCCGTTGCTATTATACAATATAGTAATAATATATTATCAAAAACTAAATCCTCCGAAGAAGCAATAATTATTGAAATTAAAAATTTTAATTCCGATTTAGTTTTAAAAACAGAATACTATATTGACGGCATTCAGTATACAGATGATGGACAATTTAATGACGAAATTGCTGGRGATGGTTTATTTACATCAATTCAAACCTATTTAAGCAAGAACCTAAAGTCAAGTAATACTCAAGATGAACTAAATTTAGGCCAAAATTTTAAATTTAACAATGAGTTAAAATCCTTTCTAAAGAAAAAATATGGTTATAATACCGCTACAAATAATTTTGCTAAATCTACTGCT
Source organism: Flavobacteriaceae bacterium (assembly GCA_002401385.1). Lineage (GTDB taxonomy): Bacteria > Bacteroidota > Bacteroidia > Flavobacteriales > Flavobacteriaceae. The sequence continues at coordinate 308 of NVSY01000034.1, read as the reverse complement.
CTTGCTAAAATAAAATTTGGCTGTAAGGTAAGAACTGTTGTTTGCCCAGAAACTAGCTGGTGGAATTCTTGTTGGCCATTGAGCAGCCCTTGTACTTGCGTTGAATTCTATGATTGTGAAGCATCAATTGAACTTTAATATAGGTACTTCTATCTAGTATGAAAAATAATTTAAAGAATGTAATTTTAATATTAGTGGCTATTTTAGCCACTAATATTCTATTTAAAACCATAAATATTCACTTATCTGATAGTACTCTAGAAGGTAAAATTATTTCAAAAACAGTACTGTCAATTATAACTATATTA
>NVSY01000033.1 GCA_002401385.1 Flavobacteriaceae bacterium | reverse complement strand
CTAAAATGGCAAAGAAAGCAGCGAATGACGTTTTACAAGTTGCTGATGAAACATTGCCTAGTGAAATTAGACGGCATTTGGATGTGGTTGTTGGAGGAGTAGATGATTTGGTTAAGACAGGGGGAAGTTTATTAACTAAGCTTGATAATGCCTTGTTTTCAGTGTTAAAAGGGAATGTTAATCAGCTAGATGATGTTTTAAAGCCTCAATTCTTAGATGACTTTGCAAATGCTTCTGATAATATTCTTAAGAAATTACAGGATGAGAATTTATTTGACGTTTGGAAGAATGATATACGTTCAAACATTATTGACGAATTAACAGATTACTTAAGCAAAAGGAATCTTCGTAATGATTATGTGTCTGCTGTTGAGACTATAGGAGATAGGGTTGCTGAGTTAAGAAACTTGGGTAAAACAGATATAGAAATTGCTCAAGAAGTTTTTGAATTAAGAAGACAAACAACGATAAATTTTAAAAATGTAACTCCGGATGATATGTTACCTTGGATCTTTGAATTCAATGATATTAGATATACTCAAAAAGGATTAGGAGATAAATGGGGACTAACATGGGATGGGGTAGTTACTAAAGCTACAAAAAATGGTGTAACTGATTATAATAGAATAATTAATGGAGCATCGATTCCTTTAGGAGACAAACAAGCTTTAGGTAAGGCTTTATTTGATGTTGTTGGTAATAAAACGTTGTCAACTCTTGAAAAATATAGAATGATGAACTTAATTTATTAATTGATTATGATTGAGAAGCTTAAAAGAGAGATATTAAAGGCGTCAAAGGAATTAAACTCTAATGAACTTGTTTATGAAACTTTGTGGTGGTTCGAATTACCTTCACACTCACTAAAAATATTAGATGTTGAACTTTTTAATAATTATGATATTCAGAGTGGTTTAGATGGAGTTGGAGAAAAAGAATTAAGGGAGTTGGAAAAAATAGGTTTTTTAAAGAAAGTGTCTGAGATTGTTAATGATAAAGATGACTTGGAAAAAGTAATCAAATACTTAATTAACTCTGAATCAAAACATATTTAACTCATAATTGATACTAATATGCAATCAACAAATATACTCGACCGCGCGGATATGCCACCAACGTGATAGCGTGGATTTGAAATCCGTGCCCACAAATAGATTCACGCAAAACGGTCAAACAAAAAGCAATGAGTAAAAAATTACATTAAACTAAATATAAAGCAAAGGATAAATTATACTGAGTTAGATAATGTATTGAGTGTTATTTATGGGGTAATTGTTGCGGGAGAGGGTGCGCACGGATTTCAAATCCGTTCGATAGGATCTCGCTTGCGTTGACTCTTTTTTATTTAAAATAATTCAATATATACAAATACATAGGTCATCCTGATTTTAAAAAAATAGCTATTCTAAACATCTCCTAAATTTCGGGAATATTACAGAAGTGTAGAATTTAAATTCATGATACAGAAATATTTAGACTAATTTCAGGTAAAATCCTTTATCGAGAATTAATAAATCAATTCGAAATAATTGAAATTCTACTCAATTATACCAGCCATCTTTCATAACAAATTTTATTAAAATCTAATAGGCATAATTAAGTTGCTCTTACATTACTACAATGAAGTATTTATAGATGGTAATTTAACAGCTTTTAATTTATCGATGTCARGTGATAAGGCAAAGATATTTATCAATAGAAATATRTTATGAGGGRAAGTAACGACTATTTTTTTTGTTTATTAATGGAAATCAGTGACTTTATATAATAAAGTGTGTCTAAATAAAACAACAGGTGAACATCATATTTATTGATAAGTCTCCAATTTTACATTAAATAAAAAATGTCAAAATAAACAAACGTGATAGCGCGGATTTGCAATCCGTGCCCACAAAGAGAGTCTTGCAAGGCTACTCACGCAAAGTTTTTAATAAAAGTAACGAGAAAAAAATAATAGTTAACAAAAATATATGTCAACTAAATATAAAGCAACGGAAACAGAAGAGGCTTACTTTATAACAATTACTACGGTAGGTTGGGTAGATGTATTTACACGGTTGAATCAGAAATACGTAATTATAAACGCTTTAAAATACTGTCAACAACATAAAGGTTTAGAAATATATGCCTATTGTTTAATGCACAGTCATTTGCATATGTTTTGTAAGGCAGTAGGGAAATACAAACTTTCTGAAATAATGAGAGATTTCAAGAAGTTTACAGCAAAAAAGATTGTCCGTAGAATAATTGAGGAACCAGAGAGTAGACGAGAATGGCTCTTGGAACACTTTTAAAAAGCATGTGAGCATTTAAAAAGAAAACAACAGTTTAAGGTATGGCAAAACGGTTATCATTCAGAGCATATTTATTCAAATAAATTTATAAAAGAAAAATAAACTATATACATCAAAATCCAGTGAAAGAAAAAATTGTTACAGAGCCAGAAGATTATTATTTTAGTTCAGTAAGAAATTATTCAGAATTAGAAAACACATTAGATGTTTGTGTGTTATTTATGGGGTAATTGTTGCGGATGAAGATGCGCACGGATTTTAAATCCGCGCGATCGGAATTGAAGTGCCAATAAAATTATCGAATAAGAAACTGAATCAAGAATAAAATGAGAGCTGGAAAAGTGACTAATATATACAAAGCTCAAAGTCGGGAGACTTTGCGCAGTGGTTAAAGAAAAAGTGAAAAGAAAAAAAATGAAAATTCAGTGTACTAAAATAAGACTATTATTTTTAGGACTGTTTTTTACGTCTGTGAGTATCATTGCACAAGATTTAGAAAACATAGGCAGTAAAACCATGGGAAAAATAAAAAACAGCCCATTAAAAATAAGTGGAGGACTGTCTGCTAATTCCGTATTTTATAATGCTAAGGGGCGTAGTTCACGAGAGCCATTTACCTATTTTTTACAAGGGAATTTAAACATTGGTTGGCTTACTTTTAGTATGCCCCTAAGTTATAGTTTTTCTAATCAAGGAAGTAATTTAGGATACGAAACTCCTTTTAAGTTTAATAGGGTTAGTTTAAGTCCGAAATATAAATGGATACAAGGGCATATTGGAGATGTAGCGATGACCTTTTCGCCTTATACCTTAAGTGCACATCAATTTACAGGGGGTGGTGTGGACCTGACACCAGAAGGTAGTTTTAGTATCAGTGCTATGGCAGGTCAGCTTTTAAAAGCTACAGAAGATGATGGACAAGAACAGTCGGTACCTGCGTTTAAACGTATGGGGTATGGAGGGAAGTTAGGTTGGGAAAAGGATGTCTATAAAATTGGATTGATAGGATTTTACGCAAAAGATGCCATCCATTCCATTTCCGAAGTACCAGAAGAAAGAAATATAAATCCTAAGGAAAATTTAGTAATTAGTATGAATGGGGAGTTCTCAATAGGAGGAAATTACACCCTTAGTACGGAGTATGCCTCAACTGCCATTACACAAGATTTACGGTCTGAACTTACTAATGAGAAAGGCAGTGGTTTGGCTAGTTTATTATTCAACAGTAGAGGTTCTACGGAGTATTACAATGCATTTAATGCAAGTTTGGATATCAATATAGACAATACAAAAATGGGCATGGCCTACGAACGGATAGATCCAGGCTATGAAACCTTGGGTGCTTATTTTTTTAATAACGATTTTGAAAATATTACGCTGAACGCATCCAGACCATTGTTTAATGACAAATTGGATCTTTCATTTAATATAGGCTATCAACGAGATAATTTAGCCAATCAAAAAACACAAGCTACTAGCAGAATTGTTGGAGCTGTAAATGCCTCCTTAAAAGCAACAGATAAAATTACTATTACAGGAGCATATTCAAATTTTTCTACCCATACTAATAAAAGCTTAAATCAGTTTGATGATATTAATGATAGCGATCTTACCGATGAAGATTTAGAAGCTTTGGATTATAAACAGCTCTCGCAAAATGCCAATATAACTATAAATTGGGTGTTGGTAGCAGGTGAAAATACGAGTCAAAATATAAATTTGAACTATAATTTGGCATCCTCCGCTAACGAACAAGCAGGTATCATTCGTGTTGGCCAAGTAAATAATTTTCACAATGCGAATGCAGTATATATGGTAGGGTTTCCAAAAAAGGAACTCAATATATCCACCTCAATAAATTACAATTACAGTGATATAGGAAGAGATGATAGTGATGCGATAGGAGGAAATATTGATATCAATAAAAAGTTTTTARATAAAAAACTGAATACTACTTTTGGGATGGCTTATAATACCAATAATAGCAAGGACAGTAAAACAGATGTGCTTAATTTTCGAATTAATGCGTCCACAGTTGTAGCTGAGAAGCATAATTTAAATTTAAATGCGGTGCAAATATTCAAAAGTACCACAGCCCAAGAAAATTTAAGTGAACTCACCGTAACCCTTGGATATGCCTTTACCTTTGACCTAGGGAAACCGAAAAATAAAAAACGTCAAAAAGTAGCCAACCCTGAAAAACTTCCTGAGGAATACTCAAAAAAGGAGAAACCTAAAAAAGCCAAAAAGATAAAAGGATTCGAATTCAGTTACCGAATACATGTATTTAAAGGAGCTCATGCCATAATAAGTAAGGAAATAGTTGCCATTGTAAATACGARCGAATTTAGTACCGTTCGACAATTGAAATCAGTTGTACTTAAATTAGAATCACTTGAAAAAACAATGATTGCTGCCGAAAACGGGAAAAACAAACCCTATAAAAAAGCAGCGTTGGTTTATTTAAATGAACTTTACAAGAACAAAGATTTTTTAGCTATGTATCATCGATTAGCCATAAAAAGTTTGAGAAAATTGTATAGTGATGCCGTACAATTAGATTTGCTTGTAAAAAGAGAATATATAAAATTACTAGCAAAAGTTAATACAGCTAAGAAAAACAATGATTCAATTGAGGAGCAAGATATAGAAAGCCTAAAAATAAAGGAAAAAAGATACAAAGCACATAAATGGATGCAAGCTCAATTAAAAGCGATGACCTTGCAAGATGTTATAGYGAATAAAGGACGGCTGAACGAATTTAAAAACAAGGAGTTGTCTACCGTTTTTTCTATGCTTGATAAAGGTAAATCAGAACAAAAAGTTTCTCAATACTTAGAAACTCAGTTTGCTGATTTTTACCATAAGAAATCATTTGAAATTGAAAATTATGAGTTGGTAGAATAGGTATGTACGTTAAAAGAATAAGGGATAGTGTAATATCACCTTTTAAACATTTGAAGGTGTATAACAGATTTTATCTTAATTTATCATTTACCGCTGCGCAAAGTCTCCCGACATAGCGCCACAATATTGCTCACGTTTACAAAGAAATAGAATAAAAAAAATTATATCAATAATAAAATGAACAAAAGATACGGGAAAGTAACTAATAAATACAAAACTCAAAGACGGGAGACTTTGCGTAGCGGTCTTTGCGTAGCGGTGATTATTTTGGAATCCCACTTATGAGTCTGTGTCAATGTTAATAGCTAAATTCTATTTGTTTTTAAGATATAGGAGCTACGTAGAAAATCTATTTTTTAAAAGGAAGGAAATATTTAAAATACTCATCTATTTTAATCCATTTTTTTGTTCACTTTTTTGGCTGCTTGTTTATAAATATTATTTTTGTGATTGAAACACTTGAGGATATGCGTTTACCTAATTATTCTCTTTTATAATATTACAAAATGCCACAAGAAATAGAACGTAAATTTTTAGTAAAAGGAAATTACAAATCGTTTGTAACTTCACAAGTCAGCATCACCCAAGGTTATTTGTCTTCGGTTGCAGAGCGTACAGTACGTGTTCGGATTTCGGACGACAAGGGTTTTTTAACCATTAAAGGGATTGGGAATTCTTCTGGGACAACTCGCTACGAATGGGAACGTGAAATTTCGTTGCAAGAAGCACAGGAAATGATGTTGTTATGTGAGGAGGGGGTGATAGATAAAACACGGTTTTTAATTCCTGAAGCTAGTGGGCTGACCTTTGAGGTGGACGAGTTTTATGGGGATAATAAGGGCTTGGTAGTAGCAGAGATAGAATTACCCTCAGAGGATTATTTGTTTGAAAAACCATCTTGGTTGGGAGAGGAAGTGACAGGAGATGCTAAATATTACAATGCTTGTTTGATGTCTCACCCTTTTGTAAAATGGACTTGTGGGAGTGAAGGAGATAAAGAAGAGAGGAAAGAATAAAAAAATCCTCCTTGTTTTTTTAAAAAAAAACAAGGAGGATTTGAAGAGTGTTCATATCAGAATTATGCTTTGTCTACATGGCGTCTTGTAGATTTTCTTTCGATAATTTCTGTACGAATTAAATTTACCTTAAAAGGCTCTGGTTCTTTTTTGTTTTCCAAACGCTCAATTAGCATTCTAGTTGCGTTTTCACCAATTTTATCACCAAATTGATTTACAGTGGTAATAGGTGGAGAAATGTGCCTAGACAAAATTCYGTTGGTGAAACCAATCAAAGAAACATCCTCAGGAACTTTTCGCCCTAATTCATTTAATACCTGGATTGCAGTTGCAGCTGAAGTTTCATCAACAGTAAAAATCCCGTCTATTTTATCGTTTTCAAGGAGTTTTTCTATGTTTTCACGAAGGTTTTCTTTACTCTCTAATTTTACCATATTTTTCTTGGAGTAATTATGACCGTATTTTTTCAATACTTTTTTGTATCCTTTTGCTCTGAATTTTCCAACATTTAACCCGTGGATGGTAGAAATAAAGGCAATGTTCTTGCAATTGAGGTTCATTAAGTACTTAGTGGCTTTATAAGCACTTTTTACATTGTCAATAACAACTTTGTCACAGATAATTTCACTGCTTACGCGATCGTAAAGTACCAATGGAATGTCTTGGTCTGCTAACTCTTTAAAATGGTCAAAATTTTCCATTTTTAAGGTTTCTTGAGACAAGCACGCTAAGAATCCATCAATGGTTCCATTAGCTAACATTTCTATAGTGTCTACTTCTTTTTGGTAAGATTCATTTGTAAAACAAGTAATTAGTTTATAGCCGTGTTTGGTGGCTTCACTTTCTATTCCGTTCAATACTCTTGCAAAGAAGGTGTTTAGGATGTTTGGTACTAAAACTCCAATAGTTTTGGTTCGTTTATTTTGTAAGCTAAGTGCTAAACTATTTGGTTTGTAATGATGCGCTTTGGCGTATTCTTGTACTCTTTTTTTAGTTTCGGTACTTATTTCGTAGCTATCATGCAATGCTTTTGAAACAGTGGATACGGAAACTCCTAATACTTTTGCAATCTCTTTTATCGTTATTCTTTTATTCATAAGTCGGTGTAAATATTAGTTTTGTTGAGTGGTTAATAATTTCTTCTTTATTTAATCTCATTTTCCGAAATGTTCCTTTATTGTACATCTCAAATTGATCTTTGTAATGCTTGCTAAACACATTTCCAGATTGTCCTGTTGGTAAAATACTAACACTATTTTCAATGTCAGAAAAATCGATGACACGTCTAGTTGAAGGGCCAGATTTAACGGTGTAAATACCTGTTTCGTTATAGTCGTATCCTCTATTGTTGATCACTTCTCTTGCGCCATCAATTGGAAATGGACCTACATTAAAGTGTTTTTTTAATGCAGCAACTTCTCCTAAAACATGGTTGTGTTCAATCGTGTGTACATGACTCCAATTCCAATCTTTAATGTCACTTCCTAGTTGGATTTCTAAAAAAGCAACCGTCTCTTTTAAGGATTTAGATAGGATTTCTTGTCTGTTTTCTTGGTGGTCTTCTGTACTAATGTCATCCCACCAAATAGAGCTTTCATTACTTATTAATGCTGCAATACTACGTTTCATAACATATGTATTCAACAATTGTTGGAACGTTTTCTCGCCTAATTCATCAGACAAGGTGTTTTTCAGGTACAAATATACCCATTTGTTATAAATAGTAGGTGCTACTGAGCTAATAGTATTCGATCCATCCCATAATTGTAAAATATCTATAGCTTGTTGTTCCTTTTTAGAGAAACTACCGTAGTGTAAAATATCTGTAAATTCTTTCACAACTTCAATGGCTACAGGGGATGTAACGTCTGTAATCATCTGTTGCGTGCTTTTTGAATTCCAATTATCTTTTTTTTCAATTAATTGAACAATTCTTTTGGCACGGTCTTCGGGTAAATAATAACCTGGATATAACATACCGGCAATACTATCGGGCTGATTGTTGGCGGAATATACATAGTTCCAAGATGGATTTTCTGCCATGGGGTTTTCTGAAAAATCCAAATAAGCTATCGGGTCATCATTTCCAGTACTACCATTTAAAATAAACTTACGGTTTACATGTGCTGCCTGCTTGTATAGTTTTCCCGTAGCCCACCATGCTACATTGTCTTGGGCATCACCATACATAATATTCAATCCTGGAGCATGGATCAATGAAGCTCCTTCTTGTACATCTTCCATGGAACTTGCATGGGATATTTTGTACATGGCTTCCATCGTTTTTAAAGGAAATTTTGTAAATACCCACCACATGGCAACTGGTTTTTTTGTGGCAATTCCTTCTATGACATCATTCATAATAGGCCCATGGTCACTTACTTTGAAGCTGTGTTTTACAGATTTTTCTCCTTTTACCAGGATGGTTTTTGTGATGGTTTTATAATTTTTATACCCCTCTTTGAATTTGTATTGTTGCTTGTTTGTAGGATGGTTTTCTTCTTCGTAAAAATCAATATCATCGTTTTCAAACATGGTGATTCCGTAGGCATAATCTCTGTTATGTCCTAGTAATGGGAAAGGAGTTCCTGCCAAATAATAACCATACATTTCGTAATCTGGTGTATGGATATGCGCTTCATACCAAACCGATGGTTGCGAGAAAGCAATATGTGGGTCGTTGGCAAAGATTACGCTTCCCGTGCTTGTTTTTTCAGGTGCAATTACCCAGCTATTACTGCCAATAAATGGTGGGATAGGGGAATTGTTCATAATTTCCGCTACTTCTGATGCTATGTTACTCACATCATTTGAAGATGTATGAATAAGTTCTGTAGATGGATCTACATGAATWTTAAGATCTTTTAAATAACTACTTCCTAACTTATTTTTAATAGTTGTAAGTACAGGGTCGGTCTGATGTGCAATGGCAAAACTAAAAGCCATGTATCCAAAAATATTGTACACGTCTTCTAATACAAATGGTTCTTTTTGGACACCTAATACGCTGAATTCAATAGGTGTTTTTCCATTTTCAATATACTGATTAATACCATCTAAATATGCCATGGCTAATTTGTAAGGAGTGCCGTTCTTGTCAATGTTTTTAGCGGCCTCTATGCTCGCTTCTTCAATGCCAAGGCTTTTAAAAAACTTGTCGTTTTTTAACATCACATTACCAAAAACTTCGGAGAGTCTTCCGGGCGATATTCTTCTCATGAGTTCCATTTGCCAAAGTCTATCTTGTGCATGTACATAACCAAGTGTAGTGATGGCATCTTCTTGATTTTCTGCATAAATATGTGGAATTCCATAATCGTCAAAATAAACAGTTGCGGGTTTACTTATGTTTTTTAAAGGAAGTTTTCCCTCATAGGTTGGTTTTTGATAATTGGCATAAAAAAATCCTGCGAGTGCAATGATGAGAATAAGACCGAATATCAAAATGAAAATCTTTTTTAAGATGCGCATAAGTGTACGTTGTGTTTAAATTCAAAGATAGGTTTTCTTTTTTTGAATGTTTTTTTAACTGCAGCCTGTTAGAAATAAGTTGAATTTTAGAATTAAAAAAAGCCTAAAACATTCTGTTTCAGGCTTTTTTAATATGTATTTTAGATGTGTTTATGCAGAATTTCGACTCGCATTGATATTTCCAAATAAGGAGCGGGTTACTATTTTTTCATACACTTCCAATTGCTCTTTGTCTACAGGGCTTTCTTTTTGAAGTTCCTGTATCTTTTTTAAAGCAAATTGCTGTATGGTTAAAAGAGGTAATACAATAGATTCTCTTATTTCTATACTCGCCTTTCCGGGCTTGTTGTTTTGCATTAATTCTGTATAACCGGTCAGTTTTAAAATCAATCGTTTTGTGGTTAAAAATTCGGTATGTAAGATGGTCCAAAAAGCACCAAATTCCTCATCTCTTGACATGTATTCTGTCAATTCGAAAAACGATTTAGTCAAGGACATCATACAGTTTCCAATTAAAGCTTTAAAGAATTCTGATTGTTGGTAAAACTGAATTACACTGTCAAATTCTCCTGCATCTTCAAATTTCTTTAGCGCTGTTCCTACTCCGAAAAATCCAGGTACATTTTGTTTTAGCTGACTCCAAGATCCTACAAAAGGAATGGCACGTAAATCAGCGAAATTTAATCCGCCAGTTTTAGAAGCTCTTTTCGAAGGTCTACTACCAATATTGGTTCTTGCATAATATTTTAAAGTACTCATGCGTTCCAAATAGGGTAAAAACATGGGGTGATTTTTAAAATCAACATATGTTTCGTAACTCGTATTTGCTAAGCTGTCCATCATGGTCTTGTCTTTTTTTGTCATGATGTTAGATGCTCCACTAAATAACTGATTTGCAATCCCTGCACTTAGTAGTTGTTCCATGTTATATTGCGAAGAATCCAACGTTCCGAAATTAGAACTAATGGTTTGCCCTTGTACTGTCATTTGAATTTCCTTGTCCTCGATTGTTGGACCTAGAGAAGCGTAAAACTGATGTGTTTTTCCACCTCCACGTGCTGGTGGGCCTCCACGACCATCAAAAAACACAACGTCTATTCCGTATTGTCTAGAAATGGCTGTCAATGTTTCTTTGGCGGTAAAAATACTCCAGTTTGCCATTAAATAACCTCCGTCTTTTGTTCCGTCAGAAAAACCAAGCATAATTGTCTGTTTGTCTCCACGTGCCTTCACATGTTCTCTGTAAGCTGCTACTTCATAAAGAACTTTCATTACTTCAGCAGCGTGTTTTAAATCGTTGATAGTTTCGAATAATGGAATAATATCCACCGTTCTATGATCATTAAAACCACACAGATTTATCATGGCAAAGGTCTGCATTACATTTAGAGCAGTTTGATTATTGCTGATAATATAACGATTGGCTCCTTTTTCTCCATTGTTTTCCTGAATCTCTTTCATGGCGTAAATAGAAGCCAACGTTTTGGTCAACATTTCGTCATTAAAATCGTCAGGGTTTAATTTTCCTTTGATGGTTGCTAAGGCCTTTATTTGGGCTGTTTCTGATAATTCATTATATCCTTTCGGGAATATTCTAGCGCCTTGTTTGGCTAGCGAATCTACCATTTTTGTAAACAAATCGTGGTGCACTCGGCTGTCTTGACGAATGTCTAAGGTGGCAAAATGATAACCGAATAGTTGGATTTTATTGATCAATTCGTTCAATTCAGGAACAAACAATGATTGGTGTTTATGCACCAAAACATTTTTAATTTCAATCAATTCCGTACGTAATTCTTTACAACTTAACTGTTGGGTATTACTTGGATTTAAGCTGCTTTCGTATAAGAAACTTTCGATTTTAGAAATGCGTTCTTCTACACCATCAAATGTTAACCTACGTTTTAAAGAACGGATGTCTTTGTAATAATTTTTAAGAATAGACTGTTTTAATCTATTGGCAACATCCAATGTTATTTGAGTAGTCACAAACGGATTTCCATCACGGTCTCCTCCTGGCCAAAATCCTAAATCAATTATTTCGTTGTTTATTTCTTGTTCTTTAAAGATATTGGACTGAATATAGTTGAAAATGTTTCCAACAGATTCGTAAAATACGTTTTCCAAATACCAAATCAAACTCACAGCCTCGTCATAAGGTGTTGGTTTTACTTTTTTGAAAAATGGAGTTTTCCCCAATTGTGCCAATAATTTATTTATAGTCAATAAATCACTGTTTTCAATAGCTTTTTGTAAATCGGTGATAATTCCAAGCACTGTTCCAGGGTAAAACTGAGTTGGATGGGCAGTTAATACTATGCGAACTTTAAAATCTTCTAAATGCTTTTTTAGGGCATTCATTTTATTCTCTTTCTGAGCTGTTTCTTTGCTGTATCGGAGTGTTCCAACTCCGTCCATATTATTAACAATAGGAAACGCAGCATCTTCAATGGCATCAAAAAGTACCACTTGGCGCTCTATATATTGAATAAAACGAAAAAGTAAGTTTGTTTTTTCGTCCTCGTTTAGATTTTCTTGATAGGTATTAAAAAACTCATGWACAATTGTAGTTGGGTTTTTTCCATGTTTAAAGCCGTCTTTACAAATGTCATGAAATAGGGGTAAAAGTACGCCTGTTTTCGTGATTGCATCGAAGGGCAATGTCATGAAAATACTATTGTAAATTTGGTATTTCGCTAAARCGTTTTCGTTGAAACGAGTTATTTTTGGTCTAGTGCTCATGCAATTTTTGATTTAAAAAGTGAAGTTACAAAAGCTGAATTAATAATCGTGTTTGTTTTTGATTATTTAATATTACTCAGTAAATATATTGTTTTGAGGAAGAAAATACAATAATAGATGCTCTAAAATCGATTTAATGTAATAAAATTTTTAAGATTTCGTGGATTTATTTATCGTTTGATGGTATTTTTAAGGTGATTTTCAATCCTTTTTTGGTTGATTTTTTAATTTTAAAGCGCTCATCCATTCGTTTTCCTACGATCCAAATAATCTTGTTTTCTGAGCATAAAACCCACGTGTTTTCCTTTTCTAAAAGCGACATTTTTTCATCCTTAAAAAACTTAGATAATTTCTTTTTTCCTTGCATTCCGAACGGATAGAAAAAATCACCTTGTTGCCATTTTCTTACTATAATTGGGTATGAAATAGTGTCTAGGTCTACATGGACTTTATGTGTGGCAGATTTTGGGTTGTTTTGAAATTCTTTAAGTTTAGTATCGTCCATTTTTTTGAATTTTAAATGGATGGGATGCTTGATTTTTTTACTGTCTTTTACTATGTGAAATGTACTTGCTTCTACCTGTGAAATTTCGGAGAGTATAAGTTGCTCCCTATTTTTAAGTAAACGATGGGTTGCACTTGTAAGAAACTTTCCACTTTGAGCGGTGAGTAAATTATACACATCATCCCATTGTGTAAATTGATAGTTTTTAAGAATCTCTCTAAGAATAAATTTTTCTTCTCCTTGTGCTTGCAGTTTTTCAATATCTATTACAAAACTGTTGTTTTCTGTGCTAACAATGGCCGTTTTAATGCGATCCATTTGTTGGTCTATAAACGATTTACTTTCATTTAAATGAGAAAGTGTTTGCGTAAACGATTCCAAAAAGCTAGGATTCAATTCTTTGAATACAGGAATTACTTTGTGTCGAATTTTATTTCTTAAATACTTTGTGTCAGCATTGCTTTTGTCCTCTCTCCAAGTGAGGTTGTTCTTGGCGGCGTATACATTAATGTCGTTTCTAGAAAATGGAAGTAATGGTCTAATTATTTCGTTGTTAATTTCTGGGATTCCCGTAAGTCCATGCAAGCCCGTTCCTCTACTAAAATTGATTAAAAAGGTTTCGATGACATCATCTTTATGATGGGCTGTTAATAAATAATCGTACTTGTTTTCTGATAAAATTTTATAAAACCAATGGTAGCGTAGCTCTCGGGCTGCCATTTGTATGGATAATTGTTGCTCGTTTGCGTAGGTTTTAGTGTCAAAAGAAATGTTGAACATAGGAATGTTCAGTTTATGGGCTGTTTCAATTACAAAACGTTCGTCTTTATCACTAGATTTACTACGTAATTTAAAGTTGCAATGAGCAATTCCTATTTGCAGACCAAGTTTGTGAAATGTATCCACTAAAATCATGCTGTCAATACCTCCAGAAACAGCGAGCAATAGCTTTTTGTCCGATAAAAAAGGGAGGTTTTGTTGGATATGTGTGCGAAGTTTTTTTAACATAATACTGTTCTAAAGATAGCGTTTTTATTTGACTAAAACTTTTTTCATTGCATTGGCTTTGAGTAAGCATTCTTCATATTCTTTTTCGGGAATTGATTTTGCTGTAATGGCTCCACCAACGGAAAAAGAAATGTATTTTTTTTGGGCATTGTACAAAATGCTTCTAATTACGACGTTAAAATCAAAATCTCCAGTAGGGCTTATATAGCCTATAGCGCCAGAATAGACCCCTCTTTTTGTCTCTTCCAGTATTTCCATAATTTGCATCGCAGATATTTTAGGAGCTCCAGTCATGCTTCCCATTGGGAATGTGTGGCGGAGGATGTCTACAGATGATGTGTTCACGTCCATGGTGCATGTAATGGTAGAAATTAATTGGTGAACCTGTTTAAAACTATATGCTTTACAGAGTTCCTGTACTTTTACACTTCCTTTTTGGGCGATTTTTGAAAGGTCATTTCTTACCAGATCTACAATCATTATATTTTCTGCAATCTCCTTAGGGTCTTTTGCTAATTTTGATTTCAATATAGCATCTTCTTCTGGAATTAAAGAGCGTTTTGCAGTCCCTTTAATGGGTTGTGAAATCACAGTGTTTCCCACCTTCTGAATATATCTTTCAGGAGATGCGGATAATATATAATGATGTTTGGACTTAAAATAACTTGCAAATGGTGACCCAGATATTGTGTTGAGATTGTTGTATATTTCTAGTGGATTTATACGCGTGTTTTCGGCATAAAATTCTTGACAAAAATTAGCTTCATAAATATCTCCTCGGTGGATGTGATTTAGTACTTTTTTTAGTTTGCTGTGATAACCATCCTTATGAATTCTCAATTTTATTTTAATAGGAGATCCTTTCGATTTATCACTGCTTTTATTCTGATGGTTTACGGATTTGATGGCTGTAAGATCTGCGTCTATAGACTGATTGTCAGTAGTCAAGTACTTTAGGGTGACGCCTTTATTGCTGAATAAAAATAAACGTTTTGGTCTAAAAAAGTAAAGTTCAGGGAATTCGAGACCATCAAAATTTTCGGATTTCAAATCCTCTGTATCATTTTTTAAATCATAACTGAGGTAGCCGAAAATATAATCATTTTCCGTTGCTTGGTAGGTTTTGAGAGCATCAAAAGCACCTTCACTAGGGGTACTTAATTCAGAATACGCGTCTACGGCAAGCACTGCATCATATTGCGAGTGTTGCATGTTGTAATTATTGCTGTCTAGCCATAATACTTGCTCGAATTGCTGTGCCCAAGACAAAAGTTGTTGTTTGAACTCTTGTGGATTTTGTAGGCTTACTTTTTTTGTCACTCTTTCCATGGGGTACAAAAATAAAGAAGTCCCATCAATTTGAAAGGACTTCTTTAGTAAATATTATATGAAGGCGATAAAAAAGACCTAATCGGTACTTTTTCCACTTCCTGTAAATTTATGAGAAGGGTTTTTGAACAATACATTAAATGTGGTCAGACTACCATACATCCGACTTATATATTGTTCTAAATCAATCTTTTCTTCATCTGATAAAGAGTGGCTCGTGTTTATTTTTTGTTCCATCACACGGATGTGGTCGCAGAGCATAATAATCTTATGAAACGAACATGATTTTTTTTAATCAAAAAATACACCCAAGTGTATGATTAAAATAGATCCATGTGAGAACGAGTGTAACGAGTGCTTACATGAGTTCTCAAATTTTGAATTTTTTTTAGTTAATTACAAAATTTTAAACACACGAAAAAATGTTATTATAGGAATTTTATTGGGTTGTAAACTCGTGTTGCCAGGGTTTAATATCATGGTTCCACCAGTCCATTTGTCTCCAAGAGGAACAATCTCAGAGACATCACTCCATTTTTATAAAATGCGTGTGAGCGTGGTTTCTAATCATAAAAACTCACAGTATCTTCGTCCGGTAGCACTTCTTCGATAACTTCTATGTCGGTGTTTAGTTCAATTTCTTTGAGACCGTGTTCTATAAACGTAACATTAAGTCCAGATGTTTTAACATTGATAACTACTCCTTGACCATAAGAAGGAGGTGAAATACGAGAACCTATTCCTAAATTATACTCCATAACTGCATGTTTAACTGTGTATGGATCTATTATCGGTAGCAGCTAGACAAGCTTCTTTTATGGCTTCTGTAAAAGTAGGGTGGGCGTGAGACATGCGAGAAATATCCTCTGCAGAGGCTCTGTATTCCATGGCTACAACAGCTTCGGCTATCATGTCTGCAGCTCTAGCTCCTATTATATGAACCCCTAGAATCTCATCAGTGGTAGCATCTGCCAATACTTTTACCTGTCCTTCAGTGTCCATACTGGCCCTTGCACGACCTAAAGCACGCATTTGAAAGCTTCCAGATTTRTAGTTGATMCCTTCTGATTTTAATTGTTCTTCCGTTTKTCCTACAGYWGCWACTTCTGGCCAWGTRTAAATWACKCCAGGRATTAARTTRTAGTTTATATGTGGTTTTTGTCCAGCAATAAATTCTGCTACCATGGTTCCTTCTTCCTCTGCTTTGTGTGCAAGCATTGCGCCAGTTACTACATCGCCTATAGCGAAAATATTAGATTGAGAAGTTTGTAAATGGGTGTTGGTTTCTACTTGTCCATTGTTATTTGTTTTAATTCCAACATTTTCTAATCTCAATCCCGCAGTGTAGGCATGCCTTCCAACAGAAACTAAACAGTAGTCCCCATTAAATGTTACAGGTCTACCTTTTTTGTCGTCAGCAGTTACTGTGATTGCCCCGTTTTTGTTTTCAACTGAAGTTACTTTATGTCCCGTAAAAAATTTAACACCTTGTTTTTTAAGTGATTTTTGGAGTTCTTTTGCAAGCATTAAGTCCATTCCTGGGATGATAGTTGGCATGTATTCAATAACAGAAACTTGTGCACCTAAACGTTTGTACACAGATCCTAATTCAAGTCCAATTACGCCTCCTCCAATTACAATAAGATGTTTAGGGATTTCTGTTAAGCTCAATGCTTCTGTAGAGGTGATTACTTTTTCTTTGTCAATAGTAATGAAAGGTAGTGAAGAGGGTTTAGAACCTGTAGCAATAATAGTCTTGCTAGCTTCTATTTCTTCGGCGCTTCCGTCTTTTTTAGTGATTGTAATATGAGTTGCATCTTTGAAGGATCCAATTCCAGTAAATAAATCAATATTGTTTTTATCCATTAAGTAATTAATACCGCTGCTGGTTTGTTTAACAACTTCGTTTTTACGATCTATCATTTTGGTGAAATCAACACTGATAGAATCAATATTAATTCCGTGTTTGTCAAAATGAGTTACGGCATCATGATAATGGTGAGATGAATCTAATAAAGCCTTAGAGGGGATACATCCTACATTTAAACAGGTGCCTCCAAGCGTGTCATATTTTTCAATGATAGCTGTTTTTAACCCAAGTTGTGCACATCTAATGGCAGCAACATAGCCTCCAGGTCCAGAGCCAATTACGGCTACATCGTATTTAGTCATAGTAAGTTTATTTTATATTACAAACATAATATAAAATATAGGATAAGCAATGGAACTAGTTGGCGGTGTTTTGCCTAATTTGTATACGATACTATTCGATTGCTTAAGGTTTAGTAGATCGGGTTAAAGTAATTTGTTCGTTTTTATGGTTTATCCAACTGAAATGAGGAACGAACATGTTAATGTGTGTCAGTTGTTTATGTGTGGTATTGAGTGTTTTTTGTGGGCTTAGTATGTTCATGATGTTGCTACTTTTAATTGATAAGAAAAACAGCCGTAGTCTTGATATAACTGTTGTGGGGACTAAAGTATTGTAACTACAGCTGTTGATATAGAAATTTCTAATTTCCTAATCCTTTATTTTTTAATAAATATGTTTGTAAAGTAGTTGCGATTGTTTGCATTGGTTTTCATAGAGATTCCAAAGTTTGTATAGTTTGGGTTTTCTATAGTAACTCTGTGTGCTTCGCTGTTGAGCCAACCTGTTACAACTCCTTTTGCTGTACTATAGCCGTAAGCAACATTCTCTCCAACACTTATTGCTTTTGCATTTTTGATAAGGTAAGCTGCGCGTTCACTGAAATTATTGTGACTAATTTCTCCGTTTTTTATCATGTAATCAGTGTGTCCTGAAGATTCTGTTGAAATAATATCAAGGGGTAAAAGAGCAGGGAGGTTAAGTGAAACTCTATGGGCATTTACTAAATCTATAATGTCAGTTTCAATTAATGAATATGATTTAGAATTCGTTAATTCAATGATTGGTTCTTCTTCAAAATAGATGCCGTCATCTTGTTTGGAACAAGAAAACAAAACGGATATGAGTATAACGAAAAATAGAAATTTAGGGCTTAAATTCTTCATTTTTTGGGGGTATTAGGGGTTTCGTATTAAAAACAACACGAGTCGATTTAAAAAAATAAATGGGTCTAATTGACCTTTAATATATTTCGACTATTGTTGACATTTATCGGGCTAAAATGAACTTGGGGTGTTTACTATTTTATGATCCGATTATTAAAAGGGGTTTTATATTTTATAAACTATTTAATTCTTTTTGGGACTCCAAAGATAGATTTTTATTTCAGAAGTAATTACCGTTTATTGGTAAAAACTAACCGTTTATGCCTTAAAAGAGCCTTTTTAGCCTGTTTTAATGAACATTGGTTAATTTTACGAGATTGAAATCCCCAAAATCTTTCTTAACAAATTGGTTTTCAGACGGATTAGTTTTTTGTTTTTGGTATTCGTAAAAGCAAAATAGCCCCTCATAAAAATGAGAGGCTGATTACAATACACTAAATTGATTGAACTATTACGGGGTTTTGTTTTTTAATACTTTTGATTTATTTTACAGCAAACAGTTGTGAAAAATATTTTTGATCATTTTTTTTNGTTTTAATAGAAATTCCTGTGTGCGTGTATTTTGAGTCTTCGATGATGTCTTTATGTCTAGGGCTGTTTAATCATGCGTTTACTATTGTTTTGCTGAAGAGAATCCAGAGGTGCTATTTTCTCCTATAGATTTAGGAGGCATATTTTTGATTAGGTAATTTGATTTTTCCATAAAATTATCTAAACTAAATTTTCTTCTTTTAATGATATAAACGGAATGTATTTCTGCCTGACTTGATATTCAACCTGTTTCTTTTTGACAAAGCAAACCTACAAATAAATATTGATTAACACAAGTTAAGTTTACCATTTGTTTATTAAAACATGTAGTTTATTGGTGTAAACATGTATTTAAAAGGGTTTATAAGTTTAATTCTAAAAGTAATTATTTATGATTTTGTTGAGTAGGATTGAATAATTCACAAATTTTAGTGGTTTTTAGAATACCTATTTGAAAATTGTATGTATTTGTTGTAGATATATAAAAGTCGTTATTAACTCAAGTAATAATGAGTTAATAACGACCTTATAAGATGTCTTTATGATTGTTATGCTAATTTAGCACGCTCTAATAATGCTTTGCTTGTTGGTTTTTGTCCTCTAAAAGCAGTGTATAGATCCATTGGTTTTACTGTTCCTCCTTTAGATAGTACATTGTCCTTGAATAATGTGGCAGTCTGTTTATTAAAGATGCCGGTTTCTTTAAAAAATGAGAAAGCATCTGCGTCTAGCACCTCTGCCCATTTGTAGGAATAGTAACCCGAAGAATAACCTCCTTGGAAAATATGTGAAAACGCTGTACTCATACAGTTTTCTACAATGTCCGAAAAAAGTTGTGTATCCTTAAAGGCTTCCATTTCAAAAGCTTTTACATCAGTAATTTTGGAGGGGTCTTTTCCATGCCATTGCATGTCTAACATTCCAAAACTTAATTGGCGTAGTGTTTGTAATCCTTCCATAAAGGAGCCTAATTCTTTAATTTTCTCTATGTACTCCATAGGAAGAGGACTGTTGTCTTCATAATGTTTTGCGAATAAGGTCAATGCTTCCTTTTCAAAACACCAGTTCTCTAATACTTGACTTGGTAGCTCTACAAAGTCCCATTGTACAGAGGTACCTGATAAGCTTGGGTACGTTGTATTGGCAAGCATTCCGTGCAAGGCATGTCCAAATTCATGGAAAAGCGTAGTAACTTCGTTAAAAGTTAATAAAGAAGGAGTACTGTCTGTTGGCTTACTAAAATTACATACAATGGATACATGTGGACGACTATTTACTCCTTTGTATATATATTGATTTTTATAAGAAGTCATCCAAGCACCATTTCGTTTTCCTTTTCTTGGGAAAAAGTCGGTGTAGAATAAGGCRATTTCCTTATTGTTTGTATCTGTAACTCTATATGTTTTTACATCCTCATGATAAGTGTCTACATCAAAAATTTCTTCAAAATTTAAATCATATAGTTTTTGTGCAATTGTAAATACTCCAGCAACTACATTTTCCAATTGAAAATAAGGTTTGAGTACTTCATCATCCAAATTAAACAATTCTTTTTTTAGCTTTTCGGAATAATAAGCACTGTCCCATTTTTCTAATGTTTCAATTCCGTCTTTGTTAGCGAAATCTTGCAGTTGTTTAAACTGACTTAAAGCTGTAGGCGTTGCTTTTTCGAGTAAATCATTTAAAAAGGACAGTACGTTTTCTGGAGTTTCTGACATGCGTTCCTCTAGAACAAAATGAGCATGAGATTTGTAACCTAGTAATTGAGCTCTTTTGTGACGTAGATTAACTATTTTTAATACAATGGCCTCATTGTTGAACTCGTTTTTTTGAAAGCCTTTTTTACCTGCGGCTATCGTTATTTTTTTTCGTAGTTCTCTGTCTTTTGCATAGGTGACTACAGGGATGTAACTTGGGTAGTCTAAAGTGAAAATCCACCCCTCAGAATTGTTGCTCTTGGCTAATGATTTGGCGGCTTCAATTGCTGTTTTTGGGATACCTTCTAGTTGCTGTTCTTCTGTGATTATTAATTGGTAGGCATTTGTTTCTGCCAATACGTTTTCTCCAAATTTCAGCGAGGTTTGAGAAAGTTCAGTATCTATTTTACGGAGTTTCCCTTTGTCTTTCTGGTTTAAATTAGCGCCATTTCTTGTAAATCCATGGTGTTTTTTTTCAAGAACCATAAGCTGTTCACTAGTTAAATCTAGTGTGTCTTTCTGAAGGTATAATGACTTTATTTTTTTAAATAATTCAAGATTTAATCTGACATCGTTGGAAAACTCTGTAAGTAATGGGGAGATTTCTTGTGCTATTTTTTGTATTTCATCATTTGTTTCTGCTGAGTTCAAATTGAAAAATATGCTRGAAATTCTATCTAGTGTCTCCCCAGAAAATTCCATGGCTTCTATAGTATTCTCATAAGTAGCAGAAGCAGGGTTGGAAACGATGTTGTCAATTTCAGCTTTTGCCATTGCTATTGCTTTCTCAAAAGCGGGTTTGAAATGGGTATTTTCAATATTGGAAAATGGTGCAGATGTATAGGGCGTATCAAAAGATTGTAACAATGGGTTCTTCATAGTCAATGTTGCTAAAGTTATTTTTGAACAAATATATTCTTATCTGTGATATAAATCAAAATGACTTTAAAAAATGTGTTTTTTAAAGTCATTGATTGTTTTGTTTATAAGGATGMTTTGATTCAGTTTTAACTATCTAAATAATAGTTATTAAAGGAATCTAAATTGTTAAATTAACTCAAAGATATAATTTATTCCATGCTCTTACGTTCTAATTATTAAACAATGAAGCATGAATGCAATTACAAACAGCACTGAAAGTGATAGTCCTTTACACTTAATAAAAAAGAAAAAAGCCTTAGATACGACAGAAAACAAATTAAATGTAAATACGCTTGTGCCAACATTTGCTTTCTTAAACCATAAAGGAGAGAAAATAGCAGCGGTACCAAGCGAATTGTTTTAATAATTATTGCTGTAGTTTAGCAGCTGCTTTTATTACTTTATCTTTTAAGCCTTCTTTAAATGCAATTATTTCTTGTTGGATTTCTGCGTTTGAACTTCCTAAAATTTGAACAGCCAATATCCCTGCATTTTGTGCGCCATCTAGTGCAACTGTTGCCACAGGGACACCGCCAGGCATTTGTAAAATTGAAAGTACAGAATCCCAACCGTCTATGGAATTTCTAGATTTAATAGGAACGCCTATTATGGGTAATGGACTCATGGCAGCTACCATGCCAGGTAAATGTGCCGCGCCTCCAGCACCTGCAATAATCACACGCACACCTCTTTTGTGAGCGTTATTTGCATAGTCTACTAGTTTTTCTGGAGTTCTGTGTGCAGAGACAATATCTACTTCTACGTCGATAGAAAAATCTTTTAATATATCGATGGCTTGCTGCATGATTGGGAGATCTGATATGCTACCCATTATTACACCTACTTTCATGTTTTTTAGTTTTTATTATTTACTAATTACTCTGATGGTATTTTTTACTTTTTCTGCAATTTCACGTGCTTTTGTAAGGTCTTTGTTTACAATAGTTACATGTCCCATTTTTCGAAAAGGACGGGTTTGTTTCTTGCCGTAAATATGTGGAGTTACTCCTGGCATAGCCAAAATGTTGCTCATGTTTTCATACACTACATCTCCAGTGTGATGTGCTTCGCCAACTAAATTCACCATAACTCCTGCTACTTTACTGTCTGTACAGCCTAGAGGTAGGTTCAGGATACTTCGAACATGCTGTTCAAACTGATTGGTGTTTGATGCTTCAATACTATAATGACCGCTATTGTGAGTTCTTGGAGCCACTTCGTTTACAATAATTTCATCTTTATGGGTTTGAAACATTTCCACGGCCAATAAGCCGATGTGTTTGAAAGATCCGGCTACTTGTAATGCAATATCGTTGGCTTTTTTAGCAATATYAGCATCTATTCTAGCAGGGCAAATTACATATTCTACTTGGTTGGCTTCTGGATGAAATTCCATTTCAACTACAGGATATGTTTTAATGTCTCCGTTTTTGTTTCTTGCAACAATTACAGCAAGCTCGTTTTTAAAGGGAATCAATTGTTCTGTGATACAGTCCGTGTCTGGTAGCCCTATAAGATCCTCTGAGCTGCGGACTACTTTTACGCCAGTTCCATCATAACCAAATTGAGCTACTTTCCATACAAAAGGATAGGTTAAATGGGCGTTTTTTAATTCCAATAGATTTGAAAAACGTTGGTAATCTGCGGTAGGAATGTTGTTTTTTATGTAAAAATCCTTTTGAATTCCTTTGTGTTGAATGGTTTCGAGTACACTAGGTTGCGGGTGAATCTCCAAGCCTTCCTTTTCTAGTTGCTTTAAGGCCTCTATGTTTACAAGCTCAATTTCTACAGTAAGAAGATCTACTTTTTTTCCGAAATTATACACGTCGTCATAGTTCATCAGATCACCTAAATGAAATTCGTCACAAATATTGGCGCAAGGTGCTTCGGGAGAATTTTCTAAAATGCAAGTGTAAATGTCAAATTTATGAGTTTCTGCCAAAAGCATTTTACCTAGTTGACCACCGCCTAACACACCCAATTTAAAATTGGAAGAAAAATAATTCATCACTTTTAATTCGTTTTTTGCAAAAATAAGCAACTGAAATTAGAAATTGGTGATTCTAAGGATATTTCCTTTTTTTGAAACTCGGTATTCCCTAGCAAAGTATTTATAGCCCTCTGTTTGCGGAGCTCCAGAGAGGATGCTGTATTTTTCTTTGTCACAAGCACATGTGAGGGTGAGTCCTCCTTCAAATGTCAATCGTTTGTCACAATCAAAATTTGGACAGGCTAAGTCAAAAGCTTTATATGTTGGAGTAGTCCCTGTGTTTATGATTAAAATTCCATTAACCCCTACTTTGTTACTTGTGTGAATAGCCCAGCCAGTAGGCGTGTTTAAGTCTAAGTAGGAAGGGAGATTTAAATCTATGGAAGTGTCTACATCTATTTCGGGTAGCACGTCGTTAGTAGTGTTTTTTTCGCATGATGTAAAAACGAATATAAAAAATAAATAAAATAAAATACGATTCATGTATATGATTGATTGTAGATTAACGTTGTAAATATAACGATGGCAATTTACAAATATTTTGTACATTTGTATTAGTGAATCTCATACTGGTAGTCAGTTTTGGGATTTTTTATATTTAAAATGAATATTATGAGTGAAGTATCTTACTATACCGCCGAAGGATTGAGAAATCTAAAATTAGAGTTGGAGCAGTTAGAATCTGTAGAACGACCAAGAGTGAGTAATGATATTGCGGAAGCAAGAGATAAGGGAGATTTGAGTGAGAATGCAGAGTATCATGCAGCAAAGGAAGAACAGTCATATTTAGAGCTGAAAATAGCCAAGTTAAAACAGGTAGTTTCTAGTGCTAGAATTGTGGATGAAACATTATTAGATAACTCTAAAATATTGATCCATTCTAAAGTGAAAATTAAGAATAAGGCAAACAATGCTGAGTTCACATATACCTTGGTTGCAGATAGTGAAACTGATATCAAAAACGGAAAGTTATCTGTAAATTCACCTATTGGAAAAGGTTTATTAGGAAAAGAAATTGGTGATGTAGCCGAGATAAAAGTGCCAAGTGGAGTGATGAAATTTGAAGTTATTGATATTTCTAGATAAGTAACAAGACATATGTGGAAAAGCTCTTTTCAAGATGTTGAAGAGAGCTTTTTTTGTTTAATAATGATAAAATGATAAAAAGATGAGTTCAATATTTACAAAGATTATTAGTGGTGAAATCCCATCGTATAAGATTGCAGAAAATGATGATTTCTTTGTTTTTTTAGATATCAACCCAAATGCTCCAGGGCATACGTTGGTGGTTCCGAAAAAGGAAGTTAACCGACTGTTTGAATTGGAWGACGCTACTTATGCGGCCTTAATGGTTTATTCTAAAAAAATAGCTGTAGCATTGGAAAAAGCAGTGGATTGTAAGCGAATTGGAATGACGGTAATAGGCTTAGAAGTGCCACATGTACATGTGCATTTAATTCCTCTAAATAGCATGGAAGATGCTACGTTTGGAAAAAAAGTAAGTTTAGAAGCTGTAGAATTTGAAGCTTTAGCAGCCAAAGTGGCTAGTTTTCTTTAAGTAAAATGCAAAAAGTAGTGCCTTTATTTGGGTCGGATTTCAATACAAATATCCGACCTTTATGATAGTCTTCTACAATACGTTTTGCTAGTGAGAGACCTAATCCCCAACCTCTTTTTTTGGTGGTAAATCCAGGAGTGAAAATTGTGTGGTGTAGGTTTTTAGGAATGCCTTTTCCATTGTCAGAAATTATAATTTTAGCTCCCTGGGATGTTTTGCTTATTTCAACAGCTATTTTTCCTTTACCTCCCATAGCATCTATGGCGTTTTTTATCAAGTTTTCTATCACCCAACTGTAGAGCTGAATGTTTAAGGCTGTATGTATAGTTTCATTGGAACTTTTAAAACTAAAAGCTACTTGTTTGGAGCTTCTTGATTTTAAATAGTTGTAAGCTTTTTCTGTACTGCTTACAATATTCTGTTTGGTCAATGTGGGGATAGAACCAATTTTAGAGAATCTTTCGGCAATGGTATTCAGTCTGTGAATGTCTTTTTCTATTTCATCCACCAACGTTTTATCGGTCTTTTCCAATCGTAGAATTTCTACCCAACCCAATAAAGAGGAGAGAGGTGTTCCGATTTGATGTGCTGTTTCCTTGGCCATTCCTGTCCATAATTTGTTTTGTTCTGCAGATTTATTAGATTTAAAAAACAAGAAGATAACACTAGCAAATAGAAACAGAATAAAAATTAATGCCAACGGATAGTATTTTAATTTGTTGAGCAAGTCAGAATCTCGGTAGTAGATATACTGTTTAGAATTGTTTCTGTATCCAACAATTAAAGGCTGATTTTCCTTTTTCATGAGGGCTAATTGTTTGAATACATAATTGCTGTCATTGGTTTTTTTAGCATCTAAAAAATGGTGCTGTGTGATGTTGTTTTGTTCATCTGTCACAATCATTGGGATGTTGTGATTCCCGTATACTATTTCACTTTCTAGCGTAACATCAGCGTTTAAGTTGGAATTGTCATTAAATCTTCCATAGGCACCCGCTATAATTTCCATCTTCCTACGTTCCTCAATTTTGAATTTTTGGATAAAGTCGTAGGTGTTCCATAAAATTGCGCTGACAATTATAAAAGAAACTGCAATGATTCCCCATTTACGGAAAGATGTGTTTTTTAAAAGAGACATGAACAACGAATATAAAAATTTCTCTTCATATAACTTGAAATTTTCGATGATATTACTTTTGAGGTGAAAATAGCTGTAAGTTTTCATTTTGCCATTTCTGAATGATTGGTTACATTTGTTTAAATTACTAACGATGATTACGATAGACCCTAAAAATATACCTACCGCACAGTTGCATGGATATTTGTTAAGTGCCATTGCTCCTAGACCTATTGCGTTTGCAAGCACTATAGATAAAGAAGGAAGACCTAATTTGTCTCCATTTAGCTTTTTTAATGTGTTTAGTGCCAATCCACCAATYCTTATTTTTTCCCCAGCWCGAAGGGTTCGGGATAATACAACCAAACATACTTTAGAAAATGCAATTGCTACAAAAGAGGTRGTTATAAATGTGGTAAATTATGATATTGTACAGCAAATGTCACTTTCTAGTACTGAGTATGCTCAAGGTGTGAACGAGTTTGAAAAAGCAGGGTTTACCATGTTGCCTTCAGAAAATGTAAAACCATTTCGAGTGGCAGAATCTCCTGTACAGTTTGAATGTAAAATTAATGAAGTTGTGGCCTTAGGAACAGAAGGAGGAGCGGGGAATTTAATTATATGTGAAGTAGTAAAGATACACGTGTCTGAGGCTGTTTTAAACGATGATATGAGTATAAATCATCATAAAATAGATTTAGTAGCGCGGGCAGGAGGTAATTACTATTCTAGAGTGAAGACAGGTTTTTTTGAGATTCCAAAGCCTTTAACTACTTTAGGGATTGGGGTAGATGAGATTCCAGAAGTGATTCGGTATAGTTCTGTCTTGTCTGGGAATGATCTAGGGAAGCTAGGGAACATAGAAATGCTGCCTTTAAAAGCCGATGTTGATAAGTTTGCGAAAGAACATTCTGATTTTTTAAATTCAGAAATCATAAAAAAGCATACATTTGCAAAACAATATTTAGAAACTAACGATATAGAA
Organism: Flavobacteriaceae bacterium; assembly: GCA_002401385.1. Taxonomy (GTDB): domain Bacteria; phylum Bacteroidota; class Bacteroidia; order Flavobacteriales; family Flavobacteriaceae. The sequence goes on along the minus strand of NVSY01000033.1, from coordinate 15,482 downwards.
AGTGCTTGGAAAGTACTTTTGATGAACTAATTTAAGAATAAAGATGGAAGTAACCGGGAAGATTAAGAAAATCAGCGAAACGCAAACTTTTGGAGCGAGTGGATTTAGAAAGAGAGAATTRGTGTTAACCACTGATGAGCAGTATCCTCAAATGTTGGCAATCGAATTTGTACAAGACAAATGTGATGCATTAAATACTTATCAAGTAGGTCAAGACGTAAAAATCTCAATCAACTTAAGAGGTAGAGAATGGATAAACCCGGAAGGAGAAGCTAAATACTTCAACTCTATTCAAGGGTGGAGAATCGAAGCTTCTGGTGCTGCAGCTCCTGAAGGAACAAATGTACCACCATTAGAAAGTTTTGAGTCTACGGATAAAGTTAGCGATAACGAACCAGACGATTTACCTTTCTAGGTCAATAATAAAAATAAAAAAAAGCTGCTTTATGCAGCTTTTTTTATGTGTGTTTGTTTCATCAATACTATTTTTGTAAATCCCAAAATCAATGAAATATTTAAGATTTTTAATGCTAATATTGTGTTGTTCCATTCTAATGAACTGTGAATCACCTCAAAAAAAGATTCCGTTAACGGTATTGCAATTTAATATTTGGCAAGAGGGAACCGTGGTAGAAAATGGGTTTGATGCTATTATTGATGAAATCATTCAAACAGAGTCAGATATAATAGCCCTGAGTGAAGTCCGTAATTATAAAGGAAGTAATTTTGCCAAAAAATTGGTGGCTGCTTTAAAAGAAAAGGGGCACATTTATTATTCTCAAAAGAGTGAGGACTCTGGAGTTTTATCTAAATATCCGATTTTATTACAAGAAAATGTATATCCTTTAAAAAACGATCATGGATCTATTACAAAAGCTATTATAGATGTTAATGGTGTGATGATAGCCTTTTATAGCGGACATTTGGATTATTTAAATTGTGCTATTTATTTGCCTAGAGGATATGATGGTTCTACTTGGAAGGAATTAGATGCTCCCGTAACTGACGTGCAAGAAATAGAAAAAATAAACCTAGCTTCGGAAAGAGACAATGCTATAAATGCATTTATAAAAGATGCTTTAATAGAACAAGAAAAAGGACGTATTGTTATTTATGGAGGTGATAATAACGAAGCATCACATTTGGATTGGATAGCTGAAAACAAGAATTTGTATGACCATAATGGTGTGGTAATGCCATGGAATAATACGGTGAACCTTGAAAAGAATGGCTTTGTAGACGCCTATAGAGAGTATTATCCAAACCCTTTAACGCATCCTGGATTTACCTACCCTGCAAATAATCCATTGGTGCCTTTGGCTAAATTGGCTTGGAGTCCGAAAGCAGATGATAGAGATCGTATCGATTTTGTTTTTTACCTTCCAAACGACCATCTGAAATTAAAGGATGTCAAAATTTTGGGTCCCAAAGGAGATGTAGCCTACAATAAAAGAGTATTGCAAGAAACGAGTGATGTTTTTATAAAACCATTAGATGTGTGGCCAACAGATCATAAAGCGGTTTGGGTGCGTTTTGAGTTGGAAATATAGCCCTTCGACTCCGCTTAAGATTCGATTCGAATTTTAGATTTTTATTGAGTTATGATTTTTTTGTTCAATCTATAATCAATTACGAGTGTAGAGCTCACGAAGCTTTGGGCCAACAACTAACAACCGTCAACCAACAACTAAAACATGTACATCCTCACAAAAAAAATAGAATTTCCACCAGTACATCTTGCCTCAGAAGATGGATTATTAGCTGTGGGTGGAGATTTGTCWCTRGAYCGATTAGAACTTGCTTATAGAAGTGGTATTTTTCCTTGGTATTGTGAAGGCGAGCCTATAATTTGGTACAGTCCAAAGGATAGGATGGTGTTATTCCCAGAAGAACTTAGGATYTCTAAAAGCATGCGAAAAGTGCTTAGAAATCARCGTTTTAAAGTAACKTTTAACACGGCTTTTGATCAAGTTATTTATCATTGTAAAACYACATATAGACCAGAGCAAGGAGGAACTTGGATAACAGACGACATGGAGGATGCTTATTTGGACATGCATAAGAAAGGATTGGCAAAATCAGTTGAAGTTTGGGAAAATAATGAATTGGTTGGAGGGCTTTATGGCATTGATTTAGGACATGTTTTTTGTGGAGAAAGTATGTTTAGCACTGTAAGTAATGCTTCTAAAGTTGCTTTTATTTATTTGGTAACACAATTGAAAAAAGAAAATTATAAATTGATTGAYTGTCAGGTGTATAATGATCATTTGGCAAGTTTAGGTGCAAGAGAAATAGCTAGAATTGACTTTTTGAACTACCTTTGAATAAAATAGTAACCATGGACATTAAAAATTCTCAGCTTGTTGTTGATACTTGGATTAAAGAACATGGCGTTCGATATTTCAACGAATTAACTAATATGGCGCAGCTAACCGAAGAGGTTGGTGAGGTGGCGCGCATCATAGCAAGACGCTATGGAGAGCAAAGCGAAAAAGAAAGTGATAAGAATAAAGATCTTGGCGAGGAATTGGCTGATGTTTTATTTGTTGTGCTTTGTTTGGCAAATCAAACAGGGGTAAATTTACAAGAAGCTTTTGATAAAAAACTAGATATTAAAACCAAACGCGATCACRATCGTCATCATAATAACGAAAAATTAAAATAAGTATGTCAGATATCTCCAAACAACCTTTTTTAACCTTATTCTTTCGTTTTTTCTTTATATTTTTAATCGTAGTTACCCTTATTAAAGTAGTTTTTGGGCTGGTTTCTGATGGTTACGAGTCTATGATGAACGAGTTTTTCTCTGCCGCAAATTGGATGCAATTTGTGAAAATGCAGTTGGTCATGTCTGCTGTCTATGGCGCATTTATGACAGGTTACTACAAATTTATTAAGAAATAAGAATACATTATATACCATCGAAAATATGCTACTAACATCATTTTCACATGCCATTGAGGCATCAATCCAAATTACAGGCTCTAAAAGTGAGTCGAATCGTTTGTTGATTTTACAACAGCTATATCCAAATTTGGAAATTAAGAATCTATCTAATTCTGACGATACACAGCTCCTAGAAAAAGCATTAAAATCTACAGAAGAAGTTGTAAATATAGGACATGCCGGAACTGCCATGCGTTTTTTGACCGCTTATTTTGCAGCCTCTCCAGGCCGTGAAGTTATTTTGACAGGTTCTGGACGTATGAAAGATAGGCCTATTCAAATATTGGCAGAAGCCTTGAAGAGTTTGGGTGCCGACATAGAATATGTAGAAAAAGAAGGATTTCCCCCCTTGAGAATTAAAGGAAAAGAATTGACCGAAGCTTCATTGGAAATTGATGGAAATGTGAGTAGTCAATATATTTCGGCATTGTTACTCATTGGAGGACGCTTAAAAAACGGATTACAATTGCGTTTTAAAGGCAAAGTAACTTCTGTGCCATATATAAAAATGACTTTAAGTTTATTGAGTGAATTAGGGATAGAAAACAATTGGGAAGGAGATACCATTACTGTAAAACCTACAAGTACTGTACCTATAAAGACAGTTACTGTAGAATCGGATTGGAGTTCAGCATCTTATTATTTTAGCTATGCAGCGCTTGCAAAAGGGTCTGAAATTACATTATCATCATACAAAAGATCTAGTTTACAAGGCGATGCTGTGTTGGTGGATATTTATAAAAAATTAGGTATTCAAACTACTTTCGTTAAAGATCAAATCCACTTGAAACAGACAGCTATTGATACTGATTTTATATTGAAATTAGATTTAAAAAGTGCTCCAGATATTGCCCAGACAATTGTAGTCACATGTTTTGGAATGGGTATTTCTTGTGAATTAACAGGATTACATACCTTAAAAATTAAAGAAACAGATAGATTGGTGGCGCTGAAAATCGAAATCGAAAAATTAGGAGGGACAGTACATATTACGGATGATAGTTTGAGACTGGAAAAATCTACAACTTTTATTGAAAATATTGCAATTGACACCTATCAAGATCATCGTATGGCGATGGCATTTGCTCCAATGGCTACCAAGGTAGATATCCGTATAAATGAGGCGGATGTAGTTTCAAAATCATATCCTACTTTTTGGGAAGATTATGCGAAAGTAAGTACAAACACCAAAAATATTTCCATATGACCGATGTAAATAGTTTATTTTCAGTTTTTTTTCGTCGTTAAAAAATAGAACGAAAGCTTCAGTTATCCTTCTGTTTTTCTACTAGACAAAGCAAAAATAAGGTTATTTCTAAACAGTAATTTGGAAATAAATTTGGTATAATTCATAAGAAAATCAAACTTTTATGGCAAAACACTTGACAACCCCTATGTCGATGTTGTATATTTGCCCACATTTTAAAAACATTTGAATGAAATTATCACATTTTAAATATGAGTTACCAGCGGAGTTGTTAGCTGAATACCCAGCGGAACATAGAGATGAGTCTAGATTGATGGTGTTGAATCGTAAAGATCAAACGATTGAGCATAAGATGTTTAAGGACATGATCAGTTATTTTGACGAAGGTGATTTAATGGTGATGAACAATACAAAAGTGTTTCCAGCACGTTTGTATGGAGAGAAAGAAAAGACGGGAGCTTGTATAGAAGTGTTTTTATTGAGAGAATTAAATGCCGAAAGCAGGTTGTGGGATGTATTGGTAGATCCAGCTCGTAAGATAAGAATTGGTAATAAATTATTCTTTGGTGACGACGAAAGTTTGGTAGCTGAAGTAATTGACAATACCACTTCTCGTGGACGTACATTGCGTTTCTTATTTGATGGAAGTTATGAAGAGTTCCGTCAAAAGTTATTTGAATTGGGAGAAACACCATTGCCTAAATTTATCCAACGTAAAGTGGAGACCATAGATCAAGAGCGTTACCAAACCATTTATGCAAAACATGAAGGAGCAGTTGCTGCACCTACGGCTGGATTACATTTTTCTAAGCACTTGTTAAAGCGTTTGGAGATTAAAGGAGTTGACTTCGCTGAGGTAACATTACATGTAGGATTGGGAACTTTTAACCCTGTAGAGGTGGAAGATTTGTCCAAACATAAAATGGATTCTGAAAAAATAAATATCGAAGAAGAGGCGGCTACCATGGTAAATGCTGCAAAAGCTAATAAAAGACGTATTTGTGCTGTAGGAACTACTGTAAATCGTACCATAGAAAGTTCGGTGTCGTCTAGCGGTAAATTAAATGCTTATAATGGATGGACGAATAAATTTATTTTCCCTCCTTATGACTTTAGAATAGCCAACTGTATGATTACTAATTTTCATGTACCTCAATCAACATTAATGATGAGTGTTGCTGCATTTGCAGGATTCGATTTCTTGATGGAAGCATATAAAGTAGCCATTGAAGAAAAATATAATTTCAACGCATATGGCGATGCCATGTTGATTATATAATTAAATGTTATAATACAATATCAAGCTGTCATAGATGTAAGAGTCCTTGACAGCTTTTTTTTAATTTTAGAGAATATGGCTGATAAAAAAGACATACGTGCATTGAGCAAAGAGGAGCTACGCGATTTTTTCGTAGCCAATGGAGATAAGGCATTTAGAGGAAACCAAGTGTATGAATGGCTGTGGCATAAAACAGCACATAGTTTTGACGATATGACAAATGTGTCCAAGGATACACGCGCCATGCTAGAGGCCAATTTTGTGATCAACCATATAGAAGTAGATCAAATGCAACGCAGTACTGATGGTACGGTAAAAAATGCCATTCGYTTGCATGATGGRCTTATTGTAGARTCYGTTTTAATTCCTACGGATAMSAGAACCACMGCYTGTGTTTCTAGTCAAGTGGGCTGTAGTTTTAACTGTAGTTTTTGTGCAACGGCTCGTTTAAAACGCATGCGCGATTTGAACCCTGACGAAATTTACGATCAAGTTTCCGCYATTAATAAAGAGAGTTTATTGTATTTTAATCACAAACTTTCCAATATTGTATTTATGGGAATGGGAGAGCCATTAATGAATTATGACAATGTGATGAAATCCATTGAAATGATAACAAGCCCAGAAGGATTAGGAATGTCWCCTAAAAGAATTACTGTCTCTACATCTGGGGTTCCACATCGTATCAAACAAATGGCAGATGAAGGTACAAAAGTTAATTTAGCACTTTCCTTACATTCGGCAATTGATGAGATCAGAACTAAAATTATGCCTTTTAATAAAAAGTATGATTTGGCTTCTATTAAGGAAGCATTGATTTATTGGTATGAAAAAACAGAACGTCATGTTACCTACGAATATGTGGTTTGGGAAGGTATAAATGATGACAAAGAAAGCATAAAAGCATTGATAGAGTTTTGTAAAATAATACCATGTAAAGTAAATTTAATTGAATACAATCCTATTGATGACGGGCCATTTCAACAAGCGAGTCCAGCAACAATAAATAATTATATTTCCAATTTAGAAATGCACGATATTACAGTAAATGTGCGTAGAAGTAGAGGGAAAGATATAGATGCAGCCTGTGGTCAACTGGCTAATAAGAGTTAGAGAATTACAGTGGAGAATGTACATGTAAACTTCTTTATGTCTTTTCTCTATGTTCTCTTTTTTTCTCTTCCCTATTGTCTCTATTCAAAAGAAAAATATGTATTTTTGATAACTAGATGAAATTAATAGAACAAATTAAACAGCCTATTTTGAACGAGATGGAGCTCTTTGAACAAAAGTTTAAAGAGTCCATGGTTTCTAAAGTTCCCCTGTTAAATAGAATCACCCATTATATTGTAAGACGCAAAGGAAAACAAATGCGACCTATGTTTGTTTTTTTAGTAGCTAAAATGGTGTCTGATGGCAAGTTTGATGAACGTACCTATCGAGGTGCGGCTATCATCGAGTTGATTCATACCGCAACGTTAGTACACGACGATGTGGTGGATGACAGCAATAGAAGAAGGGGTTTTTTCTCTGTAAATGCCTTGTGGAAAAATAAARTTGCAGTATTGGTTGGTGATTTTTTATTGTCAAAAGGATTGTTGTTATCTATAGATAATGACGATTTTGATATATTAAAATTGATTTCTGTTGCCGTACGTGAAATGAGTGAGGGTGAACTTTTGCAAATAGAAAAAGCGAGACAACTTGATATAGACGAAGAAATATATTTTGAGATTATAAGACAAAAAACAGCCACACTTATTGCGGCTTGTTGTGGGATTGGTGCGGCCTCTGTAAATGCCCCTAAAGAAGAAGTAGAGAAAATGCGCTTGTTTGGAGAATTGATAGGTATTGCCTTTCAAATAAAAGATGACTTATTTGATTATACCGATGCCAAAATAGGAAAACCTACTGGGATCGATATCAAAGAACAAAAAATGACATTGCCTCTAATTTACACCTTGAACAACTGTTCTGAAAAGGATAAAAAATGGTTGATTAATTCTGTAAAAAAACACAATCTTGATAAAAAGAGAGTGAAAGAAGTCATCAATTTTGTAAAAGAAAATGGCGGAATAGAGTATACCATTAATCAAATGAAATTGTACCAAGAAAAAGCATTGACCATGTTGGAGTCCTATCCAGAATCTCCTTATAAATCATCACTTTTGACCATGGTGAATTACGTTATAGAGCGAAAAAAGTAAATTAAGACTTGTTTAAGAGTAGTAACTCRTCTATCCATTGTCTTGAATTGGACAATCTAGGTACTTTGTTTTGTCCCCCTAATTTACCTTTTTTCTTCATCCAGTTATAAAACAATCCTTGTGTAGCAATGTGGGTTTTAGGCAAGTCAAGTGTCATGTTGTGATAACGTTTTGCTTCATAATCCGAATTGATCGTTTTTAAATGTTCATCTAAAATATAGGTAAATTCTGTCAGTGATTCAGGAGTTTTTCTAAATTCGATCATCCACTCGTGCCCCCCACTTTTTTCTTCAGCCATAAAAATAGGAGCTACGGTATAATCGATGATTTCAGAATTGGTTTTTTTACAAGCTACTTGTAGAGCGTCTTCAGCATTTTCGATGATTAATTCTTCGCCAAAAACATTGATAAAATGTTTGGTACGACCCGTAATTTTGATGCGGTAAGGATCTGTAGAAGTAAATTTAACGGTGTCTCCAATCAAATACCTCCACAGACCGCCATTAGTAGTAATCACCATAGCATAATTAACGTTTTTTTGAACCTCAGATAAGGGGACAGCTATTGAAGATTCACCGTTGAAAACATCCATGGGGATAAATTCATAAAAAATTCCGTAGTCTAGCATTAATAGCATTTCATCCGAATCATTTCTGTCTTGAATGGCAAAAAAACCTTCGGAGGCATTGTAAATTTCGTAATACTTAAATTGATCACTTGGAATCAGTTTTTTAAACTGTTCTTTGTAGGGGCTAAAATTTACGCCACCATGAAAATACACCTCCAAATTAGGCCAAACTTCCAAAATGTTAGATTTTCCTGTACGTTCTAAAACTCTATTTAAAAGTACCAACATCCAAGATGGAACACCTGCCAATCCTGTGATGTTCTCATCCACAGTTTCCTTAATTATCGCATCCATTTTAGATTCCCATTCACTCATTAAAGCAGTTTCTTGTTTTGGGGCGCTACTAAAATCCGCCCAAAAAGGCATGTTTTCAATAATAATGGCAGACAAATCACCAAAAAAGGTCTTGTTTTCTTCATAAACAGCGCTACTTCCTCCCAGCCTTAAGCTTTTTCCAGTAAATAGTTGGGCGTCCGGATTGTTGTTGAAATACATACAGAGCATGTCTTTTCCAGCTTCAAAATGGCAGTTTTCTAAGGAATCATCACTTACGGGGATAAATTTACTCTTGGCATTGGTGGTTCCGCTACTTTTGGCAAACCATTTAATTGTACTTGGCCAAAATAGGTTTTGCTCCCCCTGTCTTGTGCGTTCTATTAAGGGTTCTATAGATTCGTATTGTTGAATTGGAACTTGCTGTACAAAACCTTTATAAGAAATAATGTTTTTAAAATGATGCAGTTTTCCGAACTCGGTGTTCTTAGCCGTTTTTAATAATTTAAAAAGTAACTCGTTTTGAACTTCGGAGGGGTATTTTAAAAAAAGTTCCACTTGATGTTTACGTTTTTTTAAAAACCAAGACAGAATAGAATGTACAATAGGAAACGGCATAAATTTAATTTAGTGATGGGTTAAATTAGATAACTAAAATAGCGTAAGTCTATTTGTTTATATACTAAGGGATTGAATTAGTTGATCGTTTATTTATATCGACCTCTAAACAATTCACTTATGGTTCCATAGATTTACGTATCTTTCGCGTGTTAAAAATACTAAAAAAAACAAATGGTATATCAAGGAATCTTGAAAAAAATGCAAACAGAACATAAAAATGTGATACACTATTTTTTGGAGACGGATAATGATATGCTACATATAAACCAGTTGATAGGGAAAAAGCTGGAAATATCTTTTGTTTCGCATCAATGTACAAATTGTGGAAAAGCAAAAAAAATTTTTAGACAAGGAAATTGTTATGATTGTTTTTATGCTAATGCACAGGTTGGAGATTGGGTAATGCGACCAGAATTGAGCAAAGCACATTTAGGGATTGARGATAGAGATTTGGAATATGAAAAAAGTGTGCAGTTAAAACCACATATTGTTTATTTGGCAGTTTCTAGTAATTTAAAGGTAGGAGTGACTAGAAAAACGCAAGTACCAACAAGATGGATAGATCAAGGGGCAAGCCAAGCAATTGCTGTTTTGGAAACTCCTAATCGATATTTGGCAGGGATAGCAGAGGTGGCTTTAAAAGAGTATATGTCTGATAAGACAAGCTGGCAGAAAATGTTGAAAAATGAAGTAGCTTCTATAGATTTATTAGCAGAAAAGAACAAGATTAAAGCCTTGCTTCCGGAAGAAACAAAACCTTATTTTTTAGAAGGGAATGACGATGTGTATCATTTTGAATATCCAGTGGAGCAATATCCAACAAAAATAAAATCCGTAAACTTTGATAAAATTCCAACCATTGAAGGAATTTTAAAAGGGGTGAAAGGTCAGTATTTATTGTTCGAAAACGGCCAGGTGTTAAATGTTCGAAATCACGAAGGATTTGTGGTTACAATAGCTGTACAATAATTATATTAAATTACTAGGAGTAAGCCCAAAGCGTTCCTTGAATTTTTTAGTGAAATAAGAACCGCTATTGATACCTACTACAAACCTTACTTCGGATATAGTAGAGTATTGTTTGGATTTGATAAGTTTATAAGCTTCTTTTAGTTTTAATTCTAAAATAAATTTTACAGGAGAGAGTCCAGTATGTTTTACTAGTATTCTTGCGAGTTGTCTTTGGCTGTATCCCATTTCTTTGGCAAGGTCATCTATTTTAAAATTTTCATCTTCTAAATTACTTTCTATTACGTTTGAGATTTTTAGTATGAGTTGTTGTTCGTAAGTTGGAGATTGGCTTTTTTCTTTTCCTTGAGGCGCTTCTATGTGAAGGGACTTTTTCAGAACAGCACTGTTTTTTAGTAAGTTATGCATTCGTGTGATGAGTTCTATACTTTCAAACGGTTTTGTTATATAGTCGTTAATTCCTAAATTAAATCCTTTTATTTTTGATGTAGAAAAGGTATTGGCAGAAAGCATTATGAATGGAATTTGTTCATAGCCCTCTATTTGGTTTATCATTGATTTGAACTCAAAACCATCAATTCCTGGCATCATAACATCAGAGGATACAAGGTCAAAAGTGTTGTGTTTTGCTAAGTTTAATGCTTCCGTAGCATCATAAGCAAACAAACAATTAAAATGTGGGGTAAATAGTTCTTTTAGATAGCGGAGCATCTCAATATTGTCATCTACTACTAGTATTAGTGGTTTGTTTGAATTTAACAAATCAGTACTATTGATAAATGTAGAAGGGATCACCGATTTCTTTAATTGTTTATTACTGTTTTCTGTGTGTTTGTCTGTCTCAATTGGAAAAAGCACTGTGAATATACTTCCTTGTTTTAAACTGCTTTTTAATTGAATTTCTCCTTTTAAAAAATGGACTAATTCTTTTGCAAGAGAGAGCCCGATGCCCAATCCACCAGTAGATTTTTTGCTGTTTGTTTGATAAAATCGTTCAAATATTTTTGTTTGTTCTTCAGTAGAAATGCCCATACCCTGATCTTTTATTGAGATTTTGAGAGTAAGGTTTTCTATGGAACAAGCGAGACTGATTTTTGTTTTAGGACCACTGTATTTAATAGCATTTGAAATTATATTGTTCAGAATTTTCTCTAATTTATCAAAGTCAAAATTTAAAATGATTGTTGGGTTTATGGTGGATTCAAATTGAAGTTTAATTTGTTGGTAAGCAGCGGTATTTTCAAAAGAAAAAAATGTGTTTTGGATAAATTCATTTAAAGGTAAATCGATTAAGTTCAGCTGGGTTTTTTGTTTTTCAAATTTAATCAATGTCAATACTTCATTAGCATCAGAAATCACTTTTTCGCAGTTAAACAAAGCCCTATCTATATATTTTTTGTTCGAAGTTGGTTTTTTATTCTCCTTCATTAGATTTAAATAGCCTACAATTAAAGTAATTGGAGTTCTGATTTCGTGGGAGATATTTCCTAAGAATTTAGTTCGTGCCTCAGTAAATTCTAATTCTTTTTTTAAAGCAATTTCTGCTTGGTGTTTTTTGTTTTTTTCTTTGTCATATATTTTTTTAAAAAAACGAAATCCAAAGAAAAGAATAGCAAAACTTGCAAATAGAATCAAGTTTCGAGTGTTTATCTCTTTACTTAATTTTAGTTTATTGAGGGTGATTTCTTTTTCTTTTTGATCAGATTCAAATCGTTTACCGTATTCTGCAAAAGTGGTATTTACGTTATGGTTTAGGATGGAATCTTTTTCAAATCCATACTTAAGAGCATATTTTTGAGCGACTTTGTAATTGTTAGATTTCGCAAAAATAGTACTTGCTAATAAATTTACATTTAGCATTGTTTGGGGGCTCGTATGCGTTGTTTTTTTTCTGAGAAATTGATTTAAATAGTATGTTGCTTTTTTGTAATTCCCCCACTGTAAATAAGCATTGGCTATTTCTATATCACAAGCCAATTCTTTGCTTAATAGGCCTTTGTTTTTGACATAATACCTGGATTCTTCTAGAAATTCAATTCCTTTTTCGTATTCATTAAATCGAGTGAGTAATTGGCCTTTATGTTTTAAAATAGAAGCAATTTGGATTGTGTTTTGGTAATGTTCTGCACTGTCTTTGCTTTCTTTTAGGAACTGTAATCCTTCCTTTAAGTTTTTAGAAAATTGAGATTCATTTATAAGAATATTTGAAAAGAGAGTTCTGTCTGAATCTTCATTATTGTCTATATATTCGTAGTTTTCTCTCGCTTGTTTAGCGAACTCTTTCGCAAGAGATATTTTATTTTGATAGGCATAACATATTGATAAATTTTGATTAGCAATACTTCTCAATATCGGCTTATTGAGTTCTTTAGCATATGAAAGTGCTTTTTTGTAGGCAACTATAGCATTAAAACTATCTCCTTTAGCAAGTTTTATATTTCCAATAATTGTATAAGTTTGTTGAAGATAAAATGCCTCGTTTCTTACCAGTGCTCTTTGATGTGCCTCTTTTACAAAAACGGTTGCATATTGTAGGTCGTCTCTTAAAAAATAGGACACAGATACATAAATGCTACTTTGAATATTTAAGGTCTCTTTTGTCGGGTTGAGTTGGTTGATATTATATGCCTTTAAAGCATAATATGTGGTGGAATCAGCGTTTTTGTACTTGTATTGAGCAGATTTTTTTAAGTAGTTTCCTACCTCTCCGTGACGTTCAACATATAGCACTTCATAGTTGCTGATTTGACAGAATGAAATTAGGGGGAAAAGGAGTATTAGTAGTGTACATGCCTTTTTCATATCTATCAAAGATACCCTTTTTTAAGCGAAGTTTTATTAATTATTTTAATAGGAACAAAAATAATAGATAACTTAAGGTTTGTCAATTATTGTTTTTTGGCAATGTTTCTTTCCTTGTATGATCAATTATTTTGTCAGGTGTTGTTGTGAGTTTTAATAGGTTTAGGTTATGTGAAATGAAAGATCTTTTTTGATTATATTTAAATGAGGTTAATTCTAAAATCTTCATCGACGCAACTTTTTTTAACTTTTACCAATCCAATCACTAATCACCAATCATCAATTTTAACTTATATTTGACCCATGGAAAAAAACAAAGTTTCGTTTGCTTGGGCGTTTAAAGAATTTATATGGCCAAGAAGAAAAATCCTTTTTTTAGGATTAATTTTAATAGTTATTAGGAGTCTAGCGGGGTTAGTGTTACCTCTAGCTAGTAAAGATTTGATTGATGATGTAATTCCTTCTCAGGACAAACAGTCATTGATAAATTTATTAATTTTTGTATGTGTCGCTATTTTGATTCAGGCTTTAAGTTCTTTTGCAATTACTCGTTTATTGAGTGTAGAGGCACAACTGTTAATTTCTCAATTAAGAGCAAAAGTTCAACGGAAATTAATGAAATTACCTATTAGTTTTTTTGATAACAATAAATCTGGAGCATTGGTGTCAAGGGTTATGACAGACGTGGAAGGAGTTCGTAATCTTGTTGGAACTGGCTTAGTACAGTTAGTGGGAGGATCCTTTACAGCAATTGTCTCATTAATTATCTTGATTAATATCAATGCATTAATGACTTTGTTTGTTTTGTTGCCAGTTGCTGTTTTTGCTGTAGTGGCTTTAAAAGCATTTAAATTAATACGGCCTATTTTTAGAGCTAGAGGAAAATTGAATGCAGAAGTTAAAGGAAGACTCACCGAAACCTTGAATGGGGTTCGTGTTATCAAAGGGTTTAATGCTGAACACCAAGAAAATGCAAATTTCGAAGAAGGTGTACATCGTTTATTTGTCAATGTAAAAAAGAGTTTAACTGCAACTGCTATTATTACAAGTTCTGCTACTTTTTTATTGGGTTTAGCTTCAGCTGGAATCATGGGGATTGGAGGATATTATATGATGGAAGGAAGTATGACTTTAGGTGATTTTCTAAAGTTTACCCTGTTACTTGGATTTATGATTGCTCCTATTGTTCAAATGAGCAATATTGGAAGTCAACTAACAGAAGCATTGGCAGGTTTGGATAGGACTGATGAATTGATGCAAATGGAAGAAGAAGATGACCCAACTGTGCGTACGGTTGTTTTAAATGATGTTTCTGGCGAKSTAAAATTTAAAAACGTATCTTTTAGTTATGAAAACAATAAAGAGGTGTTGCACGATATTTCTTTTGATGCGCCCATAGGATCGGTCACTGCGTTGGTAGGATCTTCAGGGTCGGGTAAGTCAACAATTGCCGGGCTTGTGGCGACTTTTTTAAACCCGGTTAAAGGAACAATTACATTGGATGGGGTGGATTTGTCTACAGTAAATTTAAATAGTTTTAGGAGTAGGTTAGGGGTGGTGTTACAAGACGATTTTTTATATGAAGGAACTATAAGAGAGAATATATTATTTGCCAAGCCAGATGCTTCTGAAGAAAAATTACAACAAGCCGTTAAAGGAGCGTATGTAAATGAGTTTACCGATAAATTTGAAGAAGGATTAGAAACTGTCATTGGAGAACGAGGTGTTAAGTTGTCTGGAGGGCAGCGTCAACGAATCTCTATTGCTAGGGCATTGTTGGCAGATCCTAAAATTATAATTTTAGACGAGGCGACTTCAAATCTAGATACTGAAAGTGAATCCTATATTCAAAAGAGCTTAGGTGTACTGATGGAAAATAGAACAACTTTTGTTATTGCGCATAGATTGACCACTATTCAACAAGCAGATCAAATTCTTGTAATAGAAGGAGGGAATATAGTGGAAAGAGGGAAGCATGATCAATTAATAAAAGCGAAAGGAAGGTACTTTGATTTATATACTTATCAAAGTAGGATATAATAAAGGTTTTTGTTGAATGATGCAGGACATGCTAAATGATATAACGTTAAAAGGTCGCCAATAGGCGGCCTTTTATATTGAATCTTTTTCCACAAACAGATTGCGACGTCGTTTCCTCTCTCACAACAACGCCAATTCAAAGAACATCATCACGTCATTGCGAGGGCTTTGCCCGTGGCAATCTGCTACTACCAGCAAGATCCATCGTACAGACGTAACATGCTACTATCTTATATATGTATATAGTATAGGTCCCTGGTATGGGCCAGTATGGGCCTGTAAGGGCGAATTGCAATTCGCCCCAACGGATTATATAAAATAATCCTACCTCCAAGATGCGCAAGACCAGATAGTAAGGGCGTATTGCAATACGCCCTTACAAAATACTTTCAAAAACCCCTTGCCAGATTCATAAAACCTTCTATATTTGCACTCGCTAAGCGGAATACGCAAAGCGAAAATAAGTTCTGAACATGCTGATAACACTGAGAAAACGGGAAAAAAGTTTTT
>NVSY01000032.1 GCA_002401385.1 Flavobacteriaceae bacterium | reverse complement strand
GTTAAGCCTATTAGCGCAGATGGTACTGCCCCTGGGTGGGAGAGTATGTCATCGCCTTTTTTTTAAATCCTCAATTACTTACGTAGTTGGGGATTTTTTCGTTGGGGCGTATTGCAATACGCCCTTACCGCTAGACGCAATGCATTGCGTCTGTACACGCTTGCTGCGCTCGCATTCTTGGGTAGCTATTTTTTTGATTTATCCCTAGTTCCTAAAATTAACATATATAGTGGTTAATTGGCGGTTGTTAGTTGTTGGGAGACCTGAAACAGACAACAAATAATCAACAACCTACTGCAATATTTTAGCTATTAGCTATGTGATATGAGTTTTTCTCATTTCTCACTACTAATATCTATACCAAAACTTTAAGTTGATTATTGCAATAGGGCTCACGGCTGAGCATATCGAACAGAGAAGTTAAGCCTATTAGCSCWGNKGTGGGAGAGTATGTCATCGCCTTTTTTTTAAATCCTCAATTACTTACGTAGTTGGGGATTTTTTCGTTGGGGCGTATTGCAATACGCCCTTACTGCTAGACGCAATGCATTGCGTCTGTACACGCTCGCTGCGCTCGCGTTTGGGATAGCAGCGATTACCGGGTCAAGTAATATTCTTGGGGAGCTATATTTTTGATTTATCCCTAGTCCCTAAAATTAATATATACAGTTGCTAGTTGGCGGTTGTTAGGGATCAAGAGTTATTCTTGGGGAGCTATGATTTCTATGCATAAATTTTGGGATCAAGAGTTATTCTTGGGGAGCTATGATTTCTATGCATAAATTTTGGTTAATCTGTACAAGAAGAATTTGACATCTTTCACTCCTCTAAATTGTGCTCTAAACTCTTTTATTTTGGCATTAAAAGATTCTGCAGAAGCATTTGTACTTCTATTATTAAAGTAATTTAATATTGCTTCATAATGGATTTGAATAGACCTAGCAATGGTGTTAAATGATTTAAATCCCTCTTTTTCAACTTGGTCGTACCAATGTGCTAATTTGAGTCTTGCGACATTTTTATTAGTGTTGTTTTCAAAAATATAACCTAGTTTTTGGGCTAATCTGTAAACTTTTTTGATACTCGGGAAGAATTCAAAAAGAAGTGATGCTCTATGCTTTTGAAGTTCTGTCCATTTACTAGAAGATTTAAATAATAAAAATCTACTTCGTGATAGTAATTGTCTCATAGTATCGCCGTTGGAAAGCACTTTTGGTCTGTATATTTTCCCTTTGATTTTACTCTTTTTATAAGCGTCATTTTCATCGTCAATAACTATCCATCTTAACCTAATTCTTTCTTCCTGAACTGCTTCATATGCTAGTTTTTGAACATGGAATCTGTCTGTTACACGTTCTGCTTTAGGGAAGCTTCTTTTAGCGATTAAATTCATGCTCCCAGCCATGTCCAAGGTTATTTCTTTTACTAAGTTTCTTCTTTCTAATGGTATTTTATGTAGCACCTTTATGACATCCTCTGATTTAGTTCCTTTTACGATAGCTACTACAGCTCCTTTTTTACCTTTAGCACTTTTATTGGTGACAATTGTATAAAGCTCTCCATTTGAAAGGGATGTTTCATCGATGCTAAGCTGTTTCCCAAGATTTTTCCCGAATAACAACCAGTTTTCAGCATGTAATCGTTGAGTCCATACATTAAAATCGCTCAAATGGTTTTTATATAGGTGTTGAAGTTTTCTGCCGTTAGTATTGTAATAGCCTCCGAATTTGGCGGCGCTAACAGGGTGTTTATCAATAGATACCTTTTAAAAAAGTTGCGAATTCAGCGGTGATTCGTGTTCCTTTAGCGACTAGTTTCCAGTCTCTTTGTATTATCTTTTTGCTATCTACTATAGTCCATCGTCGCCTTTTAATATGGAGAAGTACTGATTTTCCACGTAAAGGAAAGTCTTCAACAGTTATTTCAGGTGTGAACCCTTTAGATTGAGCTTTCTTTGTTTTGTATTCATCAGGTATAATATTTTTCTCTTCTAAGTAAAAATGAATTTTATCATTATTAACTGTGTCATTTACAATGTTAAAATAATCTAATAGTCCTTCGGGTAAAAAGTACTTGGCAAGTTCTGGGTTCATCGTCCTGTTTTGATGATGTAAAAGTAATTATTTTATAATTGCTCCCCAAGTTTTAGTGTTGACCCTCTTTCACTCCTCTAACTTGTACTCTAAACTTTAGCTACCTTTGAAAGGCGAGGGGCAGTAATATTATTGTGGATGTATGGGTGTTGGCGTTCATTAAAATAAAATTGTACAATATGTATAATTTTCGTATCTTTGAGTTCTAATGTGGTGTAAATGAAGGTAAAAATTATTGAGACTAAAACTAAATCAGAGATAAAATCCAAGATCTCATTAGTTTCTAAAAAAAAAGTAAAATTACCTTCAATAAATGATGGATGGAGCTTTAATTTCAGTAAACATTCTAAAGTAAAAGACTACGAAAGTTATATTCTTACAACGGATAAGACACCTGAAGTAATAGAAGGATGTTTAATAATAAATACTAAAACTCCATTTCAAGTGTATATGGCATTTGTAGAGATTGCTCCACATAATAAAGGAAATAAAAAAAAACACGATAGTGTTGCTGGTTGTTTAATTGCTTTCGCGTGTAGGCAAAGTTTTATTAAAGGTAAAGAAGGCTATCTAGTCTTTGATGTAATAGAAGAAAAAAAAGAAAATGAGATAAAACTGATGACATTATATAGTCAAAAATACAATGCAGTAAGATATGACGATTCAACAACAATGATAATCTTACCTGAAGGAAGTGAAAAACTCATAAACGAATTTTTATAATAAAAGATTATGAAACGAACATGAATTTTTTAATCAAAAAATACACGCAAGGGTATGATTAAAATAAATTCATGTGAGAACGAGTGTAACGAGTGCTTACATGGGKTCTCAAATTTTGAAMTATTTTTAGTCAATTACAAAATTTTAAACACATRAAAAAKARTGCTTTTTAAGAGTTAAAGTCTTTCTTCAGTTTGAAGAAAGACTTTTTTTATAAAGAATTTTCGAAAGGAATTCGATTTACAATACTCCTTCCTAAGGTAATTTCATCTGCATATTCAAGTTCATCTCCTACAGAAATACCACGTGCTATAGTAGATGTTTTAACAGTGTAGGGTTCTAGCTGTTTGAAGATATAAAAATTAGTAGTATCTCCTTCCATAGTTGAACTTAAGGCAAAAATAATTTCTTCTATGTCTTCGTTTTTTACTTTCTCAACTAAGCTATCTATCATCAAATTTTGTGGTCCAACACCTTCCATGGGAGAAATTTTCCCTCCCAACACATGATACAGCCCCCTGAATTGYCCTGTATTTTCTATTGCCATTACATCTCTAACATCTTCAACAACACAGATCACAGCGGGATTTCTACTCGTATTGGAGCATATTTCACACAGTTCAACATCTGATATATTGTGACATTTATTACATAATTTTATTTCATCTACCAAACTATTCAAGGCATTGGTCAAATGTCCTGTATGTTCTTTTGGTTGTTTTAATAAGTGCAACACCAATCGCAAAGCTGTCCGTTTCCCAATTCCTGGTAACTGAGAAACTTCACGAACTGCATTCTCCAATAATTTAGAGGAATAAACCATAATTCATTTTAATAGGTTACAAAACTACTATAAATAATACAAACTATTATAAATAGGACCTGTATCCTTTCCCTAAAATTCACAATTAACTTAAAAAAAAAACGTTTATTTGCTGCAAAATATTTACATATGGAGCCCATATACATACTATTACTCATTGGCTGTTATTTTTTAGCGCTTATTGGGATATCTTATCTCACAAGAACTAATGATTCTAACAAAACATTTTTTACAGGAGATAAAAAATCGCCATGGTATATCGTTGCTTTTGGAATGATTGGTGCTTCCCTTTCTGGTGTCACTTTTATATCAGTACCTGGATGGGTACAAAGTAGTCAGTTTAGTTATATGCAAATAGTATTGGGCTATTTTTTCGGATATATCGTTATTGCTTATTTACTAATCCCATTGTATTACCGTCTTAACATCACTTCAATTTATGAATTTTTAGCCGGTAGATTTGGAAAAACGAGTCATAAAACAGGTGCTTTTTTCTTTTTTATATCAAGAATTTTAGGTGCGGCTTTTCGCTTATTTTTGGTGGCATCTGTCTTGCATCATTTTATATTTAAAGCCTGGGGTATTCCCTTTGAACTCACCGTAATTCTCTCTGTATTTTTTGTTTGGCTTTACACAAAAAGTGCAGGTATAAAAACCATTGTTTGGACAGATACCTTGCAAACATTTTTTATGATTGGGGCAGTAGTCGTCACTTTATTTATTTTACTTCATGAATTGCAATGGAGTTTTGCTGATTTATTTTCTTCCATAGAATTCGAAACCTATAGTCGGATGATTTTTACGGAGGATTTAAATGACAAAAAACACCTAATCAAATCATTTTTTGGAGGTATGTTTATAGCCATCGCAATGACGGGCTTAGATCAAGATATGATGCAAAAGAATTTGACGTGTAAAAACACAAAGGAATCTCAGTGGAATGTAATTTCACTTGGGGTTGTATTAATTTTCATCAACGCCATTTTTTTAATTTTAGGTGCCGTATTATTTATTTATGCCGAGAAAAATGGCATTCAGATCCCTGTTGTAAACGGATCTATAAAAACAGATTTATTGTATCCAGAAATAGCACTTAACAGCCAAATTAGTGTCTTATTGTCCATCGTTTTTATTTTAGGACTAATAGCTGCAGCTTTTTCTAGTGCCGATAGTGCTTTAACATCTTTAACTACTTCCTTTTGTATTGATATTATTGAGATTAAAAACAAAGAGGAATCTCTTCAAAAATCAACTAGAAAAAAGGTACATATTGGTGTTTCAATTTTACTTGTATTGATCATCATCGTTTTCAATCAATTTTTAAAGTCAAATGTCATTAGCAGTCTCTTACAAATTGCTTCCTATACCTACGGCCCTCTTTTGGGATTATTTGCTTTTGGTATTTTTACAAAACATAAAATTTGGGACAAAGGTGTTTTAGTTGTATCCATTGCTTCTGTGCTACTCACCTATATCATAAACGACCACAGTAAAGCTTGGTTTGATGGTTACGTTTTTGGCTACGAATTGCTCATTTTAAACGGACTCATCAGTTTTATAGGCTTGTACCTCCTAAAAAAACGAAAGAAAATCAATTAACTTTCTACTTTAGCCAATAAAAGATACGTATTTTTGACTTATGGAAAAAGACCTTAGTAACTACCGGAAAATCTATAAAAAAARTAACTTACTTGAATCCGAAGTTTGCGAAAACCCTATGCAACTATTTCAAAAATGGTTTTATGAAGTGGAAGAATTTGGTGGTAACATAGAAGCTAATGCTATGACCATTGCTACCATAGGTAAAGATGGTTATCCAAAAAACCGAATTGTATTACTCAAAAGGTATACCTGGGAAGGTTTTTACTTTTACACAAACTACGAAAGTGAAAAAGGGAAAGCAATTGCAGAAAACCCCAATGTATGTCTTTCATTCTTTTGGCATACTATAGAGCGTCAAGTAATTATAAAAGGAACAGCGACAAAAATTGCTCCAAATATGAGTGATGGTTATTTTGAAAGTAGACCAGACGGAAGTAAACTTGGGGCTTGGGCGTCCAATCAAAGTGAGATAGTGAAAGACAGAAAAGAGCTTGAAGACAACCTAAAACACTTTGAAGAAAAATTTAAAAACACTGAAATCCCAAGACCAAAAAACTGGGGAGGATATATAGTAAGTCCTACATCTATTGAGTTTTGGCAAGGAAGGCCCAATAGATTACACGACAGAATTAGATATACTTTACAAGAAAACTACGATTGGAAAATAGACCGATTGGCTCCTTAACAAAATAATTTAGTAACTTGTATTCTGGAAACTAATAAGAACAATGATTTTTAAAATACAAGACACTTATAATACTCAAAGATTTCAAAAACCATTTTATGAAACGAACATGAATTTTTTTAATTAAAAAATACCCCCAAGTGTATGATTAAAATAAATTCATATGAGAACGAGTGTAACGAGTGCTTACATGGGTTCTCAAATTCTGAAATATTTTTAGTTAATTGCAAAATTTTAAACACATGAAAACCCTCTATATAGTTAGACATGCTAAATCGTCGTGGAAATACGAAGGAATAGATGATATAGATCGCCCTCTAAAAAAAAGAGGGATAAAAGATGCCTATTTAATATCAAAAATTCTAAAAGAAAAAATTACTCGTCCGGATGTATTTGTAGCCAGTAGTGCTAACAGAGCATTGCATACTGGAATTATTTTTTCAGACACTTTCAGTTACCCTTTATCCAATTTAAAAATTAGTCGCTCTTTGTATAGTTTTAGTGATGGCTATCTTATCAAAACAGTCAAAGCATTGGACGATAGTTTTGATAGTGCTATTATATTTAGTCACGACCATGGAATTAATAGTTTTGTCAATAAATTTGGAAGTAAAATTATAGACCATGTACCCACTTGTGGAGTTGTGGGAATTCAATTTAAAACAAAGCATTGGAAAAACATTAAAAAAGGAACTACAATCATAACTGAGTTTCCAAATTATTATAAATAAACTACCTTGAAACTAACAATAAAAAAACTTGCCGCTATAGATATAGGCTCAAATGCTATAAGACTTCTTATTTCCAATGTAATCCAAGATCCTTCACTAGAGGCTCCTATATTTAAAAAATCTGCATTGGTACGAGTTCCTATTCGTTTGGGAAGTGACACGTTTCTAAAAGGAGAAATTTCAAAAAAGAATACTGAACGCGTGCTAAAAGCCATGCAAGCGTTTAAATTATTAATGGAAATACATAATGTAGAAGATTATAAAGCATGCGCTACTTCTGCCATGAGAGAAGCGTCTAACGGAGAATCCATTGTCAAAAAAATCGCCAAGAAAACAGGAATTGATATTGATATCATCGATGGAAAGAAAGAGGCTGCCATTATTTTCTCTACAGATTTAAGTTATTTTATAGAAAAAGACAAATCCTATTTATATGTAGATGTAGGAGGTGGAAGCACCGAATTTACCGTTTTTTCTGAGGGAAAAATAATCAATTCAAAATCATTTAAAATAGGTACAGTACGTCTTTTAAAAACATCAGCATCTACTACAGGTGTTTGGAATACCATCCAAGAATGGATCTCTAGCAACACCAAAAATCTCAAAAATGTACATTTAATAGGTTCTGGAGGAAATATCAATAAAATTTTTAAGCTTTCTGGAAAGGCTTATGGCACTCCGCTTTCATTTATGTATATGAAAGCACATTATAACTATCTAGAACAATTAACATACAATGAGAGAATTTTAAAATTAGGTCTAAATTCAGACAGAGCAGACGTAATACTCCCTGCTACAAAAATTTACCTCAGTGCTATGGAATGGAGTGGCGCCAATAAAATCTATGTACCAAAAATCGGATTATCAGACGGTATCATTAAAGGACTTTATTATAACAGGTTGTAAATAAGTACGCTATTTTACTTTTTTTAAGAAAAATTGTGACTACTAATATAATTATGTGTCTAAGATAGTAAGACCAAAATTTATATTAAACATCAACCTTTTATTAATTAAAATTCTATGAAAATGAAAAAAAACTTACTTTCATGTATGCTTTTTATCTTTGCAACATCCGTAACTGTAATGGCTCAAGATTTACCGTCTAACCCAGAACCTGGAAAATGTTACGTTCGTTGTAAGACTCCAGATGTATGGAAAAATGAAACTGTTTCAATTCAAATTGCACCAGCATATAAAAAAATCAGCATCAACCCTGCTCAGTACAAAAATGAAACATTTACTGTTCTAGGTAAAGAAGAGGGGCAAACCTTACGTGTAGTACCTGCAAAATTTAAAAATGAAAACTTCCAAGTGAYTACAGAGGAGGCTTCTTATGGTCTACGAGTGATTGAACCTACCAAAAGAAAATCAGAATCTCAGACCATAGTTACTGAGGAAGATTCTTACCGTTTAGAAATTATACCAGCGGTGTACGAAAACAAAAGTTTCTCCATTGAAATACAACCTGCTTACAAAAAATTAGTTGTTGTACCAGCAGTCTATAAAACTAAAAATCAATCTGTTGTTTGCCAGATTACTTCAACTCGTTTAGAAGTAATTCCCGGAGCATGGGGAACTGAGCAAGTTTCTTATAAGTCTAAAGAATTTGGAACAACATTAAGAGTGGTTCCTGCAACTTTTGGAAACAGTTCAAAAACTATTGAAGTAAAACCTGCAACTGCTGTATGGCAAATGAGTGATGTAGCTCCTGATTGTGAATCTAGTGACCCTAACGATTGTCGTTACTGGTGTTACAAACCAATTGCTTCACAGCACACTACTATTTCTCAACAAACATTAGCAAAGAATGCCACTGTGGTAAGAAAAAACATTTGTGATGAACCTGACTGTGGGCAAGCCACATATACAAAAAAGATAGTGACGAGAAAACCATCAACTAGAAGTATTGCAATTCCGGAAATTGTAAAAACATATACTACTAGAGTAATGGTAACTCCTCCTACAACTAGAGAAATTACAGTTCCTGCAATTGTTAAAACGTTTACTAAAAGAGTAATGGTAACTCCTCCTACAACGAGAAAAATCAATATTTCCGGTAAATCTAGAACGATTACTAAGACTTCGTATAATTCCGCAACAACAAGGCGAATTGACTACCCTTCTAAATCTAAAACGATGATTAGAACCAAATTAGTTTCTGCTGCCACTTCAATACCTACCAATACTCCAAGCCAAAACATTACGTTAAAAAGAAGAAAATTAGTAAAAGATGCTTGGTCAAACGAAGTTTCAGTTCCGGCTAGATATACTACAGTAACTAAAGAAGTTTTAGTTAAAAAAGGAGGATTGACTACTTGGAAAGAAGTTGATTGTAAATTAACAGTAAACAGCCCATTGCCTATCAAATGGAATTTAGGTAGTGCTACCTTAACTTCTACCGCTAAAAACCTTATAAATACTCGTTTATTGCCTGTATTAAGAGATGGTGTAGCTGTAGCAATTGAATCTCATACCGATTCAAGAGGTACTAAAACTAGCAATCAAAACTTATCTGAACGCAGAGCAAGAGCCGTTGTTAACTATTTGATTTCTAAAGGGATTAACCCCAGCAAACTAACTGCAAACGGATACGGAGAAAACAGATTGACAAACAGATGTTCTGATGGAGTTTCTTGTAACGAAAGGGAGCACCAACAAAACAGAAGAACTACTTTTAGAGTTATCAACCAATAAGGTTATACTTCTTAAATTATTTAAAACCCGCCTTTTGGTGGGTTTTCTTTATTTATACACAAATACTTGGGTATAATTATATCAAAAAAACCTGTGTTTTATCATTTCTAAATTTCTAAAATTATCATAAATTAGACCTTTAAAATATTTTTCATTCAAAATACCCAAGCGCCCCTATTATTTCATGAAAGACATATACTTTGTAAGACACGGAGAAAGCAAACATAATGCACTTAGTCTGTACGCAGGAACTATAAACAGTCCCTTAACTTCGCTTGGAATACAGCAGGCCCAAAAAACAGGTGCCGTACTCAAAAATAAAAACATATCCCATATTATCTCCTCTAATTTGGACAGAGCAAAACATACAGCAATTGAGATTCAACAAATTATTAGCACGAACCATAAGATAGTAGCACTCCAGTCCATCCCAGAATTACGAGAGGTTCATTTTGGTGATATTCAAAATAAAGAAATACAACAAATAGACGGATTGATATACGGCATAGAAAGTGGCACAGGAGATTCCATCGATGCATTATACAAGCGCGCACAAGAAGTGATACAGCTTATACAAAAAAAAACAGCTGCTGCTGACAATATTTTAATTGTTGGACACGGTGCTTTTACCGCAGTTATTTTTGCCCTTTGTAAAGGGATCTCAAAACATCACTTTATAGATTATAAACGCGAGTGGCATTTTGACAATGGTGAAATTAAAAAAATAGAGACTGACARGCTTCTATTAAATTTAAAAGTATAATTTGGTTTTAAAAATTACCCTAATAAAGAATCATTTCTCAAAAAAAAGCCCCAAGTAATTACTTGAGGCTCTTAGATTTTTTTTATAAAAAAGACAGTTACAATACACTTTCTAATAAACTGAAATGTTTTGTTGTATCATGGATATAATTAAATCCGCTTTCACGTCCTACCTCTTTGCCTTTTACATTTAATAATAGCACTGTGGGAAAACTTGACACTTGGAACTTCAATTTCAATGCAAGGTTGTCTTCTTTTTGAGAACTAGAAATTAAATCTCTATTTCTTGGAAAATTAGCTTCATACATTACAAATTTTTCGGTGGCTATATGTTTAAATTTTTCGGTGCTAAAAAAATCTTTCACCAACAATTTACAAGGGCCACACCAATCTGATCCAGTAAAGAAAACTAGCATTGGTTTTCCTTCTTTCTTTGCTTCTATTTGTGCTTTGTTATAATCGTCAAACCACTTTACTCCATGTTTTTCGGTTGTTTGAGCAGTTGCCATTAATGTACTAAATACAAATACTACTATAACCAATAATCTTCTTTTCATAATTCAGCGCTTTAAAAGATAATTTAACCAACAATTATACCAAAAATATAACAATTAATAATAGAATTAATACACTTTAACAAACCCTTCAACTAGCTTTCCTACAACCTTTTCAGCAATTTTAGCCACTTTTTGGACCTCTTCATGTGAAACCGCTTCAATCTGTCCTTCCACACCTAAATCAGTAATAACTGAAATTCCGAAACAATCCATTCCCATGTGTTTAGCTACAATCACTTCTGGAACGGTAGACATTCCGACAGCATTAGCTCCCATCAATTTTACCATTTTATATTCTGCAGGTGTTTCGAAAGTAGGGCCTTGTAAAGCTAAATAGATTCCTTTTTTTAATGGTATATCTAAGGACGCTGCAACTTCCTCCGCTTTTGCAATCATTTTTAAACTATATGGTTCGTGCATATCAACAAAACGAGGTCCAAAACGTTCGTCGTTTTTTCCACGCAAAGGATGCTCAGGGATCATATTAATGTGGTCTGAGATAATCATGATATCTCCTACTTTAAAATCAGCTTCTACTCCTCCAGAGGCATTAGAAACGATCAATTGATCTATCCCCAATAACTTCATCACTCTAATTGGAAACACCGTCTCTTGAATACTCCATCCTTCATAATAGTGAAAACGTCCTTTCATTGCCAAGACTAACTTCCCTCCCAATTTTCCATAGTACAACTCACCAGAATGTCCTTCAACTGTAGACACGGGAAAGTTAGGAATTTCATCATATGGTATTTTCACTAAGCACTCAATTTTAGAAGTTAAATTCCCTAAACCAGAACCTAAAACAATCCCAAAATCAACATCTTTAATTCCTTTCCCTTTTAAATACTTAACGGTCTCTTCTACTCTGTTCCACATAATTACTTATTATTTGATTAAAATCACTTTGGCGACTTAACATTTTTATTTTTATTGAAATATATGACAGCTTCGCTATTTTATCCTTTAAGCGAACATAATCCTTCTCTGTTGTAATGAGTATCTTTTTCTCTTCCTTTTCTTCAGACATAGCCTTGTCAATTGCAGATATATCACCTACTGTAAAATGATGATGGTCTGGAAATTTCAAATGTTTAAAATTCAAATTATTTCCTGAAAAATAGGTTAATAAAGGAGCTGGATCTGCAATTCCTGTAACTAAAATAATTTTGTAATTCCCCAACTCAGCTATCGATAATTGCTCCCTTCCGTGCAACTGATCGTCATACACAATAGTACTAAAAAATACCGTTTGATACAAGGCTGGTTTTAACCTTGCTACCAATGTGTTTTGCCGTTCCACACTCAGATCGGAAGGACATTTAGTCACTACTATAATTTGAGCCCGTTTGGCTCCGGCAACGGTTTCACGTAGGTTCCCTGTAGGCAATACCTGATCATCTATGTATAAATCGTAATAGGGAGTCAATAAAATATTAAAACCACCCTCCACTTTTCTATGTTGAAAAGCATCGTCTAACAGTACCAATTCTGGTGGAGTCTCCAAGGCTAATAAATGTCTGATACCCGCAACTCTATTCGCATCTACAGCAACATAAATGGATGGGAATTTTGTGTAAAACTGATAAGGTTCATCACCTAATTCATCCACTGATACATTTTCGTTTGCCAATAAAAAACCGTTGCTTTTTCTTTTATACCCTCTGCTCAACACGGCTACTTTGAATGCGTGTGCTAGCAAACGAACCAAGTATTCTATTTGTGGTGTTTTTCCTGTTCCTCCAACACTCAAATTACCCACAACTATGGTCGGAATTTTAAATTTTGTTGATTTTTTTANTAYYTGCATMRWWYAKCCAATTTCTGGCAGTAGTTACCATCCCATACAACAAGGAAAATGGGTACAATATTTTTCTAATAAAACTCACTAAATGCGAATTTACGAAACAATTTTTAATATTCGTTTTAAATATTTAACTTTGATTTCTTAAAAAAACTTAAAAAAACATAACCCTATGAAAATAAAGGACATTACTTCTTATTTGGAAGAATTAACTCCCCTAAATTATGCCGAAAGCTTTGACAATGTAGGGCTATTAATTGGTGACTACCAAACAAAAGTTACGGGTGTATTAGTTACTTTAGATACACTAGAAAATATCGTAGAAGAAGCCATCGAAAAAAAATGTAATTTAATCGTAAGTTTTCATCCAATTATATTTTCTGGACTCAAAAAAATAAACGGGAATTCTTATGTAGAACGCGTCGTACTAAAGGCCATTAAAAACGACATCGCTATATATAGTATGCATACTGCTTTGGACAATTCTTTTGAAGGCGTGAGTGCTAAAATATGTGAAGTTCTAGGACTACAAAACAAAAAAGTACTCATACCGCAACAAAACACCATCAAAAAACTAACCACCTACGTCCCTACTTCTGCTTTAGAGAAAGTACGATCCCAATTATTTAATGCAGGTGCCGGTGACATCGGAAACTATAGCAATTGTAGTTTTACTACAGCTGGAAATGGCACTTTTAAAGGCAATTCAGATTCAAACCCTACCATTGGTGAACAGAACTCCTTACATACAGAAGCAGAATTTTTACTGAGTGTCACTTTCGAAAAACATAAAGAATCTGGTGTTTTATCAGCACTTTTCAATTCACATCCTTATGAAGAAGTGGCTTATGAAGTTACCTCGCTACATAATATCAATCAAAAAATAGGCATGGGAATGATTGGAGATTTACCTCAAGATGTTTCTGAACTAGATTTCTTGAAAACACTGAAAACCACCATGAATGCAGGCGGAATTAGGCACTCTAAACTATTGAACAAGCCTATTAAAAGAGTAGCTGTATTAGGAGGGGCAGGAAGTTTTGCTATCAAAAATGCACTGCAAGAAAAAGCGGATATTTATATTACAGCTGACATAAAATACCATGAGTTTTACCAAGCAGAAAATCAATTAATTATTGCAGATATTGGTCATTATGAAAGTGAACAATTCACAAAAAACTTATTAGTTGATCAACTTACGAAAAAATTTCATAATTTTGCAATCATTTTATCAGATAAAAATACGAATCCAATTCATTATTTATAAACATGGCTAAAAGCAAAGAAGTTACCGTTGAAGAAAAATTAAGAGCTCTATATGACTTACAAATCATCGACTCAAGAATAGATGAAATTAAAAGTGTACGAGGAGAACTTCCTCTAGAGATCGAAGATTTAGAGGATGAGATAGTCGGTTTAAACAAAAGAATTTCTAATTTTAACGAAGAAGTTTCTAACTTAAAAGAAGAAATCAGTAACAAGAAACTTGCTATTGAAGGGGCAAAAGAATTAACGAAAAAATATACCGAACAACAAAAAAACGTTCGTAACAATCGTGAATTCAATTCTATCTCTAAAGAAATGGAATACCAAGAACTTGAAATAGAGTTGTGTGAAAAACGCATTAAAGAATACAAAGTAAGAATTATTCAGAAAAAAGAAGTGATTTCAACTACTAATGAAAAATTAAGTAGTCAAGAAACTCATTTAGGACATAAAAAAGCTGAATTAAAAGACATCGTTGTAGAGACAGAAAAAGAAGAAGAACTTTTAATGACTAAATTAGACGAATTTACAACGTCTATTGATGCAAATTTATTAAAAGCATATAAAAGAATCAGATCTACAGTRAAAAATGGATTGGCTGTTGTTCCTATCGAAAGAGGAGCATCTGGAGGATCTTACTTTACCATACCACCACAAAGACAAGCTGAAATTGCAAGTCGTAAAAAAATCATCACAGATGAGCACAGTGGTCGTATTTTGGTTGATTCTGTATTGGCAGAAGAAGAAAGAGAAAAAATGTCAAGACTTTTTTCTTAATCCAATTTCTAAATATAAAAAAAGCGTTCAATTATTGAACGCTTTTTTTATGCCTTTTTTACAGCTTTTATAGAATACAACAATGGATGTAACCTCTTTTCTAAAGGCAATACATATTGTCCTTGTTCCGTTTTTTCCATTTCAGGAAACACATCATAAGGAGCCTCATCAAATTCGTGTAAAAATTCCACGTTCAATCCTACCGTAGTTAATGCGGTAATTACTTCACCTAAACCGTGATTCCAACCATATTCCTTACTAATAATCGCAGCTTTCGAATCAGCATASGTCCCTTTATACTCCTCATAAATCACATCTTTTTGATCGTAAGCATACTTTAACTCAGGATTTCCTGATGTATAATCAAACATCCACATAATGGGATGAAATTCCACCATATAAAAAACCCCTCCTGGTTTTAATTTTTCTTCAATCACTTTTGCCCACAAATTCAGGTCTGGCAACCAACCAATCACACCGTAAGAAGTAAATACAATATCAAACTCTCCTTGTACATTTTTAGGTACATCATATACATTGCTCTGAATAAAAGTAGCAGGTAAGTTTAATGTTTTGCTAATTTCTATGGCCTTTTCAATTCCTTTGGAAGATATATCAATGCCTGTGCACTTGGCACCTAACCTACTCCAACTCAAGGTGTCTAGACCAAAATGACATTGTAAATGCAATAGTTTTTTTCCAGATACCGCTCCCAGTTCTTTTAATTCTATTGGGTTTAACGATGACTGCCCATGTTTAAAACGTTCGACCTCATAAAATTCTGAAGCCGCATGTACAGGTACTTTTAAGTCCCAAGTTTTTTCGTTTGTTTTGAAATATTCTGAATATTTATCTTGCATCATTTTTTGTTAAGTGATGCCTAATATAATTAAATTAAGAGCAATAGCAACCAAAGTATAGGAATTGACTCGATCCAAAAAGAAGCAAACCATTTGTTTTGGTTTCGACTGGACAAATACAATCCCACTAGCAATAACACTCCAACAACTAGTTCCGGCAACATTAATTCAATATTAAATTGATAAAAATAAAATTCTAAACAAATGAATATCAACACAAAAAAACCTCCCAATCGCTTTGCCTTTTTCACCCCCATAAGCTGTGGAATTGTTTTTAAATTGGCTTTGTCATAATTCAAATCCCTGATATCAAAAGGAATGGTCAAAGCCATTACCAAAAACACCCGTTGCACAAAAAGTACGATTACATCTAAATTTAAATTGTATTGCGTATCCACTAGCGGAAAAAACACTGTAACTCCTGCCCAAGAAAAAGCGATTACAAACAACTTAATTCCCGGTGTAAAACGCAACGACTTTCCTTTAAAAAAAACGGGTACACTATAAAAAAAGGTCAATAATGAAAAAGGGATCARGGTCAAAATAGACTGCCAGTGTAACTGTAACAATAAGACAAACATGAATAAGGTACAAATTCCACTCAAACACAAAATTAAAACCTTGTTTTCCTGTAACCAAACAGACATCCAACTTTTAATCGTATCCAAACGTACCAACCGAATAAAATTATAGGAGACTACAGTAGACAAAAAGACAAAAAAAACAGGTTTTAAGTCCATTTCACCATATTTCAATAGCGTTACATAAGTCATTGCCCCAGTTGCCAATGAGACATGAATGTTGGCAAAAACATAAAATATGGCTATTTTTTTAAGTGTATTCACTGTACAAATGTAAGGTATTATAAATCGCCTAATTTAAAGGGTAACAAAGTACCATAATTAACTAATAATAGGCACAATCATATATCTATTATTAGTACTTTTGCGAAATTAAAACAACATAACTTTAAGCTATTATAAATGAAAACAAACGCATTCGCTTTAAGACATATCGGACCTAGTGCATCTAGCGTTCAAGAAATGTTAAGCTCCATTGGAGTAGAATCGCTTGACAAGCTCATATTTAACACAATCCCAGACAACATTCGTTTGGAAAATGGTTTGGATTTACCTGCACCTTTAAACGAAAGTGAGTTTACTGCCCACATTCAAGGACTCGCAAATAAAAACAAGCAATTTAAAACCTATATCGGATTAGGGTACAATGCTGCCATTACGCCAGCGGTTATCCAACGAAATATTTTTGAGAACCCAAGTTGGTATACCTCTTACACTCCATACCAAGCGGAAATTTCACAAGGAAGACTGGAAGCTTTGTTAAATTTCCAAACAATGCTAACCGATTTGACTGGCTTGCCAATGGTAAATTCTTCTTTGTTGGATGAAGGAACTGCTGCTGCTGAAGCTATGATTATGTTGTTTAGCGCAAGAAGTAGGGCTCAGAAAAAAGCAGGTGTTCAGCAATTTTTCGTCTCAAATGAAGTATTGCCTCAAACTATAGACATCCTTAAAACAAGAGCTACACCTCTAAATATTGACTTGGTTTTTGGAGATCATGAAAACATTACTTTGACCAAGGATATGTTTGGTGCCATTGTACAATATCCTGCAAAAAACGGAAATGTATACGACTACACTCAATTTATAAGTACCGCAAAAGAACAAGAGATAAAAGTAGTGGTTGCCGCTGATTTAATGAGTTTGGCATTGCTTAAAACTCCTGCAGAAATGGGCGCAGAAGTAGCTATTGGTACTACCCAACGTTTTGGAATTCCATTAGGATATGGAGGGCCACACGCTGCTTATTTTGCTACAAACGAATCGTATAAACGTCAAATCCCTGGGCGTATTATTGGAGTTACCAAAGATGTAGATGGAAACCGTGCTTTGAGAATGGCTCTACAAACGCGTGAACAACACATCAAACGTGAAAAAGCGACCTCTAATATCTGTACTGCACAAGTATTATTGGCAAATATGGCAGGAATGTATGCCGT
The DNA here is from genome assembly GCA_002401385.1 of Flavobacteriaceae bacterium. Classification (GTDB taxonomy): domain Bacteria; phylum Bacteroidota; class Bacteroidia; order Flavobacteriales; family Flavobacteriaceae. The sequence goes on along the minus strand of NVSY01000032.1, from coordinate 28,801 downwards.
TTATCACGGACCAAAAGGACTTAAGAATATTGCTTTAAAAATGAACAGTTTAGCTCGTAACTTGGAAGTTGGACTAAACTTAATGGGGTTAGAGCAAGTAAACGATGTCTATTTTGACACCGTTCAGGTCCCTGTAATAAACGCTCAAAACACTTTAAAAATAGCAGCAGAAAAGGAAATTAACTTTTTATCTATTGATGCAACTACAATTGGTGTTTCTATCAATGAAATGACTAGTATAGCTGACATCAATGCTATTTTAACCGTAATTGCCGCATCAGAAGACAAAGAAGCTACCTTGTTTGAAAATCGTTCTGACGAACAAATTATTCCGCAAGATTTTTTAAGAAAAAGTGCCTATTTAACACATGAGGTATTTAATTCTTACCAATCAGAAACGGAAATGATGCGTTATATCAAACGATTGGAGAAAAAAGACATTTCATTAACAGACTCTATGATTTCTTTAGGTTCTTGTACTATGAAATTGAATGCCGCTACCGAAATGTTGCCTTTATCTAATAGCAACTGGCAAAACATTCACCCGTTCGCACCCCAAGATCAAGCAGCAGGTTATTTAGAAATGTTGAAAAACTTAGAAAACTATTTGAGTGAGATCACAGGTTTTGAAGCAACCTCTTTACAACCAAACTCAGGAGCAAATGGAGAATATGCTGGCTTATTAGTGATCCAAGCATACCACAAATCAAGAAGCCAAGGGCATAGAAATATCTGTTTGATTCCTGCATCTGCACATGGAACTAACCCAGCATCTGCAGTAATGGCAGGTATGAAAGTAGTTGTAACAAAAACATCAGACAACGGAAATATAGACGTAAACGATTTAAGAGAAAAAGCGGAATTACACAAAGATAATTTAGCTGCTTTAATGGTTACTTACCCATCTACCCACGGTGTTTTTGAATCTGAAATCAAAGAGATTACAGAAATCATTCACACAAACGGAGGTCAAGTATATATGGACGGTGCCAATATGAATGCTCAAGTAGGATTGACAAATCCTGGATTGATTGGAGCAGATGTATGTCACTTAAACTTACATAAAACGTTTGCCATCCCTCATGGAGGTGGAGGACCAGGCGTAGGACCAATATGTGTAGCTAAACATTTAGCCGAATTCTTACCATCAAATCCTGTACAAGCTACTGGAGGTAAAAACGGGATTTCTGCTGTATCAGCCGCTCCATTTGGATCTGCTATGGTAGATTTAATTTCGTATAGTTACATTAGAATGCTAGGAAACGAAGGCTTAAAAGCTTCTACTACCTATGCCATTTTGAATGCCAATTATATCAAATCAAAACTAGAAAAACACTACAGTATTTTATATACAGGAGAAATGGGTTTTGCAGCACATGAAATGATTGTAGACTTTAGAGAGTTCAAATCCAAAGGTATTGAAGTTACCGATATCGCTAAACGACTGATGGACTTTGGTTTCCACTCTCCTACCGTATCTTTCCCTGTTGCAGGAACTTTGATGATAGAACCGACAGAAAGTGAAAGCAAGGAAGAATTAGACCGTTTTATAGCTGCACTTATTCAGATAAAAACAGAAATAGATGCCTATACAAAAGACAGTGATTCTGTGTTGAAAAACGCTCCACACACCTTAAAAATGTTGACTGACGATCAATGGCCTTATTCATATTCCCGAAAAGAAGCTGCCTTTGCATTGGAGTATATTGCAGACAGAAAATACTGGCCAACTGTAAGACGTGTAGACGATGCTTATGGAGACAGAAACCTGATTTGTTCTTGTAATCCGATTGAAGATTACATGTAAAAATCAGTAAAAACACAAAAACCGTTTAACATGCTAAAAATAAGTATTTTAAACGGTTATTTTTTTACGAAAACCTTATAGTTAAAAAAAGACTGAAAATATTTTAATAGGTAGCCGTAAAATAGTAATTTTGCAATTCGTTGAATTTTATATCGAGTTATAAAATTCAACAAAAMAATCCCCTTGTGGGTGTAAATTAACTTGAATAACAAAGTAGATGAAAAAAATAACAAAAGCGACGTATTTAAAATGGTATAAAGACATGCTGTTTTGGAGAAAATTTGAAGACAAATTAGCAGCCCTTTACATTCAACAAAAAATACGTGGATTTTTACACCTTTACAATGGACAAGAAGCGGTATTAGCAGGTGCTTTACACGTAATGGAGAAAGACGATAAAATGATTACTGCCTACAGAAATCACGTGCAACCAATTGGTTTAGGAGTAGATCCTAAAAGAATTATGGCGGAGCTATTAGGAAAAGCAACTGGTACATCTCAAGGATTGGGTGGATCTATGCATATTTTCTCACCAGAGCATAACTTCTATGGAGGTCACGGTATTGTGGGAGGTCAAATTCCTTTAGGTGCTGGATTGGCTTTTGCTGATAAATATTTTAACAGAGACGGCGTTACTTTAACTTATTTTGGTGATGGTGCCTCTAGACAAGGATCGTTACACGAAACGTTCAACATGGCAATGAACTGGAAATTACCAGTAGTATTTATTTGTGAAAACAATGGATATGCTATGGGAACATCAGTTTCTAGAACTGCAAATCACGAAGATATCTGGAAATTAGGATTAGGATACGAAATGCCTTGTGGAGAAGTAGACGGAATGGACCCTGTAGCTGTTGCTAAAGCAATGGACGAAGCTATTAAAAGAGCTCGTTCAGGAGGAGGACCAACTTTATTAGATATTAAAACATACCGTTATAGAGGGCACTCTATGAGTGATGCTCAATTATATAGAACCAAAAAAGAAGTTGAAGAGTACAAAAAAATTGACCCTATCAGCCAAGTTTTGGATGTAATTAGAGAAAAGAAATACGCTACTGAAGACGAAATCAAAGGATTCAACCAAGATGTTAAAGACTTGGTAGCTGAATGTCAAGAATTTGCTGAAAATTCTCCATACCCAGAGCTTAGCGTAATGTATGACGCAGTTTATGAACAAAAAGATTATCCTTTTTTACCTCATAGATAAGTCTAATTAAATCAACAAAAAAATCGAGAAATTGCTGCTGGCGAATCTCATAAAAACATAAGAATATGGCAGAAATTATTACAATGCCGCGTTTGAGCGACACAATGACAGAAGGTGTTGTTGCACAATGGTTAAAAAGTGTTGGCGATAAAATCGAAGAAGGTGACATCTTAGCTGAAATCGAAACTGACAAAGCTACAATGGAGTTCGAATCGTTTAACGAGGGAACTTTATTATACATCGGATTAAAAGAAGGCGTAAGTGCTCCTATAGATTCTTTATTAGCTATAATTGGTGAAGAAGGAGAAAACATTGACGAATTAGTTGCAAACTTTGACAAAGCAACTGCTCCTGACCCTATCGAAGAGAAAAATGAAACTCCTGCTGCAGCAGAAAAAGCTGCACCTGCAGTTACTGCTACTCCAGCTGCAATATCTACTCCAGCTACTCCAACAGCAATTGCTGCTCAAGTAGTAAACACTGGTCGTATTTTAGCTTCTCCATTGGCTAAAAAAATTGCTTCTGACAAAGGAATCAATTTGGCTACCGTAACTGGAACAGGTGAAAATGGTCGTGTTGTAAAACGTGATGTTGAATTTTTCGTGCCTATTACTGCTACTTCTACACCTGCTGCTACAAGTACTGTTGCATTGGAAGATGAAAGCTTCGAAGAAATCAACAACTCTCAAATGAGAAAAGTGATTGCACGTCGATTGGCTGAATCTAAATTCTCTGCCCCTCATTATTACTTAATGTTGGACATCAATATGGACAATGCAATTGCTGCTCGTAAAGAAATCAATGCATTGCCAGACACCAAAGTATCATTTAACGATATGGTTGTAAAAGCCTGTGCGATGGCATTGAAAAAACATCCACAAGTAAATTCTCAATGGTTCGAAGATAAAATGAGAATTAATCACCACGTAAACATCGGTGTTGCTGTAGCTGTTGAAGACGGTTTAGTAGTACCTGTTGTTACCGGAACTAACCACAAGAGCATGACTCAAATTGGTAGTGAAGTTAGAGACATGGCAGGAAGAGCAAAAGGTAAAAAACTAACTCCAGCAGAAATGGATGGTAGTACTTTTACTGTTTCTAACTTAGGAATGTTCGGAATTACAGAATTCACTTCTATCATCAATCAACCGAATTCAGCCATCTTATCTGTAGGTGCTATTGTTCAAAAACCAGTTGTAAAAAATGGTGAGATTGTAGTTGGAAATGAAATGAAAATCACTTTAGCTTGTGACCACAGAACAGTGGATGGAGCAACTGGAGCTGCATTTTTACAAACATTAAAACAATTTATTGAGAACCCTGTAACCATGCTTGCATAAGTACAGCTTCTTTTTAAAGATATCAAAACACCTAAATTGCACTGTGCTTTTTAGGTGTTTTTTGATTTTATTAGTAGTGAGGTATTAGTAGTGAGAAATGAGACCAATACTGTCGCGGATGAGAGACAGGAGGCGGGAAACAGGACTGAGAGATGCGTTTGAAAACAGTGTTAAGAAAAGAGAATATAGAGAAGAGATGCTAGACTCGTGTGAAATTGAAACGGAATCACAAACGACAGAAATTAACAAGCAGTAGGCAGTGAGCAGTAGGCAGTGAGCAGTAAGCAGTATGCAGTAGGCAGTAAGCAGTATGCAGTAACTAGCAACAGACAACCAGCAACCAGTAAGCAGTAACAAGTAAGCAGTAACCAGTAGGCAGTAACCAGTAGGCAGTAACCAGTAGGCAGTAACCAGTAGGCAGTAACCAGTAAGCAGCAACCAACAACCAACAACTAACAACCAACAACTAACAACCAAATGATCCACCGACACTTCAAATTATTCAAACCATATGGCTATATCAGTCAATTTAAATATGATTTAAAACGCAAAAAGAAGCTCTTAGGCGAACTATTTGATTTTCCCGAAGGCACTATGGCTATTGGAAGATTAGATGAAGATTCAGAAGGATTATTACTGCTGACTACTGACGGAAAAGTAAGCCAACAAATACGCAGTAGAAAGGTAGAAAAAGAATACTATGCACAAGTTGATGGTCTGATTACAGAAACTGCCTTAAAACTATTACAAAACGGCGTAGAAATAGGTGTAGAAGGCATAAAATACATGACCAAGCCCTGTAAATCTTTTCAGTTAACAGAAACTCCACAGTTACCAAAACGTGCGAAAAAGATACGTGACGAACGCCATGGCCCGACTTCTTGGGTATCTATCACCGTTACTGAAGGAAAATTCAGACAGGTTCGTAAAATGACTGCCGCCGTTGGTTTTCCAACCTTACGATTGGTACGCGTGCGCATTCATGATATTACTATTGACGGGTTGGACGCTGGAGATGTTTCCCCTATTGATTATAATTTGTAGAGACGCAATGCATTGCGTCTCTACAATATTGCACAACAAAAAGCCTTAACAAAAATGTTAAGGCTTTCAATTATATGATAGGCTAATTTCTTATTTCTTGAATTTAGCGTATTTGTTCTTAAATTTATCAATACGTCCTGCAGTATCAATCAATTTAGTTTTTCCTGTATAGAATGGGTGAGATGTTCTTGARATCTCTAATTTAACTAAAGGGTATTCATTACCATCAACATCAATAGTTTCTTTAGTATTAGCGGAAGAACGAGTTAAAAAAACATCGCCGTTAGACATGTCTTTAAATGCAATCATTCTATATTCTTCTGGATGTATACCTTTTTTCATCGTTAACTCGTTTTATTATGTTTTATTTTTCAGACTGCAAATTTAACCATATTTTTGGAACTTCAAACAATAATTTTGTTTTTCTTTACCAATAATATTAAAATAATACCTAAAAAATGAAATCGATTAAAATATTAATTCTAGTACTCGTTTTAATTCCGTTATTTACTGCTTGCAAATCAGAATACAGTTTTAATTTAAAGAGCCCTGCAAAGTTACAAATAAATCAAAAACTGACACTATCGGTTATTGAAAAAAATGAACAGCCTATTASATCTGTTCAATTTTCTATAGATGGAAAAAAATTACCCAACATAGAAGGCCATAGTTTAGATATCTCTATAMAAGACTATACTCTTGGAAAACACACCATCAGTGCCTTGGTTTTTTATACTGATAAAACTAAAAAAATAAACAAAACAGTWTATTTTTTAGCTGACAAATCACCMGACATTTACACTTACAAAATTATCAACACCTACCCCCACGACCCCAAAGCATACACCCAAGGATTGGAATTTCACAATGGTTACCTCTATGAAAGTACTGGACGAAATGGAAGTTCTTCTATGAGAAAAGTGGAATTAAAAACTGGAAAAGTAGTAAAACAAATAGATATAGACAAAGCGTATTTTACAGAAGGATTGACTATTTTTAATGATAAAATTTACCAACTCACCTGGAAAAAAGGACTTGGGTTTATTTACAACTTAGAAACTTTTGAAAAAGAAGGTACTTTTAAGTACACCAAAAGCATTGAAGGATGGGGCTTGGCGAATGATGGAAAAAAATTGATAAAAACAGATGGATCTGAACGTATCTGGTTTTTAAATGAAACTACACAACTAGAAGAAAATTACATCGAAGCATACACCAACAAACGCAAAGCACAGCGTTTGAACGAACTAGAATTCATCAACGGATTGATTTACGCCAATGTTTGGCAAGAAAACACCCTTTTACTAATAAACCCAACTTCTGGGCGTATTGTAGGAGCTGCCGATTTAAAAGGATTAAAAGCTATTGTTGCAAAAACTCAAACTTTAGATCCAAGCGATGATGTTTTAAACGGAATTGCCTACGACAAAGAAAACAACCGYCTATTTGTTACGGGAAAACACTGGAAYAAATTATTTGAAATAGAATTAATCAAAAAATAAGTACCACCATAAACGTATCATTTTGAAAAACATCATCATCACAGGGACTAGCAGAGGCATCGGTTTTGAATTGGCGCAATTATTTGCCAAAGAAGGCCATCAAGTACTCGCTATCTCTAGAAACAGTCAWCCCATACTAGATTTAAACATCAAAAACATCCATGCACTTTCTGTTGATTTGTTAAATGCAGAAGACCTTGCAAAAGTTTCAGCATTTGTTTCAGAAAACTGGAAACAGGTAGATGTATTGATTCACAATGCWGGAAAACTTGTCAATAAACCATTTGAAAAAATTACTTCCGAAGAATTTTTAAGTGTTTATCAAGTAAATGTTTTAGCGGTAGCCGAATTGACAAAAAAAATGATTCCATTCTTAGTCGAAAACAGTCACGTAGTCACCATCAGTAGCATGGGAGGTATCCAAGGAAGCATGAAATTCCCTGGACTTGCCGCCTATAGTTCGTCAAAAGGAGCAGTGATTACCCTGAGTGAATTATTAGCAGAAGAATATAAAGAACAAAAAATAGCCTTCAATGTACTCGCCTTGGGCGCGGTACAAACCGAAATGCTAGAAGAAGCATTCCCTGGCTATGAAGCACCTGTAACACCCATAGAAATGGCAGCATATATTTATAATTTTGCACTCACAGGACATACTTTTTACAACGGAAAAGTATTGCAAGTATCCGCAACAACTCCTTAAACATTGAGAACGACACTTGCAAAATACATCCCAGAGCAGTCCATAGACAAAGTGATTGCACTTACAAAACTACACCCCACTTATTTAAAAATAGTGGGGGATAGAAAAACTAAGTATGGTGATTTCCGCGTGCTTTCTAGTAAAAACACCCAGATCACCATCAATCATAACTTGAATCAGTATCAATTTTTATTCACTTTGATTCATGAATTTGCCCATTTAGTTACTCACAAAAAATATGGACACGTACAGCCACACGGCAAGGAATGGAAACACACATTCCAACATTTGATGCTTCCGTTTTTAAACCCTGATATATTTCCGCTAAAATTACTCCCCTATTTGGCACATCATTTAAAAAATCCAAAAGCAAGTACCGGAGCAGATGTATACCTCACCTATGCGTTGAAACAATACGACCAAGCATCGGAATTAACACAAGTGTTCAAGATTCCAGAAAACGGGCAATTTGTTTTTAATAAAACAGTATATCTCCGAGGTAGAAAACGCAGAACCCGCATAGAATGTATCAATTTAAAAAACAAGCAAACGTATTTATTTAATTTAAATGCAGAAGTGTTGCCTTTGACGAAATAAATTCGACTTTGAGTACCTATTTTACATACGTTTCCTGTTCTCAAGGAATTCGTGATATACTTTACAATTACTTCTCCAAAAAACGAGCTTCAGACTACAACCATTTCGACTTAAACCAATAAAAATACATCCATTTTCACATTCTCAAAATGATTAGTATATTGTGGTCAATTATACCACAAAATACGATTTCATGAGTGCCGAAATAAATCAAAATCCAATCCCTCCTACTCCGTCAACGTCTCCATCTCAAAAAGAAGAACTAAAAGGAGCTTGGGAAACATTTAGAACATTTGTCCGCGGCTTATTAGATATCCGAGAAGGAACTGACAAACGCGGTACTATTGAAGATATTAAAGGCAATATCTCCATCAAAGGACATACGGCATGGGTACTTGTGTTCTCCATTCTTATTGCCTCCATCGGATTGAATGCCAATTCTACTGCAGTAGTAATTGGCGCCATGCTTATATCCCCCTTAATGGGACCTATCTTAGGCGTAGGACTATCTATCGCCATTAACGATATAGACACGCTACGTCGCTCTTTACAGAATTTAGGTGTAATGGTAGGCTTGAGTTTGCTGACCTCTTTTCTATTCTTTCTAATTCCAATTTTTAGAGACGAAACATCTGAGTTACTCACCAGAACCTATCCCGATGTTAGAGATGTTTTTATTGCTATTAGTGGTGGTTTAGCCTTAATTATTGCTTTGACTAGACGAAAAGAACAAACCAACACTATTGCAGGTGTTGCCATTGCAACCGCTCTAATGCCTCCTTTATGTACCGCCGGATACGGGCTCGCTACTTGGAACTTGGCCTATTTTGGAGGCGCCATGTTTTTATTTACCATCAATACTATTTTTATTGCCTTAGCCACCTTTGCCATTACCAAATTTTTAGGATTTCCAATGGTCAAATACATCAATTCAAGCAAGCGAAGACGCATTGCTCAATTGGCCTCTTTTGTAGCTACCGTAATATTTGCTGGTAGTATTTGGATGTTTTATAACCTATGGGGCGAAAACAGATTCAATCAGAATGCAAAAGATTTAATTACCCAAATTAAAAATAGCGGAGTGAGCATTATTGACGAACAAGAAAAAAATATTAATTACGAATCAAAATCCATCAAGTTGATTGTTTTTGGCGACAAACTAAAACAACAACAAATTGATACATGGACTACACGATTGGGGGAATTTGGACTGACTGGAACAAAATTAATTTTCCAACAAGGCCGAGATGATTCTGATATTAGAAGTGATGTCCAAAACCTTCGTGACCTCTACACCCAAAATCAAAAGATTATCTCAAGCAGAGACGAATCTATCAAACAAAAGGAAGATAAAATACAGCTCCTTGAAACAGAATTATCGAAACACTACGCTAAAGAAATTCCGTTTGTACAACTAAGCAAGGAAGCCCAAATAAATTACGATGCCTTAGCGGGTTTGAGCTATGCCAACAGGATTAGCAATAACTTTAATAAAAAGGTAGATACTATTAAAGTCTTCAAAGCGCTGTGGCATGATTCTATCCCACATAAAGACCAACAACTAAAATTAAAGAAATGGTTAAAACAACGTTTAAAGCTAGACACGTTAGTCGTAGAATAGTAAAGACGCAATACATTGCGTCTCAACGAAAAAAAGCAACTCGAAAGAGTTGCTTTTTTTGTGACCTGGCTGGGGCTCGAACCCAGGACCACCTCCTTAAAAGGGAGGTGCTCTACCAACTGAGCTACCAGGTCTAATGCCTTAGCGGGTGCAATAATACACACTTATTTTGATTTCACAATACAGAAACAGCATGAAATTTTACTTTTTTTTACCATAAMTAAAACAGCAAGTATGGTGTGCTTATTTTCAGCTTATTGTATGTTTTTTAAAAAAAACAGCACTTCTGTTTTTTTTCAGGTAAGTAATTTATTTGCTTAATTTATTCAATTCAAAGTAACGGAGAACAAAACCAATTCCTAAAATAAATCCGACTAGGTTTGATTTTATAGATTTTCCAGAAATAGTATTATAACAGGAAATAAATAGGACTAAAATTCCAATTAGTAAAATTGATTTTTTGTTATCATTTTTTACTTTTTTTAATGACACACCGTTTTTATGAGGCTTAAAACCCGATTTCACATGTTTCAGTAAAGACGTAATGCATTGCGTCTTTACAAAAAAAAAGCAACTCGATATGAGTTGCTTTTTTTGTGACCTGGCTGGGGCTCGAACCCAGGACCACCTCCTTAAAAGGGAGGTGCTCTACCAACTGAGCTACCAGGTCTAGTGCCTTAGCGGGTGCAAATATAAGCACTTATTTCGATTACACAAGTGCTTTTAAAATTAATTATCTTTTAAATATGCTTCCCTTACTTTCTTGAATAAATTGGATGAATACACAAAGTCCACAATAGCTTCATTATCAGTTTTAAACATGTCTTTATTGGTCCCCTCCCATGCTAACACTCCATTTTTAAGAAAAATGATTTTTTCACCTATTTCCATTACAGAGTTCATATCATGTGAATTTATCACGGTAATTATTTCATATTCTTTGGTGATTTCCTGAATTAAATTATCAATAACGATGGCTGTTTGAGGATCTAGTCCTGAGTTTGGTTCATCACAAAACAAATATTTTGGATTCATCACAATAGCCCTAGCTATGGCCACACGTTTTTGCATCCCACCAGAGAGTTCTGTAGGGTATTTATAATTGGCATCGGCTAAATTCACACGTTCCAACACCTCGTTTACACGATGCAACATTGCTTTCTGCCCATCATTTGTAAACATCTTTAAAGGAAACATTACATTTTCCTCTACGGTTAAAGAATCATACAAAGCACTCCCTTGAAACACCATGCCAATCTCTTTTCTGAGCTGCCTACGTGTTTTAATTGTCATGTCTATATGCTTACGTCCATCAAAGGAAATAATACCGCCATCCGCCGTATGCAATCCTACCAAGCATTTTAAAAACACTGTTTTTCCAGAACCAGACTGCCCAATGATCATATTGGTTTTCCCTTTTTCAAAGGTGGTACTGATTCCTTTTAAGACGGCTGTATCTCCAAATTTTTTGATTAAATTTTCTACTACTATCATAACTTATCCTAAAAGCATTTGTGTTAAAAAATAATTCAGCACTACTATTATTACACTGGTCCAAACCACTGCTTGTGTACTTGCACGTCCTACTTCCAAGGAACCTCCTTTTACATAATACCCATGGTAAGCTGGTACCGTAGCAATAACAAAGGCAAACACCAAAATCTTAATAATGGCATAAAACACAAAAAACGGATTAAAATCTAACTGAATCCCATAAATATAGTCTTCCGCAAAGAACAACCCTGTTAGGACTCCAGCGAAATAACCACCCACAATCCCTAAAAACATCGCTATAACCACCAGCAATGGGTAAAAAAACAAGACCGCTATAATTTTAGGTAGCACTAAGTAATTTAAAGAATTTATACCCATTACTTCCAGCGCATCAATCTGTTCTGTCACCCGCATAGTCCCCATACTAGAAGTAATATAGGACCCAACTTTACCTGCCAAAATAATGGCCATAAATGTAGGTGCGAATTCAAGAATAACAGAACGTTTGGTAGCAAAACCAATCAAGTACTTAGGAATAAATGGACTATCCACATTCAATGCTGTTTGGATCGCTACAACTCCACCGATAAAAAAAGAAATAAAGACAACAATCCCAACGGATTTAAGTCCTAAATCTTCAATTTCTCTAAATAACATCTCGTTAAATATCTTCCATTTTTGAGGTTTCTTAAACACCTGTTTCAGCATTAAAAAGTACTTCCCTATGGATCTTAGGTAGTTCATATAAATAGTTTTTTTGGCTAAAGTATTAAAATAAATGCCGGTTTTAAAGAAAACAGCTTCAATAACACACGTAAATTTAAAATAAACAATTAATACTTCTTCTTTTTAAGCTTAGAGTTATCCTATAACTACTTTGAGAAACACAAAACTGTAAAATATACTTTTAAATTTTTTGAGATTGTTATTTACGCATAGCAAATTAAACGATTTAACTTTTAAATTCTTTTAAAATCCATTAATTTAGCACATTAAAACAATTCATGAAGCAATGTATTTCAATGATTTAAAACAACAATGAAGGAGCAATTACTAGTGATATCGGATTTATGGGGCTTTCAAAATAGTCCATGGATAGCATTATACCTAGACCGATTAGCGCAGGATTTTGAGATTTCGGAATTTGACTGCTATCTAGAATCAGAAATAAACCCCACAATTACTTCTGAAACAGATATTCATCAGTATTTTATAACAAAAGGCATCGAAATTTGCATCGAAAAACTCACGAAAATTACCCGTAAAAAAACCAGTATTCTAGCCTTTAGTATTGGAGGAACCATTGCTTGGAAAACAGCCCTAAAAGGCAGTAAATACAAGTTGTTTTTCGCCGTCTCAGCGACCAGATTAAGACTTGAAAACAAGAGACCTACTGGTAACATAGCCCTATTTTACGGAGCAGAGGACAATTCCCGTCCACGTGAGGCTTGGTTTGAGCAAAATAATATATCTTACACACTTTATCACGGAAAAAAGCATAATTTATATATGAATTCGGACAGTTGTACACGCATTTGTTCGACACTAATAAACGAAAACAAATTATTATAATATGATCAAAAAACATTCATTTCACATTCCAGTAATGGGAATTGGATTTACCATTGACACACCTCTAAAGGTGGCTCATTTAGGTATAGATTCGGTGATCTCCTTAGTCGATGACATGCTCCTTGAGAAACTTAGAAAAGTGTACTCTGATAAATTTGAAATTCCTTACACTGAAATTAGTGATAAAATTGACGATTTTAGAGCGAAGCGTATTACTTCCTACTTAAATCTTATCAATGGATTGGTGGAGAAAAAATTTGAGAATCTAAAGGCGAGCACTTTGGAAAAAGGACATGAATTTAAGGAGTATTTAAACTTACTTCCAAGTACTTCTAAATTAAAAGATGAATTGTCTGTTTCCACAGAAAAATACATGAGCGATGCTAGTAACTGGCTTAAAAATAATTTATCTCTAGGTAGCATTGATGTAAACATCATGACCAAAATAGACAAGGATAACTTTAAAAACGGAGAACAACTACCTGTAGAATTTAACGATGCCCACGCAGCCCTTAGAGGATTTGCAAATAGTGATTTATCGAGCTCGTTAATTTTATCGGCAGGTATGAACCCTCGTTTGTATGGTTATATGGAAAATTTTAAGGATTTTTTCCCTGACATAAATGGCGCTATTAAAAAGAAAATTGTATTAAAGGTAAGCGACTACCGCTCTGCATTGATTCAAGGAAAATTTTTAGCAAAAAAAGGCTTGTGGGTTTCAGAATTCCGTATAGAATCTGGACTAAACTGTGGAGGGCATGCATTTGCCACCGACGGGTTTTTAATGGGACCTATTTTAGCTGAATTTAAAGAAAACAGAGACACACTGATACAGTCTGTACACGAAATCCTAGTGGCAGCACTAGAGAACAAAGGACGAATTATTCCCGGCACGCCTCTAGATTTAAAAATAACTGCTCAAGGAGGTGTAGGAACCGCAGAGGAGCACAACTTTTTACTAGACCATTACGAGCTAAACTCTATAGGATGGGGATCTCCCTTTTTATTGGTTCCAGAAGCGACTGTCGTAGATAGTAAATCTATGGAAAAATTAAAAGAAGCCAAAGAGAAAGACTTATACTTAAGCGATATCTCTCCACTAGGCGTCCCTTTTAATAGTCTAGAAGGAAACACGAAAGATATCGAAAAAATGGCCAAAGTAGCAAAAGGGAGACCTGGAAGCTCTTGTCCAAAAAAATATTTAGCCCTAGCAAAAGATGCTGATGGTAAAAATATATGTACTGCATCACGTAAATTTCAACATTTGAAATTAAAAGAATTGGATGCCGAAATATTGTCAGAAAGAGACCGTTCAAAAAAATTCGAAGACATCATTGTAAAATCATGTATTTGTGTTGGTTTAGGAACTTCTGCCTTATTAGAAAATGATTTGGACACTAAAAAAGAAGGAGAAGGTGTTTCGATTTGCCCAGGACCCAATATGGCTTATTTCTCAAAAACATTAAAGTTGAAAGAAATGGTAGGACATATTTATGGTAAACAAAACGTAATAGAACGTACGGATAGACCTAATATGTTTATCAAAGAATTAGACTTGTACCTTGATTATTTAAAAAATAGAATCGCAGAAACAAATGCCTCTATGAATAAAAAACAAGAAAAATACTTGACTAATTTTTCTAAGAATATGTTTAACGGAATTGAGTATTACAATCAAATGTTTAAATCGCTGAAGACTCAATTCGAGGATTCTAGATTACTTATTCTACACCAATTGGAAATAAGCAAACGAACATTGGAAGTTTTAGAATCAAAAATTGACATATTAAAAATGCAAGCCATTGCGGCAAAAGCATCTTAAATCTGTACAAGATATAAGTAAGCCACTATAAAATAGTATTATTTTATAGTGGCTTTTTTTGTGACAGACATATCCATATCATATTACTATAGCATCAATTTTAAATTATCAATAGTACAAAGTTTATATTTTCAATTCCATTAGCATGACTCTGAACGTCATCCCTGTCACTGTTTCTTGTTTCTTTGAAAAAACTCCCCCTCTCGAACTGACGATTACCATAATAATCAATACATTTGAAATATAAACACTCTTTTTATGAACAACTTACTTTACATAAAAAACATGGTTTGCCCTCGATGCATCAGCGCTGTATCGGAAGTATTAACCGAACTCCAAATAGAGACTACAGCCATTCAATTAGGAGAAATAAGTTTACGCAGCCCCATTTCCCTTCAAAAAAGAGAACTATTAGCTACTAAATTAGTCGCTGCTGGCTTTGAACTTATCTTAGATAAAAACAGTACGTATATCACCCAAATTAAAACACTTATCATAGATAGTATCCGTAATAATAACGGAAGAACACGTTGTAACTACTCGGTACTTATTGCAGAAAAACTGGATCAAGAATATGCGGTTATCAGTAAATTATTTTCATCTATTGAAGGAATTACCATCGAGAAATATGGGGTGAAACAAAAAATAGAATACGTAAAAGAACTCCTATTCTACAAAGAACTCACCTTGTCTGAAATTTCTTTCAAACTAGACTACAGCAGTGTAGCCCACTTATCCAGTCAGTTTAAACAACAAACAGGAATGACCCCTAGTGCTTTTAAAAAATTAAAAGGCCCCTCACATTCTTCCTTGGATAGCCTTTAGTTTTTCTAGGTTCCCGAATTATATAAGTTTTTACCTGAATTATGTAATTCAAAAAATTAAAAGCCGCCTTACCTTTGTAAAAAAAATACAATTATGGTCACATCGAATCCAACACTCATAAAATCCAGTTACAAGGTTGCAGGAATGACCTGTGCTGCATGTGCCATCAGTTTAGAATCCTATTTGGACTTTGTAGATGGGATTCAAAAAGCACTAGTGAATTACCCCAATCAATCTGTATATCTAGAATACGACGAGAGCTTGGTGAATTTTGAACTTATAAAATCAAAGGCTAAAGAAATAAGCTATACCCTTATTTCAGCAGAAGACGAAGCTAGTGGAGAAAGTTTTGAAGCACTAGAAAAAAACCGCTTAAAAATCCTTCGAAAAAAACTAGTAGTCGCCACCATACTCTCCACACCCATTTTTATCATTTCCATGTTTTTTATGGGCAGTATCCCGTACGAAAACTGGATTTTACTTGGTTTATCCATCCCCGTACTTTTCTGGTGTGGTAGCGAGTTTTTTAAAATAGCCTACACAAAATTAAAGCACAAAACCACGAACATGGACACTTTGGTCGCATTGAGCACTGGGGTTGCTTTTATTTTCAGTCTCTTCAATACCGTGTATCCAGAATATTTCGTAGAGAAAGGAGTAGTTCCACATGTATATTACGAATCTGCCGTCATTATTATTACGCTCATTTTATTAGGTCGGTTTTTAGAAGAACAGGCCAAAGGAAAAACATCTTCCGCCATTAAAAACCTTATGGGCTTGCAACCAAAAGAAGTAAGAGCTATAAGAAACGGAGAAGAAGTAACCATAATATTGGACGACATCTTACTCGGAGAAATGATTATTTTAAAACCTGGAGATAAAGTCCCCGTAGATGGAAAGGTAAAAAAAGGACAGTCTTATATCGACGAGAGTATGATTACCGGGGAACCTATTCCTGTAGCGAAATCTAAAGGAGATCTAGTGTATTCAGGAACGATTAATCAAAAAGGCTCCTTGCGAATTATTGCTAAAAAAATAGGAAAAGAAACGGTCCTATCACAAATCATACAATTAGTAGAACAAGCGCAAGCCACTAAACCAAACATTCAAAAACTAGCAGATAAAATAGCCAGTATTTTTGTACCCATGGTCATCAGTTTAGCCATCATTACATTTACAATTTGGATGTTTTTTGGACCAGAACCTACTTTCACCTTTGCTATTTTATCCTTAATTACAGTGCTAATTATCGCCTGTCCTTGTGCTTTAGGTTTAGCAACGCCTACAGCATTAATGGTCGGAATAGGAAAAGGAGCTGCCCAAGGTATCCTTATAAAAGATGCACAAACCTTAGAAACGGCGTATAAAACAAGCGTGCTAATTTTAGACAAGACAGGAACTATTACGGAAGGACGCCCCTCAGTAACAGATGCCGTATGGTTTGACCCCTTCAAAGAACAAGTCCTCGCTCCTATTTTGTTAGGTTTAGAATCGCAATCAGAACATCCTCTAGCGAGTGCTCTGGTGACTTATTTATCATCACAAGACATCTGCCCTGAAACTACCGACACATTCGAAAGCATTACTGGTATGGGAGCCAAGGCAACACTTGGAAATACAAACTACTTGGTAGGTAACGAAAAGTTAATGGACTCGAATAATATTATAATTCCTTCCGAAATTACAGCACAAGCAGCTGTATTAAAAGCAACAGGAAAAACAGTCATCTTTTTTAGTAGTGCTGACAAAATTGAAGCCATTTTTGCCATAACGGACAGTATCAAGAAAAATGCGAAACAAGCCATTGCTGACATTCAAAAACTAGGTATTGAAGTTTACATGCTTACGGGAGACAATGAACAAACCGCAAACATAATAGCGGAACAGGTAGGTATTAAAAATGTAAAAGCCAATTTAATGCCCTCGGACAAAGGATATTTTGTACAAGAACTACAAGAAAAAGGACATATTGTAACTATGGTTGGAGATGGCATTAACGATTCCCATGCTTTGGCACAGGCCGATGTAGGAATTGCTATGGGAAGTGGTACAGACATTGCTATGGACAGTGCAGGAATCACCTTAATGAGTTCCGATATTGGGCAATTATCCAAAGCGATGAAACTCTCCAAGGAAACCATGAAAACGATCCGTCAAAATTTGTTTTGGGCATTTATATACAATATTGTTGCGATTCCGGTAGCTGCAGGAATCCTCTACCCCTTCAACGGTTTTTTATTAAATCCAATGATTGCCGGCGCAGCGATGTCCATGAGTTCAATTTCCGTACTTTTGAATAGCTTACGACTTAAAAACAAACAATTATAAATCAGAATAAAACTATATAACATGAATACTTATAAATTTAAAACCAATATTAACTGTGGAAGTTGCATTAAATCTGTGACTCCATTTTTAAATAATGTCGACAATGTAGACTTATGGAAAGTTGACACGGACAATCCAGAAAAAATACTAGAAGTGCAATTGGATGATACCGATTCACAAACTGTAATAGCAGCAGTAACAAAAGCTGGATTCGAAATTACAGCTATTTAAAATCGCACCGAATGACCGAAGATAAAGACTTTAAAAACATTGATTTTACACAATTAAAACAGGAAGGAAAAGAGTATGAAAATTGTAGTTTCACCAATTGTAATTTCTCAAATGCTCATATCTCTAACTTTTTATTTTCAGAGTGTATCTTTGAACAAAGCGATTTGAGCATGGCACAGGTAACCAATACTTCCTTTCAAGACTGCACCTTTAACCAGTGTAAATTAGTAGGTATTTCTTGGGAGCATTGCAATACTTTTTTACTGTCATTTTCCTTTAATTTTTGCCAATTAAATCTCGGTTCATTTTTTGAATTGAACCTAAAAAATAGTCATTTTACACAGTGTGAACTGCATGAAGTTGATTTTTCACAAGCAAATATGGCAGGACTTTATTTAGATAATTGTGATTTAAAGGGGGCTATTTTTGAGAGAACAAATTTACGAAACACTAATTTTAAAGCTGCGAGTAATTATTCTATAGACCCCGAAAGCAACCCTCTTAAAGGGGCTAAATTTTCCAGCGATGGACTGGAAGGACTTTTAGAGAAATACCAGTTAAATATTTCTCATGATTAGTGACTGATAACTAGTTATATATCTCTTTTAGTTTTTTTTGCGTTAGGGATAGCAGCGGCATCCTTTTTTTTCTTTTAAAAAAAAGATATAGCGGATAGCCCGACCCTTGGGGAACGCCCAAAAGAGAGGGTTAGATGTGAGAATTATAGAGAAATAAAAGACAAAAAAAATGCCTATCGAATTAGATCGATAGGCATTTTTTAATATTATTTTTTCTCTATAAACTAGGTACGTTTACCATTTCGTTAGATTCTAATTCGTAATCTACACCTGCTACTTTAAATCCAAAAAGATTAAAGAAATCTAGACTATACCCTTCGATATCACTAATTTCAGGTAAGTTCTCTGTTGAAACTGTTTTCCATAATTCAGCAACTTCTGCTTGAATATCGGCTCTTAATTCCAATTCATCTACGCGAATACGTCCTTTTTCGTCCGTTTCGATAGGTTTACCGGTATATACTTTGTCTTGGAACAAACGTTGAATTTGTTGAATCGTTCCTTCGTGTACATTGTGATTTTTCATCACTCTATACAATAAAGAAATATACAAAGGAATTACTGGTATTGCAGAGCTCGCTTGGGTAACTAGCGCTTTATTTACAGATACAAATGCTTCTCCTTTTAAATCTTTCAATAGGTCTGTGATTTCAAAAGCTGTCGCTTCTAAATGATCTTTTGCACGTCCGATGGTTCCATCTCTATATACTGCTTGAGTAACTTCAGGGCCTATGTAAGAATACGCGATTGACTTTGCATTAGGTGCTAATAAATCAGCATCGATTAAGGCAGTCATCCACATTTTCCAGTCTTCACCTCCCATTACAGCCACCGTATTTTCTATATCGCCGTCCACACAAGGGTTGATAGAAATATCGGTTACTTTTCCTGTATGAAAATCTACCGTTTTATTTGTGTAAACTCCATTAATAGGTTTTAAAACAGACTTGTGACGCACCCCTGTTTCAGGATGTGTTCTAACTGGAGAAGCCAAACTATAGATCACTAAATCTACTTGACCTAAATCTTTTTTTAACAAAGCCAATGTTTCCACTTTGATTTCGCTAGAAAAAGCGTCTCCATTAATACTTTTAGCATACAAACCAGCTTTGGCAGCTTCTACTTCAAAAGCAGCACTGTTATACCAACCTGGTGAAGCAGTTTTTCCTTCTTTAGGTGGTTTTTCAAAAAACACACCGATGGTAGCGGCCTCTGAACCGAAGGCACTTGTAATTCTAGACGACAATCCAAAACCGGTAGAAGCTCCTATTACGAGTACTTTTTTTGGTCCTTGAATGGCACCTTTAGATTTTACGTATTCTATTTGATTTTGGACATTCTTCTCACAACCCTTTGGATGAGCTGTTAAACAGATAAATCCTCTTGTTCTTGGTTCTATAATCATTTTATTGATTTCTTATTTAATACTTACTTATCACTCTAATCAAGAGGCAAAAGTACTCTTTATTTTACAATTAATTATACCTTATATACAACGGCATTAATATTCATTCCAGCTCCAACAGAAGCAAGGATAATAATATCTCCTTTGTTTATTTCTTGATTTTCCAAGGCTCCTTTACGCACTAAATCTAAAAGAGTTGGCACTGTCGCTACAGAAGAATTACCTAATTTATGAATACTCATAGGCATAATCCCTTCTGGAACTGGTTTTTTATACAAGCGATAAAATCGTTTGATAATGGCCTCATCCATTTTCTCATTCGCTTGATGTATGAATACTTTTTTCACATCATCGATACCAACATTACTTTTTTCGAGCGCTTTTTGCATGGCTTGCGGCACATTGTTTAATGCATATTCGTATATTTTACGTCCGTGCATTTTAATATAACGTTTTCCAGAAGTATCATTTTTATCAAAAGATTCTCCATAAAACAAATAATGAGCTTCATTGAATGTATCGGTTTGAGACGCATGTCCTAAAATTCCGTTAGAGGAATCATCCTCAGAAGCTTCAATAATACAAGCCCCTGCACCATCCGAATAAATCATAGAATCACGATCGTAATCGTCCACAACTCTCGAAAGTGTCTCTGTACCAATTACTAAACATTTTTTAGCAATTCCAGCCTTAATAAAAGCCTCGGCTTGAATGACACCTTGCACCCAACCTGGACAACCAAATAAAATATCGTAGGCAACACACGATGGATTTTTGATTTGCAATTTATGTTTTACGCGTGATGCCAAACTCGGCACCATATCGCTTTGATTTGTTTCTTGGATAATATCACCAAAATTCTGAGCTAAAATAATATAATCTAATTCTTCTGGGTTTACACCGGAGTCTTGAATGGCTTTTTGAGCCGCAAAAAAGGCTAAATCAGAGGAGTTTAAATCCTTCGAAGCATAGCGTCTTTCTTCAATTCCCGTGATGGCCTTGAATTTTTCAATCACTTCTTTGTTTTCGTAGCCAAAAGAAGATCCGTCGGCATTTAAAAAAACATTGTTTAAAAAATCTGAATTGGTTTTGGTTTCAGTTGGGATATAAGACCCTGTACCTGTAATGATAGATTTTAAAGGCATGGTTTAGTTTTAAGAATTCATTTTTATCTGCATAACAGTCGCTATAGATTGCGCTCGTGTTTTGGCAGCATGTGCATTTTCACCTTCAAAGTTTGCATCGATGCTCACAAAGAAATGTTTTAGCCACACAGTAAAATGTTCGGTTTTAAATGGTTTTGTTTTATTAATAAGTAAATGAGGTTTCATGGCATTCCTGGCATAAGTTCCTGAATAAAAAATAATATTATCCCAAAAATCTACGAGTATTTGTAAGTGATGTTCCAGGGCTTCTTCCCCTGTAAAATCCACAAAAAAATGTTTCACTTCTTCATCTATCATTAATTTCTTATAGAACTCACTCACTATAAGATAGATATCTTCTCTGTTTTGAATATCCGGTTTCATACGTTCCTTAACTTTTATGTCTTTTCCTTTTACAAATAAGACTTATCAAAGCCGAAAGGTAGTAAATCTGCTACAGAGTTCGTTCTAATAATATCACCTATTTCCCCCATAAAGTAAATCTCAATTTCTTTTTGTTGCTTCACTTCATATTCAGTCAGTACTTGCCTACAAGCTCCACAAGGTCCCACGGGTCTACTGACCGTATTTGACTCGCAACTAGCTACGATGGCAATCGTAAGAATTTCCATTTTAGGATCTTTTGCAGAAGCGTGAAATATAGCAACTCTTTCCGCACACAATCCTGAGGGGTATGCCGCATTTTCTTGGTTATTCCCTACGGAAATAGAACCATCCGCCATCAATAAAGCTGCTCCTACTTTAAAATTCGAGTAAGGTGCATAAGCATTGTCTTTAATTTTTATGGCAGCATTCATCAATTTTTGAACTTCTAAAGGAAGTTCTTCTATTCTTTTATACACCGCATAAGCGGTAGAAATAGTATGTATTTTCATATTTAATTTTCTTAATTCCCGATATCAAAAGACAATGAAAATCGCAAGGTGTTTTCTAAAGGGTTATTAATATCAGTTGCGTTAAACAAATAAGACACATCTATAGTGGTATTGTTTACATTAAACCCAGAACCTATGGTAAAGTATTTTCGCGAGCCTTTCAATTCACTTTCATTAAAATACCCCGCTCTAAAGGCAAATAATTTATTGTATACATATTCCGCTCCTATGGCCCATGTCACTTCTTTTAATTCTTCACTAGCTCCTCCAGGAGCATCGCTAAATGATTGAAACATCCCAGAAACAAAGCTTACATTATCGTCTTTTCCTTCAATAATTTCATAAGTAGAAGCACTACGTACGGGAGGCGTTGGAACCAATAACTTATTAAATTCTACTGTTAAGGCAATGGTATTACTTCCATCCAAAATAAAATCAAATCCAGTACCTACTCTCAAGTTTGTAGGAATAAAGTTTGAATTTCCATCGTCAGAATAGGAAACCTTAGGACCTATATTAGAGATGCTATATCCCCCACGCCAACGGCCATTAAAGCCACCGTAATTTTTTTCCTCTGATTCGAAATATCCTGAAATATCCACGGCAAAGGTATTTACCGGGTTAATAGATGAATCTGTAGATTCTATTCCTAAATCGGAACGTATATAGCGTAGCGTAACCGCCATACTATAACTTTCACTCAATAATAATGCATAAGAACCATCCACCGAAAACTCATTCAATTTATCCGTTCCTAAAGGTGCACCTTCGATATCTGTCAAAGGAATATCACCTAAATTAAAATAGCGTACACTTGCCCCCCAAGCACTGCGTTCATCCAAACGGTTAGTGATGGTAAATCCACCTAAAAACACATCATTTGTCAATTCTCTAAGCCAAGGAGTATAAAACACCCCCATACTCAGCTTGTTTTTTGTAAAAGCATGTTTGGCCGCGTTCCAATATTGAGAGTTCGCATCGGCTGTTGTAGCAACACCTATATCTCCCATACCTCCAGCTCTCGCATCAGGTGCAATTAACAGAAATGGTGCCGCTGTAGTAATGGCTCTATGTGTATTTTGTGCACATACTATGCTGAGGGAAAAAATAAAAACGAGGATACTAAAACCTAATTTATTCATTGTTTATCGGGTGGTTTTTTCAAGAGCAAATATGCACATTTTTAGTTAAAAAAAGCCTTATGGCATCAATTATAAACACGCATTCACTCATTCAGAACATAATTATATTTTAAAGAACGATAAATCCCAATTTATATTGTACTAAAAAAGGAATCCCCCCCCATAAATCAATCATCTTAAACTACTAATACCTACCTAATCCGCCCGTGACAAAAGTACGATTACACCAATGACAAGCACAAAAAAATTATTTTCTTTCTTCTCTAATACTAAATGAGAAACCCCTGCGTTATAATGACGAAACACGTAGAATATAATTTATATTTTTATGTGAAATCAAAAATAATTTAGTGTAAATTGCGTCAAAAATAAATACCCTAATATGCAAAATATGGAAATAAATCGCATCTGTCGGTTACTCAAGTATTTAACAACAGTTGTTATTGCTGTTTTAATGGCTAGTTGTTCTAACAATAGATCTTCTAGCAATAGTTCCTTGACTGGATGGACAGACAAAGACAAAAAAGCAGCTGGTTTTTCTACTAGTAAAAGTTTCAATCGTCAGCAAACCCCAGCTGGAATGGTTCTTATTGAAGGTGGAACTTTCACGATGGGACATGTTCAAGATGATGTCTTATTCGATTGGAATACCACACCTGTAAAACAACAAGTACGTTCATTCTACTTAGATGAAGCAGAAATCACCAACTCCGAATATTTATTTTATTTAGAATGGTTGGAAAGAGTTTTCCCTCCATCTGATCAAAATTTTGAACATATATACCAATCTGCAGTCCCTGACACTTTAGTTTGGAGACATGTATTGGGAACGAATGAGAATTTAACCGAAAATTATCTTAGACATCCTGCTTATGCACAATACCCTGTTGTAGGAGTAACATGGATTCAAGCGAGCAGATATTGTAACTGGAGATCGGATAGAGTTAATGAAAAAATATTAGTAGATAAGGGAGTATTGAAATCATTATTCCAAGAAGATTCTATCACTGTAAGAGGTAAAAATCATTTTAATGTAGATACTTATATTACCAATCCTACATTATTATTTGACGGTGATTCTACCATCTACAATAAAGGATTGCCTACAAATATAAAACGATCAAAAGGAAGTGCTAAACCTTCAAAAGGTCAATTTACAGGACGACACGTTAAGATCTCTGATGGGATCCTTGCTTCTAAATTCAGACTTCCAACCGAAGCAGAGTGGGAATACGCTGCTAAATCTGTAATTGAAGAAAGAGAATACAATAACATTAGAGGGCGTAAAAAATATGCATGGTCAGGAAAATATACCCGTAATAAATCTAAGACTTTAAAAGGAGACCAATTGGCCAACTTTAAACAAGGAAAAGGAGATTACAGTGGTGTAGCTGGATGGAGTAATGACATGGCAGATATTACGATTGCTATTAAATCTTATGCACCGAATGCATTTGGTCTTTATGACATGTCTGGAAATGTAGCAGAATGGGTTGCGGATGTCTACCGTCCTATTATAGACAATGAAGCAAATGACTTCAACTACTTTAGAGGGAATATCTTTACTAAAAAGATGATTGACCAAGAAGGAAAAGTCGTAATGATCTCAGATAACACTGTAGAATATGACACCTTGGATAACGGTAAAATTATACCGAAAGATTTACCAGGTTCTATTCAATACATCCCTGTAACAAAGAGAGATGCTTATATGAGAAGAAATTACGAAAAAGCATATAATGTAGATGCTCGAGATGGTGATTTGGCTTCAACTAAAGAGTTCAATACCTCTGAAGAAGATTTAGACAAAAAACCAAGGATGTATAATCACCCTATTAAGCCTAGACAAATTGGAGAAAGCGGATTGCTAATTCATCAATATGATAAAGAAACTCGTAATACACTTATTAGTGATGACACTAGAGTCTATAAAGGAGGTTCATGGAATGACCGTGAATACTGGTTGGACCCATCACAACGTAGATACTTACCTGCATTTATGGCGACAAACTATATTGGTTTTAGATGTGCAACTGACAGATTAGGCCCAATGAGTCAAGACAAAAGGTCTCCTGTTTCTAGAAGAAGATAAGACATTTTAACTTATACCTTATGAACCTCGTTGATTTTTCAACGAGGTTTTTTTTATATTAGTACCATGACAATAGAACAATTATATGTGTTGTTTACCCAGAGTACTGGTGTAACAACAGACACCCGAAAAATAACAGAAAACAGTCTCTATTTCGCACTTAAAGGAAGCAACTTTGACGGGAACACCTTTGCTTCTGAAGCAATAAAACAAGGAGCATCATATGCTGTTATCGACAACAAAAAACATAAAACCTCGGAACAACATATTGTAGTTGACGATGTTTTGAGCACCTTACAAGCATTGGCAAAACACCATCGTAGCGTTTTGAACATCCCTATTATAGGACTCACAGGAAGCAATGGAAAAACCACCACAAAGGAACTAATAAAATGTGTGTTGGAAAAAAAATATCAGGTGACCGCCACCCTAGGAAACCTCAACAATCACATTGGCGTCCCCCTCACCTTACTTTCCATGGATAAGAATACTGAAATTGGCATTGTAGAAATGGGTGCCAACCACTTAAAGGAAATAGAGCTACTGACGAGCATCGCACAGCCAAATTTCGGTTATATCACGAATTTTGGAAAAGCACATTTAGAAGGTTTTGGAAGTGAAGCTGGAATAATAAAAGGAAAATCTGAATTGTACACCTTTCTCCGTGAATCTCATGGACAGGCTTTTATAAATACAGATGACCCTATTCAAGTAACACAATCTTCCGGATTAACAAACATCACCTTTTCATCAAAAACCATCTCTTTTATAACAGCAGACCCCTTTGTAAAGTCCGCATTCAAAGGTGTGGAAATACCCAGCCAATTAATCGGCAAATACAATTACTTAAACATTGCAGCAGCGATCTGTATGGGTGATTATTTTAAGGTAGCTTTAAATGATATCAAAGAGGCTATTGTACAGTATACTCCTACAAATAACCGTTCTCAAATCATCAAAAAAGAAAACGTAACCCTTTTATTGGATGCCTACAATGCCAATCCAAGTAGTATGGAAGCAGCCCTAGAAAACTTTGATCAATTGAGTGCTACCAAAAAAATTGTAGTATTAGGTGACATGTTTGAATTGGGAAAAACCAGTCCGAAAGAACATCAACACATTGCAGATATTGCAGAAAAAATGTCCTTTGATAAAATTGTCCTTATCGGTGAAGCATTTCAGAAGGTTTTAAGTAAGAAAGCCAATCAATTCGCTTCTTACGAAACGTTTATAGATGATTTTGACACTTCTGAGTACAACGATGCCATCGTACTTATTAAAGGATCCAGAGGCATGGCTTTAGAGCGTCTTGTGAAGGTATTGTAAAAATAAACGTCCGTTAGGACAGTACAAGCACTGTTTAGAAAATCTTCTAAAACGGAAAAAGCATTTTTTACCATAACAGTAAAAAATGCTTTTCTATACGATTCAATTAGTGTAAATTTAAACACTCAACAATACTTATCAAAAGTTTCTTGCCAGGTACTTCTACCTAGTAGATTCTTAAAATAATATTACACTAATTTAGAATCATTTTCCAATAAACCCTTATGATAATCTAATAGACCATCAATTGGGCGTCTAATAATTTTTCCAATTGTGACTCCTAATTCATCTGCAACTTCATTGATTATATCCGCAGAAAAATAAGCAATAGAACCTACAAAATGCACAGGGCACGTTTTGTACTCATCAAAGGTTAAAATACGATTCTTAAAGAACTCTAAAATAACTTTTTTAAGTACCAAATTAGCGTATTCTGTACGCTCGTTTGCTAAGATAAACTCAGCAAAAGTAGCTAAATACGTATTTGGATTTTCTTTTTTATAAATGTTTGCCTTAATCACATCTGCATCTACATCATATTGCTCTTCAAATTGTTTTGCAATACTCTCCGGCATTTTTTTATAAAAATAATCACGAATTAATTTTTTTCCGATGTGGTTTCCGCTCGCTTCATCCATCAGCACATAGCCTAAAGAAGGCAATTTCATATGAACGTCTTTCCCATCAAAGAAACAACTGTTTGACCCAGTTCCTAAAATACAAACGATTCCAGGCTCTGTAGTTGCAGCATAAGCCGCAGCATAAGTATCTTCTTTAACAATTACATCAGTTGCGTTAATAAAAAATGATTCAAATATAGACTTTAAAGCCGCTGTAGGCTTATCAGTTCCACAACCTGCACCATAAAAGAAAATTTTCTCAACCTTTCCTTTATGTTCCGCAAGCGTTTCGTTCGCTTGGATCCTCCTGATCAGTTCATCATCACTCAGCACTGCTGGGTTCAACCCTTCCGTTCTTGTTTTGAAAACTTGTTCACCTTCCAAATTCAATAAAATCCAATCGGCTTTTGTGGAGCCACCATCTGCTATTAGAATCATTTTTTTACACAAATTTAACGCTAATTATAAAAAATATTTTTTTTATTTAACTCCGTTGATATGAACAGCTAAGTCAATTAATTTTGTAGAATAACCATATTCGTTATCGTACCAGCTAATTAATTTAAAGAAGTTATCGTTCAATGACATAGAAGCATTTGCATCGAAAGTAGATGTTTTAGGCTCAGATACGAAATCTTGAGAAACAACTCCTTCTTCAGTATATCCTAAGATACCTTCTAATTCGTTTTCTGAAGCTCTTTTGATCGCTGCTTTTAAGTCAGCAAAAGAAACAGATTTTTTAGTTTTCACTGTTAAATCTACTACAGATACATCAACAGTAGGAACTCTAAATGCCATACCAGTTAATTTTCCGTTCAATTCAGGAATTACTTTCCCTACAGCTTTAGCAGCACCAGTTGAAGCAGGAACGATATTGTTCAAAGAAGCACGACCTAAACGGAAGTCTTTTCTAGAAGGACCATCTACTGTAAATTGAGTTGCAGTTGCAGCATGTACAGTTGTCATTAAACCTTCAACAATTCCAAACTCATCGTTGATAACTTTAGCTAAAGGAGCTAAACAGTTAGTAGTACAAGATGCGTTAGATACGATAGTATCAGTTGCTTTCACATCCTTGTGATTTACACCCATAACAAACATAGGAGCATCAGCAGAAGGAGCAGAAATTGCAACTTTCTTAGCACCTGCAGTAATATGGTTTTGTGCAGTTTCCAAAGTAGTAAAGATACCAGTACATTCTAATACAACATCAGCATCTACTTCGTTCCATTTTAAATCTACAGCATTTCTTTCTGCAGTAATTCTAATAGAGTTTCCGTTTACTACTAAGTTACCATCTTTTACTTCAATAGTACCATCAAATTGACCGTGAACTGAATCATATTTTAATAAGTAAGCTAAGTGCTCTACAGATAATAAGTCGTTTATTCCAACTACAGTTACATCTTCTCTTTTTGTTGCAACTCTGAAAGCTAATCTTCCGATTCTTCCAAATCCGTTAATTCCAATTTTTGTATTCATTATTCTTATTTTAATATAA
>NVSY01000031.1:1409-47021 GCA_002401385.1 Flavobacteriaceae bacterium | reverse complement strand
ATGGGAATAAAAATGCTTCCCATCGAAAATAGAGATGGAATGTTTACTGCTGTTAGAGATGAAGATGCTGATTTTTCACTCATCTTTTACGATGGTTTAAATGCTGATGGTTTACCTGTAGCCGTGGGRARYATYAATGGARTCACATTGAAACTCACGGAAATMTATGAGCGAAGATTTAAWAAATGGYTGCARTTCCGTTTGAAYTCGGAAACAATMWCWGATAAATTYACGGCACATTCATTAGATGWMTTYAATGTRAATGAAGGSCGTTTTAAGTAYAATAAAAAACAYTTATACAARACYATWWMACGKACYAGRCAATCAGAAGAGCAATGGACTATTGARGTGGAGAGTGAAACGTTTTAAAGTTTAATCTTTTAAAATATTATCAAGTAAAGATACTTGTTCGTCCATAAAGTGATTCACAATATGAACATATATCATCGTTTGTTTTATCTCKGAATGGTCCATYAGTTTTTGTAAATTAACTACATTTCCACCATTAATTATAAATTGGGTAGCGAATGTATGTCTAGCTACATGGAAAGTAACTTTTTTTGTAATTCCTACTACAGTTACAATACCTTTTAATTGCTCATTAATATGCTTGTCTGAATATGTGTCCAAGAACAAACAACCTTCTTTTTGAATAAATAATTTTGCAGACTCAGAGAGTCTAATTTTATTAAGTTTTTCAGTCTTACTAGATGTATAAACAAGGAAATCMGATATGATATTATCACGTKTAATMCTTTGTATATCWGAAATYCTCAAAGAAGTAAAGCAACTAAACARGAACTTTGAAAGTACTTGCTTGTGCGTGATGTTTATGAATTCTGATTGCCAATAATTATGTAGTTTTTGTATCTCTGATTTATCTAAAAAAGTACGGGTKCCTCTTGACTGAACTACTTTAATTTCACTAAAATCAATCGGTGTATGTATTCCTCTTTTATTAGCTAAGTTTAAATATTTCTTAAAATTCTTCAGTAAAGTAGCAATGGTCGCATTTTTATTTTTTTCTGAGTTCTTCATCCACATTTTCAATTCTTTGATAAAGTTATCATCAATATCAGAGAATGGAATATGTCTTTTGAATCTTAATAATTTCCGGTAAGAAGATCTTTGTTGATTATAAGTTGATTTTTTAATAAACCCTTTCTGAACTTCTAGCTCGAAATCCATAAACTGTAAAAAATCAAACTTAGGAATTGGATTGATATATTCTTTGACTAATTTTTTTAAAGTCAATACTCGATTACTCATTCTGTAATCCAATTCAATCTCATGTATTTCCGCAAGTGCTTTTTCAATGATAATATTCCAATCCTTGGCTTGCTTCGATTTTCCTTTTATTCTTTGAGTGACCTCGTTGAATTGTGAAGGCGTTACGTTTATATTTAATGGCATTTTTTTTCCTTCTCCGCTCAGACGAACCTGAAGGTAAATGGCGCAAGTTCCGTCCATTCTTTTATAGTCAGATTTTATTCTGACTTTTATGTAAACTTTCCCACTCATATTCTTGTGGGAAACCTTTGGGAAATAAATGCCGAAATCAAGTGGTTTTGACATGAATTTATTTTATTTACTAATTGACTAAAACTCAATAAAGATATAGCTTTAAGTGTTTTTACAAATAAAACACATATCTCTATTTTTGAGTCTAGTGACCGCGAGAGGGTTCGAACCTCCAACCCTCAGAGCCGAAATCTGATATTCTATCCAGTTGAACTACGCGGCCAAAAGCTTATTTCTAAGCCAATAATTTTTTAACGAGTATAGAAATCATTTTTCCATCAGCYTTTCCWGCCAATTCTTTAGAAACCATTCCCATTACTTTACCCATATCTTTCATGCTAGAAGCGCCTGTTTTCTCTACWGCTGCTGCTACCACTTTTTCTACGTCTGCCTCACTCATTTGTTCCGGTAAAAACTTTGCAATTACAGCAACTTGAGCCAATTCTGGAGCMGCTAAATCTTCACGTCCTTGTTCGGAGAAAATTAAGGCACTCTCTTTACGTTGTTTTACTAACTTTTGCAATAATTTAATCTCTTCCTCTTCCGTCAATCCATCATTAGAACCGTCTTTAGTTTGCGCTAATAATAATTCTGATTTTATTGCTCTTAATGATTCCAAAGCAACTTTATCTTTACTTTTCATAGCCTCTTTTAAAGAAACCATAATTTGTTTTTGTAAACTCATATCTTAAATTTTTACTGAGCGAAATTACTAAAAAAAAACCTCAAATGTAAATTTAAAACTACATTAGAGGTTTTTTATTTTTGAATTATTTATAAGGGCACTATTTAATCTACATTGTCATGTAAAAATGAATTGTTAGACCTGAAATTAATCGTTCCCTCCTCTGTATTTAATGTTGTACGAGAAGCTTTCATTTCGTTGGAAGATGGTACATCATCTAAATTCACTTGCATTCTCTTATAAGCAGGAATCTTATCATAGTCCTCCATGTTATTCACTTTATTAGAAAACTTATAATTAAAGTTTTTCATCTTTGCCATTCTAGATTGCGTATGCTTTTGCAATTCAGAAATAGTCAAATCTAAAGGAGAAACTTCCTTATGACCTACAACTACTTGCTGTTGTACTTCTTTTGGTGTATCGGTACGTACTTCGAACTGAACGTCCTCATCTACTTCCTCTTCTTTATTTTTTTTCTTCGCTGAAGATAAATTCTCCTCTAACTCATTATGATCTTCTAAATTAAAATGAACAATTTCCTCCACTTGCTCAGTTACTGGAACTGGCTCAGGTGCTACCACTTCAATAGCGCGTATCTCAGGAGTTGTTTTTACAATTGGAGCTTCTTCTATAGTTGTAATTGGTAAATCAAACGTCAGGCTAGTCTGCTGTGCCAAATCTTGTGGAGATTCCTCTTTTTTCACCTCTTGAAGAGGTTCTATAGGCGTTACATTTGTAATTATAAAATCATCTTCACTCACGTCTTCAGCCAGCACTTCATCATAGATCACTTCTATATTACGAATCACTTCAGAAGTAGGGATTATAGCAATTTCTTGCATCTCTTCCTCGTCGAACAATTGATGAACAATAGGCGTGTTATTTGTTACAGGAACATTATCTACAACAGATTTTGGTGTTTCTCTTGGAGTTGCAATTGGCGTAGTTATAGGGGTGCTAATTGGACTTTCCTTCCCGAAATTATAAGTTACTCCTTGTTCGTCCTCTAAGGTATGAATTATTTTTTTTGCTTCAACATTAGATATTTCATGTTGTTGATCCTTATTAAATCCAGTAGCAACAATGGTCACGGCAATAGCATCACCTAAGGTTTCGTCTTCACCAACCCCCATAATGATGTTTACATTTGATTTTGCTTCATCTTGGATAAAATCGTTGATTTCACCAATTTCATCAATGGTAATTTCATCAGAACCACTAACAATTAATAGCAATACATTCTTAGCTCCTGTAATTTTATTATCGTTTAACAATGGAGAATCCAATGCACTAGATATGGCTTGTTCTGCTCGATTCTCACCAGATGCAGTAGCAGAACCTAGGATAGCTGTTCCACTGTTTGACAAGACTGTTTTAGCATCTCTAAGGTCAATATTTTGAGTATAGTGATGGGTTATTACTTCTGCAATTCCTCTGGCCGCTGTAGACAACACTTCATCAGCTTTAGAGAACCCTGCTTTAAACCCTAAATTACCATAAACTTCGCGTAATTTATTGTTATTAATCACTACCAATGAATCTACAAAGCCTCTCAGCTTGTCTATTCCATCTGCAGCTTGGTCATTTCTTCTTTTCCCTTCAAAAGTAAAAGGCATGGTTACTATTCCAATGGTCAATAAGTCCATTTCTCTTGCAACTTTAGCAATTACTGGAGCCGCACCTGTACCGGTACCACCTCCCATTCCAACAGTCAAAAAAACCATTTTGGTATGTGTACCAAGCATCGTTTTAATATCTTCGATACTTTCTCTAGCTGCTTCTTCTCCAACTTCTGGATTTGCACCCGCACCAAGTCCTTCTGTTAAAGTGACCCCTAACTGAATTTTATTCGGAATCGGACTACTATCCAACGCTTGCGCATCGGTATTACAGATTACGAAATCTACTCCTTTAATCCCCAAAGAATACATGTGATTTACGGCATTACTACCTCCTCCACCTATTCCAATGACCTTGATTACATTTGATTTATTTTTTGGTAAATCAAATGAGATGTTGTTAAAATTTGTACTGTCCATAATGCTAATTTATTCTGCGTTGTCTAAAAAATCACGAAATTTATCAAACCACTTGTCAAAAAATGGCCTATTTGCTACCGTATTCTCTCTAATTATCTCCTCTACTTTTTCTTCTTTCTTTTCGTCTGCTAGCTGTTCTTGCGCATGTACAGCCCTGATCTGTTGAGCTACTTTCTCTCTTTTAATTTTCTCTTCTACATCTCTCAATCCATTCATTAATAAACCTACAGCAGTTGCATATTGAGGGCTCGACAAACTTTCGTCAGACCCGCTTGCTAAATGTTCGTTTGGATATCCTATACGCGTATCCATACCWGTAATATATTCTACCAATTGTTTGATGTGCTTTAACTGAGCTCCACCACCTGTCAATACAATTCCTGCAATTAATTTTTTCTTTGGCTCGTCATAGCCATATCCTTTTATTTCGGAAAATACTTGTTCTATAATCTCCACCACACGAGCATGAATTATTTTTGACAAGTTTTTCAAAGTAATTTCTTTTGGGTCACGTCCTCTTAATCCAGGAATAGAAACTATCTCGTTGTCCTTATTCTCTCCTGGCCATGCAGACCCGAACTTAGTTTTTAACAACTCAGCTTGCTTTTCTATAATTGAGCAACCTTCTTTAATATCTTCCGTTATTACATTCCCTCCAAAAGGCACCACAGCCGTATGTCTGATAATTCCATTTTTAAAGATGGCCAAATCTGTAGTCCCACCTCCTATATCGATCAACACAACACCTGCTTCTTTCTCCTCTTCACTCAATACCGCTTCTGCAGACGCTAAAGGTTCTAATGTAATTCCTGCAAGTCCTAGACCGGCACTTTTTACACATCTACCAATATTTCTAATAGACGACACCTGCCCTACCACTAAATGAAAACTAGCTTCCARRCGTCCTCCGTACATACCTATTGGTTCGGAAATCTCGCCTTGTCCATCTACCTTAAAATCCTGAGGCAATACATGAATAATTTCCTCTCCTGGTAACATGGTTAATTTATACACTTGCTTTTCCAATTGCAATAAATCATTTGCACTTATCACCTCATCAGGATCAGTTCTACTGATATAATCGCTGTGCTGTAAGCTTCTGATATGCTGTCCTGCAATACCAACAACTGCTTCATCAATAGTCAATCCAGACACTGCTATTGCTTCATCTACAGCTTGCTGAATAGACTGAATTGTCTGCGTAATATTATTTACAACACCTCGGTGAACGCCCAAACTTTTGGCTTTACCCATACCGAGCATTTCAATTTTCCCATGTTCATTTTTTCGCCCAATCATTGCTACAATCTTTGTTGTACCAATGTCCAATCCTACTGAAATATCATTGTGTTCCATAACTTACTTTTTTGTACACACAACTTGATTGTTGTATTTTAAATTTATCACTGAATACTTTTCTATACTTTTATCAGCCAATGTCTTTTTAAAAAACACATTCAGTTTACTGATTTTTTCTTTTATTCTCGTAACCTTCCCAAATGCAACACGTTGTTTACCCACACGTAATTGCAATTCGTATTCTTTGTTTTTCTTTTTCTGAATCCCTACAATTTGTTGCTTTAAAAAAGCATCTCTTTTTAAAGCCATCACCAATGTATAAACATCTTTAAAATCCTCGGYACCAATATTCCCTGTCACCAGAGGTACGCGCGCCGAATAATTAGTGGACAACGGCATTTTATGCCCCAATCTATCGATATAAAAACTTCCTTTATGACTTAAAACTCTAGCAATCGGCTTTCGCTGCCTTACTTTGGTTACAAAATTATTATCCACCGTTAGGTAACTCATTGCATTTTCGACCATTGGATGTCCCAAAACTTTTGATTCCAACTCTTGTAAATCTACTACAGATTTTGCTTGATTCTCTAATGATTTACCATTTTGTTTCAACAATTTATCAACCATGTTATAATTCATGAATAAATTCTCTCCATCTTCAAATACAACCGTCACTTTATCAATTGTTCGCAGCTCATTTTTCTGATTTGAAAACCCCACCAACAACATTAAAAGCGTTACCAACACCCCCCCTTTTACATATGTCCAGTTTATCTTCATAGTGTAAAGGCTTTTGTTACTTTATTAATCTCAAGACTTATATCTCCTGCCCCCATCATTACAACAACCGTTGCATTTTCCTTTTTAATGGCTTCAATTAAATCCTCTTTTACCACCAACTGTTTGGATTCCATGCTTGTTTTTTCCAACAACCATTGAGACGTTATTCCTTCTATAGGCAATTCTCTTGCTGGGTAAATATCCAACAACAGCAAACTATCGAATCTAGCCAATGCCAAGGCAAAATCATCAGAAAAATCTTTTGTTCTACTGAATAAATGAGGTTGAAAAACAGCCAATATCTTCGCGYCTGGATACATTTCCCTCACAGCATCTGCCACTACATTTATTTCTGTTGGATGATGCGCATAATCATCTATTAATACAAAATCTTCACTATTTATTCGATATGAAAATCTGCGTTCTATTCCTTTAAAACTCTGCAATGCATTGACAATATCTTTGGTTTCAATTCCATATTGATGCGCCATTGCAAAAGCCGCCAAACTATTCAATACATTATGTCTTCCAGGTAATCGTATCTGTACATCTTTGATTGTTTCACCCTTCATTTCTATATCAAACTGATAGCTCCCTTCAACAACCTTCACATTTCTTGCACAGTAATCTGAACCGTCTTCTATACCATAAGTCAAACCATTTATAGGCAATCCATTTTTTACAATAAGGGTTTCTGAAACCAAGTTTGAAAACTCCTTAAATGTGTCTACCAACGCCTCTCCTGAACCATAAATATCCAAATGATCGGCATCCATAGAAGTAATACAGGCAATATTTGGTGAGAGATGTAAAAACGAACGATCAAATTCATCTGCCTCAACAACAGTCACTTCAGTCCCTCCCAAAATTAAATTTGAATGATAATTCTCAGAGACTCCTCCTAAAAACGAAGTAGCATTCACCCTGTTCTCTTCCAATATATGTCCCAACATGGTTGACGTAGTTGTTTTCCCATGTGTTCCCGCAACTGCTAAACAGTTCGATTTTTTTGTRATCAAACCTAATAACTCTGCTCTTTTTAAAATYTTAAAYCCTTGATTTTTAAAATATTGKAATTCACTATGAGTTTCCGGTACTGCAGGTGTGTAAATCACCAACGTATCCTCTTTATCTTTAAAACGAGTAGGAATTTGAGCAACAGCATCTACATAATGAATGGAAACACCTGCTTCTTGTAATTTCTTTGTCAAATCCGTTTCTACACGATCATAACCAGCTACAGAAACATCATTTGCATTAAAATAACGCGCCAAAGCACTCATGCCAATGCCTCCAATGCCAATAAAATAAATACTATGTATCTGATCTAAACTCATGAATTAATTCCTATTAATTTTTCTATTTCATCCACTATTTCTTGCGTCGCATTTGGCAATGCCATTTTTTGAATGTTTTCTGACAATTGAACCTGTAACTGTTCATCATTCAATAAACCACCAAACACTTCTTCAAACTGTCCTTTGTCTCTTTCAGYTAATAATAGCGCTCCCTTATTTTTTACCACTGCCATCGCATTTTTTGTCTGATGATCTTCCGCAACATTAGGAGACGGAATAAACATGACAGGTTTTCCAACAATACACAATTCAGAAATAGACCCAGCTCCCGCYCTACTAATTATGACATCAGCAGCTGCAAAGGTCAAGTCCATTCTATTCAAAAAAGCATGTACTTGCACATCTTTATGCTGATCGTATTTCTCATATTGCTCTATATACAACGAACCTACTTGCCATATTATTTGCACCTCATTCTTCTTCAAAAAATCAAGTTGCTTCGCAATCAATTTATTCACTTCTCTAGCTCCTAAACTACCCCCCAACACCAATACTGTTTTCTTAGAAGGATCTAACTTGAAAAAAGCCAATGCTTCCGCTCGTTTCGAGGAAATATCTAACAAATCTTGACGTACAGGGTTTCCTGTTTTTATGATTTTATCTTTTGGAAAAAAAACATCTAATTGATCATAGGCCACACATATTTTATTGGTGATCTTACTCAATAATTTATTGGTAATTCCCGGATATGA
The DNA here is from genome assembly GCA_002401385.1 of Flavobacteriaceae bacterium. Taxonomy (GTDB): domain Bacteria; phylum Bacteroidota; class Bacteroidia; order Flavobacteriales; family Flavobacteriaceae. The sequence continues at coordinate 38,644 of NVSY01000031.1, read as the reverse complement.
ATTTTGCTCTTGAACCAAGGTTTTTATACCCATTTTCCCAGCAACAAAAAGTGTTGGACCACTTGCAAAACCACCGGTTCCAATAACAACTTGTGGTTTGAAACGTCTCACAATCCAAAATGCACTCCATACGCTACTGATTAATTTAAACGGAAACAGTAGATTTTTTAAGGTCAATTTTCGCTCCACTCCTGTAATCCACAATCCTTTGATTGGATATCCTTCTTGGGGGACCTTTTCCATTTCCATACGTCCTTTAGCACCAACAAACAAAATAGTTGCATTTTGAAAACGCTTTTTTATTTCGTTAGCGATAGCTACAGCAGGGTAAATATGCCCTCCTGTYCCTCCTCCACTCACTATTATTTTAACCGATTGTTTCATGCAATACTTCTAAAGGGTTTTCTAATGATGGGTCTATATGTTGTACATCCGTATCCAATACTTCGTTTTTTGAAGATGAAACACTCAATATGATTCCAAACGAAAAACAGGTCATCCAAATTGACGTTCCACCACTACTTATAAAYGGTAATGTTTGTCCAGTAACAGGAAATAAGTTAGTCGCCACCGCCATGTTTATCATCGCTTGAAAAATAATCGGTAGTCCTACTCCTATTACCAATAAAGTTCCAAAAATAGTTTTAGCACTTTTTGCAATTACCAATATTCGAACCAATAAAATTAGATAAAGCACTATTGTAACAAACCCTCCAATCAACCCAAATTCTTCAATGATAATAGCAAATATAAAATCCGAAGAAGACTGTGGCAAAAAGTTTTTCTGAATACTTTTCCCAGGACCACGACCATACAATCCTCCTGTTGCAATTGCAATCTTAGCCTTGGTTACTTGATAGCCCTCTTCATTTGCATTAGAAAAATTATCTATCCTACTTATCCAAGTATCTACCCTATTTGGCATCGCGTCTGGAAAAGCCTTAGCTACCAACACAAAAAATGCCAATGATATGATCCCCATCCCAATAATAGCTCCTAATTGTTTCCATGGATATCCTCCCAAAAACACCAACAACAAAATCAACATAAAAACAATGGCAGTTGTTGAAAAGTTAGCCGGTAAAATAAGTGCTAAAACAAACGCCACAGGCAACCATAATACAAAAATAGATTCCTTAAAATGAATCACTTTCTCTTTATTTTTCGCCAAATAACGCGCTACATAAATCATAAGTACTACACTAGCTAAAGTAGACGTTTGGAAACTCATTCCAACTACAGGAATCCGAATCCATCTACTCGCATTTGCTCCTCCAATAAGTGTCCCTTGTGCTAATGTATATATCAATAATAACAAAACAAAAGGTAGCRTAATAGCAGAGCCTCCACTAAAATAGCGATACGGAATCTTATGAACACCGTACATAATAACAAAACCTAACACCAACAACATTGCATGTTTAAACAATGCCGCATAAGGAGAACTCACCGATCCTGCAACATACACCAAATTGGTACTTGCACTAAATACAGGCGCAAAGGAAACAACGGCTATTAAAAAAACAGTCATCCACAACCCTCGATCTCCTTTAAAATTAACTAAAAATTTTGTCATTTATAAATTTCGTACTGCTGTTTTAAATTTATCTCCACGATCTTCGTAATTTTCGAACAAATCAAAACTCGCACAACAAGGCGACAACAAAACCGTGTCTCCTTCTTCTGCAATTTTCGCTGCTACTTTTACCGCTTCTTCAGCGCCTAATGTTTCAACAATTAACTCCACCACATTTCCAAACGTCTCTTTGATTTTTGAATTATCAACTCCTAAACATACAATGGCTTTCACTTTCTCACGAACCAAAGGCATCAAATCAAAATAATCATTCCCTTTATCCACGCCTCCAACAATCCATACCGTAGGAGTTCTCATACAGTCCAATGCATAATAAGTTGCATTTACATTTGTAGCTTTCGAATCGTTCATATAGGTCACCCCTCTCACTTTTTTTACGGACTCTAATCGATGCTCTACACCTTCAAAATCTTCCAAACTCTCTCGAATAGTTTGCTTTCTCACTTTCATCAATTTAGCTGTCATAGCGGCTGCCATAGCATTTTTCGTATTGTGTTTCCCTTGTAACGCTAATGTTTTTATATCCATTATCTTTTCTTCGCCGTTAAGCTTTATAATTAGTTCTTGACCTTTTATATACACTCCTTGTTCCACTTCTTTTTCCAAAGAAAAAGGGAGTAATATTGGTCTTATTTTATTTTTCGACAACCATGAGTTGATGACAGCGTCATCGGCATCATAGATGAGATAATCTTTTTCTGTTTGATTTTTAGTAATTCGAAACTTTGCATCGATGTACTTTTCAAAATCATATTCRTACCGATCTAAATGATCTGGTGAAATATTTGTAATTACTGCGATATGAGGTGCGAAATCTACAATCCCATCCAACTGAAAACTACTCAATTCTAGCACGTAATTGGSYACCTCTGACTCCGCCACTTGCTGCGCAAAACTGTCTCCAATATTCCCTGCAACCCCAACATTYAAACCTCCYCTTGTCAAGAGATGATGCGTTAAAAGCGTTGTCGTAGTTTTYCCATTAGAACCTGTAATTCCAACAATGGTAGCCTCGCAATACTTAGCCGCAAATTCAATTTCTGATATCACAGAWAYCCCTTTTTTTATCAAAGAGACTACAATCCCAGCTGAATCCGGAATCCCTGGACTCTTCATAACAACATCCGCAGCTAAAACAACTGCTTCCGTATGCTTGCACTCTTCAAATGCAATTGCATTTTCTTTTAATACTGACTTATATTTTTCTTTTATTGTACCGTAATCCGAAACGAACACATCATAGTTCATTTTCTTTGCAAGAATGGCTGTACCCACACCGCTTTCTCCTCCGCCAAGAATTACAATTTTTTGCATGCTATCTCAATTTCAAGGTTACAATACTCAATACCGCTARCATAATTCCTATAATCCAAAATCGTGTTACAATTTTACTTTCATGATAACCAGATTTTTGAAAATGATGATGTAAAGGCGCCATCTTAAAAATGCGTTTACCAGCTCCGTATTTCTTTTTGGTATATTTAAAATAACTCACTTGCATCATTACTGACACAACCTCCACAAAAAAGAYACCCGCCAATAACGGAATCAGCATTTCCTTCCGTACCGCAATAGCCAATACCGCTATAATTCCACCTATAGTCAAACTTCCTGTATCGCCCATAAATACTTGAGCCGGAAATGTGTTGTACCATAAAAACCCTATTAAGGCTCCCATAAAAGCAGCAATAAAAATGGTCATTTCACCAGAATTCGGAATGTACATTACATCTAAATAATTGGCCAATAAAATATTACCGGACACAAAAGTGAATACACCAATCGCCAGCACAATAATAGCCGAAGAACCAGCAGCTAGCCCGTCAATTCCGTCTGTTAAATTTGCACCGTTTGACACAGCTGTGATTATAAAAATTACAATTGGAATAAATATAATCCAAGCATATGATTGATAATTATCTCCTAAAAAAGATAGGATCTCAGCATAATCAAATTCATTGTTTTTTATAAACGGAATCGTAGTTTTTGTTGATTTATGAGCTTCACTAAAAAAAGTAGTTTTTCCTGTCTCCACATTTACAACTGGAGTTTCCAATTGATCTTTCATTGTTACATCTGGATGAAAAAACAACATAGACCCCACAATCAACCCAAGCCCTACTTGACCTAATATTTTAAAACGACCTTTTAAACCGTCTTTGTCTTTTTTAAATACTTTTATATAATCATCTATAAACCCAATCAGACCCATCCACAAAGTTGTTATAATGAGCATTATGATGTAAATGTTTTCCAGTTTAGCAAACAACAACACTGGAATTAAAGTAGAAAAAATGATGATCAACCCACCCATAGTAGGTGTACCTGCTTTCTCAACTTGACCTTCCAAACCAAGATCCCTTACAGACTCCCCAACTTGCATTCGCTGTAAATAATCAATCACACGACGACCGTAAATTGTAGAAATAAGTAACGAGATTACAAAAGCCATGGCCGACCTAAAAGTAATGTACTGAAAGACCCCTGCCCCAGACAAGTTGTAATGCGTATCTAAATAATTGAATAAATAATATAACATCTTATTTCTCGAGTTGATTTAAAAGTTCTGTAACTGTTTCAAAGTCGTCAAAATGACTCTTGACTCCATTTATATCTTGATAATTTTCGTGCCCTTTTCCTGCAATTAAAATAATATCCCCTTTAACAGCCATTTTACATGCTGCTTTTATGGCTTGTTTTCTATCCGCTATCACCAATGTTTTATTCACATCCTGTCCTTCAACTCCAGCTTCTATTTCTTCAATTATCACCGAAGGATCTTCAGTGCGTGGATTGTCTGAAGTAAAAATAACTTGATCACTCAACCGTGCTGCAATAGCACCCATTTTTGGACGCTTACTCTTATCTCTATCTCCTCCACAACCTACAACTGTCAATACATTTTCTTTTCCCGTCCGGATAGCCGCAATGGTTTGAAGTACATTTTTTAAAGCATCTGGAGTATGTGCATAATCCACAATTACCGTAATTCCAGAAGCTGAAACTTCATGCTGAAACCGCCCTGAAACACTGTCTAAATTGCTAATCAATTTTAAACCCTCTAATTCCTCCATGCCTAATAATTGAGTCACCCCAAAAATCGCCAATAAATTATACCCATTAAATTGACCAATTAACTTGGACCATATTTCATGTCTATTCATTGTCAATAGCATTCCTGAAAACGAACTTTCAAGAATTTTCCCTTTATAATCTGCCAATGTTTTTAAGGCATAGGTGTATTTTTTTGACTTGGTATTCTGCAACATGAACAGTCCATTTTTATCATCAGCATTTACCAAGGAAAAAGCCGATTTTGGCAATTGATCAAAAAATATTTTTTTGGTATCTCTGTACTCTTTAAATGTATTGTGATAATCTAAATGATCGTGTGTTAAATTCGTAAACACACCTCCTTCGAATGTTAAACCAACCGTTCTTTTTTGATGAATACCATGAGAGCTCACCTCCATAAAACAGTATTCACACCCCTTTTCAACCATCAAACTCAAATATTTATTGATAGTCAAAGAATCTGGAGTTGTATGAGAGGTATCGTAAGAAGCACTATCAACCATAATTTTAATGGTAGATAATAGCCCCACTTTAAACCCCGCATCTCTGTACAAATTATACAATAAGGTGGCAATGGTAGTTTTACCATTGGTCCCTGTTACTCCTACCAATTTTAATTTACGCGAAGGATTTTCATAATAATTAGCAGCTAAGATTGCAAGAGCCTGTGAAGAATCACCTACTTGGACATACACAATATGATCCAATACTATTTCTGGTAAAATTTCACAAACAATAACCAACGCTCCTTTCTTAATAGCATCGTCTATATATTTATGACCATCTACTACAGATCCACGCTGCGCCACAAAAACATCGTTTTGTTGTACTGCTCCTGAAGAAAACGAAATAGCTCGAATCTTCATATCATCATCCCCAATAACTTGGATGACATCCACATGTTGTAATAGGTGTTTTAACACTTTCATCACGCTACTTTTAAATATATTATTGCTCCTTTTTTAATTTTGTCACCTATTTTTAATGACTGACTTTTAACCGTCCCCACACCATCAATTCGAACTTTCAATCCTAAATTTTCAAGAAAAGGAATGGCATCCATACCTGCCATCCCTATGACTCTTGGGATTTTGCTAAACGACTGCTCCGATTTACTATCAAACTTTTGATAGGATTTCAAAACACTTGTGAAACGAGGGGTCGTTTTATCTACTTCATCTATGATATAATTAGATGTATATATTTTCTGTGCAATATCCTTGAAAACTRGCCCTGCCACGTCTGCTCCATAATAACCAGACTTCCGAGGCTTATACACCATTACATAACATGTGTATTTTGGGTTTTCAGCGGGAAAAAAACCTACAAACGATGCTGAATAAGCTCTTTTTTGATCTTTTTTCCAATATTCTACTTGAGCGGTTCCTGTTTTTCCAGCCATAGAAAAACTAGGTGAATACAAACTTTTACCTGTACCTCTCTTGACTACATTTTTTAAAATTTCTTGTACTTTTTTTATCGTTTCTATAGAACAAATTTTCTCATTGATCACTTCAGACTCAAAAACTGTATGCGTAATACCTTGAGCGGATAATTCTTTGACAAATCTAGGTTTCACCATTTCTCCATTATTGGCAATTGCATTATAAAAAGTAAGCACCTGCATAGGTGTCAAAGAAACCTCATATCCATAAGACATTTGAGCCAGCGACAAGCCACTCCATAATTTATCTTTTGGATGTGGAATTTTCGGTTTTCCTTCTCCTTTCATGTGCAACCCTATTTGTTTGTCTAATTCCATAGCACGCAGTCCTTCAACAAATTTTGAAGGGTTAGACTTATAATGCCGTTGTATCAATTTTACAATTCCAACATTGGAAGAAACTTCAATAACTCTTGCCGCAGAAATTTTCCCATATCCTTTACGGTTAGAATCTTTWATTAAATGATTTTTCACTCTAAAAGTACCGCCTTGAGTATCCACCATAGAAGTGGTATCTATTAAACCGTCTTCCATTCCTACCATCAACGCTGCTAACTTGAATGTAGAACCCGGCTCGTAAGAAGACCCTACCGCATAATTCAACCGTTCGTAGTATTTTCCGTTTTTACCGCGGCCCAAATTAGAAATAGCCAAAATATCACCAGATTTTGTATCCATTACAATGGCACAACCATGATCTGCATCGTGTTTTTCCAACTGTCGCAACAAAGAATGATGTGTAATATCCTGGATATTGACATCTAATGTGGTCAATACATCCAAGCCATCTACAGGCTCTCTTTCATTATTATCATTAATAGGTCTCCATTGCCCTTTTGCAATTTTTTGCTTTTTACGAATCCCCGTTTTCCCTTTTAAATATTTTCGGTATGCCCCTTCAATTCCTGGAGCTCCTCTATAATCATCATAGCCAATAAAACGCTCTGCTATCTTGCCCAAAGGCCTTGCTCGAACACTGGTCTGTACCGCAATAAAACCACCTTTATACACTCCTAAATTGAAAATTGGAAACTTTCTCATTTTCATATAGTCATTATACCCTATATTTCTGGTGATAAACAAATAGCGGTTCTTAGCCGCACGTGCTTTTCGTAACTTTTTCTCCCAGGCTCGAGGAGTATTCCCTAGCATGCTCGATAATTCTTTTGCCAATCCAGCTACATGTTCTTCAAATTTCTCCAACTTCACAGATACTAAATCCATTCTGATTTCAAATTTAGACATAGACGTAGCCAACAAACTACCATCTGCGGCAAATACATTCCCCCTATTTGCTCGTACTGTATCTCTTTTTACATTGATCTCTTCAGAAAGCCTGCGGTATTTATCCCCTTCTTTAAACTGAATCGTCATCATTTTATAAATAATAAGCAGCAAAAAAAGTACCATCCCTATAGAAACGATGATTAACTTATTTACGATATCTTTTTTTTCTACTGCCAATTTATTTCTTCTTTTTATTTATGACTCTTATAAGTGTAGGAGGTACCACACTTGGCCCCAACCCTAAAGTATCAACTCTTCTTCGGATACCAGACTCTAATTTTAACTGCATAGAAATAGTTCGAGTATCCACAAAATGTGCTTGTAATTCTTTAATTTCTTTATTTAACTTAGCTATCTCCATCACTTTCGCATCGGAGCGATGAGAACTAGAAATCATTATTAAAATCAACAACACTACAAAAAAGATTACACGCCAATTTCGCATACCATCTTCTTCTGTTAAAAAGCTACCTTTTAACACATTAAAAAACCAATTCTTGATCAATGTTATAAACTTTTTGTTGCTATTCTTAATTTTGCACTACGTGCCCTATTGTTTTCTGCAATTTCAATTTTTGTAGGAATTATCAATTTCCCTACCTTTTTAAGAGGTACTTCCACATTTCCAAAAAAGTCTTTCTCTGGTAAGCCATCAAATTTACCATGCTGGATAAATCGTTTCACCAAGCGGTCTTCTAACGAATGATATGAGATAACACTCAACCTTCCTGTATCAGTAAGCATCTCGGGGATTTGAGTTAAAAAATCTTTTAACACCTCTAATTCCTGATTCACTTCTATTCGAATCGCTTGATATATCTGTGCTAAAATCTTATGTTCTTTACTTGCTGGTAAAAACTGCTTTAAAGCCGCTTTTAATTGAAAACTTGTTTTTATAGGAGCTGCAGAACGTTCTTCAGCCAACTTTTTAGCGATTGCCCTTGAATTACGAAGTTCACCATATTGAAACAGAATATTCGCCAAATCTTCCTCTGCGTAAGAATTGATTACTTTGAATGCCGACAAATCACTTTGTTGATTCATTCGCATATCCAAATCTCCATCAAAACGCGTAGAAAACCCACGTTCAGAAGCATCAAACTGGTGAGATGAGACTCCTAAATCCGCCAACACACCATCTACTTCTCGCACTCCATAAAAACGTAAAAAACGCTTTATATTTTTAAAATTCTCTTCTATTAGTACAAAACGGTCATCATCCAATTTGTTCGCTACAGCATCTGGATCCTGATCAAAAGCGAACAAACGCCCATTCGCTCCCAAGCGACTTAATATTTCGCGAGAATGTCCCCCACCTCCAAAAGTCACATCTACATACACTCCATCCGGATTAATATTCAACCCGTCTACACTCTCTTTCAATAATACTGGATTATGATACATCTTCATCAAAATTTAAATTCCCCATAACTTCTTCAGCTAAATCACCAAAGTCTTCGTCATCATTAATAAACGCCTCATACTTGTCTTTATCCCAAACTTCAATTTTTTCTCCCTGACCAATCAATACAATATTCTTGGAAATTCCAGAAAATACCAATAAGTCCTTTGGAATTAAAAATCGAGCTGCTGAATCAAGCTCTACTTTTTTTATTCCTGCCGTCAATTGACGCACAAACTTGTCAACTTTGCGATTAAACCTGTTCAGTTTTCCTACTTTCTGCATCATCACATCCCACTCCTTTTTCGGATACAAATCTAAACAAGACTCAAAGACCGATCGTTTCAACACAAAGCCATCTTCCAACACCTCAGTAAGTTGCTTTCGAAACGCCATAGGCATCGCAACACGCCCTTTGGCATCCGCTTTACACTCATATGTCTCGATTAAATTAACCATCCCGAATCTATAGTTTGAATTCAAAAATAGAAAAAAAATCCCATAATCCCCCACAAATTCCCACATTGTTGATAACTTTTAACACTATTCGCCCTTTACAGATATAAAATTGAAGAACAAGGAGTTAAAAGTAATTTTAACGCTTCATTAATACTATGAGCAAAAAAATCGTATTTTGGCATAAATTGGCTACCTTTGCGTAGTTAAAAACCAACTATAAATGACCCAACAACTAATCAAAGAAGATAAATTTAGCTATTTAGAAAAAGGCGAAGGGCAACCTATAATTGTTTTACACGGACTTATGGGCGCACTTAGTAACTTTGAAGGTGTGTTAAATCATTTTTCAAAAATAGGTTATAAAGTCCTCATACCTGAACTACCAATATTTGAACTTCCTTTGTTAAAAACAAACGTTAAGAATCTATCTAAGTTTGTTAAAGAATTTATTGAATTTAAAAAGCTGGACGATGTAGTTTTATTAGGAAACTCACTCGGAGGTCATGTTGCATTATATTTCGCGAATAACCACCCCGAAATGATCAAAGCTATGGTCCTTGCAGGAAGCTCAGGACTCTATGAAAACTCCATGGGAGATTCTTACCCTAAAAGAGGTGATTACGAATACATTAAAGAGAAAACGTCTAACGTTTTTTACGACCCAACAGTAGCCACTAAAGAACTCGTAGACGAAGTATATGAAATGGTAAACGACCGCAGAAAAGCGATTAAAATTTTAGCCATTGCTAAGAGTGCCATCAGACATAATATGTCGAAAGATTTACCAAATATCGAAACTAGAACTTGTTTAATTTGGGGAAAAAACGATATCGTAACTCCTCCAGAAGTAGCATTTGATTTCGACAAATTATTGCCAAACTCCAGTCTCTTTTGGATAGAAAAATGTGGACATACTCCAATGATGGAACATGCTGAAGAGTTTAATGGCTTACTAGAAAATTGGTTTAAAGAATATAGTATTTAAGATGAAAATTAAAGCAGCTAAGTTTATTATTAGCAATACTGACGTTAACAAATGTCCTAAAGATGCTATTCCAGAATATGCATTTATAGGTAGATCTAACGTTGGAAAATCGTCGCTAATTAATATGATTACCGACCATAGTAAATTAGCTAAAACCTCTGGAACACCAGGAAAGACACAGTTAATTAATCATTTTAAGATTAACGACGAATGGTTTTTGGTAGATTTACCAGGTTATGGATACGCGAGAGTTTCTAAGAAATTACGATCAGGATTTCAGGGATTTATCAAGGATTATTTTGAGCAACGCCAACAACTAGCCTGTACTTTTGTACTGATAGATTGTAGACACAAACCTCAAAAAATTGATTTGGAATTTATGGAATACTTAGGTGAAAACGGTATTCCTTTTGCTATTGTTTTTACAAAAACAGACAAGGTGAAACTTTCTGAATTGAATAAAAATATTGCTTTTTATGAACGTCAAATGACCCAAGGAGCCTGGGCGGAAATGCCTAAACGGTTTGTTAGTTCCGCAAGTACATCCGAAGGAAAAAAGGAAATATTAGATTATATCGACCAAATTAATGACGATTTAAGCAAGCTTTAAAATGGCATCTACAGTAGATACTCTTGAGGTTTTATATGAAGACAATCACTTGGTAATTGTCAATAAAAAAGCAGGTGATATTGTCCAAGGCGATAAAACTGGAGACACTCCACTAAGTGATATTGTAAAACAATATATCAAGAAAAAATACAACAAACCAGGCGATGTTTTTTTAGGCGTCGCACATCGTTTGGATCGCCCTACTACAGGGGTTATTATTTTTGCACGTACCTCAAAAGCTTTGGAAAGGTTGAACAAAATGCTGCGAGAGCATCAGATAAAAAAAACCTATTGGGCATTGGTAAAACAACTGCCACCTCAACAAAAAGACACATTGGTTCATTTTTTAAAAAAGAACCCGAAAAACAATAAATCAACTGCTCATACTTCTGAAATAAAAGAGAGTAAACATGCTGTTTTGCATTACAATGTCTTGAAATCCCTCAATACATTTCATTTATTAGAGGTTGACCTAGAGACAGGAAGGCATCATCAAATTAGATGTCAACTTTCAAAAATAGGAAGTCCTATAAAAGGTGATTTAAAATACGGATTTGCAAGAAGCAATAAGGACGCAAGTATTAGCTTACACGCAAGGCATATCCAATTCATACATCCTGTAAAAAAGGAACCTATTTCTGTAACTGCTCCTTGTCCGAATGATGTTGTTTGGAAGGCTTGCGAGAAGAAATAATCTATTTATTTTTTGTTTCATATATGGAGATTACCACGTCGTTCCTCCTCGTATTGACCTGCAATACGACAAAGAAACGACTGAAGTAATGTATTACTTAGTACAAATATTAAAACTTTAAAGCGCCTTCCATTTTCGCATTTATCTCATCTAAACACAAATTACCAATACTTCCTTCGTGCGTATGATTTACTTCTTTTTCTGGATTAAAATTACCTTCTTGAATATCCTTCCCTACAATTTTATAAGCATCTCTAAATGGCACCCCCTGTTGCACTAATTTATTCACAGCTTCCACACTAAATAAATAAGTGTATTTATCATCTTCCAAAATAGTCTTATTTACTTGTACATTTTCTAAGGAATAATGCAGCATTTCCAAACAGGATTTAAGGGTAGAAAAATTTGGAATCAAACTCTCTTTTAGCAATTGTAAATCCCTGTGATAGCCACTTGGTAAATTATTAGAAATCAATGTCATTTCATAAGGCATGGCCTGCAACTTATTGCATTTTCCTCTGATTAATTCAAAAACATCTGGATTTTTTTTATGGGGCATAATGCTCGAGCCTGTGGTTAATTCGTCTGGAAAAGCAATAAAACTAAAATTCTGACTCATGTACAAACAGATATCCATACTCATTTTAGACAAGGTTGCCGCCACACTACTAATTGCAAATGAAATAGATTTCTCTAACTTCCCACGTCCCATTTGAGCGGCTACCGAATTGTATTTTAAAGTCTCGAAACCTAATAACTCAGTAGTCATGGTTCTATTAATCGCAAAAGAACTTCCATAACCAGCAGCTGAGCCTAAGGGATTTTGATCCGCTACTTTAATGGCTGCATTTATAAAATACATATCGTCTATCAAGCTCTCCGCATAGGCAGAAAACCACATTCCAAAAGAGGATGGCATGGCTATTTGTAAATGCGTATATCCTGGTAATAAGACATCTTTATATGTATCCGCTAACGACATTAACAGATCAAACAAGGCTTTTACATCGGTTTTTATTTCTTGTAACTTATCTTTTGAATACAATTGTACATCCACTAAAACTTGATCGTTTCTAGAACGTGCAGTGTGAATTTTCTTTCCAGCATCGCCTAGTTTCTTAGTTAACAAATACTCTATTTTTGAATGTACATCTTCAAAAGTATCCTCAATAGTAAAGCTACCGTCATTTACTGTCTCTCCAATTGCTTTTAATTCTTTCACCAAGGCATCACATTCAGCACCAGTCAAAACACCAATACTTGACAGCATTTTCGCATGGGCAATATTCCCCAGCACATCGTATTTTGCCAATTCTAAATCCAATTCTCTATCATTACCTACGGTAAAAATATCTATTTTTTTATCTGTCGAAAATCCTTTATCCCAAAGTTTCATTTCTTATCTGTTTTATTTATTTTTAACTGTACTACTCACCTCCAATATACGGACTAATTTTGCCTGTTGTTTTTTAACAAAGAACCCTTCTACAATACTCAGACCGTGATATTTATTTATTTAATCATCACCTTGGTCAATAGTGCTACATAAATTTCAATTCCTTCTTCAATCTCCTTGAGGTAAATAAACTCATCAGCTGAATGTGATCTATGCGTGTCCCCTGGGCCCATTTTTACCGACGGACAACTCAAAACTGCCTGATCAGACAACGTTGCCGAACCATAGGTTTTACGTCCCATAGCAATACCAGCTTGCACTATTTTATGATCTTGTGGAATCGACGAAGAATTTAATCGCAAGGATCTCGCTTGTAAATCACATACTGTATGCTCCTGAATAATAGTTAATACTTCTTGGTTTGAATAGGCATCAGTCACACGAACATCAACCACAAAATCACATTCTGCTGGAATTACATTGTGCTGTCGTCCTGCATTTATTTGAGTTACCGTCATTCTAACCTCTCCAAGAGATTTTGATGTTTTCGGAAATTTATAAGATTGAATCCATTCAATATCTTTCATGGCCTGATAAATAGAATTCACACCTAAACCATGAGCCGCATGACCAGGTTCTCCTATAGATTTTCCATCAATCACCAACAACCCTTTTTCAGACACTGCCATTTCCATTTGTGTAGGCTCTCCAACAATGGCCACATCTATTTTTGGGATTATAGACAACATAGAATTCAATCCATTTGGCCCTGAATTTTCCTCTTCTGCCGATGCCACTATCACCAAATTATAAACTAAATTCTCTTGTTTATAAAAATGGGTAAAAGCAGCTAATAAAGAAACCAGACAACCACCAGCATCATTACTTCCCAAACCAAATAATTTTCCTTCTTCCACAAAAGCATCCAACGGGTTATTGGTATACCCTTTATTAGGTCTTACCGTATCGTGATGTGAGTTCAACAAAATAGTAGGCTTACTGGCATCATAATGTTTATTTACTGCCCATACATTATACCTTGAAGTCTCAAAAGGAATGTTCTGTTGAGTAAACCACTGCATTATTAGCTGGGCTGTTTCTTGCTCCTCTCCTGAGAAAGATTGTGTTTTTATAAGTTCTTTAAGCAATTCAATTGCTTCATTTTTTAATACTTTCATCTTATAATTTAATATTAGTACATCGTACTGAATCCGAAGATATCATGTTTGTATTCCCTATCTTAATATTGGACACTCCTTTATTTAATGCATTAAAGCAGTTTTCTAATTTAGGCAGCATTCCATCCGAAATCACTCCTTGCTCCACAAATTCTGAATAGCTTTTGGCGTTTAACTGATTGATGACTGAATTCAAATCATTAATATCCGTTAACACCCCTTGTAATTCGAAACAATACATCAATTCCACTTCGTAGTCACTACTCATAGCAATTGCAATTTCACTAGCTATAGTATCTGCATTGGTATTGAGTAATTGCCCTGAACCGTTGTGTGTTAAAGCACAGAAAACAGGTGTAAAACCAGCAGAAATTAAGGCGTTAATATTGTTAGAATTTACTTTTTTCACATCACCTACAAAACCATAGTCTATGGTTTTTACGGGGCGCTTTTCCGATTCAATAGTATTCGCATCTGCCCCTGTTAATCCAATGGCATTACAACTATTTTGCTGTAATCCTGCCACTATGTTTTTGTTTAACAAACCAGCGTATGTCATTATTGCAATGTCTAAATTCGGCTTATCCGTTATCCTTCTCCCGTCTACTAATTTCGGACTCAAACCTAATTTTTTTGCAAATGAAGTCGCAGATTTACCACCTCCATGTACCAAAATTTTATCACCTTGTATTTTTGAAAACTGAACGAGAAACTGTCTTAAATCTTTTTCGTTTTCAATAACATTTCCTCCTATTTTTACGATGGTTAGTTTAGTCATTTTCYACTATTTTTTTTAGTACAATTTGCGCTGCAAACTCTCTATTTGCTGCTTGTTTTATCACCAACGAATTTTCAGAATCAATCACTTCATCTGCCACCACAACATTTCTACGAACTGGTAAACAATGCATGAATTTTCCGTTATTGGTCAATTTCATTTTTGCTCCTGTAATCGTCCAATTGGGGTCCTCGCATTTAATCTGACCATAATCTTCATAGGAACTCCAATTTTTTACATACACAAAATCTGCATTTTCAAATGCTTTTTCTTGATTGTATTCTATAGGTACATTTTTTGTGATTTCGGTATTCAATTCATAACCCTTAGGATGAGTAATTATAAAATCCGCCTCCTGTAACTGCATCATATTAATAAAAGAATTTGCCACTGCGTGCGGCAATGCTTTAGGGTGTGGCGCCCAAGAGAGTACTACTTTTGGTTTCCTTCCTGCTACTTTGTGTTCCTCAATGGTAATAGCATCTGTCAGMGCTTGTAATGGATGACCTACCGAACTTTCCATATTAATAATAGGAACAGATGCATACTTCACAAAACTATTCAAGACCAATTCTGAAGCATCAGCTTTCTTGTTTTTCAAGCCAGCAAAAGCACGAATCCCAATAATATCTGCATATTGAGATACCACTTGAGCTGCCTCTTTTACATGCTCTGATTTCCCTTGATCCATCACCGTTCCGTCTTCATACTCCAAGGCCCAACCTTCCGAACCAAAGTTCATTACAATGACTTCCATTCCTAAATTTTGCGCTGCTTTTTGCGTACTCAACCTCGTTCTCAAACTATTGTTAAAAAACAGCAAGCAAATGGTTTTACCTACTCCCAAGGTTTTATATTTGAGTTTATCTTTCTTCAATGCAATGGCATCCTGTACCGTTTGTTGCAAATTTTCTAAATCATAAATGCTTCTATAATGTTTCATACTAATTAGTTGTAATTTTTGTAAAAACCGAAGCCTCTTCCATGGCTTTGATTAAAAACCGATCATTTAATCCATTCACTATCCAGGTTTCAATACCCGCTTCTTGAGCTATCTGAGCAGCCTTTATTTTTGACTGCATACCACCAGTCCCTTGATTAGATTGTTCTGACGAAATTTCTTTTTCTATAGCCAAAATATCATTCGTCTCCTTTACGGTTTCAGAATGTCCATTCAAGATAGACCTTTTTGTATACACCCCATCAGTATTTGTTCCAATTACTAACAAATCAACCTTTAACAATACGGCAGTCAAGGCTGCCAATTTATCATTATCTCCAAATTTAATCTCGTCTGTAGCCACCGTATCATTTTCGTTGATGATAGGAATGTAATTATTAGCCACTAAAACATTAATGGTATTTACAATATTGGCACGTGATTGTTCTTTTTCAAAATCAGAGTAAGACAACAAACATTGAGACGTTAACAAGCCCAATTCTCTAAAATTCTCTTGAAAAATACGCATTAAATGTGGYTGTCCAATGGATGCCAAAGCTTGTTTCACTTTAATCTCTTCCCCATTACTTTCTAACTGAACAAATTGTTTTGCCGCCGCAATAGCTCCAGAACTAACAATAATAAATTCATATGTATCATTCAATGATTTTATTTGACGTGCGATGTCCTCTATTTTCCCTCTGGAAATATAGTCAGACTCTTTAGTCAATACATTGGTTCCTATTTTTAATAGAATTCTCTTTTTATCTTGTTTGCCCATTTCCAAAAACATACCATTTATTAGTAACTAAGTGTTGCAATCCCATAGGACCACGATGGTGTAATTTATCCGTACTTATAGCCAATTCACCACCAAGACCAAACTGCCCTCCATCTGTAAACCGAGTAGAAGCATTATGATAAACAGCAGCCGTATCCACGGCCATCATGAATTCTTCGGCTGCATCTTCATTTCTAGTAATTATCACCGCTGAATGCCCTCCTCCATAAGTGTTGATTTTTTNGTATCGCCTCTGAGTTTGTCKCCACCTGACCAATTACAATCTTATAATCTAAAAACTCCTCGTACCATATCTGTTCATTATCTATTTCAATCACATCCTCCAAGYAAYTCRTTTTTTCATCTCCAWAAATGCTTACATTAAATTCTTTTAATTTTTGAATTAAAWCCTTTAAAAACGCTTCTTTATTTGGCATATTTTCATGAATCAATACCTTATCCACCGCATTACATGCCGATATCTTGGCTGTTTTTGCATTGATAATAATCTGAAAGGCAATTTCCACATCGGCCTCCACATCTACAAAAACAAAATTATTTCCTCTCCCGCTTACAATCACAGGACAGGTGGCATTTTTCTTTACAAAAGCGATCAATTTCTCTCCGCCTCTAGGAATAATCAAATCAATTTTTTGAGTTGGGCTTTCTAAAAACGCTTGAGTTTCGGCCCTTGTCAGTTTTAAATACTCCACCCAATCAGTAGTAATACCACATTGTTCCAATGCTTTATGCCATAACTCTACCAATTTCAAATTAGATTGAATGGCTTCTTTACCTCCTTTTAAGACAATCTTATTCCCAGATTTAAAAGCAATTGCAGCTGCTTCCACTGTTACATCTGGTCGAGATTCATAAATAATTAATACAGTCCCAAAAGGAGCCGTTTTATTGATGATTTTTAATCCATTCTCATGTTTAAAATTATATAATTGTCTCCCTAATGGATCCGAATCATCTGCCAATTGCTGAAGCGATTTCACCATTTCATTCACCTTTGAATCATCTACTTTTAAACGATCAAATACTGCTAGATCGTCTCCTTTATAATTGGAGATATCCAACGTATTTGCATGTAACAATTCTTCTTTTCTATCTGTGATTAAAGTTGCCATACRYARCAATACATTGTTGCGYTGGYTGATTGTTAGCATTTGTGTAGTACTCATAGTATTTTTTTTAAAGCTGTTATAAACACATCTATTTCTTTGGTACTAATATTTAAAGGAGGTAAAATTCTCAGTAAATTTTTATTCATGGCACCCCCAGTAAATATATGCTCCTCATAGATTAATTTTTTACGCAAATCACCTACCTCATCCTCAAATTCAAGCCCTATCATCAGCCCTTTTCCTTTGATGTTTTTTACTGCACCTATAGTTTTTGCTTGAGCTATAAAATATTCAGAAACCTCTTTCACATTGGCTATTAACCCTTCTTCTTCTATAATTTCCAATACCGCTAACCCTGCAACACAGGCCAAATGATTCCCTCCAAATGTTGTACCCAACATCCCAAAAGACGCCTTTATAGATTCATGAATCAATACCCCTGCCATTGGATAGCCATTCCCCATTCCTTTTGCTACAGTAATCATATCTGGTTTTATCTGATGGTGTTGAAAAGCAAAAAAAGCACCACTACGTCCATAGCCAGACTGAATTTCATCTAAAATTAATAAAGCTTCGTATTTCCAGCATAACTTTTCCAATCCCTTAAAAAACTCGGTACTTCCTTCATCCAATCCTCCCACACCTTGAATACCTTCAATAATCACCGAACAGACATCTCCTTTTTCCAAGGATTTTTCCACCAAGAATAAATCGTTTAGAGGTAAAATTGTTACGGGGTTGAACTTATTTATTTCTGCTTGAATCTTTTTATTATCAGTTACAGAAACACTCGCAGAAGTACGGCCGTGAAAGGAGTTTTCAAAAGCAATCACCTTACTTTTACCCGTCACAAACGAGGCTACTTTTAAGGCATTCTCATTTGCTTCGGCACCAGAATTACACAAAAACAAATTATAATCCTCACAATTGGAAACTTCTCCTAGTTTCTTTGCCAATTGTTGCTGTAATGGGTTTTGAACTGCATTGGAATAAAATCCAATATTATGAAGCTGACTTGTTATTTTCTCTATATATTTAGGATGTGAATGTCCTACAGAAATCACTCCATGACCTCCGTATAAATCTAAATATTCCTGATTCTTATCATCCCAAACACTACTCCCTTTTGCTTTTACAGGAGTGACATCATACAATGGGTATACTTCAAATAAATTCATATTAAATCTGATTAATTTTATTAAAAGAAGCCACCAACCCTTTGATCAATGCACTACTCATTCCTTCATGTTCCATTTCGTTCAAACCAGAGATTGTACAACCTCTAGGTGTGGTTACTTTATCTATTTCCTGTTCTGGATGACTTTCTGATTTATGCAACAAACTAGCGGCCCCCAAACAAGTTTGGACCGATAACTCTTGTGCTTCCGCCGCATCAAACCCCAACTGAACAGCCCCTTGTGTGGTCGCACGTATCAAACGCATCCAAAAAGCAATTCCACTGGCACATATAACAGTAGCAGCCTGCATTAACTCTTCTTCTACACACATGGTTGTTCCCAAAGCACCGAAAATAGTTTTAGCACAATCTATGTTCTTTTTYCCATTATCATTCGCACTCAAACAGGTCATAGATTGCCCTACAGAAATTGCCGTATTTGGCATGCTCCTAATAATTGCGATATCCTCACCTAAAATAGTAGCTATTTGAGCAATTTTACGTCCCGTAACCACCGAAATTATTGTGTGTTTTTTCGGTTTTAAATAAGGTTTAATCTCTTCCAAAACTCCTTCTAATTGAGCAGGTTGAACCGCTACAATAATAATGTCCGATTTTTTAACCAACTCCACATTGTCTGACGTTACAGTTACCCTAGGTAATTCAGACCAAGAATGCAATGATTTTACATGTCGTTTAGATAAGTACAAGGACATAAAACGAATGTCGTCTTGGCTTAAAATTCCCAATGCTATAGAGTAACCCAAATTCCCTACTCCGATAATTCCTATTTTCATGCTATTTGATTTAAAATGATGCTGCTTTTAATTGAAGACCTTCTTTTTGATAGCCTCCAAACATCAGATTCATATTTTGCACCGCCTGACCAGATGCCCCTTTTAATAAATTATCTATTACTGTAGTAATAAACAATTGCTTTCCGTGTTTTTCTACATGAATGAAACAATTGTTCGTATTTACCACTTGCTTCAGRTGCAATGGATTTTTACTTACATGTGTAAATASCGCCTCTTTATAAAACTCAGTAAACAACTCATAAGCCTCYGTTTCWGTCAAACTACTTTCTAAATAAATACTGGCAAAAATTCCCCTAGAAAAATTTCCGCGATTTGGAATAAATAATATGTCTTCCGTTTTRTTTTTTTGTTCAAACTCTTTATTTTGTAGGTATTGTAGGCTTTCCGAAATCTCATCTAGATGCTGATGAGTAAATGCTTTGTACACGGAAAAATTAGCAGATCTCCAACTAAAATGCGTGGTAGATCCAGGTGAAACACCTGCCCCTGTAGATCCTGTAGTTGCATTTACATGTATTGTTGAATTTAACTTTTGWGCTTTTGCCAAGGGCAACAGTCCTAACTGTATTGCAGTAGCAAAACATCCSGGRTTTGCAATATTTAAGGCATTCTTTATTTGCTCTTCTTGYAATTCTGGTAAGCCATAAACAAATTCCCTATCCCCCAACTTTTGATCTTTCAATAAYCTGAAATCATTKGATAGATCAATAATTTTTGTTGTGCTGGCAAAGTTATGCTTGTTTAAAAACACTGTAGAATTYCCATGCCCTAAACACAGGAAAACTACATCTACATTCAAATTCACGGCATTTGTAAAAGAGAGTTCAATTTCTCCTAATAAATCTTGGTGAACGTCATAAATTTTATTGCCTGCATTGGATGTGCTATACACAAAATCAATGTTGACATTGTTGTGATGTATCAACAATCTAATAAGTTCTCCTGCCGTATATCCGGCGCCTCCAATTATACCTGCTTGTATCATAATTACGAATTAACGTTGTGATAAATTTTATTTTGTGTACTCAATATTTTTATAAAACCCTTGGCATCATCTGCCGTCCAAGCTTTATTCATTTCTCCATATTCCCCAAATTCAGATTTCATTAAATCATGTTTGGAATCTATACCGTCAATCACAAAGTGATAAGGCATTAAGGTGACAAAAACTTTTCCCGATACTGTTTTCTGAGAATCCGTTAAAAACGATTCAATATTTCTCATTACTGGATCTAAATATTGTCCTTCGTGCATTAACATTCCGTACCAATTCCCCAATTGCTCTTTCCAATATTGTTGCCATTTAGACAAGACATGTTTCTCTAACATATGATGTGCTTTTATTGTCACCATGGCAGCAGCCGCTTCAAACCCTACTCTTCCTTTAATTCCAATAATTGTATCTCCAACGTGTATATCTCTACCAATGGCATAAGCCGAGGCCAATTCTTCCAATTTCATAATAGCATCTACAGGGCTGTGTAACTTCCCATTCAAGCCTACCAATTCACCCTTTTTAAAATGCAAAGTTATTTTCATGGGCTCTTGTTTTTGTAATTGACTAGGGTATGCTTCTGATGGTAAATTCTGATGTGAAGTCAAGGTTTCTATCCCTCCAACACTTGTTCCCCAAATCCCTTTATTAATAGAGTATTTAGATTTTTCCCAAGACGCCTCAATACCGTTTTCTTTTAAATAATCGATCTCTTCCTGTCTCGTTAATTTTAAATCTCTAATAGGAGTAATAATTTCAATCTCAGGTGCTACAGTTTGAAAAATCATATCAAATCTCACCTGATCATTCCCTGCCCCAGTACTACCATGTGCTATATAATCTGCACCAATACTCTTGGCATAATTCACTACCTCTATGGCCTGAAAAACCCTTTCAGCACTAACAGAAAGCGGATATGTATTGTTCTTTAATACATTTCCATAAATCATGAATTTGATCGCTTTTTGGTAAAAGTCCTCCAATATGTTTACACTTTTATGAGAAGTTACCCCCATCTGATAGGCTTTGGTTTCTATTACTTCCAATTCCGCTTCAGAAAAACCACCGGTATTGATTAATACACTGTGAATCTCTAATTTTTTCTCTTTGGATAAATACTTTACACAATACGATGTATCCAATCCTCCACTATATGCTAATACTACTTTTTTCATCTTAAATATTTTTTTATGTAAGCTTTCACTTACCAATGTTGTCTTTTTAATACCCCTATTTCTTTTTCTTTTTCAAAAACAAGGCCTGTTTTATTTTTTTGAGTCTATTGAGTACCTTAGAATTATAGGGATGCTCTTTGATGTTTTTTTCGTGTTTTGGATCGTACAGCATTCCTGTACACAAACACATTTTTTGTTTGGTTCTTTGTAATACATCAAAATTTACACAGGTTTTACACCCATCCCAAAAAGCTTGGTCAGAAGTAAGTTCAGAAAACGTAACTGGCTGATATCCCAATTCATAATTTATTTTCAACACTGCCAATCCTGTGGTAATTCCAAATATTTTTGCGGTTGGATACTTTTCGATGGAATAATCCAAAATCTTTTTCTTAATCTTTTTTGCCAATCCTCTTTTTCTAAAATCAGGATGTACAATCAATCCAGAATTCACTACAAATTCCTTATTATTCCAAGTCTCGATATAACAAAACCCTGCGAACTCCCCTTTTTCTAAGGCAATAACAGCATTGCCTAATTCAATTTTCTGAAGGATATAAGCAGGTGTTCTCTTCGCAATTCCTGTCCCCCTATCTTGAGCTGAAATAGCGATAGTTTCACAGATAATAGCTGCAAATTTTATATGTGAACTGTTCGTAACTACAATTTCCATTGCGTTCTTGTGTGTTTTCCTTTAGCATACAAAGCGATTGATGAACAATCCTTTTTGATGCTTTTTGGTATTAATTACTGTATGTTTTTTTTGAAGTACGAAAGCGGACTCACCACTTTCTAAAGAATATAGCGCCCAACGGGGCGACGGCGAAAGCGTCGTAAAATAATAGTTGCAACCATAGCAGATACACTAACAAATGTTAGGATATAAAAAGCTTGAATGTTAAAAAAATGTTGCAAAATGATACTGATAAAAATGAAAAAAAATAGTTGAACTCCCTAAAAAAGATTAGCGCAAGGGGCGGCGGCTCTCAAGGCGACAGCGGCGAATGTTTGTAAAACTATATGTATTTGTGTTTTTCATCTGCACAATGATACAATAAATATTTGATCCTGCAAATAAACGGATTGTTTTCTGTCGATATTTAACAAAAATGCTGTTTTTGTTATTATTTGTTTATCTTGATTACAACAGAAATTATCTCAAGAAAAGCGGGGATCATASTTTATGGCATAGAAACTTTTTTAAACTGGCCAAAAATACAAAATCAAAGGAGTTCCAAGTAGCACGATAAGAATTTCYAAAGGSAGTCCCATTCTCCAATAATCTGTAAATTTATAGGCTCCTGGTCCCAGCACCAAGGCATTACATTGGTGTCCAATAGGGGTCAAAAAAGCACAAGAAGCACCTACGGCCACACTCATCAAAAAAGGATCTATACTCAAGCCCAAGGACACCGCAATCTCAACAGCAATTGGCGCCATAATTAGCGCGGTAGCTGCATTATTGATAACATCCGAAAGGGTCATTGTAAAAATCATAATTAACCCCAGAATAAACCAAACCGGAAAATCTTGAGTTAYGGCAAGCATTACCTCAGCAATTAAGCCTGTAGTTCCCGTTGATTGTAGCGCATTACTAACAGGGATCATAGCACCTAATAGCACAATAATAGGCCAATCTATTTGCTTGTATAATTCACTAATTGGTAAAATACCGGTAAAAATATACATGAGTATAGCACCTGCAAAAGATACTGTTATGGGCAGTACACCAAACATACTTAAAACAATTGCCGTTCCAAAGATTAATAATGCCGTACTCACTTTAGAAAAAACACCTACCTTAACATTTCGTTCTGCCAGGGGAATGAGCTCAAGAGAACTGATAGTATCATCTAAATGATCGATATTCCCTTGCAACAACAAGACATCTCCTACATGAAAAACAATTTTCCCTAGGCGTTTCCGAATGGGCTGACCTTTACGTGCAAGCGCCATTAAGATCACTGAATTTGAAGTTCTCTTACGTAAAAAATCTCTGTTTTGTCCTTCTAACAAAGACTGTTGAGTTACCAAGACTTCTCTAAAAAAAGTACTCTGTTTAWCTTTTAGCTGATTGATGCGTTCCCGCATTATTTTTGTAAGTCGCAAACCGTACTCATTCATCATCAATCTAAGTTCTACAGGATCTGCCTTCACCAGAAATCGATCCCCTTTCTTAATTTTATGTTCATTGTTTGGTAAAACAATAGATTCATCCTCTAATATATGTCCGAAAATGGTCAATCTATCCTTGGTRAAATCTTCTATTGCACTAACACGCATGCTGATAAACTTACATTCTTTCGGAATCCTCACTTCTGTAATATATTCATCAATGGAAAACAGTGTACTCTTTCCAGGCTTCTTTAAGGAGGTTTTGGGAATTAAACGCCAGCCAATTAAAGCAACAAATAACACCCCTACTAATGCAATAACGCCACCAACCGGACTAAAATCCAACATTGCAAAGGGTACTGGATCCAATTGAGAAATATCAATATTTTGAGTTTTGAAATAGTTAGCAGCTACAGAATTBACATCTGCTAGCGCACGTGCTTTTAAAGCTATTAATTGGGTTTCTCTAAAAGTAGCWATGATAATATTAGGCGGMGTTCCRATCATAGTRATCATCCCTCCTAAAATACTGGCAAATGCTAATGGCATTAAAAGTATACTMGGCGACCTCTTCCTCTTTACGGAACTCTTAAGTGCTACCGGAAGCATTAATGCCAACGCTCCCACATTGTTCATAATGGCAGAAAGAATCATWACMACACCACTYAAACTTGTAATGTGCATAATYTCGTKCTTAGAATAAGGAGCTATTTGACKCGCAATTAAATCCACCACTCCTGAATTACGMAGYGCTCTACTTATTATAAGCACCAGCGCTACTGTWATAACCGCAGGATGTGMAAAACCTATAAATAAATTACTGCCTTCTACAATTAAATCAGATTGCTCTCCTCCGAGTAATTTATCTGCTACAAACAAGGCMCCTAAAGCTATAATAGATACAATATCATACCKCCATYKWCCCCATATAAARAGGACAAAAGTTARWGCAATGATTAGCAATATGGCGATTTGATCTGTGGTCATTGTTTTATTTTCGTAACTATATTCTATTTTTAAGACCTTGTTTTTTATTATAAAATGATCTCAAAATTTGATAAATATCAAAAAAAAGTACATTAACTATTCATTGCGTTTAAAATGCAATTGTTAACACATCTGCAATTGTACACTCTTTTTCTTTTTCAAAATAGCAGCGCAAGAAGTGCCCTTAAATAAATAGTTAACAGCCTCTGTTAAAGATACTGATTTAAAACCAAACTCAAAATACTCCTTGTTTTTAGACTTACCTAATAGTTAATTACCTAGAGACAAAATCAATAATAAACACCCACACTAAACACGTTAGCCCCTACTACTATGTTAGAAATCAAACTACGGCAATTGATTCCCAGAAAAGTCGCAACAATTAAAATGAAAAGGGGGAATGATGTAAGTTTTAATCAGCAATAGCTAAAAACATCTTGCAGATCCATTTTCCGTATTAGCACAATTATCAATATAAAACAGACTCTATTTAACCAAAAAACATAATATACCCCAAGGAAAAAGCAGCTATAAAAACCCATAAAACTACGGCCATAACAAAGGGTTTAGTCCCTGTTTTCTTAATGTCTTCCACAGAAATACTTGCCCCTACTAAAAAGAGTGTCAGAACTAATATTCTTTTTGAGACAAGCACTATAAAATCTGTTATTTCGATAGTGAATATTTCAAAATCAGAAATAAAAATAGCTCCTATAAATAGTAAGATAAAATAAGGAAGCCTTATTGAATTTACTTTGGTTTTAAATACAAACATAGAGAACAAGGATAACGGAATAATCCATAAAGTTCTAGATAATTTTACCGTGGTGGCTATTTTTAAAGATTCTTCTCCGTAACTCAATGTAGCTCCAACCACAGAACTAGTATCGTGAATAGCGATAGCACACCAGCGTCCAAAATCATATTGACTCAAACCTAACCAATGTCCCATTGCGGGAAAGACTAACAATGCCACAGCATTCAATAAAAAAACAATTCCCAAAGCAATACTAATTACCTTAGTGTCGGCTTTAATAACGGGTGATACAGTAGCGATAGCACTACCTCCACAAATAGTTGTTCCTGACGTAAGTAAATAACCTAATTTCTTTTCTATTTTCATACGTTTACTAAGAAACAAACCTAAACATACAGAACCTAAGACAGAAAAAAATATCAGTCCAAAATTAGTTGTTGTAGTTGAAATGGTTTCCATTAAATTCATACCAAAACCCAATCCTACAACAGCTATTTTCAACAAAAATTGAATCGTTTTATGAAGGTGTTTTTTTAAAGGTACTTTATAAAAAAAAGAAAAAATAATTCCAAACAATAAAGCCATTGCTCCATTGAACAAACCAAAAAAGGCAGCCAAAACTGCTCCGAAAAAAAGTACTCTTATTAAAAAATGACGCATCCTACTAATTTTATGTTAGGACAAAAGTAGTACATTCCCATAACTATATAGAGAAACAAAAAGAAGGTCTACATAACTAAAAGTTATAATTGTTTTTAGCAAATCGTTCGAATTGATCCATTAAAACGGACTGATACCCTGTTCGTGACACAAAGTAGAACCAGCGCTCTATGGTAAACCCTTTCACATCAATTATTTTAAGTTTGTTCGCTAATAAATCTTCGGCCACTGCATGTATCGAAATAAAAGCATAATTATCTGAATAATACAAATAATGCTTAATAGCCTCTGTACTGTTCAATGTAACCACTGTTTGAAGCGAAGGAATTTGATGTGTTTTAAGAACAGAATGAATAACGTCTCGTGTTCCAGAGCCTAGTTCTCGCATTACAAAGGGCAATTTTTGCAACATCTTTTTATCCACTATGTCGTTTTTAAAACGTTTGTTATTGGTATTTGCTACCAATACTATCTCATCTTTCACAAACTGACTAAACTGTAATTGCTGGTTGGTGTTTTTTCCTTCTGTAATACCAAAATCTAGCTCTTGACTGAGAATCAAATTTTCTATAGCTTCCGAATTTCCACTTTTAATGTCAAAACTTGTTTGTGGAAACTGTGTTCGAAAATTAGCAATAACCTTTGGAATCACATAACTCGCCACTGTAGTACTGACTCCAAATTTAATCTCTGAAGGTTGGGTATTTTTAGAAGTTAAAAAATGATCGTCAATTTCTGCATGCACACTTAGAATTCGGTGTACATAGGTCAAAAATACTTTTCCTTCGTCTGTCAGTTCTATGGAATTACGTTTGCGTATAAAAAAAGTACTTTTATAGGCTTCCTCTAAATTCCGAATCGCTTTAGAAACGGCTGGCTGAGATATAAACAATCGCTCTGCGGCTTTTGTAAAACTAGCATAATGGGCTACTGTCTTGAATATATGTAATTTGGTTTTCATTAAAGAAATTAAAATGGAATAAGATACGTTTTTCTCCAAATATAATCATTTCCTAAAAGAACGAATAGAATAGTGATTCAACATAAGTATAAAACCTACTATTAAATAATAAAACGAACATGAATTTTTTTAATCAAAAAATACCACTAAGGGTATGATTAAAATAAATTCATGTGAGAACGAGTGTAACGAGTGCTTACATGGGTTCTCAAATTTTGAAATATTTTTTTCAATTACAAAATTTTAAACACATGAAACGAACATGAATTTTTTTAATCAAAAAATACCACTAAGGGTATGATTAAAATAAATTCATGTGAGAACGAATGTAACGAATGCTTACATGGGTTCTCAAATTTTGAAATATTTTTAGTCAATTACAAAATTTTAAACACATGAAAAAAGGCTATTGAATTGCATCAATAACCTTTTTCCATTCCCTAAACATAAAATTATTAACTAAAATTCTTTTTTCAATTCAGCAATTGTTTTGGCTAAAACAACTCCAGGCAACTTAATTGGAGCAGCTACTTGCGCAAGAAAAGTTCCTTTAACTTCTCCCGTTTTATACGTTGTAAACCCAATTCTATACAAACCTACAGTCAATGCTTTTAAAGGATTACTTACTTCACTTTTGTACCTAAGTAAAGAGTTATATTTTCTAGCACTTGGTTGTTTTGGCATTTCACTACTGTCATCATTCGAAGCAAGGGTTGTCCATGTAGCATTTTTTGCTCCTTCAACACTTACATCTTCTTTTTTAAAAATCGTAGACCTTTCCAAAGTAATGTATGTATCAAAATAATCCTTTGAGGATGCATTCGCTACATAAGACTTTGATTTTGTTGCATTTTTAACTTTTGTTTTCCCTACTGGAGACATCATTCTAATTCCTAATTCTGGAGCTACTGCTGGTATCCACAAGTATAAGTAATAGAACTTTTTACCATCCTTCACCTCATCCTGATTTCCAGGTGCAGCATACCCTAAATAAGTTGTCATATCTGTATAAGGTACTTTTATTGTTTTTGGTCCTATTTTCTTTTCTATAGAACTCCCAAATTTTTTTAATTTTTGAGCATTTGAAGCTACTGTAAATAGCAACGTAAATACGCTTAAAAATAACATGATCTTTGTTTTCATAATCTAATAATTAAAATATTTATAATTGTTTATTAATTTTTTTAGGACAGCCGTAACCTTCATATTAAAAAACCTTAAAAGATACCGTCACACTATATACTTGAGACTCCTTAGGATCGTAAGCACTCATGGACTGAGCACTGCCATTAGCATTTAGAATCTGAGTGATTTTTCCGATTTTTCTACCTTGAATTTTCGCGATTTTAGAAGCCAACACCTGTGCATTTTCAATGGCTTTGWTTGATAAATTTACTGTTTCATCAACCGACAGGCTCTTTGCTTTAACATTCACACTAGCAACATTTACTCCATTCAAAGAAATTTTTACAAGTGCTCTTATTTTTTCAATGGAGCTACAACTATAATTATACACTAGGCTCTTTTTCTTCTCAGAAATAGAGTAGAATTCGTAGGGGGTATTTTCTTTAAACTTTTTAAAATCAATTCCTATCTCTTCTAACTTCAGGCAGAATTTCTGGGTGATTGTATCTATTGATTCCTCTTCTAGATTTTGGTAATTACCTGATTTTATTTCACTTAACCAATAATTACATTGTACTCCTTTATCTCAACTTTTCGTGTTACTTCTCCTAATACTGTAATGGTATTGGGAGAAACTTGCGCCAAAAGAGGCGTCATTATAAAAAATAGGATATATATATANANGATTTTTCATTCTTATAGTTTAAAGTTACATTCTAGATTTAAAATGGTAAAATCCTTATTTTTTATGTTATAAAAATAATATTGAAGCCACTATCATCCAAGCCCCAACAAACAATCCTACCACACCTAGTTTCCCTTGTTTTGGAGCTAATTTCTCACGTAAAAGCATTGCTTTTTCTTTTGCTTTTTCATTTTTAGATAAGAAAAACTTATTTATCAAACCAAAACCTAACATAAATCCTAATACAGCTTGGACAATACTACCTGCTAATAAAGTTCCCCACCACATTGGCATAGAAGCAATCCATCCTAAGTTTAAAAGAGACGTAATAAGCCCCCAAACACCACTAAAACAGAAAAACATTCCAATCCAGCCTTGGTATGGTTCCACTTTTTCTAAAAGTTCTTTTGCATTTGGTTTTTTTGCAAGTAACAACGATGGCACCGCAATTACACTTAATAAGATTAACGAAATTCCGTAAAACATAATTTATTTTTTTCCTGGTTATTTTATACTTTCAACAATCGGTTTCTACAATCGAAACTCCCATTATTTCCATTACAAAGATATAGACCTTGTCCCTGCTGTAGTACCCTTTAAATAGTGAAAACAGTCCCCCTGAAAACAGGGAGTTTAAAACAAAACCTACTCATTTCGGCCTATTTAGGTTCGTTTCGAATTGTTTCAATCCCGAAAGTCAGCATACAATTATCCGTGACTAGATTTTACTCCCTCATTCCAACCATATAGCAACTCTCTCGCGAGTGATTGCTTAGAAATAAAGATCTATTTTGTTTATAAAAATTGAATCTAAAAGAGAGCGAAGCTATCGTGTTATTTTTTAATGACAAAAAAAGAAAATTAGTCATCCTTATAGAGATGGAAAATAGCTTATATAGCCCCTTGTTACTATTTATACTAAGAGTCCTAAAAGACTTACGCTTCGAAGTTAAAATTAATTCCAAAAATTCATGACAAGTACATTTGGATTGAAGTTCTTAATTTTACATTTTTGAACAAAAAAAAGAGGGTAGAAATGTGATCATTTCTACCCTCTTAAAAAATTATTCATATGTTTAATCTACATAGCCTTTTTTTAAGGCATATTTAGTTAAACCTGCCAAATTACGCACATCTAATTTTATGATTAAATTTTTTCTATAACTCTCAATTGTATGTTTACTCAAAAATAATTTATCTGCTATCTCAGCAGTCGTAAATTCCTCTGCTATTAAAGTAACTACTTCAATCTCTCTTTTGGTTAACTGAATTCTTTTTTCTGCCTTTTTCAAAAACTTACTCTTCATATAAATGTCTGTAATTTCTTTTGAAAAATATTTCTCACCCTCTAGGATCGTTTTTACAGCTTTCAAAAACTCTTCTTTCCCTGCATTTTTAGGCATGTAACCATCCACCTGATTTTCGATCAAACCATCAATCATATCTGAAGAAGAATGCATACTTACTACAAGTGTTTTTATCTCCTTCTTTGTTTTTTTCAAAAAAGCATTGAGCGCTATTCCATCCATTTCTGGCATCGTAATATCTGTAATCACCAAGTCAATTTTCAAGGCTTTGTTTATCTCGATAAATTTCACAATCTCTACACCCGTATTAGCTGTCAATACAATATTATAATCATTTTCTGTTTTTAAAATACTTACCAAGCCATCTAAAAACATACTGTGATCATCCGCAATCATGAGGTTATATTTCATCTGTCCTATTTCTATTTAATATATACACTTTCTTATACTTTTTCTATTTCAATATTTACGATAGTACCTCGTTTGGGATGAGAATCTATGGCCAAATGCCCCTGAATATTCTCGATTCTATTTTTCATATTGCTAAGGCCAATCCCTTTTTTCATACTCTCCATATCAAAACCTTTACCGTTATCCTCAAATACAAAAAATAGATGTTGGCCCACAACATCAAATTGAACATCAATTGTAGTAGCATTTGCGTGTTTAAGGCTATTTGTAATCAATTCTTGCAGCATCGCAAAAAGTTCATTCTGTATTCTTTTTTCTAAATTATTCACTCCAGATTCAGAATGTATCGAGATATTTATCGCTACTGCACTTGCTTTGGAAATATTTTTTAAATACGTTTTTATTAATGGGACAAAATCATTGTTTTGTATGTTTTTAGGTATCAAATTATGTGACAAATCTCTCACTTGCTGATAGGTGTCATCCAACTGCTTATAGATAAGGTCTTTATTCTCCGGGTATTTATCTAGTTGACTAAACTGTAATTTTATCGCGGCTAAATTACCTCCTACAGAGTCATGCATTTCTTGAGCAATTTTTCGACGTTCTTTGCCCTGCCCTGATACGGTCGCTTTGATAAGGTTTAATTCCTGTTCCTTCATCATCGAAACAATGTTTTGAGACGCTACTTCTTTTTCTTTTTCATGCAATAAACTCTGAGTTTGCAATTTTTGATAATACATCACCAAAAGTCCAATAATGGGTACCAATAAAATTAAAAAAGCAATCAAAATGAAATACTGAATTGACTTCTGACGTTTCATTTCTACGGCTTCTAATTGTCCTTTCTTTTTTAATAAGGTAATTTCGATCTTCCTTTTAGCCGCTTTATTTTCCAGACTAAGAATACTATTTTCATTTTCTTTATCTACAATTTCTTGTTCCAGTTGCAATTTTTCAATGGCATCGTCCTTTGTTTTTAATTTTAATTTTTTATTTATATTCTGAACCTGCAATACTTTTATAGCACGCTCTTTTTCTAAAGTTCTAAACGCTACCTCTAATCTATTTATTTCTTTGTTCTGCTGTAAATTATTTATTGAATCCTTTAGTGTATGAAATTTAGTCAGCAATTCTAAAGCACTCTGAAAATCATTTTTTTTTCGAAATATAATAGATAGCTTCTTATAACTCTCCATCTGACTCTCTAACAAACCCAATCCTGCTGCTTTCTCAATACTATTGGATAATAATAAGGAGGCCTGGTCGAATTTCTTCTGAACGATAAATATATCTACAATATTTTGAATTAAAATAAGCTCTAAGTTCTGAAAACCATTTTCAAAACTTATTTTTTTTGCTTTAAAGTAAAAAGCTAAAGCACTATCAACTTCACCAACTTCACTACGGTTATTCCCCATATTCAGAAAAATGCTTGCCAAAGCTCTTTTGTTTTCTGTTTTCTGAGCCAATTTCTCTGCCTTCGATAAAGTGAGGTTTGACAAATCATATTTCTTTAAACTAGAATAGATGGCTCCCATGTTAATATACACGCCTAATATGATCGCTTTTTCTTTGGCGTTTTCCTTGCATTTGTTAAAATACTCTAAGGCTTTTTCATTTTCATTTAATAATAAATAGGAATTGGCAAGACCGTGTATATGTGAATAATATAAATTTTTCTCATTGTATTTTTGTGAAGCTTCAATCCCTAATAAATGCCACTTTTTACTAAGGCGATGGAGTCCCTTACTCTTATAATTTAATGCTTTCAAGTTGTAAGCCAAAGACATTAATCGATGATGTAAGGAATCATTACTTACTTGAATACTCAATGCTCTATCTGTATAAAACATAGAAGAGTCTACTTGAGAATACCCATTAAAGTAATAAGCCAATAATAAATTGACACTTGCTTTCGACTTGTTTTTCTTAAAGGTCTTTAACAAGGTATGTGCCAAGGTGTATGATTTTTCCATATCACCATTATTGTAATAAAAAAAGGCTTTTTTGATTTGTTCTTTTTCAATTCCAGCATCTTTTTCCTGAGCCTTACAACACATCGAAAGAAATATACATATCGAAAAAATGAAACTTATTTTTTGAACTAACATATACAAATGTATCTATAATAATTTTCTACTGACTCACTGAATAAAGGGATTTTTAGCAACATCCTGAATGTACGAATCTATAAATCACAATAGCTCTATATTTCTATTACACGCTACAAGTAAACAATTCCTTTTCTGAAATCTTATGTGCCAGTTAATGGATTTGTAAATCGCTCAAAGAAACCTAATTTCTATTTTTTTCTTCTTGATGTTTTATGAAATTTTTCATCAAACAAACAATAAATACCGCCATTACACCTCCTAAAAAGGAAACCAACATATTAACACTAAGCATCGTAAGATCAACAGTACCGGCACCCATAACGGACTTAGGGTCGAAACCAAGCCTCCCTATTGATTTTATCAAGAAGGCACCTCCAAAAACTCCCAAAATGGTATTTCCAATAAAACCAAATGAATATTTAGGATAGAATACCCCCATGGCATTGGCTCCTATTATACCTATCAAAATACTTATAAGTGAAATGAGGGTCGTAGTCATATTTATATATTTAAAAAAGAATTGTTTTTAATGTCCGTAGTCCATTTTATCAACTTTCCCTCCCATTAATCTTTTTTGAACAATTAGATACACAAATATCAAGATAAACCCAACAATCCCCCAGCCCATAGCGACTGACATTCCATACTCCGTTGTTGCGGTATTATAGATAGTCAACGAGTCGTTTACAGTATTGGTAGATGGTAAAATAGCAGGAAATATAGATGCCAAGGAAGAGGTAATCCCTCCAAATACCACGGCACAAGAGCACATAAACCCATAAATATCTTTGTCAAATTTCTTGACAAAAAACAAGCCTACAATTCCTAGCATATAAATAAGAGGGAACAGTAAAAGATATGGCTTGTCCATAAAATTATCAAAACAGTTTGGGTTTATCCATTGCCAAATCCCCAATGAAATTAAGGTTAAAACTACTAACACACTATTTAGTGTTACAATGGTTGTTTTTAACTTTGTATTAATCGACGCATTGGTTTTTAAAATTATCCAATTGGCTCCATGGATTGCCAAGGTCACAACAGAAATAAGACCTATAATAATGGTAAACCAGTCTATTACCCCTGGTGATTCCGCTAAAGGACTAAAACTTGCATCCCACAGTGGCAAGAAAAAATAATGRGCTTCGTATTTWGAAAYYCCRTTTTCCACMCCTCCCAAATTAACWCCACGAACAATATTMCCTAAGGCCATTCCAAAAAAYAAGGCCAATAAYAAACTSGAWACTCCAAAGGATTTATCCCAAATATCTTTCCACATTTGATAAGAAAACTGACTTCTAAATTCCAAGCCTATCGCTCTGAAAATAATAAGCCATAACACCATCATAAGCGGCAAGTAGAAACCACTAAAAACAGAAGCATAAAATACAGGAAAAGCCATAAAAAGTAACCCTCCAGCTACCACTAGCCAAACTTCGTTAGAATCCCAAAATAGCCCTGCTGACTTTGTAATMACCTCTTTATCCTTTTCTTCTTTTGCCATAAACAAGTGAATAATCCCCACTCCAAAATCGTATCCATCTAAAATAAAGAATACAGTTAAAACAATCGCAACTATGATAAACCAAAATAACTCCATAATTTAATGTGTTTGATGTTTAGGGCCTTGATAAATAGCTTTCCCTACTAATAATAAAAATAATACGCCTAAAAGTAAATACAAACCTACAAATCCAAGTAGTGTAAATAATGTATTTCCAGAGGATACTGTGGGAGATATTCCCTCACTTGTTTTTAACAATCCATAAACTAGGTAGGGTTGTCTTCCTAATTCCGCCACATACCAACCAGTGATATTCGCGATATAAGGGAATGGAACTAAAAATAAAATAGCCCATAATAACTTTTTAGTTACGTAGAGTTTTTTTCTCCACAATAAGAATACAGCTAAGCTCATTATTCCAATAAATATAGTCCCTAATCCCACCATTATGTGGTATGAATAATAAAGTGCGGGGATATTATCTGGTAATTCTTCTTTTTTAAATTGGTCCATTCCTGGAATTTGACGATCCCATTCTTGATAGGTCAAAAAACTCAGTATATTAGGAACAGCAATTTTATTATCTAATTTTTTCTCTACCATATTAGGTTGCCCAATCAATACAATTTCTGCMCCTGCATGTTCAGTTTCAAAAATTCCCTCCATCGCTGCAAACGCTGCTGGTTGATATTTGGCAACATTCTTCGCATTTAAATCCCCAGTAGGAAAAGCAATAAGTATACTCGATACCAGCCCAAAAATCACTCCTGTTTTTAAAAACAATTTTCCATATTCTACATTTTTTTCACTTAAAATATAAAAGGCACCAATACCRGCTACTACAAATGACGAAGTAACTACAGAGGCCACTTGATTGTGTAAAAAAGCRGGTAATAACCAAGGGTTCGTAAATAATTCCGAAAAGTTTGTCAATACAAATACTCCATTCTCTAATATTTCATATCCCACTGGATGTTGCATCCATGCATTGGTGGCTAAAATAAACCAACCACTAGCCCAAGACCCTAAAAACACCAAAAAACCAGTCAGGAAATGCAATTTCTGCCCCATTAATTTCTCACCAAAGATAAAGAGTGCCAAAAAAGAGGACTCTAGAAAGAAAGAAAACATCCCTTCCATAGCCAAGGTCTGACCAATAATCCCTCCGGTAAGTTCTGAAAACTTAGCCCAATTRGTTCCAAATTGAAACTCCATGGGGATACCTGTAACCACACCCATAGTAAAATTAATCGCAAATATTTTCATRAAAAACTTTGCTGCATCGTTGTATTTCTCCAATTTATTCCTGAGATACAAGCCCTTGTAAAAAACWATAATTAGAGACAAGCCCATTGTTAATTGAGGAAATATATAGTNGAAAGNTGATTGTGAATGCAAATTGTAATCTATCGTAAAATAGCATATCTTCCATACTGTCGGTATTTTAAAACCCTAAGTTCAGGGCTCAAATTAAGRCATTAAAAGTACTACATTTAGGCATGAAATTAGATAATTTTAAGYACTATATTCTCMAAATATMATGAAAATAAAAATTAGYTAAACTTCTAGTCMCCCTYNGATTCTCTAACAATATATCCTTCGTTTTATATAAAAAAATATAATTTACAATAAATCATTAAATACTAAGGCTTAAAAATAGTTCTCTTTATTTATTGATTTACATAGAATAGAATAAAACACCCTGTATTGCAAAGAAATTTATTATTTTTGCCCCTATTAAAATGAAATTTTATGAAAGCATATATTTTTCCAGGTCAAGGAGCTCAATTCACAGGAATGGGACTTGATTTATACGAAAATTCACMTTTAGCCCAACAGTTATTTGAGCAAGCTAATGAGATTTTAGGTTTTTCTATTACCGATATTATGTTCGAAGGAACTGCGGATCAATTGAAACAAACCAAAGTTACACAACCTGCTATTTTTTTGCACTCTGTAATTTTAGCTAAAACTTTAGGAGACGATTTTAAACCAGAAATGGTTGCTGGTCATTCTTTAGGTGAATTGTCTGCATTGGTAGCCAACAACGTTTTAACCTTTGAAGACGGTTTAAAATTGGTTGCAAAACGTGCCATGGCCATGCAAAAAGCATGTGAGGCGCAATCCTCTACAATGGCTGCTGTTTTAGGATTAGCAGACGATATAGTGGAAGCGACTTGTAAAGAAGTAGACGGCATTGTAGTTGCCGCAAATTACAACTGCCCAGGGCAATTGGTAATATCTGGTGAAGACGCTGCTATTGATAAAGCCTGCGAATTATTGACAGAAAAAGGAGCACGTAGAGCAATAAAGTTACCAGTTGGAGGTGCTTTTCACTCTCCATTAATGGAACCAGCACGTGAAGAATTAGCAGCAGCAATTGAGGAAACTACTTTTAATACCCCAAGTTGCCCTGTATACCAAAACGTAACAGCTAGCGCTGTGATGGATCCAGAAGAAATAAAGAAAAATTTGATTTCACAATTAACATCTCCTGTACGTTGGACGCAATGTGTACAAGCTATGATTGCTGATGGAGGAACTGATTTCGTAGAAGTTGGCCCCGGCAAAGTACTACAAGGGCTAATGCGCAAGATAGATCGCTCTGTAACCGCTAGTGGAGCTGCTTTTGTGGTTGCTTAGTTTCACACTCTGCTCTACCACTTAGAAGCGCAAAGACTATAGA
>NVSY01000031.1:0-1404 GCA_002401385.1 Flavobacteriaceae bacterium | reverse complement strand
GANANGAGAAAAATCTCATCTTACATCATAAAGGGTTGCAAATTTATTTTTTGTAACCCTTTTTTTTGATTTTTCCTCAGAACACCAAAAACACAACAATAAACTAACCCTTAGTCTATTAACTGATTTAAAAGTTCCAACACATCAACTAGTAACCAGCAACAGGAAACTTAATCTAATTTTATTGTGACCTCACAAATAAGGTTGTGTATTAAAATTATATTTATTAGTAATATTTAGGGGAAAGGTTTCAATAAAAAAGGTCGCTACGTAGCGACCTTTTTTATTTTTTATATCTGTGAAAAGAAACTAGCGAAAAGGGATTAGCCAAAAGCCATAAGGCGTATCAATCGTGATACACATTTCTAACAAGATAGTAATACTCCAAACAAAGCTCACGAAGCTTTGGAAAACTTTTTACTTAAAACTTTTTACTTATAACTACTTTACAAYGTTTGCTGCCATTTCCASGCATCACGYAAWGCATCTTCTATMSTTTGTTCWGCTTTCCAGCCMAGYTCRTTATTKGCCAAGGTAGTATCMGCATACGCAGCGGTAATATCACCTTCTCTWCGACCTACAATCTTATAGTTTAAKGATTTTCCACTTACTTTTTCGAATGCTTTAATTACTTCTARTACGCTATTYCCTTTTCCTGTACCKATATTAAAAGTCTCGAATTGYGTTTTATTAGCACCTCCTATCAATCTTTTCAAAGCTACAATATGTGCTTTTGCCAAATCAACTACATGAATATAATCACGTACTGCTGTTCCATCAAT
The DNA here is from genome assembly GCA_002401385.1 of Flavobacteriaceae bacterium. GTDB lineage: Bacteria > Bacteroidota > Bacteroidia > Flavobacteriales > Flavobacteriaceae. The sequence continues at coordinate 622 of NVSY01000031.1, read as the reverse complement.
CGTAGGATAGTCATCCCCAAAAACAGAGAGTTCRGCACGGATACCTGCTCCTGTTTGGGTAATAAAAGGCACTAAATTTTGAGGAACACCAATAGGCAATTCACCAATTATAGCTGTTGGATGCGCTCCAGTTGGATTGAAATAACGTAAGGCGATGGCATTTAAATCGCTCGTTTTGGTTGTATCAGTAATAATTTCCTCTCCAATTTGTTTCGTGTTTCCATACGGAGACTCGGCAAATTTAATAGGTGCATTTTCTGTAATAGGCAATTCATCCGCTTGACCATAAACAGTACAAGAAGAACTAAATATAAAGTTAGACACCTTATTTTTTTGCATTGCAGACAATACATAAATCAAGGCTGAAATATTATTTTCGTAATATTCCAATGGTTTTTGAACACTTTCTCCAACAGCTTTTGAGGCCGCAAAGTGGATGACACCATCAATTTTTTGACCCTCAAAAAATGCAGCGACAGCCTCCTTATTTCGTAAATCTAAGTTTACATACGTTGGCTTAATGCCACTAATCTTAGTAATATTATCTAATACCTCGATTTTTGAATTGTACAAGTTATCGATAATTACAACTTCAAATCCTTCGCTTTGTAATTCTACTACG
>NVSY01000060.1 GCA_002401385.1 Flavobacteriaceae bacterium | reverse complement strand
GTTGAAGCAGAAACGGTTGACCTATCACCAGCGGATGAAGCCGCCGTCAAAAAATTTCAAGCAGAGCTAGACCCACTCGTTAATCGAGATGATTTGACAGAGGATGAATGGGAGTTGGTTGATAGCTTAAGAGACTCGATTGATGAAATAGAAGACCGTCGTTTGGCTTTCTCTGTTGAGCAAAAATCAAATCTTGGTGTGCGGCTCAAGCCAACATGGCAAGGAGATGTGGAAGCTACTTTTGGAACTGTAGAAAGCATGACAGCTACGGCTACCTTAAGCCAATTATTATTTGACGGTTCTTATTTAGTAGGACTGCAATCTGCCAAAGTGTATTTAGAGATTTCTGAAAACGCCAAAATCAAAACAGATTTAGAAATAAGGAAAGCAGTTATCAACGCTTATGGCAATGTATTATTAGCACAAGAAAGCGTATTGATTTTAGAAAAAAACAAAGTCAATTTAGAAAAAACGTTATTTGAAACCGAGGAAACTTACAAAAACGGATTGACAGAACAAGAGAATGTAGAGCAACTTCAAATCACTTTATCAACCTTAGATAATGGCCTTAGAAACGCGACTCGAATGGTAGATTTATCAAAGAAGTTATTAAACATTACACTAGGAATAAACCTTACAAATCCAATTACTTTATCCGAAACGTTGTTGGACATCACAAAATCGGCCACCGATTTATCAGTACTCAGTACTAAAACAGAAGTAGAAAACACCATAGATTATAAAATAGCCAACAACGAAAAGGTTTCCAATCAATTATTATGGAAATTAGAAAAAAGTAAAGCGTTGCCTACTTTATCGGCCTTTATAAATGGTTCTTATGCTGGATATGGAGATTCTTTTGAATTCACCAAAAAAGAACAAAAATGGTTTGGATCTTCTCTTTTAGGTATTAAATTAAACGTGCCAATTTTTAGTTCACTTGGAAGAACGGCAGCAACAAAACGCGCCAAAATTAATTTAGACAAATCCGAAGAAAGCCTTTCTCAAAAAGCCCAAGAAATTCAGTTGAATATTACAAAAGCCAAGAGCGATTATCAATTTAGTATTGAAACCTACGGAACCACTCAAAAGAATTTAGCACTAGCAGAACGTATAGAACATAAAAACAATATAAAATTTACAGAAGGAATTAGCTCTAGTTTTGAATTACGCCAAGCACAGTTACAATTGTACTCCTCACAAAACGAGTACCTACAAGCTATGCTAGACGTTATCGTAAAAAAAGCCGAACTAGACAATGTTTCAAATAACCAAACTAAGAATTAAAACAATGACCTTATATACAAACATCATGAAAAAAATTGTACTGCTATTTAGCCTATCTGCACTTATTATATCTTGCGGAAACAGCCAGAAAAAAACCAGCATAGAAGAAGTTATTGCAACTAATAATCTTGAACAAATTCAAAATACGAGAAAAGAACTTGTAGCGAATCAACAAGARTTAGTGGGTMAAATAAAGCAGTTGGACACTAAAATAAACGAGTTAGATACWTCCAAACGCATGGCTTTAATCACCACTTTTGAAGCAAAAACAGAAGAGTTTATCCATTATTTGGAGTTACAAGGAAGTGTAAACACCAAAAGCAACTTAGTTATATTCCCAGAATTTTCTGGAATATTGAATAAAGTATTTGTAAGGGAAGGACAATTTGTACGTAAAGGGCAGGTGTTAGCAACAATTGATGATGGAGGATTGGCACAGCAAGTTATTCAATTGCAAATTAACTCCCAATTAGCAAAAACTGTTTTTGATAGACAAGAACGTTTATGGAATCAGAAAATAGGAAGTGAAATTGAATTTTTACAGGCAAAGGCAACCTACGAAGCGCAACAACAAGCAGTACAACAATTGGAAAAACAATTGGCTAGAACTAGGGTTATTGCACCTTTCTCTGGAACTATAGATGATATTATTACAGAACAAGGAAGCGTAGTAGCTGCGGGACAATCGCAATTAATGCGTATCCTAAACCTTTCTAATATGTATATAGAAACCGATGTACCTGAAAAATACATTGCTGCAATTACTAAAAACAAAAAAGTATTGGTAGAATTCCCTGTTCTTGGAACAAGTTTAAAAGCAAAAGTAAGACAAGCTGGGAACTATATAAACCCTGCAAATAGAACTTTTAAAATAGAGGTTGCCATTCCAAACAAAGACAAGTCCATCAAACCAAACCTTACCGCAAAACTTAAAATAAACGATTATACAAATCCTAACGCTATTTTAATTCCGCAGAGTATTGTATCTGAAAATGCTTCTGGACAACAATATGTATATGTAATTACAGACAAAAGAGATGGGAACATCGCCAAAACTAAAAAGCAAATTATAGAAACAGGAAGAACTCAAGGAGATATTATTGAAGTTTTAAGCGGACTAACTACCGGCGATGAAATCATCAGAGAAGGTGCACGTAGTGTAAAAGAAGGACAAGAAGTAAAAATTATCAACTTATAATTTATTGATGATGACAAAACGAAAAAAACAAGTTGATAAAGAATTTGCCCTATCATCTTGGGCTATAAACAACAAAACATCGGCATATGTAATGATGGCACTGATTCTCTTCTTGGGGGTCTCGGCTTACTTTAACATGCCAAGAGAGAGTTTTCCGGAAATTATAGACACCAAAGTATATGTGAGTTCTATGTACCCTGGAAACACTGCCGAGGACATTGAAAAATTGATTACCACACCTTTAGAAGACAAGCTTAAAGGCATCAGTAATGTTGTAGAAATAACCTCAACATCACAGGAAGATTATTCCATTGTTATTGTGGAATTTGACGAGAACATCTCCATTGATCAAGCCAAGCAAAAAGTAAAGGACGAAATAGATACAGAGACCGCAGGAGAAGACTGGCCAACATTTAACGGAGCTAAAGTAGAACCAAACGTGTTTGCCCTAAGTATGTCTGAAGAGATTGCTATTTTAAATATCAACATTTCGGGAGACTACACCGTAGAACAATTAAAAGTGTACGGTGAGTTTTTACAAGACGAAATCGAGAATTTACCAGAAATTAAACAAGTAGACATCCGTGGAGCACAAGAAAAAGAAGTAGAAGTAGCGGTAGACATTTACAAAATGTCAGCTGCAGTTGTGAGTTTTGATGATATTATTGGAGCTATTAACAACGGTAATGTGACTATGTCTGCGGGTAATTTTATTACCAGTGGTCAACGTAGAACCATTCGTATTATAGGAGAGATTGATAGTCCAGAACAATTAGAAAACTTTGTAATTAAATCTGAAAAGGGAAAATCTATTTACCTAAAAGATGTAGCTACTGTTACGTTTAAAGAAAAAGAAATCACCACATACGCTCGAGAATTTGGGCATCGTGTAGTAATGCTTGATGTAAAAAAACGGGTTGGAAAAAACATGGTAAACGCCATAGATCARATMCATGTGATYYTAAAKAAAGCRARAKWAMASSATCTTCCAAAAGATWTKACMATTACCRCWTCTAACGACCARTCYTCWGTAACYATWGGKSMWGTWGAYGATTTRGTAAAYAATATTATTTTYGGTATTCTACTGGTAGTAACCGTACTAATGTTCTTTTTAGGATTTAAAAATGCGTTATTTGTTGGTTTTGCCATTCCTATGTCTATGTTTATGTCTTTAATGATCTTACATTTCTTAGGATACACCCTTAACACCATGGTTCTTTTCGGGCTGATTATGGGACTTGGAATGCTGGTTGACAACGGAATTGTAGTGGTAGAGAACACCTACAGATTGATGGATGAAGAAGGAATGACACGCATACAAGCTGCCAAAAAAGGAATTGGGGAAATTGCTATGCCAATTATCATTTCAACTGCTACCACAGTAGCCGCATTCATACCTTTAGGATTGTGGCCGGGAATTATGGGGCAATTCATGAAAATTTTACCTATAACACTTTCTATTGTACTTGGTTCCTCTTTATTTGTAGCCATCTTTTTCAACTCAGTGCTCGTCTCTAAATTTATGACCGTTGAAGATAAGGATATGCCATTAAAAAACATATTTATGGTCACAGGAATTGTTTCTGCTATTGGACTGTTTATTGCTGTTTTTGGTGGAGAATATAGATCTTTAGGAGTTTTAATGGTGATAACCGCTGTGCTTTTATGGATTTACAGGTTATTCCTCAGGAAGGCTGCCAATTACTTTCAAACTCATATATTGACCAAATTGGAAAACTGGTATGAAAGTCTATTATCAAATGCCTTGAAAGGTTGGAAACAGTTTGCATACACTATAGGTACTTTTATTCTGTTAATAATATCTTTCATTGCTTTTGGCTGGTCTTTAGGTACACAACGTACCAAAGTAGAATTTTTCCCAGACAATAAGCCGAATCAAATTATTGTTTATATAGAATAYCCACAAGGWACMGMYATMGAAAAAACCAAYAYYATTACTAARGARATWGAAWCCARAGTNNATRNCNTGTTTTAAAYGAYSCYACTTAYAAAGACGGNASACNATAACTTTATGGTAGAAAGTGCCATTTCTCAAGTTGGAGAAGGAGCTGGAAACCCACAAACTGATGGTGGATCGCAAGCAGAAATGCCACATAAAGGGAAAATTACTGCCTCTATGCGAGAGTACAAATACAGACGTGGAATGGACAGTGAATTACTGCGTCAAAAAGTACAAAAAGCATTGGTTGGAATCTATCCAGGAGTACTAATTTCTGTAGAAAAAAATGCAGATGGACCACCTGCAGGATCTCCAGTAAATATAGAAATAGAAGGGCCCGATTACAACGAGCTGATTGTAACAGCAGAACGCATGCGTGATTATATCAATACCAAAAATATAGCTGGTATTGATGAATTAAAGATAGATGTAAACAAGGACAAGCCATCTATGAGAGTGCAAGTAGACCGTAAAAAGGCAGGTGAACTTGGCGTAAGTACAGGACAAGTAGGACAACAATTACGAAATGCTATTTTTGGAGCCAAAGCCGGAGTTTATAAAGAAGACGGAGAGGATTATGATATTTATGTTCGTTTTAATGAGGAAAACCGATACAATAAAAGTGCCATCTTTAATCAAAACATCACTTTTAGAGACCCTTCTAGTGGAAAAATTAAAGAAGTACCCGTTTCTGCTGTAACAAAGCAATCTAATAGTTCTGGGTTTAGTGCTATTAAGCACAAGGACAACAAACGTGTAGTAACTGTTTACTCCGCCTTAGCACCAGGATATACGGATGCAGGAGCTATTGTACGACAAATTCAAAATGAAATGATAAGTTTCCAAAATTTACCCGCCAATATCAAAATAGATTATACAGGGCAAATTGAGGAACAAAACAAACAAATGGCCTTTTTAATGGGTGCGTTTTTCACTGGGTTGGGATTGATATTTTTAATCTTAATCTTCCAATTCAACTCAATCTCAAAACCTACCATCATAATGATCGCTATCTTTTTAAGTTTGATAGGTGTATTTGGAGGTTTGGTAATATCAGGAAATGCTTTTGTAATTATGATGACCATGATGGGAATTATTTCTCTGGCAGGAATTGTAGTGAATAATGGAGTAGTACTRCTAGATTACGCACAACTACTAATAGATAGACGCATGRTAGCTTTGGATATWGAYGAGCATGATTTATTACCATTGGACGAAGTATACAAGTGTATTGTAGAAGCTGGACGTGCGCGTTTGCGACCTGTACTATTAACGGCAATTACTACCATCCTTGGATTGATACCTCTTGCYATTGGATTGAACATTAATTTCTTTACRCTATTAAGTGAGTTTGATGCGCACATTTATTTYGGAGGTGACAATGTTGTATTCTGGGGACCACTTGCATGGACCGTAATTTACGGATTGATAATTGCTACATTCTTAACATTAATTATTGTGCCAATTCTTTTCTACATTACATTGAAATTKCAACATAGGATAAGACGCTGGAGAGCGGCATAATTTAAAACTTATATTTTTTAAAAAGGGCAATCTATCTTGGTAGATTGCCCTTTTTTATATCTTTACCCCATGCAACAGAAAAAGAAATCATACACTGTACARGAAGCTTTAAAAGCGATGGAGCACTATTGTGCTTACCAAGAACGCTGCCATAAAGAAGTGGAAACAAAGCTACGCAACATAGGTATGTTTCAAGATGCGCAAGACCTCATTATTTTACATCTGTTACAAGAGAATTACTTGAACGAAGAACGTTTTTCAAAAGCTTTCGCTAGAGGTAAATTCAACATCAAAAAATGGGGACGTGTTCGGATTAGCAACGAATTGAAATTTAGAAATATTTCTACTTACAATATCAAATCGGCCATGAAAGAAATAGAAGAGGCTGTTTATTTTGAAACTCTCGAAACCCTTGCTCAAAAAAAATGGGAMGTAACTAGAGAATCAAATCATTTTAAAAAGAAAAAAAAGGTAATTGATTTTTTATTGAGACGTGGTTTTGAAAGCTCCCTTGTATTTGAAGTTACAAAGGATATTTG
>NVSY01000059.1 GCA_002401385.1 Flavobacteriaceae bacterium | reverse complement strand
AGTTGAAAATGGTTATATATATACTTTCAAAATTGATGGAACTTTTACCTCAAACAGGTTTTCTGAATGTTCCATTGGAAAATTTGAATTAAATAATTCGAATTTGACTTTAAGATTTGATTGTAATGGATTTACTACAGGAATAGAAAGCCCTGAAGGTACATTCATAGAAAATTTCAATAAAAAAAACAATGAAATAATCCTTAAACCAACCTATTTAAACTGTATTGAAGGTTGTGGCAATAAGTTTCAAAAAATTAAGAACTAAAACTATGGACATTTAAGTACTGATTTTTTCAATGCCATTGACAGTCCTTTTGGCTATTTTAAAGACTACAATGTCCTTTTCGTGAAACATTTATTCTTTTCGTGAAAATTATCACTCTTTTCATGAAAATTACAATTAATACGGATGAAAATTAGTCCTTCCTTTGTATATTTATGAATTGACAATTATAAATTGATGACCCTTTTTAATATTAAATAATAGAATAACACCTATTTCTATGGTTGACATAATGGATATATCGTCAAGTTTTTAGTTGGAAGTATGGTTATATGAGTGTTGTAGGCAATATAAACACCACTTTGAAACATTTTTATTAACTTTAAACGACGGAACTCATGAAAAACAAATTGAAGAAACTATTAAAATTTGGATTAGCATTATTAGCAATCGGACTTTTACTGACCAACTGCGAAAAGGAAACCCAAGAAGAATTCCAAAATACCGAAAGTCAAGAGCCAACTTTCACTCTCAAACATTTCTCAAAAAAGAATTTTGAAAATAATGAGAAACTTGTTTCAAAGCTAAAACAATTCAAGGATGACCTATCCGAGAACAAATCAGCTAAATACTCTGGCAAAAGTGTTTACAACAAAGAATACGACTTCACGGTATATACCGATTCAGCTACATACATTGCTTATGGCGATTACCATTCCTATACTTTCCCATTGGTTCAGCGTGCAGACGAAAAGATAACCAACGTACTGTTCGAACTAAATGGCCAAGGCGAATACGATGCCTATTTGGTAAACTACGATTATTCAGCAAACGAGCTTAAACACCAAGATTTTAGCACCTTATCAATGAAGACCTCCATTAAACCCATTGATTTGTCTTTCAATTCCCTATTTGCAAAAACGAAGGCGGCTTATGTATGTGTTTATTCCTATGAATATGTTATAACTGGTTCGCATTTCACAAATGGAGATAGTAATTTAATTGAATATGACTATGGTTGGGTACTAAACGCTTCATATTGTGAAACAGTTTATTATGAAGAGGAGGACAAGACCACTTACAATTACAACAACAATACAGCTACCGTTACTATAAGCGGAACGAGCTATGGAGGTTCGGGAGGCTCAACAACCTCACCAACACCATCGCCTTACGATGCTGAGGACCTTATTAAAATAGATKCTGTTAAGAGTGAACTTGGCCTAAACTTTCCTCAAAGACAATGGCTAGACCAAAATGGATGGGTTGCTTTTCAATTATTGTATCCCTTTGGAGTTACGCATATGTGGTCTGATGAAGCTAAAGCATTTGGTTATAGTACTATTGTATCTATGATTGACTTAGGAATTACCTACTCTAATTCAAATGCAGAGCTAATGCAAGATTTTATAACTCTTTTTAGTGAAATCCCAAACGCCAAACTAGAAAGATATTTAGAATTAAATAATTTATTGGAAATCAACCCTTGGGTATTGATACAAGATTGTGCTCAACAAAATGGACTGAATATTTCTAATTATCAACAACTCTATGACCATACTTTACCTTCTCAATGTATAGACAGATTAAATGTACTTGGAGATGATTTTGAAAACCAACCGCTAAGTGAAGGCAATGCAGCTGTTGCTAATGTTGATTATTATGGAGTTGAGATTATCACTAGACCTGATATTAATGGAGATGGTGTTCCAGATACTAATGCTGAAATCTTTCAAGCTTACAAAAGTAATTTCAGTAGTTTAGCTAGTGGGGGGAAAGATAATTTTGAATTTAGCTGCAATAACCCTTTCGGAGATAATTTTGGTGATGTTAGCTGGACTTTTTCTCCATATTTCGCAAATGACAATTCCATTTGGAGCTCTACAAATCCACTAACAGCTATATTTAAAATAGACGCATCTGCCGATGGGATTCCTTTTGGAGACACTATATCTGATGATGGGGCTATAATGATTTCTGGATTCACATCAGAATATTGGATAGGGTCAACAATAACAACAGAATTTTCAGGAACTCAACCTTTTTCTGGTAATAGACAATGGGGTTATATTACAAATTTGAACGGAAATTTAGAACTGTATGCTAGAGCCGTGGATGTCGCAAGAGTTTCAAATTTAGTAAAATATTTCACGCCAGGTAGTAATGAGTGCAAAGAAGATTCATATTATAATATTGGCGAAGCTACATGGTCCAATCTTCAAGATGAAATCAAACAATTCATTGTTGATAATGGAGGTCAAACTAATATTGTTCCAAAAACAGCAATTCGATTTGATAAAACTAAATTAAAGGAAATGCTGGAAAGCAATGAAACTATAGATCAAATCCCATGTAACTAAAAGTATATTATGTTATGAAAGAAAATATCTTTATCTTTAAAATACTATTGCCAATAACCATATGCTTTATATTAATTAATATCGTAAAAATCCCATTTAGTTTTTACCCCTTATCATTTGGTTTAATCATAGGATTAGCAAACTGGAATATTTACAAATACAAACTGTTTTTAGGTGTGCTATTGAGTATTTTTGTTTCGTATTTGGCTTTTTTTATTGCCTACTTTAGTTTTACAATAACTGGAAAGATGTTTAGTTTTATGAAAGGGGACTCAGGAAGTGTTTTAGGAATTGTAATTTCAACATATATTATTGCTCCCTTATTAGTTTTTACATTTTATAAGTTCGTTTTTAAGATTATAAATAGTAAAATTACAATATTTATAATTATTGCATCAATATCTATCTTAGTCTTAATGTTTTATTTTCTTTTCTCAGTAGAACTTATACATGAATCTTTGGATTTATATACTATTTGGCAAATGATTATGATTTTGGCTCTTCAATTAATAATATATCAATCCAAAATTTTTAAACCTATTAAAAAATAAATACTGCCTACAACACGGTATATAAAAAATAGCAGTTAAGAGCTAAACCAAAGGTTTGGTTCTTTTCTGCTATCTTAACTTTTAAACCGAAAAATGGCACACATAAATATGCTACTTTCCATATACAAAACCGTTATGTGGCATAAAAACTAAACATTATGAATAAAGACAGAAAAAATGATTTAACCAAAAAGTTCAGTAAAGGAACAATTATTACTCATTGGCTAACAGCATTACTAATCCTTATATTATTTCCTCTTGGAAAATATATGGAGGGGCTTGAAATATCTGAAAAAATGGGATTGATAAAGGCTCACGCTATTTTAGGAATATTAGTTTTAATCCTTACAATTATTAGAACAGTTTCTTTTTTCAAACACCAAAGACCCGTAAATTTAAAAACAGGTTCAAAATTCAACGATAAATTAGCCGTTTGGATACATAATATATTTTATTTCTTGCTTTTTGGAATAGCAATTTCAGGATTAGCTACAATGATTTTAGGTGGTTATGGTGAAGCACTAAAAACAGGGACTATTGATATGATTAAATCACATAGCGAAATTCCACCATTAAAACCTCACGGGATTATGGCAACAATAATGATGATATTGTTAGTAATGCATATTGTAGGTTTCATTAAACACCTAATTATAAAGAAAGAAAACACATTAAAACGAATTCTCTAAAAAATATATTATGACTGACTTATTAATCTTACTTATCCTATTACTAATGGGAGCACAATTTGGAATTGCGTTAACTTCAACTGTTATTGTTCATCCTATTTTAGTAATAGCAAAAAAAGCAACTTCAATTGAAGTTTTTAAACCCTTTTTCGACAAAACACATATTTGGGTTTTAGTACTCTCAATAATCATAACACTTTTAGCATTGGTCTATTCCATTATAACAGGAAATTGGCGGTGGTTTGGAATTTCTTTGATTATGCACATAAATGGACCTTATACAATATTGTTTATGATGCCATTAAATAGGCGATTAATGGATAAAAACGTTGACCCCTTATCCGAACAAACAGCAACTGATATTAAAAAATGGGGAAGACTGCATTTGATTAGAACAATCCTAAACGGGCTGATTTTTATTGGGTTTATTGTGTTAACAGTTTACAGTATTTAAGGACAAAAAATAACGCCACACAACAACCTTTAGATTTGAATAGGTGAAATAAATAAGAAGTATCTAATGAGTTTTACAAAAAAACGGAGTGAACTTTCGCAACAACTAGGCTCTCAGGCTCATACCTAGTATAAGTCTCCTTTTTTATTTTGTATTCACATTTTCGGTTCTTTTTAGTCTTATTTAGAACCATTTCGGCATTAGTTTCCCTTTACGTGGCTACGTTTATTTTTTTTGTTCGGTTATTATTGCATGCTATTATTCGTTTCAATCAATGTGGTTGTGACCTTTTCCGCTAAATATAAACACTGTTTTGAGTRTTCCKATTTTNNNMCACTTTGGAMATWGTAAAAWTGGWRATTCAATCGCTATAACAACAAGTTCGGGATCTCCTAACTCTTTCTTTAAATCGGCTAAACACAAGCGTTTTCCTGTGCTGATTAAACCCAACTGTTTTGTCGTAATGGTTTAAATGTTACAATCTTGGACATTTAAGTACTAATTTTTTCAATGTCATTGACAGTCCTTTTGGCTATTTTAAAGACTACAATGTCTTTTTCGTGAAACATTTATTCTTTTCGTGAAAAATATTTCCTTTTTCATGAAAATTTCAATTAATATGGATGTAAATTAGTCCTTCCTTTCTATATTTATGAGTTGACAATTATAAATTGATGWCMCTTTTTAATATTAAATAATAGAATAAYACCTATTTCTAYGRTTGACATAATGGATATATCGTCAAGTTTTTAGTTGAAAGTATGKTTATRYGGGTGTTATAGCCCATTRCTAAGAAATGAAAGAACAATAAWTAAAAAATAGTACAATTTAAATTATGAACCGAACATGAATTTTTTTAATCAAAAAATACCCCAAAGGGTATGATTAAAATAAATTCATGTGAGAACGAGTGTAACGAGTGCTTACATGGGTTCTCAAATTTTTTAATATTTTTATTCAATTACAACATTTTAAACACATGAAAAAAATAGCTTTAATTACCCTAATAGCAACATTATACCTACTATTTCCACAATCAATTATAGCAGAGGTTAAACTTCCTGCTATTGTATCGTCAAATATGGTTTTGCAACGCAATACTACTGTTGTCCTTTGGGGCTGGTCGGATGCCAAAGAGAAAATCACTATTGAGGTCTCCTGGTTGAAGGAGAAAATGAATATTAAAGCTGACAATGAAGGMAGTTGGCGTATTGAGGTAARAACGACAAATAGTAAAGCRCCTCAAAGCATTAAAATAAAAAGTGAATCATCGGATATTACATTGGAAAATGTCTTATTTGGCGAGGTATGGTTGTGTTCAGGGCAATCGAATATGCAGCAACCGTTAAAAGGTTWTAATGGGCAACCAATATTTGGTTCTGCWATGGCAACTACAAAGTCTGCTAATCCAAATCTACGTCTTTTTACTGTGGATAGAGTTGGTTCAAAAACACCTTTACARGATGTTGAGAAGTAYACTTCATGGCAACAAGCAAGCCCAGAAAGTGTTTCAAGTTTTAGTGCTGTAGCCTATTTTTTTGGGCAACARTTACAAGAGRTTTTAGATGTTCCTGTAGGGTTAATACATACTTCTTGGGGGGGCAGTTCGGTTCAGGCATGGATAAGCAAAGATGTGATGAACGGTTATCAAAAAGTCAGTCTTGATGAATTAGATATTACAAAAAAGACAAATCATATTCCAACTGCATTGTTTAATGCGATGATTAATCCATTAATTCAATACACCATAAAAGGAGCATTATGGTATCAGGGAGAATCTAATAGAGGGGAACCAGCCAATTATAAAAAACTTTTCCCAGCAATGGTGAAAGATTGGCGTCAACGATGGGGAATTGGTGATTTTCCGTTTTATTACGTACAAATTGCTCCTTATATGTATGGCAATAACAATGCATTTCAAACTGTTGATAACTCAGCCTTTATCCGCGAAACTCAATTACAATGTTTGGATTTGATTCCAAATTCGGGTATTGCTATTACAATGGATATTGGAGATGATTATTGCATTCATCCTCCTAAAAAGAAAGAAGTTGCTGACAGATTATTATTCAATGCACTTAACCAAACTTATGGATACAAAACTGTAGGTTACGCTGCTCCAATTTTTGATTCTCAAGAGATAAAAGACCGTGGGATCGTTCTAAAATTTAAAAATGCAGAGACAGGTCTATATTCGTATGATAAGTTAGAAGGATTTGAGATTGCAGGAGAAGATAAGATTTTTTATCCTGCAAATGCAAAAATTGTGAACCGTAAGGATGTATTTGCAATAAGTGATGATGTGCCTAATCCTGTTGCTGTAAGATATGCTTGGCGCAACTGGGTAGTTGGAACCCTTTATAATGTCAATCTTTTACCAGCGTCATCTTTCAGAACAGACCAATGGGAAGAGGCTACACAGGTTGAAAAATAAGATTGTTTAGATGTGTTTTAATTGATACATAAAAAACAACAAGGCTATAATCGAGTAGTCTACTCCAAATAATATAGTTGGAGTGCGCCTCTCTCTCATTCACTGAGCGTTTGCCAAAGAATCGAAATACACTTTGACAAACGCTCCGAATATACCACGAGACTTTCATGTAAATTAAAAACAAAAAACAATGAAAAATTTAATCTTATTATTTAGCCTAATCCTATCTTTTAGTTCTTGTAGCCAAAATGAAGAAGAAAAAAATAGTGACAATTCGATTGTTGGTACATGGAAATTGATTGAAGTCTATAGTAGTGACGGTGGAAGTAATCCACAATGGAAAT
>NVSY01000058.1 GCA_002401385.1 Flavobacteriaceae bacterium | reverse complement strand
GGGATTTTTGCTTCTTGTTCTTCTAATATTCCACTTACAAAACTTCGTTGTAAAATGTCTTCAATTCTATAATCCTCTTTTAAAGTATAAGGATCATATATAGTCTTCAAATTTAATTTAAATAATTTCGCAGTAGATTGATACCAAAATGCCTTCCAACCGCTACGTAATTCTTTTACCAACTCAAAGGCTGTTTCTCCAGTTTGTCGGTGAATTAGCTTTATAAGTATACGGCCTTCTGTCCTCGTTAACTTTTTTAGTTCAGCTGTAAACTCTGCTTCCATAAATTTTTGCAATCGTCGCGTATATCTTCTTCTCTTTGATTTAGATTTTATATGCAACAAGCGATCGTTTATAGCCGTTAACCTTTCTGCCGTCATTTTAGCAAAAGGATATGCTTTTAATGTTTTTCTTCGGAACCAATAATAGTACCTTCTATTATAAGAAGTGTCAAATTTTAATTTTTTCAACAAAAACACCTCTTCCAAATCTATCTGTAATGTATCACCTTCAAATACAATATACTTTTCCGAAAGTAATATCGAATCTTTATCTATCTCTTTTTGCGCACTTAAATGTGCAGTAAATAAAAGAAAAAAAATCACATAATACCTCATACCTTAATCCTACAATACATAGTTTCAACTTCAAATTAGATCATGCTAAATTATATCTTATTTTGAATCAAATCTAACCATGATTCAACAAAACTACTAATAAAATTCATACTCGAATCTAATTATTTTGTAATAGAACAAAAAGGWTCCTAAATACTTATATGCGCGTTTTAAAACAAGCGCTAACTAAGCGCACTTTTCTAGTTGCTTTGTAACTTCATTTATCACCAACAAATAAACTAATTAGAGAAGGTTTAAACACATCCGTCATTCTAACTACACTATCCATCATTCCAAAAACAATTAGACATACGTTTCACAAACCAATTGCTAGTCTCTCTTGTCACAGCACCAAGTGATCACTCATTACAAAAAAAACAAGAAGAGTTCACGATACAAATCCAAATAGACTAATTTTGCATTCATAATTTCAATAAGATAAAACAATGTCAAAAAATATCATCAACAAAAAATCTGAAAAATTTTTAGAAAAATACCTCAACAATGCCTCTCCTACTGGATATGAAAGTGAAGGTCAAAAAATATGGATGGCTTACCTCAAACCATATGTAGACACATTTATAACTGACAATTACGGAAATGCTGTTGGTGTTATTAATCCTGATGCCAAATATAAAGTGGTGATAGAAGGGCATGCTGATGAAATTTCTTGGTATGTGAACTACATTACATCTGATGGACTTATTTATGTTATCAGAAATGGGGGTAGCGATCACCTAATTGCTCCTTCAAAAATTGTAAACATTCACACTAAAAAAGGAGTAGTAAAAGGAGTCTTTGGATGGCCAGCTATCCATACTAGAATTGGAGGAAAAGAAGAAACACCTAAATTGGATAATATTTTTATTGATACAGGATGTAAAACCAAGGAAGAAGTAGAAAAACTAGGCATACATGTAGGTTGCGTAATTACGTATCCTGATGAATTTTTTATCTTGAACAAAAACAATTATGTGTGTCGTGCTATTGATAATCGAATGGGTGGTTTTATGATTGCTGAAGTTGCTCGATTATTGAAGCAAAACAACATTGAACTTCCTTTTGGATTGTATATTACCAACTCCGTTCAAGAAGAAATTGGATTGAGAGGTGCAGAAATGATTACCCAAACTATCAAACCTGACGTAGCAATTGTTACCGATGTTTGTCATGATACCACTACTCCAATGATTGAAAAAAAGAAAGAGGGAGAAACAAAAATGGGAGATGGACCCGTAATCGCATATGCTCCAGCTGTTCAAAACAACTTACGTGACTTGATTGTACAAACCGCTGAAGACAATAAAATTCCTTTTCAACGCAATGCTTCTTCAAGAGCAACGGGAACGGATACAGATGCGTTCGCTTATAGTAATGGGGGCGTTCCTTCTGCATTAATATCCTTAGCGCTTAGATACATGCATACCACAGTAGAAATGGTAGATAAAGGTGATGTTGAAAACGTAATTAAACTTATCTACGAAACGCTATTACAAATAGATCCAAAAAAATCATTTAGCTACTTCGATTAAATAGCCCATTACAATTTAAAACAAACAAATAGCAATCTTTAAAAAGATTGCTATTTACTATTTTTACAGCATGAAAATATTTTCTTTTGCCCTTGCGTCTCTACGTATGTTATTATTTGCACTCCTTACTTTTATAGTGTACTCTTCTTTATTATTTACCAACTTATTTTTTAAATCACAAAAAAAGAAATTGGCGCGTGGTATCAGATACAGACGTACCATTATTCGTGGGCTTCACATTATATTAGGTACAAAAGTTACTGTTTATGGTACGGAACCATCACTTTCTGGTTTGATTATTTTAAATCATAGAAGTTATTTTGATCCGATTGTTATCCTTAAAAATATTTTGTGTTTTCCTGTAGGGAAAGAAGAAGTAGCCTCTTGGCCAGTAATAGGTCCTGTTTGTAAATCAACAGGAGTTATTTTTGTAAAAAGAGAAAGCAAAGAAAGCAGAAGAGAAACACTGAATAAGATAAATACCGTCTTAGAAAACGGGTACTCTATTTTGATTGCTCCCGAAGGAACTACCCATAGTGAAGATACCACCATAGATTTTAGACCAGGATCTTTTGTGAAGGCAGTTGCCTTAAATATTCCTGTCCATCCGATTGCGGTAGACTATAAAAACAAAGCTGATTTTTGGGTAGGAGATGATACATTTGTTCCTCACTTTTTCAGATGTTTTGGAAAATTGAGAACTGAGATAAAAATTAGTTACCTTCCTCCTATTTATGGTGACAATGTAGATTTGCTAGTTGCAGACACAAAAAAAGAGATAGATAATGAATTGCTTCGCTTTAGGAGAGAATGGAAATAAAATTTATCAAATAACAGTACTCTAATTATTTAACTCCCCCCTACTTATAAGGTGCTTACAAATCATATGAAATTTTGTAACTTTATTCCATTAACATGGAACACCTATGGGAAATACAATAGCCACGCGGATTGCAGATTTTTTAAAGTCCTTTCCCCCTTTTAACAGCTGTACTTCTGATGAATTACTCGGTATTTCGCAAGAAGTACAAGTAAGGCATCACGAAAAAGAAGATGCTATTTTCAAAACCAATGAAACACCGCATTTTCATTTTTATTTAGTAAAAGAAGGAGCTGTAGGTCTTTATCGTGAGGTAGAAAACGAACAAATTCTTGTAGATAGCTGTGACGAGGGTGATATTTTTGGGTTGCGAGCTTTGATGCAACACAATAATTATCGCATGGATGCAATTTGTACTGAAGAGAGCATTATTTACACYATTTCCATCCAAAAATTGCAAGCTATTTTAAAAAAGAACTCAGCAGTACATAAATTCTTAATTGCAAGTTTTGCGAGTAATACAGCAACCATTGTTAATGAATCATCTCCCCTAAATTTAGCCAACGATGTCTCTAATTTACAAACCAAAGCAGCTCATTTTACAGAAATACAACGTGTAGAATTGAAAAAAGAGGCAGTTACTTGTACTACTTCTCATACTATTAGAGAAGCAGCGATGATAATGACAACTCATAAAGTGGGGTCTGTGGTAATTACAAAAAACAACCATCCATTAGGTATCATAACAGACAAAGATTTACGGATAAAAGTAGCTACTGGCGGCTTTGACATCATGAAACCAGTAACGGAAATCATGTCATATCCAGTAAAAACATTCCCAATGGAAATCAGCATCACTGAAGCACAAATAGCGATGCTTACTCATAAAATTTCTCATTTATGTATCACAGAAGATGGAACTGTGGAGAGTCCCATAGTAGGGGTGCTATCTGAACACGATATTGTTGTTTTACACGGCAATAATCCAGCCGTTTTTATTAAGGAAATAAAACGATCTAAAACAATCAAAGAACTAATAAATGTGCGTATAAAAACGGAACAACTATTGGAAAACTACTTAGAAAAAAAAGTGCCGATATTTTTTACAACGCGCATAATTTCTGCACTAAATGAAAGTATTACACAGAGAATCATCCTGTTTTCAGAAGTAGAAATGAACTACAAACCTCCTGTAAAATACAGTTGGATGTCGCTAGGGAGTCAAGGAAGAAGAGAACAACTTCTAATGACCGACCAAGACAATGCGCTCTTATTTGAAAACGTCCCCGCAGAACAGCTGGAACACGTGCGTAGTTATTTTCTAATTCTTGCAAAAAAAATCACAGAAAAGTTGCATCAAATAGGATATGAATACTGCCCTGCCGAAATGATGGCGAGTAATCCTAACTGGTGTTTATCTTTAAACGAATGGAAATCAACATTCAATAATTGGATTCATAAACCAGGCAAAACAGAAATTCTAAAATGCACTATCTTTTTCGATATTCATCATGTATATGGCGAAGCATCCTTGTACGAAAATCTAAAAGACAGTATTTTTTCAGCCATTAAAACCTATGAAATCTTTTTACAATTTTTAGCTCAAAACGCGCTTAAAAGCCCACCTCCTCTCAGCTTCTTTAGACAATTTTTAGTGGAGCCTAACGGAGAGCACAAAGACCATTTTGATATAAAAAGCAGGGTGTTTGTGCCCTTAATAGACGCCGCTAGACTTTTGAGCTTAGCCTACCAAATACCCAATGCTGTAAATACCATCCAACGTTTTGAAAAACTCATACTACTGGAGCCACAAAACGAAGCCCTTTATACTGCCTGTAACAATGCTTTTAAAAGAATAATGCGTTTTAGAACCATTCAAGGACTCAAACATAATGACTCTGGGAGGTTTATCGATTTAAAAGAATTGTCTAAAGAGGATCGGCTACAACTCAAAAGCTGTTTTAAGTCTATTAAAAATATTCAAGATTTAATCACAACTCGTTTTCAACTTACACAACTCTCCTCCTAATGTTCTCTTGGTTTATAAAAAACACATACCCCGAATTTTGGAAGRCATACCTCCAAAAATTTAAAGGACAACCAAAAATGACTTTTAAAAACTGTCGTTTTGTGGTTTTTGATACTGAAACCACCGGCCTCGATCCAAAAAGCGATAGAATAATTTCCATTGGCGCCATTGGACTCCAAGGAAATTGTATTTCCGTTGTAGATTCTTTTGACCACTATCTGGAACAAACTCATTTTAACAAAGAAACGGTGTCCATCCACGGTATATTAAAAGAAGGGAAAAAAATCAAAATTTCAGAAAAAGCAGCTTTAGAAGCCTTTGTGAACTATTTAGGAAACGCTGTAATTGTTGCGCATCATGCTGCCTTTGACATTGCAATGATCAATCAGGGATTGAAAAGAATGCGCTTACCTAAATTAAAAAACAAGTTTCTTGATACCGGAATTTTATATAAAAAATTAAATGCTAGCAGCCAGCAACACATTGGATTGGACGCTTTATGTACACAATTCAACATCACCCCACATGATAGACATACAGCTGCAGGCGATGCTTTTATAACGGCCTTACTCTTTCTTAAAATTGTAAGTCGTTTAAAGAAAGAACGACCTGTAAGTCTTGATGATTTATTTAGAAATAGCGAACGGAGAGGACTTCTTTGATGTTGCTGGTTGTTTGTTGTTTGTTGTTTGTTGTTGGTTATAAGTACATGATACAAGATTTCTTGAACAGGAATCAGGACTTCTTGACATTGTGGATACAGTTACCCCTGAGTGTCACATCACAAGTGTCACAGCCAGAGTGTCATCCTCTCGAACGCGGGGATCCAGCGTTAAAAAGGGAGAAAAGCGATAAGCCATAAGCGAAAAGCCACAAGGGGCGTTACTTAGTGAGTTTTTTTCTGTTGAGTTTGTAGTGTAGTTCTTAAGGATAGAAATAGGGTTGTTGGTTGGTGGTTGCTAGTTGTTGGTTGTTAGTTGGCGGTTATAGGTACATGATACAAGACTACTTGAATCAGGAATCAGGACTTCTTGACATTGTGGATACAGTTACCCCCGAGTGTCACATCACAAGTATCACATCACTAGTGTCATCCTCGCGAACGCGGGGAACCAGCGTTAAAAAGGGAGAAAAGCGATAAGCCATAAGCGAAAAGCCACAAGGGGCGTTACTTAGTGAGTTTTTTTCTGTTGACTTGGGAATGTTGTTATTAAGGGTAGAAATAGGGTTGGTGGTTGCTAGTTGTTAGTTGTTAGTTGGCGGTTATAGGTACATGATACAAGACTACTTGAACCAGGAATCAAGACTACTTGACATTACGGATGCAGTTACACCGAGTATCACAGCCCAAGTATCACAGCCCGAGTGTCATCCTCGCGAAGGCGGGGAACCAGCGTAAAAAAAGGTGCGCTGCTATGAGACCCCGCATCCGTCACCCCCACTCAAACCCCACAACCACTCAAATGTTAAATAGGAAAGTCCCTCACTCTGGATCCCCGCGTCCGCGAGGATGACAATCACCGTGGATAGCCACTCTTACTGTTAAGACACTTGATGTGGTTTACCTCTCAAACCGCAAACCCACTCAAACTCGCATCCGTCACACGCGCATCCGTCACACGCGTATCTGTCACCTCCACTCAAACCCCACAACCACTCAAATGTTAAATAGGAAAGTCCCTCACTCTGGATCCCCGTGTCCGCGAGGATGACAATCACCGTGGATAGCCACTCTTACTGTTAAGGCACTTGGTGTGGTTTACCTCACAAACCGCAAACCCACTCAAACTCGAATCCTGCCACTCGCATCCCGCCCACTCGCATCCGTCACACGCGCATCTGTCATCCTCGCGAATGCGGGGATCCAGCGTAAAAAAAGATGCGCATGAGTGAGTTTTTTTTCTGTTGACTTGAGAATATAATTCTTAAGGGTAGAAATAGAGTTGTTGGTTGTAGGTTACTGCTTACCGCTAACTCCATACTGCTAACTGCTAACTACTTACTGCCTACTGCCTACCGCTTACTCCTTACTCCTTACCGCTTGCTGGCTATATGCCCATGATACAAGACTATTAGAACCAAGAATCAACCCTTCTTGACTTTTCTGAAAAGAAAAAAGCCCCCAAAAAGGAGGCTTTCATATTATATCATCCACCCAAGTATCACAACTTGAGTTCCCTCTTCGAGGGATAAAGGAATTTACTTTTTATATTTCAATCTACCCATTTCTATAGCAATTCCAGT
>NVSY01000030.1 GCA_002401385.1 Flavobacteriaceae bacterium | reverse complement strand
TAGTGGGCAATAAGGGATTCGAACCCCTGACCCCCTCGGTGTAAACGAGGTGCTCTGAACCAACTGAGCTAATTGCCCTAAGCGGTTGCAAATATAAGACGTTTTTTAGATTACACAACCATTTATTGGAGAAAATTTAGATTATTTCTGCAACAACAAAGGTGCTTCCGCCTACAAAAATCAGGTCAGCATTTGTTGCTGATTCTATTGCTGATTTATATGCTTCATTTACTGAATTATACCTATTTCCTATGAGTCCATACGCTGCACATTTACTTTTTAAAATATCGGCATCTAGACCTCGAGGAATATCGGGTTTACAAAAATAATACGTGGCTTTTTTCGGAAATAGGTCCAAAATGGTGCTTAGATCTTTATCATTGACAACTCCTAATACGAAATGTAAGGTGTTATAGGTTTCATTTTCTAATTGATCCAACACATATATCAGTCCTTCTTTATTATGTCCGGTATCACAAAGTACTCTAGGTTTGGTTTGCACTTCTTGCCACCTCCCAAATAATTGGGTGTTTTTGACTATGTTTTGTAAGCCTGCTGTAATATGGTCTTTTGTAATGGTTTTTAATTGATCATTCAAAACCTCTATAGCTGCCACGGCTGTTTTAATATTATGTTGCTGATACGTTCCTTTTAAATCGCTTTCATAAGAGTCTTCTACCAATACTTCTGCTAAAAACAAAGGACTGTTTAATTCAAATGCAAGGTTTTCGAATACATGAAATGTTTCTTCTTGGTATTCTCCTATAATTGTTGGGATATTCTTTTTGATAATTCCTCCTTTCTCAGAGGCTATTTCTGGTAGAGTAGTCCCTAAAAATTGAGTGTGGTCTAGCCCTATATTTGTAACTACAGCAATTTCTGGTTGAATAATATTGGTGGAGTCTAATCGTCCTCCAAGACCTACTTCTATAATAGCAAAATCTACCTGTTCTTGGGCAAAATAATCAAATGCCAAGGCTACGGTCATTTCAAAAAAGGATACGTGTAGAGATTCTAGAAATGCTTTGTTATTTTCAATAAAAGTAATGACATTGTTTTCAGGAATTTGTAGGCCATTTATTTTAATGCGTTCTCTAAAATCTTTTAAGTGTGGAGAGGTGTATAATCCAACTTTATAGCCCGCTTCTTGTAATATGGACGCCATCATGTGGCTAGTAGATCCTTTTCCATTGGTACCTGCTACATGAATGCTTTTAAATTTAGATTCGGGTTTGTTTAAATGTTCAGATAGTGCTAATATGTTGGTTAAGTCCTTTTTAAAGGCTGTTTTACCTTGACGTTGATACATGGGGAGTTGTTCGAACATCCACTGTATGGTTTGCTTATATGTCATTTTTTTATTGAGATAAGGAAAATCGATATTTGATGGTTCCTATTTGTTTTTGTGGTGCATTTGAATCTGCTTGCCATTTGGTTTGAAGTGCTGCTTTTTTTGCTTGTGATAAGAGACAATCAGCGGTGTTTGTGGAACCTTTGACTCCTGCTATTGCTCTGATTACTTCACCCGTGTTATTTACTTCTATACGAACTATAACCAAGCCTTCTTCCTCACATAAATAGTCAGGTTTTGGTCTGTTTAATGGTTGTCTATTTCCTAAATTGTAATTTCCAGTACCATTTCCGCCTCCGTTACCAGTATAGCCTTTCGCGTTGATGTCTCCTGTGATTTTTCCTTTGTCTCCAGGGCTATTGTCATCTCCTTCACCTCCAGTAGCCTCTCCTGATCCTGTGTTAAAACCACCCATTAAAGCATCTAGGTCACTTCGTTTTTTTGCTTCTTCTTCCTGTTTTTTCTTGATTGCATCCGCTTTTACTTTGGCCAGGCGTTTTTGCTCTGCAATTGCTTTTTGTTCGGCTATTTTTGCTTTTTCTTGCTTTTTAATTGCAATGGATTCTTCATTGTTTTGTGTGGCAACATCTTCGGTGTTTTCAATAATTTTTTCCACAGTTTTTGTCACAGTTTCTTCTATCGTAGTTTCCTCTTGTGGTGTCACTTTTTCTTGAGGCTCTGCAACTTTAGGGTTTGTGGCTTTCAATGGTGCTTTAGGTTGGATATTTCCCATTCCTACATCGGAAGTTCCAAAATTCACAGCAATTCCATATTCCGTCGGTGGGTCTAAGTATTTCAATCCAAAGAAAAAGATGATCACAAACAAAAAGCACATGATGATGCTTGTGAGTATGATTGATTTTCTTTTATGTGATGTATCAATAATAGACATAGTTATTTTGGTCTAACGGCTAAAATTACTTTATACCTGTTTCTGTTGGCGATATCCATAACATGAACCGCTTTTTCGATAGGAACACCTTCTTCAGCTCTTAATACAATGGTCGGATTTTTGTATTTGCTTAAAGTAGCGATTAATTGTTTTTCTAAGTTTTTTTCTGATATTTTTTTCTGATCAATATAATATACTAATTTTTTTGTGATGCTTACTGCTACAGATTTTTTGTTTTCTGTTTTACCACTTGCTTTTGGAAGTAAAATATCCAAGGCATTTGTGGTAACTAATGTAGATGTAATCATAAAGAAAATTAGCAATAAAAATACGATGTCCGTCATGGAGGACATGTTAAAGCTTGGGTCTATTTTATTTCTTCCTCTAATATCCATCTTAAATAGGTTCGTTTAACAAATCTAAAAACTCGACTGATTTTGCTTCCATTTCATACACTATTTTATTGGTTCTTACTACCAAGTGGTTGTATGTGATATAGGCGATAATTCCAACAATCAATCCTGCTACAGTGGTGGTCATGGCGGTATATAAACCATCAGAAAGCAATTTGATATCTATTTGCCCCCCTGCATTTGCAATTTCRTGAATCGCAACAATCATTCCAATAACGGTTCCTAAAAATCCGAGCATTGGTGCTGCTCCTGCGATGGTAGCCAATACCGAAACATTTTTTTCGAGTTTGTATATTTCCAATCTGCCTGCATTTTCTATGGCTTTATTGATATCTTCTAATGGTTTTCCAATACGTGTAATTCCTTTTTCTATCAATCTAGCTACAGGTGAATCTACTTGAGTACATAAATTTTTAGCAGCGTCAATTTTACCGTCGGTGATATGATCCCTTATTTGATTCATGAAATTTTTATCAGTTTTAGAAGCTGCTTTGATAGCAAAAAACCGTTCAAAGTAGATGTATAAAGCCACAGCCAATAAGAAAACTAATATGGCAATAATAATTTGACCTCCCAAACCACCGTCCATGATTAAATTATAAATGGAGAGTGTTTTTTCTTCGGAGACAATATCTTCGGTGACATCTTGAATAGATAACGACATAGGTGTTTTTTTATGATTCTTAAGTTAAACGCAAATTGGAATTTAAAATTGTTTTAAAATGGTTYTGAATGGCCATCCTTTGTGTTTTTTAGCAAAAATATTTAATTTGTTATGTTGTTGCAAGTAAATAGAAATATTTTAATTCATTATTGAAGGTTAATTCCAATAACATCCTCATGAACCGTTTATAAATACATTCGGAATGGTTCCTCATGTTCTTGGAAGAGATGATGTTAATTAATGATKTTTGTTTTTTGCTCAAAAAAAAMCCTGTATGCGAACAATCAGTAGCATACAGGATTATATGTTTTATAGAATAATGCTTAGAGAATGGCTCTCATTCCTATAAAGGCAATAGATCCAACTATAAACCCTATGGCTGCAAGCCAAGCGATATTTTTGAAATACCAGAAAAAATCTATTTTTTCCATCCCCATTGCAACTACTCCTGCTGCTGATCCAATAATTAACATTGAACCTCCAGTTCCTGCAGAAAAAGCTACAAAGTGCCATAACGGATCGTCAATTCCTTCTGAGAACATACCTAAACTTGCTGCTACTAATGGAACATTGTCTACCACGGCAGATCCAACTCCTAATAACATTACAACGATATCAGTATTTGGGATAATTTCTTTTAAAGATTCTGCACCTAGGAATAAAATCCCTAGAGATTCTAAGGCTGCTACAGCCATTAAAATTCCAAAAAAGAACAATACACTTGGCATTTCAATTTTAGCAAGTGATGCGTGCACCGGACTGTGATGTCCTTGTGAATCATCTCCTTCATGATCAATTTTTTTTGTTATACTGAATTTTGAGCGACTGTAGATTTCTGCAAATATCCCCACTACAGATAAAGACAACATCATCCCTACATATGGAGGTAGGTGCGTAATTGTTTTAAAAATAGGGACAAACATAATAGCTCCTAATCCTAAATATAACATGGTAGATCCGTGTTCGTTTTTAGCTCCATTTTCCGTTAAATCAGTCTCGATTTCTCCTTGAAAAGGTTTTAAGAACGATGCGATAAACGTAGGAACAGCCATACATAACAAAGATGGAATGATAAGATATTCAATCAATTTTACAGTGGTTACTTTTTTTCCAATCCACAACATGGTAGTGGTCACATCTCCAATTGGAGACCAAGCTCCACCGGCATTTGCGGCAATAATTATCAATCCAGCAAAATACAAACGTGTATTTTTGTCTTTGATTATTTTCTGTAAAATGGTGATTAGTACAATTGTAGCGGTTAAATTATCAATAATTGCTGATAAAATAAATGCCAATGCAGTGAAAATCCATAAGAGTTTTTTCTTGCTTCTTGTTTTGATATATCCTTTAAAGGTAGCAAAACCATCAAAATAGTCAATCATTTCTACAATGGTCATTGCTCCTAATAAGAAGAATAATATCTCTGCAGTTTTTCCTAAATGATGTAATAATGTTTCTTCTAAAAGATGGCGTTTTTCTTCTGTTGCAAATTCAGAAAATCCTTCTACTAGTTTGTGTGCCCCAGAATCAAACCAGTTTGGGAATACTTCTATTCCAAAGGAGACCAATGCCCAAATTACGGACATCATGGCAAGTGCAGGGATTAATTTGTCTAGTTTTAAACTGTGTTCTAAGGTAATGGCTAAATATCCGAGTACGAATATTAAAATAATTAATGATTCCATGGTTTATTTTATACGAGTTGGTYTAATGCTATTTCAAATGCAGTTTTGCAAATTTCAGTTTTACTTGATTTTTTATTAAAAGTTTTAATCAACGCTTTTTTGATGGTATTTGAAGTGTCTTCAAAAATTGCTTGATCCTTCATCGGAAGTGGGATACGAGATTCCATTAAGTAAGCAAATACACGAGCTATTCCACAATTTGAAATAAAATCTGGAAGTAAGCTCACTTGATTGTCTGTGTATTCCATAATGGGACCGAAAAATATTTCTTTATCGGCAAAAGGTACATTGGCTCCTGGTGATACTACCTCGAGTCCTGAGTTTATCATCTGTTGTACTTGGTCTTTAGTGACAAGTCTAGACGCTGCCGCAGGAACAAATATCTCAGCTTGGAGGCTCCATATTTTTTCGTTAATTTCATTAAAAGGAATCATATTGTCCGCTTTTAATTTGTTTCCGTCTTTGTTTATAAACAACTCACGAACTTCGGACATGCTAAATCCATTTTCGTTGATCAACCCTCCATCTCTGTCTATAATTCCTACTACTTTTGCTCCCAGTTGAGTGAGGTAATAAGCAGCTGCAGATCCTACATTTCCAAATCCTTGAACGATGGCTTTTTTTCCTTGAATGGTACCTCCGTAAATGGTGTAATAATGTTTAACTGCTTCCGCGACACCATAACCAGTAAGCATATCTGCAACAGTGTATTTTCGAGAAGTGTCTGGAGAGAATTGTTTGTCTTCAATCACTTTTATTACCCCGTGTCTCAGTTGTCCAATTCGGTTAATTTTCTCCGCTTCAGTAGGCTTAAAATGACCATTAAAAACACCTTCTTGAGGATGCCACACACCGCAATCTTCTGTTAATGGGATTACATCGTGAATTTCATCTACGTTTAAATCGCCACCAGTTCCATAATAATGTTTTAGTAAAGGAGATACAGCTTTGTACCATCTTTTTAGAACATCACCTTTTCTAGGGTCGTTCGGATCAAAGTTAATTCCAGATTTGGCACCTCCAATATTGGGGCCAGATACAGTGAATTTAACTTCCATGGTTTTGGCAAGTGATAATACTTCATTTATATCAAGCCCTTTACGCATACGTGTACCACCTCCTGCGGCACCTCCTCGTAAAGAGTTTATTACAGTCCACCCTTCTGCTTCTGTTTCTTGGTCTCTCCAATGAAAAACAATTTCAGGTTTTTTGTTTTCGTATTTATTTAATAATTCTTTCATGATAGATTTTGTGAATTTTAACTGAAATGAATGCATAAAATGTTATCAAATATACAAACAACTCAGCGTTTTATGAGAATATTGTAGATTAGTTGTCGTGTCTACTATTAAGTTGTTGTATATGTTGTTGTTAAGTTTCATTGTTTTTTGTTGCTCCTTCTGTACTTTACTTATTTTTGTGCTCATAATTTTGTTTTTTCTCACGGAAATGATTGAAAGTATAATGAGAATGAATCAATTTTTTTTTATCTTTTTTAAAGCTGAGATTTGTATCAGAATTACGTTATTTATAGTTGTATTACTTGAGTTTTTATGATGACCGTTATTTTTTTTGATTTCATAATTTGTAAGTTAATGTGTTTTTTGTTGAACAATCAATAAAATAATGGTAAAAAAAAGCATTATATTTGGATACATTTAACACACTCAAAAAAATACTTATTATATGGATTTTAGCTTAACAGAAGAGCAAATCATGATTAGAGATGCAGCTCGAGATTTTGCTCAAAACGAATTACTCGATGGAGTAATTGATAGAGACGAAAAACAAGAATTTCCTGCAGAACAAATAAAAAAAATGGGGGAGCTTGGATTTTTAGGAATGATGGTAGACCCTAAATATGGAGGAGGAGGTATGGATGCTGTTTCTTATGTATTGGCAATGGAGGAGATATCTAAAGTTGATGCTTCTGCTTCGGTTGTTATGTCGGTAAACAACTCGTTGGTATGTTGGGGGTTGGAGACCTATGGTACCGAGGAACAAAAGCAAAAATACTTGACAAAATTAGCAACAGGAGAAATTATCGGTGCATTTTGTTTGAGCGAACCAGAAGCAGGAAGTGATGCTACATCTCAAAAAACAACTGCTATAGATATGGGAGATCACTACCTTGTAAATGGTACAAAAAACTGGATTACAAACGGTAGTACTGCAAGTGTTTACATAATAATTGCTCAAACCGATAGAGATAAAGGACACAAGGGAATCAATG
Organism: Flavobacteriaceae bacterium; assembly: GCA_002401385.1. Lineage (GTDB taxonomy): Bacteria > Bacteroidota > Bacteroidia > Flavobacteriales > Flavobacteriaceae. Next base: position 47,688 of record NVSY01000030.1, on the reverse strand, counting down.
CTTTGATTATCGAAAAAGGAGCAGAAGGATTTGTGGTTGGTCCTAAAGAAAATAAATTGGGAATTAGAGGATCTGATACACACTCACTGATGTTTACAGACGTAAAAGTAGCCAAAGAAAACAGGATTGGAGAAGATGGTTTTGGATTTAAATTTGCAATGAAAACATTGGCAGGTGGTCGTATTGGAATTGCAGCTCAAGCCTTGGGAATTGCTTCTGGAGCCTATGAAATTGCTTTGAAGTATTCTAAAGAACGTAAATCGTTTGGGAAACCTATTTGTGAGCATCAAGCCATCGCATTTAAACTGGCTGATATGGCTACGCAGATAGAGGCTGCTCGTCATTTATGTATGAAAGCGGCTTGGGATAAAGACCAGCATAAAAACTACGATTTATCGGGCGCTATGGCAAAATTATATGCTGCTGATATGGCAATGAATGTGACTGTGGAAGCGGTTCAGATTCATGGAGGAAATGGTTTTGTAAAAGAATATCATGTAGAACGATTTATGCGTGATGCAAAAATYACTCAGATATACGAAGGAACTTCAGAGATTCAGAAAATTGTAATTTCAAGAAGTGTATTGAGAGGTTAGTCGATAGAAAAGAGAAAAGAGAAAAGAGAAAAGAGAAAAGAGAAAAGAGAAAAGAGAACAAAGAGGTGAGAGGGAGTACATACTTTTTAAAGCCTCATTGAAATGGCTTTTTGCTGCATTGAGCTCAAACTTATAACTTACAGCTTAACACTTACAACTATAAAAAAAACTCCATCAAGCGATGGAGTTTTTTTAAATTATTAATCTGTCTTAAATTGCCAAACTTGTCCTTTAGTAATGGCTCCGTTGCTGTCTTTAGCATCAATTTTCCAATAATAGGTATTGCTACTGTTTAGGGATACACTATACGTGGTGGTGGAATAATTTTGTTCAATCGCTTCAGGTGGATTWGTGGTTCCAAAGTAGATTGTATAGGTTAATGTGTCGTTGTCCACATCGCTGCAAGACCAATCTAAATTAGTACTTGTTGTACTAATAATTCCATTGATTGATGGAGCAATTAAAACAGGCACAAATGGCGCATTATTACTGTCTGGTTCCCCCTCCGTATAAAATTGATGTGTGGTAGAATAGCTGCTTTCTCCATTGTTGCTATCCGTAGCTTTTACATGCCAATAATAAGCAGTTCCTTTTTCTAAACTGATGGTTTTTGTAGTTTGGGTAATGTTAGAAAAATTATGGGCAATGTTTACAAAACCATTGTCTGTTGCTATTTGTAAGGTGTATTTGACCACATCGTTTTCGGCATCCGTTGCTACGTTCCAGTTAAATGCAATGCTGTTATTTATGCATAGATCATTWTTCGCAGGGTAAATTGCTCCGGGTGTTGTGGGGTTTGTATTTGGTGTTGGGTCTGGGGTAGGAGAGTCTGTTCCTCCAGAAGATCCTCCACAAGAAATGAATAGTCCAACACTGATGATGTAGAGTATGATGTGTTTTTTCATGATTTATTTCTTTAATATTTTAACAGTTTCTGTAGCTTCCATATTTAATTTTGCGAAATACAATCCTTTAGGGAAACCAGATAATTCTATTACTATTTTTTGTTGATATACGTCGTGTTGTTTTTGAAACATTAATTGCGTTTGACTGTTGTATAATGCTACTAAAATAGAAGTCTTTTTGGTATCTGGTACGGCAATTTCAATGCTGTTTTCTGTAGGATTAGGATAGGCGGTAAGTGTATTAAAAATGCTCACCTTCTCGGTAAAGGTTCCTTCACATAATTTGTTAGTGCTCACTTCTATAATATCACCGTGCTTTACAGGGATATCAAAGCTAGTTTGATGAGTTTCAAAAAGGTCTCTTCCATTTACTTTTACAAAATATGGCGCCGTTCCACTTTCTAATTTAATAGTAGTTGTGCTCATTTTTTTAGAAGTACTTGCTTTTCCAAACAAGTTAGTTCCAGCAGTGATATTAACTTCAAAACACTGTTCATACCCATATTGATTCAGGTTGATACAAAACTCATATGTACCAGGTTCCAAGTCTGAAATACTTAGGTTGTTGGTGAATTCATAGTCAACGCCGTCAATGGAAGTTGTAAAGTCATAACTTAAATTACTTGATATTTCAATTGTTCCATTCCCTTTGTCTGGACAGGTTTCACCACTTGCAGTCACTGTAAAATTATCTGCTGGCATGCTAAATATAGGACATCCTGTTGCGCTAACAGTTGTTCCTGGAAATGTATTTGGACATTGATCTATGCTATCTGGAATACTATCTCCATCACTATCATCATTGGCTGTTCCTCCTCTTGGATCTTCTAGTTTTACGGTGGAGTACAATTTATATTCTCCAGGTTTTAAAGTGATGCTTTGCGTGGTGTTACTAACCGTTTTTTCTGTTCCAGAAAAATACTCGAACCAGGTGCCGGTTTTAGAAAATGTAACATTGAAACTTTTTTCTATAACATCAAAATTACCTACAATAACAACATCGCCATCTGCATGTTTTAAAAGGATGCTTTTTGTAAGTCCTGTTACGTTTAAATCAAAATTTGTACTGTTGAATGTGGCGATATTTTGTTTAAATTTAGCAAACGTAGCCCAAGTATTATACACTTGTTTGCGTGCATTGTCATTTTCATATTCCCATAAAACAGGTTTGCGTCCTACACGTCCGTTTTCGTCAATACTTTTGTCATAACCAAGTTCTCCAAATTGCCAAATCATTTTTGGACCTGGGATACCAAACAAAAAGGCTCCAGCAGTTTCCGTACGGGCGAGGGCAGTTGTAAGGTTTTTTACATTGTAATCTCCAGAGTTATTTCCGTATTCTAAATTTTTGAACATCAATCTTTCCTCATCATGACTTTCCATGTAACCAACTACATTTGCTTGGCTCCAACCTCTTTTTTTGTAAGACATCCAGGTGATATCGGTATCAGAATTATATCCCATGGTATTTTGGTTATAAGCATGGTTCATATTTCCCCATAACATAATGCCATAATTTGCCAATTCTGTTTCCTCTGAGTTCTCAGATAAATGTTCAAAAATTACATATGGTTTATTGTTCGGGGCTTGTGCCCAAACATGATCAGCATAATTTTTTAAAATGGAGATACGAGAGGCGTCATAAGCACTTGCCCAGTTATCGCTACCCGTATAAATAGTATTAGACATTCCTTTGGTAAAGTCAAAGCGGAATCCATCTACTTTGTATTCAGTCATCCAGTACGAGAGTACATCTTTGAAAAATTCCGTGGTATGTGCTGATTCGTGGTCGAAATCGGATCCCCAATGAGCAGCTGTGTTATCTACTAAATTGTGATTTTCGTTATACCAAGGATTGTCAACGGCTGGCTTGTTAGCACTACTATTCCAATACATTTGAGCTAGAGGAGATAGGTTGAAAGAGTGATTAAACACCACGTCAGCCAGTACTGCAATTCCACGTTTATGACATGCATCTACAAATTTTTTGAAATCGTTTTTTGTTCCGTAGGCTTTATCAAGTGCCATATATAAAGCGGGATTATATCCCCAACTATCTGCTCCTTCAAACTCGTTAATTGGCATGAGTTCTATAGCATTAACACCAAGGTTTTCAAGATAATCTAGTTTTGTCATTGCCTCTTTAAACGAGTCGGATTCGGTAAAGTCTCTTAAATGTAATTCGTAAATTACTAAGTTGTCTTGTGCTGGTTTTGTAAAATCTGTAACTTCCCAAGTATAGGGAGTTTCGATTATTTTAAAAGTTGATACATAGCCCTCTGTTAAGTTAACAGGATATGCTTTTAAATCTGGGTAATTCCCATCTTTAATATATTGATCGGTCCATGGATCTAAAATTTTTTCTGAATAAGGGTCACAGACTTTGATGTTATAATCTATTAAATATTGGTAAGCGTATTCTGTGTTTGGGTCTAAATTAGGAATGGTGATCCAAAAATCGTCGCCATCTTTTGCCAATTGAAAGTTTGAATCCAATTGCCAATTATTAAAGTCACCAATTAAAAAGATGTCATTTTTGAAAGGAGCTTTTAATAGAAAGGAAACAGAGTTGTCTGAATTTATTGTGGTTCCGTAGGTAATTCCTATTGGTTTTGTTATATTTTGAGTAGGAGATTTTACAAAAATGTTTGTGCTTGCTTCTTTGGTTTCTCCATCAGCGGTTGCAGTAATTTTTAAACTGTGGTTTCCTGTGCTACTAAAACTGTAGGTGGTACTCAGAATGGTATTATTTGCAACACTTAAAACAGAACTGCCATCTATAAATAATTCTAAATTTGAAGCTACAGAAGCCTCTGCTGAGATGTTAATTGTTTCGTTTAAGTTATATACACTATTGGGTGATGGTTGTGTAAAAACGACATTCAATCCTTCTTCGTAAAGTGGAATAAATAGGTCTGGACCATTTTTTGTATTTCCATCAGCAGAACGGAATAATATTGCAATGCTGTTTATGGTAGTAGTTGTAGGAACGTTGTAAAACTCAAAAACAGAAGGAGTAATGCTTAAGGTATAGCTGTTGTCTCCAGTTTTTGTAAGTTTATTTTTTTCAATGTTTTCATTCCATTCAGTGATAACATTTTTCCAATCGGAACCATCATTGCTTTCGGAAGTAATAAGTCCTGTATGGGCATAAATGTCACCCGTATGATCTTCTAAGCCTGTTCCTATAGCGTTAAAAGTAATGGTGATTTGATTGTTGGCCGTAGGTGTACTTGGAACTGTGCTGACCTGAGAAAAAACAAATACAGGAAAAAAAAAGAGTAGTTTAAGTAGTGTTTTTATCATGGYTTGAATTTTTATATATGATTGACGAAGGTATGCTAGTCAATATAATAGTAAAAAAGGCTGTTCTCTAGAGAACAGCCTTTTTTATAGTATTATTTATTGTAAAACGGTACTAATTGTTCCGTTGTTAAAATCAACAGTTATCTTATAAGTTCCAGTTTCAGAAGCTTTTAAGTTGTTTTCTTCATTTTGTTCAAGAACTCCTTTTGCAAGTTTGCTTTCTCCAAAATCGTTTCCCCATTCTCCTGCAACAGGAACAAATTTAAATTCGTCATCTGCGCTTAAATCTTGAGTGATTTCAAATACACCAGTACTCGATTCGGTGAATTCAGGATTCTCAGCGGTATTACTCCAGTCGTTAAAAAAACTACCAACTAGAAATAGGGTAGAAGGAATGTCAGAAATTTTAGATACTGTGAATGTTAAGTTGTTAAAATTTACAGCAAYAATATATTTTCCAGCTTCATAACCTTTAAGGTTTTCTTCGCCATCTTGAATTAAGGATCCAGTATTATCTTTGTTGTTACCCCAATCTCCATCGAAACTTGAATTGGTTGGAAGAAACTTAAATTCTGCACCATCTGGTAAATCAACTATTGTTGAGAAAATACCTGTACTAGCTACACCCATTTCAATAGAAATAGAAGGATCCCATCCTGTGATAGATCCTACTACGAATAAACTATTTAGTGGAGTAACGGTAAAGGTTAATAGGTTAAAATCTAACTGAACCATATAAGTGCCAGCAGCATATCCTTTAAGGTTTTCTTCACCATCTTGGATTAATGAACCAGTAGCTTCTGGGTTATTTCCCCAGTCTCCATCGAAACTTGTATTGGTTGGTAAAAATTTGAATTCATCACTATCGTTTAGGTCAATAACTAAATTGTAAACACCTTCTGCAACTAGATTCATTTCTAGTGCTTCCTCAGCTTTCCAGTTTGTAAATGATCCAACAATGAAAAGATTTTCTGGTGCAGTAATTTGTTCTACAGTGTACGTGAAAGTGTTTAAATCAACAGTAATTTTGTATTTACCTGCTTCAAATCCTTTTAAGTTATCTTCTCCATCGACAATAAGAGCTCCTTCATTTTCTGGGTCTCTTCCCCAGTCTCCATCGAAACTTGCATTGGTTGGTAAGAATTTAAACTCATCGTCTGCAGCTAAATCTAATGTGATTTCAAAAATATTAACGTCCAATCTTGTCATTTCTAATGCTTCCTCTGGAGCCCAATTGGTTAAAGAACCAACTAAGAAAAAGGTGTCAAATTCAACTTTGTAAGGCGTTAAAACAACAGAAACTGTTTGCGTAATTTCTTCGTTAGAAAGTACGCGTACATCTATACTGTTAGCCTCTTCAGGATCTAAGTCCATAACGTCTAATAAAAACGTATTTAAAGCTTCCACGGTAATGGTGAAGTTTTTACTTTCACTTGTTCCTAATTGATAAGGAGTCTCAAAATTTGTTCCAGTTAATGCTACTTCGATAGTAAAAGGAGCAACAATGTTTTCCATGGTGTCCCAAGAAATAAACAATCCTTGATTTTCCAGATTTACATCACTTAAAACGATTACGGAACCGTTTGAAGGAGTAGTGATTTGAAATTCTTCTTGGGCTTGCCCAATTTCAAAGTTTTCGTTTTTTTCACAAGCTATAAAAGAAACTGTGAGTACGAAAAGCAGTATAATTTTATTTAGATATTTCATCATTTTTAATTTTTAACTAATGAATAAGTGTATTCTCTAGGATTGCTTAAATCCAACGTAACTTTATAGTTACCTGCCGATCCGTCAAAGGTTAAATTACCTCCGCCTTGTAGGATTCCATCAGAATCTAAAGTTCCTAAATCAAAATCTCCCCACTCATTATTTCCTCTAAATTTGAAACCTCCTGAAGTCAGTTCAATATTTACTGATAATGTTCTAGAGTCCGCATCGTACACTAAATCTGTGTCACTATCCCATCCAGTAGGAGTAGCTTCACCAATAATTCCCCAGCTAACAGCTTGGAAGGAGTATGTCAATTCACCAGTATCAGCTTTTACMAAATAGTAACCAGCTTCTGCTGTTGAATTTCCTTCGCCATCTTCAATTAATTCTTGTGTGTAACTTCCGTCAACTCCAGAAGCGTCTCCCCAATCAGTATTTCCCCAGTTAAAAGCGCCAGTTTCGTTTGGTGCAATAAACTTGAATTCTCCGTCTAACCATAGATATCCTTCATAATCTGTAAGTCCGAAACCAGAAGATGCCAATAAAGGCGCACTTTCAGGTTTCCAATCTTGATGATTTCCAGGAACCGCAATTACAGGTAAATCTGTAGTAAATGGAGTTACTAATACTGAAATAGCTTCAGATATTTGAGGTGTACTTCCGTTTGTTCCAACGGTTGATATAACTCTAATTTCTAAAGACCCTTCTACAAAAGGAGGAAGACCAGCACTAACAACTGCCCCGTTAAATTCTGTAACAGACCAAGTTAAATTTAAGTTTGTAGTRCTTCCTGCAATAAAAGGAGCTTCAAAATCTGTTCCTGCTTTTGCAAATTCTACCGTGTATTTAATTTCGGTAGGAATGTCATAATCTGCATCATTCCATGTAAGTGTGAATGCTGGGTTTGTCAATTCTTCTTCGGGATTCAAAATGTATGAAGTCCCAATTTCTGGAGCTGTAATTTCTCCACTCCCATTAGGAATGATTGTTAGAATGTCCTGATCTTCGTTGTCACAAGAGATCATGCTAACAAGTAAAAGTGAAGCTACGAAATATTTTAATATATGTTTCATCTTAAAATCTTGTTTAATGTTAGTAACCTTGGTTTTGGGTTAGGTTTGGATTTGCAATCATATTGTTTAATGGAATAGGATATACATTCATATGGCTAGAAATTGCAATACCGTTTGCGCTTCCACCTTTCCATGCCCAGTTGTAATTTCCACCTGTAAATAACCCAAATCTAATTAAGTCTTGTCGTCTGTGCCCTTCCCAGTACAATTCTCTTGATCTTTCATCAATTAAAAAATCTAAGGTTAAATTAGCATCTGATATATTTGTAGAACTAGCTCTATTTCTCAATAAATTAATGTATCCAACAGCTTCTTCCATAGTTGCTCCTGAACCTCCTCTTACAACTGCTTCAGCATACATTAAGTATACATCTGCCAATCTGAAAATAGGAAAATCTGTATCAACAAATGTTGGGTCTGATCCTGCAACTCCGGTAGAAGTAATATTTTTATACTTGGTGATGATAAATCCAGAATCTCTATCTCCTACATCTGTAATTTCAATATCTCTTCCTTCGGTAAGCAACGTGTTTCTCTCATCACTTAAAGGAACGTCTCCGTTTAAGAATTTGTTAGCGAATTGTTTTCTAACTCTCAATGCACCACCCCATCCTTCGGCTCCTAAATCTTCTTTATTTTTTTCAATACTTCCTACTTCTCCATTAATGATAACAGTTGTTGCACCATAGTTTTGTGTAGTTACACCATCATTTACAGCAGTAAAAATAATTTCGTTTTGTGCTGCTTCGTTGCTGTCATTATCAGCTAAAAAGTTAAGACCGTAATCAGATGCTAATGCAAATCCACCGTCAATAATCTTTTTAGTGTAAGTAATACACTCTGTATTTTTGTCTTGACCAATATATACAGAAGCATTTAAGTACATTTTAGCTAAAATCATCCAAGCAACAGCTTTGTCAGTACGTCCGTATTCGTTTGTTTTTGGATCTGCTAAATCTCCTTCAATTTCCATCAATTCTGATTCAATAAAATCAAATAATTGTTGTCTATTATATTGAGGTCCTTGATATGTTCCAATAGGATCGTTTTCTGTTACAAAAGCAGCTTTTCCATATAAATCCATTAAGTTGTAATAAGCAAAAGCTCTTAACAATCTAGATTCAGCTCTAAATGCAGCAATGTCATTTGCAATAGCGTCAGTATGACCTCTTGACTCAATTAACTCTGGAGTTGTTTGTCTTAAAAACTCATTTGTAAGTGTTACAGAGAACATCAATCTACTAAAGTTACCTAATAAAATAGTATTAGTAGGTGACCAAGTATTTCTTTGAATCGCTTTTACAGCTCCACCTTCATCGTTTTCATAAGACCAAATTGGCTCATCTGCAGCTAAATCTTGTAAGTACCACATGGTTCTCATGTATTGACTTGTTCCTGCATCAATCCCTTCTAAATTTGAATCGCCAGATCCAGTGGTTGATGTTAATGATAAGTTACCATAAACTCCTGCCAAGGCTTGTTTATAAGCACTAGAATTGGCATAGAATTCTTCCGATAAAAATTCATCGTCATCTTGTGGAGTTACATTTAAATCGTCCGTACAAGAACTGAAGATAAATAAGGCTCCAACAAGGAAATATAATGTGTAAAAATTTATTGTTTTCATCTGTTATCGAATTAAAATTTGAAGTTAGCTCCCATTAAGAAAGTTCTTGGTCTTGGGTAAATAGAGTTGTCTATTCCACCAAATACTTCTGGATCTAAGCCACTGTAATTTGTGATAGTAAATACGTTTTGTACTCCTGTCCACACATGAATACTTTTAGATGCTTTTGAAAAATTATCAAAAGTATATCCTAAGGTAATGTTATCCATTTTTACAAACGATGCATTCTCTACAAAGTAATCTGAGATTAGTACATTACTTGTTTGATTAAAATTGGTATTCAATACTGTTGTAGGAATGTTTCCTAAAACCTCTGCACTTTGTAATAAGTCGTACTGTGCTCCATTAGAATTTACGTTGTTATACATGTAGTTTCCAATGTTAGCTCTTAAATCAAATGAGAAATCAAATTTCTTGTAAGAAATATTAGATCTGAATCCCATTCCGAAATCTGCATTTGGTTTTTTGTAAATATAACGGTCACTTTGATTGATGATACCATCTTGATTTAAATCTGCATAAGCACCTTCTACTGGTGCTCCGTTTGCATCGTACAATTGTTTGTAGACAAAGAACGAATATGGTGCAAATCCTTCTCTGTGAATTTGAATGTCAGATCCAGTTCCTCCAGCGATTCCTCCTGTAGAAATGTCTTGTCCTGCTGATAATATATCAATTTTTGTTTGGTTGTAATTAACATTGTAAGATAAGTTCCATGTTAAGTCATCCGTGTCAATTACATCAGAGTCAATTGAAAACTCAATTCCTTTAGATGTAAATTCTCCAATGTTTTGCCATCCAGAGTTACTAAAGTTAGAGCCATCTGCAATAGCTACATTTGCTAACAAATCTTTAGACTCTWTTAAATATACTTCAAAAGATCCGTTGATTTTACTGTTGAATAATCCAAAATCAATACCTGCATTGTAGGTAGTAGTTTCTTCCCATTTCAAATCTTCAAATTTTGCTTGAGGGTTTGCGATAGGATAGGCGATATTTCCGAATATATATTGAGAAATAGAATTACCAATTCCGTATCTTCCTAAATATGCATAAGAAGCAGGAATGTCTTGTTGACCGGTNATACCCCATCCAACACGAACTTTAAGGCTAGAAAACACATTAGAATCTTCCATAAAATCTTCATCTCCTAATTGCCAAGCAAAAGCAGCGGCAGGGAAGTTACCCCATCTATTATCTTCACTAAAACGAGATGTACCATCTCTTCTGTAAGATAATGTCAATAAATATTTATCTGCAAAAGATAAGTTAGTTCTACCAAAGAAACCAATTAAAACAATATCAGGATGTGTGTTTACGTCAGATTCTGCATCTGGATCAATTACGTTTCCTGTATGGAAATCTTCACCTTCAAATTTTTGATAAGAATAACCAGCAGTAGCATCAATACTAAAATCAACATTTTTTCTATCATAGTTTAAATAAGCATCTAATAAGGTGTTTTTTCTAAAAGTAGTATAATGTGATTTTGAACCTAAGAATGGAGTGTTGACTCCTGATCTCCATCCATTGATACTTTGGTCTGATAATATGTTGTCTCCAGTACCGTCAGTGCTATCATATCCAATATTTACTACCGCTCTTAATTCTGGGAAAAAATGGAATTTGTAATCTAATTCTGCATTACCAAAGAATTTTTTTAGACTACTAGTATTTCTGCGTTGCATCAACATTGCTAATGGATTTTTATTAGCATTCATCGGTTCTCCATTGTTGTGGTATTCAAAGAATCCTCCAAATGGGCTAGCAGCATCATATACTGGTTGAGTTGGATCCATACTTAAAGCGGCTCCTTCTACACCATCAGCAAATCGATTATACTCAAAGTTTAAGTTTGCATTAATATTTACTTTTAAATGGTCATCAAAAAACTTTGGGTTTAAGGCTAAAGATGAAGATATTCTTTCAAATTTAGATGTTTTTCTTAATCCTGGTTGTTTGGTGTGTCCAAATGAAAAACGAGTTGGTACTTTTTTAGCAACCATACCATTTAAAGAAACTGATTGGTCAACCGTCATGTTATTTTCATAAACCTCATCTTGCCAGTTTGTGTTGGCAGACCCTAATTGATCTAAACTAATTCCAGTTTGTCCAGTAGCAATTCTGTCCGCAATAAGAGCTCTGTACTCATCTGCAGAAAAAACATCAATTTTTTTAGCCAATGTTTGGTAACCAACTTTTACATTATAGTTGGCAGAAAAAGTTTGCTTTCCTCTTTTGGTTGTTATAATAATAACCCCGTTTGATGCGCGTGAACCGTATATAGCCGTTGCGGAAGCATCTTTAAGAATAGACATAGATTCAATGTCATGTGGGTTGATAGATGCCAAAACCGATCTAGATCCACTAGCATTATTGTTTGAAATAGGCAATCCATCTATTACAATTAAAGGATCGTTTGATGCACCTAAAGATGAACCTCCTCTAATTCTAATGGCTGAACCTCCTCCTGGTGCTCCATCTGTAGTAACTGTTACACCAGCCACACGTCCAGAAATTAAACTAGCAGGTGTTACAATATTACCTTTATTAAAATCATCGCTTGTTACTGCGGCTACTGATCCAGTCGCATCTTTAATTGTTGTAGTTCCATATCCAATAACAATAACTTCACCCAATGCTTGTGCGTCTTCCTTTAAAGATGCATTTACAATTGCTTGTCCATTAAAAGTAATACTTTGGGTTTGGAATCCCATGTACGTAAAAACCAATACATCTCCTTTATTTATATTTGATAGTGTGTAATTTCCATCAAAATCTGTAGAGGCTCCTTTGGAAGTCCCTTTTACTATAATGCTAACTCCTGGTAGGCCTGTGCCAGTAGCGTCTTCTAATACAGTTCCTGTAACAGTCTGCTGTGCAAACATGCTAAGGGGAGCTAGTAGTAGCGCAATTAAAAAAATTTTAAAATTTTTCATATTTAATAATTAATTAATGATAAATTGTTTGATAATTGTTGTTTACTAAATTTTACATTTCACCTTTCGAAGGTACAAACTAAGTTAATTGAAGTAGAAGGCAGGACTTTGAAACAGGTCACTACAACGATTTCGTGTTCATAACTTTAATGCTATAACGTTGTAGTGAATTTTAGAGATTTTATGCAAAACTAAATAAAAATATTTTTATTTAGGGTTTTCTGTGATAATTATCATGATTTTAGAATTATATAAAGATTTATTTTTCGTAGCCTTTCTAGGTTTAAAACGTTTTAGTAGCTTCTTATTTGGTCAAATACAGTATATTTGTACAGTACAACTTATCGAAAAATTTTTAATGAAAATAAATTATTYCCCCTRTAAGATGTATAATTACTTGACATTAACCATGTAAGATTATCTAGCAATCTCTGTATTTCTAATTTTCGTTATATACAGTTATTTAAGTAGCGTTTTTTAAAAAGTCAACATTTAATTCACACCCACATGAAACAGCGTATCACCCTTAAAAAAATAGCTAAAGAATTTGGAGTTTCTATTTCTACAGTTTCAAAGGCTTTAAAAGATAGTCATGAAATAGGGGAGGATACACGTGAGAAAATTCAGGCTTTTGCAAATTATTACAATTACAAACCTAATAGTTTGGCATTGCAGTTAAGAAATCAAAAAACATCTGTAATCGGGGTGATTATTCCTCAAATAGTACATCATTTTTTTTCAACGGTGATTCGTGGAATTGAAGAATATGCCAACGAGAAAGGCTATAATGTAATGGTTTGTGTTTCTAATGAATCTTATGAGAAAGAAGTGTCGAACATTAATGTATTGACCAATGGAAGTGTAGATGGATTAATTATTTCTATAGCTAGAGAAACGCAGGAAAACAGGGATTATAAGCATTTTAACTCTTTAATTGATGACGATTTTCCTTTGGTGTTGTTTGATCGCGTAAATGATAAACTCAATTGCGATAAGGTGACTATTGATGATGTTGGAGGGGCTTATAAAGCGACCAATCATTTGATAAGTACAGGTGCCAAACGCGTGGCTATTTTAACCACGATGGACTATGTTTCTGTAGGTGCTTTAAGAACAAAAGGGTACTTAAAATCCTTGAAAAAACACGGAATTGAGATAGACAAAGAATTGATTTTTAAGGTTGATGATCATTTAAATTTAGAAGATCAGATAGCTGAAATTTTTGATGGGGCCAATCCTCCAGATGCTATTTTGGCCGTCAACGAAATTTATGCTGCTATTGCTTTGCAGGTAGCTAAGTCTAAAGGACTTGTAGTTCCGAATGATGTTTCAATTATTGGATTTACAAGTGGTTTGATTTCTAAATACACGTCGCCTCCGCTATCTATGGTTGAGCAACATGGCTTTTTAATGGGGCAGCAAGCCGCGGAATTATTGATTAATCGCATAGAAAGCGAAAGTGCTTACGAATATAAGAATGAAGTATTGTCTGCCAATCTAAAAATTAGACAATCAACAAAAAAAGACTAATTTATTAGTTATTTCATTTTTTTTTATACCTTTGTCCAGTAAAAGAGATTTTACATCTTTACTGAATTTCACACTTCACACCTAAAATACCCGAAAGGATTTTCCCTTTTGGTTATAATCATTTTTAATATTTTTTTATGGAAAAACAGAAACTACGTTTCTGGGAAATCTGGAACATGAGTTTTGGTTTCTTAGGAATTCAATTTGGGTTTGCACTTCAAGGTGGATTTATGTCGAGGATATTCCAAACATTAGGGGCGGAGATAGACGCCATACCTATGTTGTGGATTGCAGCGCCTTTAACGGGATTATTAGTACAGCCAATTATTGGATACTTAAGTGATAAAACATGGAGCCCTAGATGGGGTAGAAGAAAACCATACTTTTTAATTGGTGCCGTATTAAGCTCTATTGCTTTATTTATTGTACCGCATTCGCCTTATTTATGGGTGGCAGCTGGATTGTTATGGATTCTAGATGCTTCTATTAATATCTCTATGGAACCATTTAGAGCATTGGTGGCGGACAAGTTACCTAAATCTCAACGTTCTTATGGATTTGTAGTTCAAACATTAATTATTGGAATTGGAACTTGGATTGCAAGTAACTTGCCTTGGGCCATTTCAAAATTAGGTGTGAGTGATGAAGCAGCAATGGGTGTAGTACCTATGTCTGTGAAAGTTGCTTTTGCTATTGGAGCAGTGGTGTTTTTTGCGAGTATTATTTACACCGTAACAACCACCAAAGAATATCCACCAGAGGATATGAAAGCTTTTGAAGAAGAGAAGAAAAAGAAGAATATGTTTTTAAAAGATATTAATGAGAATATCTTAAGCATGCCTTTGACAATGAAAAGGTTAGGTGTAGTTCAGTTTTTTAGCTGGTTTGCATTTTTTACCATGTGGTCTATGGCAAATCCTGCTTTAACGGAACACGTTTTTCATACACCAGCTCCTTTAGAAAGTGCCTATGACTTAGCAACTACTACAGGAAAAGATGCATTTATGGTGGCAAATACGGCCTTCCAAAAAGCTTCGAACAGAGTAGGGTCTTATATGGGGACTTATGGCTTGTCTTCTATGGTATTTGCTTTAATTTTAACTTTTTACACATCTCGTAGACGCATTAACAGAAAATATGTACACATGTTCTCTTTGTTTTTGGGAGGGATTGGATTCATCTCTATGTATTTTGTGCCTTCGCCAGCATATTTAGCAGGGTCTTTTGCGTTGATTGGTTTTGCTTGGGGTAGTATATTATCCATGCCTTATGCAATGTTATCGAGTTCTGTAGATCCTAAAAAAATGGGAGTCATCATGGGGATTTTTAACATGTTTATTGTAATTCCTCAAATTATTGCGGCCCTTGGTGGTATTAATTTCATTTCTGGCCTTTTAGGTGAAGAAGCTATTAATGCTATGATCGTAGCCGGAATCAGTTTAATTATTGCAGGTTTTAGTAATTTATTAATTACCAATAAAGAAGCTATTTCCTATCAACCTACAGAAGAATAAGTATGAAAGAGAAAGCTTTTATTTTTGATTTAGACGGTGTAATTGTAGACACCGCAAAATACCACTTTTTAGCGTGGAAAAACTTAGCAAATGAACTAGGATTTGATTTTACCGAAGCCCAAAACGAATTGTTAAAGGGGGTGAGTCGTGTTAAATCACTAGAAATTATATTAAATATTGGTAAAGTCACCCTTTCCGAGGAAAAAACACAAGCGTTTTTAGTAAAGAAAAACACCGAATATTTAGCGTTTATTAATAAAATGACGGCAGATGAAATTTTACCTGGCGTATTAAAAGTACTCACATTTTTAAAAGACAATAACATTCCTTTTGCTTTAGGATCGGCCAGTAAAAATGCCCGTTTTATTTTAGAGCAAGTGGGGATTATCGATTTGTTCGATGCCATTGTTGATGGAAACGATGTGAGTAAAGCAAAACCAGATCCAGAAGTGTTTTTAATTGGAGCTGAAAAAYTAAAWGTAGCCCCTGAGAATTGYGTTGTTTTTGAAGATGCAATTGCAGGAGTGGAAGCAGCTAATAATGCGGGTATGTTAAGTATTGGTATTGGTAGTGAAGATGTGTTAACAGAAGCAAACTCGGTATTTGAGTCTATGGACCAAATGTCTGATGCCTTTTTGAACAATCTTATTAAATAGGAAGAAATGAACAAAGATTATATCGTTGCAAATGAATGGTCGATTATCGAAGAAGGTTTCAATGACGATCACATAAAAGCCTCTGAAAGTTTATTTAGTATCGGAAACGGTGCTATGGGACAAAGAGCAAATTTTGAAGAAGATTTTACAGGGAGTACTTTTTTAGGAAATTATATTGGTGGTATCTATTACCCAGACAAAACACGTGTRGGRTGGTGGAAAAATGGATATCCAGARTATTTTGCTAAAGTATTGAATGCACCTAATTGGGTRGGRATGCACTTRAAAATWAAYGATAYTRTAKTTGACTTRAAYTTRTGYGAAGTRAGCGATTTTAAACGTGAACTGAACATGCAAGAAGGTTGGTTAARYAGATCGTTTACWGCAAAAYTAGCYAATGGAAATGTAGTAAAAGTAGCTRCTCAACGTTTTTTAAGTATCAAAAGRGATGAGGTTGGAGCCATCAAATATTCGGTGACYGCCGAAAATTTTGAAGGAAAAATTGARTTTTCTCCTTATATCGATGCYGGTATCATGAATGAAGATGCRAATTATGATGAGTTCTTCTGGGAAATCTTAAGTCAATCTGAATCTGAAAACGAAGGATGCATTGTYTCTAGAACTTTAAAAACTGAATTTACCGTRGCTACAGCTATGAAAATTGAGTTTGAGAAAAAYGGAACTSCWGTRTCAACTTYAAAAGTGGCGACTTTAGATCCWAARAAAATTACATTTAGTTATTCTTTTGATATTGCAAAAGGAGAAACTTTGACCATGTATAAATACGCTTCAAGTACGAGTTCTTTGAACCATACAGAAGATGCTGTTGTAGCAGCTGGATATAAGAATGTGCAAGAAATTGCAAGTATTGGATACAGTACATTATTACAAGAACAAATTACCGAATGGGCAAACATTTGGGATATGGCAGACATCGTAATAGAAGGTGATGTAAAAGCACAACAAGCCATCCGTTTTAATATCTTCCAATTAAACCAAACCTATTTAGGAAAAGATGCACGTTTGAACATCGGTCCTAAAGGATTTACCGGAGAAAAATACGGAGGAAGTACGTACTGGGATACCGAAGCCTATTGTATTCCTTTTTATATGAGTACTAAAGATGCAGGAGTCGCTAAGAATTTATTGATGTATCGCTACAATCAATTGGATAGAGCTATTGAAAATGCGGCCAAGTTAGGATTTACTGACGGAGCTGCATTGTATCCAATGGTAACTATGAATGGTGAGGAATGTCACAACGAATGGGAAATTACCTTTGAAGAAATTCACCGAAATGGCGCCATGATTTATGGTATTTACAGTTATGTAAACTATACACAAGATTTCGATTATGTACGTGATTTTGGTATTGAAGTAATGGTAGGAGTGTCTCGTTTTTGGCAACAAAGAGCTACGTTCTCTATGGACAAGAATAAGTTTGTGATTCTAGGAGTTACTGGACCAAACGAATACGAAAACAATGTAAACAATAACTTTTACACCAACTATTTGGCGCAATGGAGTATTGAATACACCATGCAGTCTTTAGAACGTATTCAGAAAGAATCTTCTGAAAAATACACCGAAGTTTTAGCGAAATTAAACTTGACAGAAGCCGAATTGGCGAAATGGAAAGCAGTGGCTAGTAACATGTATTTACCATACAGTGAAAAAGAAGGTGTGTATTTACAACAAGATGGTTTCTTGGATAAGGAATTGATTCCTGTAGAAGATCTAGCAACAGAAAATCGCCCAATCAATCAAAAATGGTCTTGGGATMGWATTTTAMGATCTTGTTATATCAAACAAGCGGATGTATTACAAGGGATGTTCTTCTTCGAAAACAAATTTGATAAAAAAACTATCGAAAAACACTTTGATTTTTATGAGCCTTTAACCGTTCATGAATCGTCATTGTCTCCTTGTGTGCACTCTATTATGGCAGCTTATATTGACCGTATGCCTAAGGCGTATGAGCAATATTTACGCACCGCTCGTTTAGATTTGGACGATTATAATCACGAAGTGCACGAAGGATGTCATATTACCAGTATGGCTGGAACTTGGATGGCAATCGTACAAGGTTTTGGTGGAATGCGTATTTGGGAAGATGGTAAATTAACTTTCAATCCTCAAATTCCAGCAGAATGGACATCGTATTCGTTTAAAATTAATTTTAGAGGTCAGGTGATTAAAGTATATAAAAGCCAGACTGAATGTAAATATTACGACGAGTCAGATAATGAAATAACTATTGAAACATTGCCTGTAAACGCATAGTTTTAATTTATTGATAACATTTCATGTGTCTGTTTTATTTAGTTAAATCAGAGACATGAAATGTTTTTTTTATTGCTTAAATTTAAGCAATGTTTAAACCAAAGAGTTAACCCCCTATTTTAGTAAGATTGTGCAGATAAATGATCATTTTAGTTTGCATTATTTTACAAAAACCTAAATATCTACAGTATGAAACAGTTCCTATATTGCCTAGTATTTCTTGTTGTAACACAATTGAGTGCACAACAAATTCAAAAAGTTGAACCACCAGTTTGGTGGGTGGGTATGCAAAATACCGAAYTAGAATTGATGATTTATGGYGATGATATCGCCTCGTTTACTCCATCAATCAAAACAAAAAAAATTACAGTTACTGGAATCACTAGGACTGAGAATAGCAATTATATATTTTTAAAAATCGATATCAAAAATGCGAAAGCAGGGAAATTTAAAATTGATTTTAATAAAAAGGGAAGCAGTAAATTTTCGTATTCTTATGAGTTGAAATCGAGAAATTCAAGCGAAAAACACATTGGTTTTGATAGCAGTGATGTTATTTATTTAATCACTCCCGACAGATTTTCAAATGGGAATTTGGAGAACGATGTTGTRGAAACATTACTAGAAAAAAAGATAGATAGAACCGATGATTATGGACGTCACGGAGGAGATATTGCTGGAATTTCAAATCAACTTGATTATATTGAAAATCTTGGTTTTACAGCTATTTGGCCTTGTCCTTTATTAACAAATGACATGAAGGAAAGCTCCTATCACGGGTACGCAATGACAGACTTTTACGAAGTAGATCCACGATTCGGAACTTTAGCTGAATATGTTGCTTTGTCAAAGCAAATGTCGGAAAAAGGCATGAAACTAATTATGGATCAAGTGGCCAATCATATTGGACTAGAACATTGGTGGATGCAAGATTTACCAGATATGGATTGGGTAAATTTCCAAGAAGAATTTTTAAATGGGCAAACTGTAATTACCAATCATAAGCGAACAACCAATCAAGATTTGTATGCGTCTCGTAAAGACAAAGCCTTGCATACCGAAGGGTGGTTTGTGAGCGCTATGCCAGATTTGAATCAAAAGAATCCATTGTTAGCTACTTACTTAATTCAAAACAGTATTTGGTGGGTAGAAACTTTAAATTTAGGAGGTATTAGACAAGATACATACCCGTATCCTGATAAGAATTTTATGTCGGATTGGGCAAAAGCAATCATGACAGAATATCCTGCTTTTAGTATTGTAGGAGAAGAGTGGAGTACCAATCCTTTATTGGTTGGATATTGGCAACAAGGGGCGAATAACAAGGATGGATATGAATCGAATTTAACATCTACCATGGATTTTCCAATGCAAAAATCAATAGTTGATGGCTTGAACGAAGAAGAGACTTGGGGGACAGGTTTGGTGAAATTATATGAAGGTTTGGCCAATGATTTTAGCTATGCAAACCCTAGTAAAATGATGATTTTTCCTGACAATCACGATATGGGACGTGTGTTTACTCAATTAAAAGAGGATATTCCAAATACCAAGATGACCTTAGGGTATATGTTGAACTTGCCTAGAATTCCGCAAGTATATTACGGAACAGAAATTTTAATGGAAAATACAGCTAAACCAGATGATCACGGTTTAATTAGAACTGATTTTCCTGGAGGTTGGGAAGGTGACAAAGTYAATGCCTTTACAGGTGTTGGAATGAATGATGCACAATTAGACATGCAATTATTCATGAAGAAAATATTAAATTATAGAAAAACAAGTGAAGCTATCCACAAAGGTAAAACCATTCACTTTTCTCCAGAGAAAGGGGTGTACGTACTTTCTAGAGTGTTAAACAACGAAACAGTGGTCATCATTTTGAACAAAAATAAAGAAACCATAAGTTTAGATTTAAACAGATTTAAGGAATTGGGATTGGACGCTAAAAAGATGAAAAACGTTGTTTCAGAGGATGCAATTATTTGGAATGAGGTCCTAGAATTGAATGAGAGAGGGTTTTATATGTTCACTACTAAATTATAAAAATGAGGAAATTAAGGGTACTAATAGTTGTATGTTGCTTGCTTGGGGTTTCCATGCAAGCTCAAAATGTAAGTCGTTTGTATGAGAGTTCTAAGAGTGAATCTGGAAGCTTGATGGTGTACACAAATGATGGTCATTATGAGATACTTCCCTATTCTAACCAAATCATAGAAACCACCTTTTTTCCAAAAGGAGATGTGCTGCCAAAAGCATCACATGCGGTGATTTTAAAGCCAGAGCAGACCGGGTTTAAGATCAAAGAATCTAAAACAGCACTACGGTTAATTACCAAAGGATTGGAAGTTCAAATTATAAAAAGTCCTTTTCAAATCACATACATCTATAATAAGGAACAAGTAATTGCTGAAAATATTGGCTATTCGAAAAACAACACCCATGAGTTATTAAATTTTGAATTGTCTTCTGATGAAATTCTGTACGGTGCAGGAGCACGTGTCTTGGGAATGAACCGAAGAGGAAATCGTTTGCAGTTGTACAACCGAGCACATTATGGTTATGAGACGCATTCAGAATTGATGAATTTTACCATGCCGATTGTTGTTTCATCAAAAAAATACATGGTACATTTTGACAATCCTGCCATTGGGTATTTGGATTTAGACAGTCAAAAAACAAATAATTTGACCTACGAAACCATTAGTGGTAGAAAAACATATCACATTATTGTTGGAGATACTTGGGAAAATTTAATTGATAATTATACTGACTTAACAGGAAAACAACCAATGCCACCGCGCTGGGCATTCGGTAATTTTTCCAGTAGATTTGGCTATCATTCTCAAAAAGAAACCACGGCTACTATTGATGCATTTAAAAAAGATAAAATTCCTGTAGATGCTATTATTTTAGACTTGTATTGGTTTGGAAAAGATATGAAAGGGACTATGGGGAACTTTGAGTTTTTAAAAGATTCTTTCCCAAACCCAAAAAAAATGATTGCTGATTTAAAGCAAAAGGGAGTAAAAACAGTCTTGATTACCGAGCCGTTTGTTTTGACTACTTCTAAGAATTGGCAAAATGCCGTAGATAATAAGGTATTGGGTACAACCACAGAGGGAAAACCATTTACTTACGATTTTTATTTTGGAAATACGGGATTAATAGACGTGTTTAAGCCAGCAGGAAAAGAATGGTTTTGGAATGTATATAAAAAATATGCCGATTATGGCGTTAAAGGATGGTGGGGAGATTTAGGCGAGCCGGAAGTGCACCCAAGTGAATTGCAACATGCTATTGGATCGGCAGATGAGGTACATAATATTTATGGACATCAATGGGCAAAATTAATTAGTGATGGGTACAAAGAATACTTTCCAAATGAGCGTCCATTTATTTTAATGCGTGCCGGTTATGCAGGTTCACAACGTTATGGATTAATTCCATGGAGTGGAGATGTCAACAGAACGTGGGGTGGATTAAAACCACAAACCGAAATCTCTTTGCAAATGGGATTGCAAGGTATTGGATACATGCATTCCGATTTAGGTGGGTTTGCAGGAAACACAAAAGATGCTGAATTGTACACACGTTGGTTGCAATATGGCGTTTTTCAACCTATTTACCGTCCACATGCACAGGAAGATGTGCCTTCGGAACCTGTATTTTGGGACGCTAAAACAAAGGGATTGGCAAAGCAATCTATTGAGTTGAGATATCAATTATTACCATATAATTACACCTTAGCTTTTGAAAATTCAATCACAGGAYTKCCTTTAATGCGTCCMTTRTTTTTTGARRAAAATGCAWSWAAAGAAGCKTTTGAAATMGCAAAYACYTATTTATGGGGMCAYGAATTYYTAGTGAGTCCAATTGTRARTCCTGGAGTARMAACYAAAGARATWRGCTTCCCAAAAGGRARTASYTGGTTTGAYTTTTATACMGAYRMMYMWTTTGAWGGAGGWAGYACWGCTACYGTGRATATTRWAGAAAAYAGTATTCCTACCTATGTACGTGGAGGTGCTTTTGTGCCTATGATTGAARCCATTCAAACAACGGATGTTTACAAYTTAGATGCTTTTAAWCTACACTATTATTTCGATAATACAGTCAAACAAAGTATTGGTCAATTGTATAATGATGACGGAAATACACCAAAGGCTTTTGAAAAAGGAMGYTATGAGWTAWTGAAGTTTGARTCAAAAGTAACGGCTAAATGTTTGACTATACAAATAGATGYWGAAGTAGGAGAAAAGTTTAATTCATCTAAAAAAGAGATCGAATTAATTGTACATAATGTTAAAAGCTCACCTAGAAAAGTGAAAGGCTATACGTATACTTATAATAGCACAAGTAAACAATTAAGCATACAAGTTCCATTTAATAATGTCCCTAAAAAGGTACGCATAAAATTTTAAGAAGATGAAAATTAAACAACTATTAATACTGAGTATCTCCGTGTTTTTTATGGCTTGTTCTTGTGATAAAAAGGAAGGTCAAATAGTGATTTCAAGTCAAGAATCAATTTTTAATTGGAATGCGGCAACAGTCTATTTTTTATTGACAGACCGTTTTAATAATGGGGATACATCCAACGATGTGGTGTATAATCGCACAGCAGAAACTAGTAAATTACGCGGTTTTGAAGGTGGAGATATCCAAGGAATTATTCAAAAATTAGATGCGGGATATTTTTCAGATCTAGGAGTGGATGTTATTTGGTTTACGCCTGTGGTAGAACAAATTCACGGATTTGTGGATGAAGGAACTGGAAATACTTATGGCTATCATGGCTATTGGGCCAAAGATTGGACAGCATTAGATACCACTTTTGGAACGGAGGCTGATTTGAGTTTATTGGTTTCAAAAGCCCATGCACAAGGCATTAGGATTATGTTGGACGGTGTAATTAATCACACCGGACCCGTTACAGAGAAAGATCCTGTTTGGCCATCGGATTGGGTACGTACAGAGCCACAATGTAATTATCAAACCTACGAAACCACAACGGCTTGTACCTTAGTGAAAAATTTACCAGATGTACTAACAGAGTCAGATGCGGTGGTTGAATTACCAAAACACTTGGTAGAAAAATGGAAGCAAGAAGGTCGTTATGATCAGGAAGTTGCAGAATTGGACGCCTTTTTCAAAAGAACAGGTTATCCGCGTGCTCCTAGATATTATATCATCAAATGGTTAACGGATTATATTCGTGAACATGGAGTAGATGGATATCGCGCCGATACAGTAAAGCATGTTTCAGAAACTGTATGGGCTGATTTTAAAACGGAATGTGAAACTTCTTTTCAAATTTGGAAAACAGCAAACCCTACAAAAGTAATCAGTGAAGATGGGTTTTATTTGCTAGGTGAAGTGTATAATTTTAATATCAGTCAAGCTACAGCGTTTGATTTTGGAGATAAGAAAGTGAATTATTACGACTTTGGCTTCGATAGCATGATTAATTTTGAGTTTAAATACAATGCCAAGGATTCTTATGAAGCGTTGTTTTCTAGATATTCAACTATTTTAAATGGAGAGTTAAAAGGGAATTCAGTATTGAATTATTTAAATTCTCATGATGATGGATCTCCTTTTGACCAAGATAGAACCAATGGATTTGAATCTGCAATAAAACTGTTGTTAAGCCCAGGAATGGCTCAGATTTATTATGGTGATGAATCTAATCGACCTCTAAAAGTAGATGGTGCTGTTGGGGATGCTAATTTAAGAGCAAACATGAACTGGGAAGCAATTTCCTCGGATAAAGAGATTCAGGAAATGTTAATGCATTGGCAAAAAATTGGAAAATTTAGAAAAAATCATCCGGCCATTGGAGCAGGAGTACATCAGCAAGTTATTTCTGAAAATTATACATTTAGTAGAGTTTTTAAAGAGGATAAAGTAGTCATCGCATTGGATGTCGCAAAAGGAATAAAAACAATTGATGTTGGCGATGTTTTTATAGAAGGGACTATATTAAATGATGCGTATTCAAATCAAGAAGTAAAGGTTGAAAACGGAAAAGTGGACGTAGAGAGTGAATTCACCATTGTTTTATTAGAAAAGAAGAGATAATGAAACGAACATGAATTTTTTTAATCAAAAAATACACGCAAGTGTATGATTAAAATGAATTCATGTGAGAACGTGTGTAACGAGTGCTTACATGGGTTCTCAAATTTTGAAATATTTTTAGTCAATTACAAAATTTTAAACACGTGAAAAATATATTTATAAGAAGGATATTGTTTTTATTGAGCATTGTTCTTATAGGAGCATGTTCAAATAATGAAACCGGCCAGACTGTTTCAATCACTAATAATAAAGTGAAAGTGGAATTTCAGCTAACCGAAAATGGACAACCTAGTTATTCCGTTTTTTATGACGATGCACAGGTGATTAAACCATCATTATTAGGAATTGATTTTAAAAATCAAGCAGCCTTGTATGACCAATTTGAAATTATAAAGAGGAGCTCGTTTGCTAAGAATGAGCAATGGGAAATGCCTTGGGGAGAACAACGCTTTGTTCAAAACAACTATGTAGAAACGCGAATTGAACTTCAAGAAAAAATCAATTTAAGAAGAAAATTAAACCTTGTATTTAGAGTGTATGAGGATGGAATTGGATTTAGGTATGAATTCCCAATTCAAGAGAACATGGGGGAAGTTTTTATTACCGAAGAGCAAACGGAATTCAATCTAACAGACGACCACGATGTTTGGTGGGGACCTGGAGATTGGGACATATATGAACACTTATATTCGCATACAAAGTTCTCGGAAATTGATGCTACTGCATTCAGAAATCATCCAAGTTTAGGGCAAACACATATTCCATTTAACGCCGTAAACACACCTGTGACTATGAGAACTGAGGACGGTTTGCATTTGAGTTTTCACGAAGCAGCCTTAGTTGATTATTCTGGGATGACTTTAAAAGTGGATACCTTAAATATGACAATGAAAAGTGTATTGGTGGGATCTAGAAACAACGATTTTAAAGTAGCACAAAAAGTGCCGTTTCATACACCTTGGCGTACCATTCAAATTTCGGAGACGGCAGGAGCATTAATTACATCTAATTTGATTGTAAACCTAAACGAACCTAGTAAGATAGAAGATGTTTCCTGGTTTAAACCTATGAAATACACTGGTATTTGGTGGGAAATGCATTTAGGAAAATCGTCTTGGGATGTAGCCGCTGGAAAACATGGTGCGACTACAGAAAACACGAAGGCATTTATCGATTTTTCTGCAAAGAATAACATCGGAGGTGTATTGGTAGAAGGATGGAACACAGGCTGGGAGCATTGGATAGGTTTTGAAGACAGGGAAGGTGTTTTTGATTTTGTAACGCCATACCCAGACTACGATTTAAAAGAAGTAGTGCGTTATGGAAAAGAAAAAGGGGTGGCAATCATCATGCATCACGAAACATCTGCAGCTACGGAAACCTATGCCAAACAGCAAGATACAGCCTATGCATTGATGCAATCTCTAGGGATTCATTCTGTAAAAACGGGCTATGTTGGAAAAATACTACCAAAAGGAGAATATCATCATGGGCAGTATATGGTAAATCACTATAATAATGCGGTAGAAAAAGCGGCGAAATATCAAGTGGCTATTAATGCACACGAGCCTATAAAAGCAACAGGATTACGTAGAACATATCCAAATACGATCTCTAGGGAAGGAGTGAGGGGACAAGAGTTTAATGCTTGGTCATCTGATGGAGGGAATCCACCAGCTCATTTACCTATTGTGGCGTTTACACGCATGTTGGCAGGACCTATAGATTATACGCCAGGAATTTTTGATATAAAATTTGATCAGTATAAAAAGGACAATCAGGTAAATACTACCATTGCTCAGCAATTGGCTTTGTACGTGGTTATTTATAGTCCAATTCAAATGGCAGCGGATTTGATAGAGAATTACGTTGGGAATCCAGCTTTACAGTTTATAAAAGATGTGGGAGTAGATTGGGAACAATCAAAAGTACTGAATGGAGAGATTGGAGAATTTGTGACTATTGCCCGAGAGGAACGTGGAACGGGAAACTGGTTTGTGGGAGGAATTAGCAACGAGGAACCTCGTGATGTGATAATTAATTTTGATTTCTTACCAAAAGACGCCATTTTTGAAGCCATCATCTACAAAGATGGAGCAACTGCACATTGGGATAAAAATCCGTTGGATCTAAGCATTGAAAAAATAGCGTTGACACATACATCAATTCGTAAAATACACATAGCAGCTGGTGGAGGATTTGCCATTAGCATCATTAAAAAATAATATAAAATGAATAAATTAGTAGTAGGTTTATTTGCTGTTCTTGCACTTTTGAGCTGTGCATCAGAGTCACAAAACGATTCTTCTGTAAAAGAAGCGAAAGAAGGAAAAAAAGTAGTGTACCAAGTGTTTACTCGGTTGTTCGGAAATGAAAATACCACCAATAAACCGTGGGGAACTATCGAAGAAAATGGCGTTGGGAAATTTGAAGACTTTTCTGACAAGGCTTTGAAAGAAATTAAAGATTTAGGAACCACTCATATTTGGTATACAGGCGTGTTGCATCATGCTACACTAACGGATTATTCTAAATTCGGCATAGAAACAGATGATGCCGATGTGGTAAAAGGACGTGCAGGATCGCCCTATGCAATAAAGGATTATTACAATGTAAATCCAGATTTAGCAGTGGATCCAGGAAAACGCTTAGAAGAATTCGAAGCTTTGATTGCTAGGTCTCACAGCGCAGGATTAAAGGTGATTATTGATATTGTACCGAATCATATTGCACGTGGTTATAAAGGATTGACAAATCCAAAAGGAGTATCAGATTTTGGGGCAAATGATGATGTTTCTACCGAGTATCAACGAGATAATAACTTTTATTATATTCCTTCATCCGATTTTCAAGTACCCGCATGGAAGAATAATTATAAGCCTTTAGGAGGAGAAAAACATCCAAGTTCTGACCATAAGTTTGAGGAGAAACCTGCAAAATGGACAGGGAATGGCTCTAGATTGGCACAACCCGATTTTTACGATTGGTACGAAACTGTAAAAATTAATTACGGTATYAAACCAGACGGGACGAAAGATTTTGATACGATACCTAAAGATTTCGCTACTAAACCCTACCAAGAACATGTAGCGTTTTGGCAAGGGAAAAAAGTACCAGATTCTTGGAATAAATTTAAAGACATCACCTTGTATTGGTTAGATAAAGGAGTAGACGGATTTAGATATGATATGGCAGAAATGGTGCCCGTGGAGTTTTGGAGTTATATGAATACGGCTATTAAGAAACAGAACCCAGAAGCTTTTTTATTGGCTGAGGTTTACAATCCATCTTTGTACCGTGATTATATCCATATAGGTAAAATGGACTATTTATATGACAAAGTAGCCTTATATGATACCATTAAACACATTGTAAAAGGACATGGATTAACTGATAATATCCCTGCTATTTTAGAAGATTTAAAGGATATAGAGCATCATATGCTTCATTTTTTAGAAAATCATGATGAACAGCGATTGGCAAGTCCAGATTTTGCAGTAACAGCAGAAAACGGGAAACCAGCAATGGTAGTTTCTACAACTATAAGCACGGCACCAACAATGGTGTATTTTGGGCAAGAAGTGGGGGAGCCAGGAGCAGAGGATCCAGGATTTGGTGATCCAACGCGAACTTCTATATTTGATTATATAGGTGTTCCTAATCATCAACGATGGATGAACCATAAAAAGTTTGACGGAGGTTTGTTATCCGCTAAAGAAAACGACTTACGTGATTTTTACAAACGTTTGTTGAATTTTACGATTTCAAGTCCAGCATTGATGGGGGCATATCAGGATATTCATACCTATAATAGAGAACACACAGCTGGTTATAACCATCGATTATTTTCTTTTGTAAGATATACTGAAGATGAAAAACTTATAATCCTTACTAATTTTGACCAGGAAAATTCCTATTCATTTGATTTGAAAATTCCAAATACATTAATTACTGAATGGGGTTTAGAGAATAAATCATATCCGTTATATGAAGCGTTGTATGGAGATTATAGTGTTCAGTTAAATGTAGTAAATGGATTGGGAGTGGTTAAAATATACCTAAAGCCATTGCAATCTTTTATTTTAAAGATGTAATTATAACTGACAAAAATCACTATTGATATGCCTAAAAAAGGATATGAGTGCAGTTTTTTTTATACAGACACCTAGTCTTTAGTTATCTGTATTTCGCTATTTATAAAGTGATTAAGGCTTAAAAAAGAGGCACTAAAGACCTCTTTTTTTTTATGCAATAAGGCGAAAACGTTTTAGTATTATTGTTGTTTTTAAATAGGTTAAAGTGCCCATATAGCCTAATTTTGAGGTGTAAAATAAATCAAATGAACGAACCAATTAAAACTATAGCATTACTAACGTCTGGGGGCGATGCACCTGGTATGAATGCTGCCATTAGAGCTGTCGTTCGAGCTTGTTCTTATTACCGAATTGATTGTGTTGGAGTGTATCGTGGATATCAAGGATTGATAGAAGGAGATTATGAGCCGTTGACCGCACGTCATGTAAGTAATTTAATAAATAAAGGAGGAACTTCCTTAAAGTCTGCAAGGTCTAATGAGTTTAGAACTGTAGAAGGAAGAGCCAAGGCATATGAGGAATTAAAAAAAGCAGGTATTAATGCTTTAGTTGTTATAGGTGGAGATGGAACCTTTACTGGAGCCTTGAAATTTAATGAAGAACATGGGTTTCCTGTAGTGGGGATTCCAGGTACTATAGATAATGATATTTTCGGAACAGATTATACGATTGGATATGATACGGCATTAAACACTGTAGTTTCTGCCATCGATAAAATTAGAGATACTGCAAGTTCCCACAACCGTTTGTTCTTTATTGAAGTGATGGGGCGTGATGCTGGATTTATCGCTTTAAATAGTGGTATTGGAGCAGGAGCAGAAGAAATCTTAATTCCAGAAGAAAACTTAGGTTTGGATCGGTTAGTAGAGTCCTTGAATAAAAGCAGGGATAAAGGAAAAACCTCTAGTATAGTGGTGGTTTCTGAAGGAGACAAAATCGGGAAAAACGTATTTGAATTGGCCGAGCATATCGAAAATAACTTTGAAGATTACGATATCAGAGTGTCCGTATTAGGACATATGCAACGTGGTGGATCTCCAAGTTGTTTTGACCGCGTATTGGCAAGTAGATTAGGAGTTGCGGCTGTAGAAGCAATTTTAGATAAGAAAAGTAATATCATGGTTGGGGTTACTAATAATATAGTAACACAAACTTCGCTGTCAGATGCGATTAAAATGAACAACGAAATAAACAAAGAATTATTAAAAGTGGCTGAAATTACTTCAGTTTAATTATATTAAAATAAGAATAATGAATACAAAAATTGGAATTAACGGATTTGGAAGAATCGGAAGATTAGCTTTCAGAGTTGCGACAAAAAGAGAAGATGTAACTGTAGTTGGAATTAATGACTTATTGTCTGTAGAGCACTTAGCTTACTTATTAAAATATGATTCAGTTCACGGTCAATTTGATGGTACTATTGAAGTAAAAGATGGTAACTTAGTTGTAAACGGAAACTCTATTAGAATTACTGCAGAAAGAAATGCTGTAGATTTAAAATGGAACGAAGTAGATGCTGACGTTGTATTAGAATGTACAGGTATCTTTACTACTTTAGAAACTGCTCAAAATCATATTACTGCAGGTGCTAAGAAAGTAGCAATTTCTGCTCCTTCTGCTGATGCTCCTATGTTTGTTATGGGTGTAAATCACAAAGATGTAAAAGCAACGGATACTATCGTATCTAACGCATCTTGTACTACGAACTGTTTAGCTCCATTGGCTAAAGTAATCAACGATGAGTTTGGAATTGTTGAAGGATTAATGACTACTGTACATGCTGCAACTGCAACTCAATTTACTGTAGATGGTCCATCTAGAAAAGATTTCCGTTTAGGTCGTGCTTCTTTGAACAATATCGTTCCTGCTTCAACAGGTGCTGCTAAAGCTGTAGGGAAAGTAATTCCTGAATTGGCTGGAAAATTAACTGGTATGGCATTTAGAGTTCCTACTGTTGATGTATCTGTAGTTGATTTAACTGTTAGAACTAAAAAAGCTGTTTCTTTCGCTGACTTAAAAGCAGCAATCAAAAGAGCTTCTGAAAATGAATTAGAAGGTATCTTAGGATATACTGAAGATGGTGTTGTTTCTCAAGATTTCGTATCTGAGCCTAAAACATCTACTTTCGATGCAAATGCTTCTATGTCATTAAATGATAACTTCTTTAAATTAGTTAGCTGGTACGATAACGAATATGGATATTCTACTAAATTAATTGACTTAGCCGTTCATATCAACGGAGTTAAATAAAAATATTTATAATAGAGTTAAATTTGTGTAAAAAAATGATTCTTATAGCAGATGGTGGCTCCACAAAAGCCGATTGGATTTTACTAAATTTAGAAGGGGAACAACTTTTTAAAACAAGAACGGAGGGTTTAAACCCTGCAGTGCTGAGTGATGATGAACTGGTCAGAAGGATTCAATCGAACGATACACTTGCTACTTATAAAGGAGATGTTGAAAAGATTTTCTTTTACGGAGCGGGCTGTGGAACCGATAAGCCTACAGCGGCTTTAAAATCTATATTTGAATCATTTTTTATTAACGCATCTGATGTAATCGTTAAAGAAGATACGTATGCAGCGGCTTATGCAGCTACTACGGAACCTGGAATCGTTTGTATTTTAGGAACTGGATCTAACAGTTGTTTCTTTGACGGGAAAGACGTTCATATGAAGTTACCTTCTTTAGGGTATGTGCTGATGGATGAGGCGAGCGGAAACCACATTGGAAAAAAATTAATTCGTGATTATTTTTATAAAAAAATGCCGGAGACTATTGCGAAGCAATTTGAAGAGCAATATGATGTAGATGCGGATGTAATTAAGGCAAACATTTATAAAAAAGAAAATCCAAATACGTATTTAGCGACGTTTGCTGAATTTATTTTAGCGAATGAACGTACGGAATATGCTAATTTGGTACTTAGAAAAGTTATCTTAGAGTTCTTTAAGAACCGTATTTTAACCTTTGAAGAGTACAAAACTACTCCCGTACATTTTGTAGGGTCTATTGCTTATTTTTCTTCGGATATCATCCGTGAAATTGCAGCAGAGTTAGGAGTTACGATTGGAAAAATAATTAGACGCCCGATAGATGGTCTATTAGATTATCATAAGGGTTTATTAAAAAATGATTCTAAATTAGTGTAATATTATTGTTAGATTCTAGTCGGTAGTGATATCGCTATGAATCTTTTAATAAGTATTGTTGAGTGTTTAAAATTACACGAATTGAATCGAATAGAAAAGCATTTTTTACTGTAATGGTAGAAAATGCTTTTTTTATTTTAGCGGTGTCTTAAGAATCCTTCATTAAATAAAATAAGGGGTTAAAGCGCTGCTACAATACGTTCTAAAGCCATTCCTCTGGATCCTTTTATCAAGACGATAGCATCTTGGTAGTCAGAACGATTAAAAGCGAGTTTGAAACTTTCGAAAGATGCGTATTGCGCTGTGTTTTTAGCGGTAATAGCACTGAATGTATCTCCTATTAAGATGGTGTTGTCAAAGGACATCGTTGAGGCTAATAAGGCTATTTTTTCATGTTCTTCAATGCGACTCTCTCCAAGTTCAAACATGTCTCCAAGAATTACTATTTTTTTTACATTGCGTAACTGCTTGAAATTTTCTAAGGCAGCTTCCATGCTACTTGGATTGGCATTATAGGCATCCAATAAAATGGTTACACGGTCTTTTTTGATGATTTGAGACCTGTTATTTGTAGGTGTATATTGTTCAATGGCTTCTTTAATTTCGTCTGAATTTACCTCGAAATAATGTCCCATGCAGATGGCGGCAGCAATGTTGAGGTAGTTGTATTTTCCAATCAACTGACTGGAGATTTCAAGTCCTTTAAAAGCGGTTGTCACAAAAGGGTTTGCAGCAATAAAAGGGATGGTTTTTGAGGAAAAAGAAATATTTTTTATTCCGATTGACTGCTTTACTTGGAGGGAGTCATCCGTGTTTATAAATGCAATTCCTTGAGAGTTTTTTAGAAAGGCATACAATTCAGATTTTCCTTTAATAATTCCAGCCTCACTTCCAAATCCTTCTAGATGGGCTTTTCCAAAGTTGGTGATATAACCGAAATTTGGTTGTGCAATGCTACTCAGTAATTCAATTTCTTTTAAATGATTTGCCCCCATTTCTACAATGCCTATCTCCGTGTTTTTATCCATAGAAAGTAGGGTTAAAGGAACACCGATATGATTGTTTAAGTTTCCCTCAGTGGCTGTCACCTTATATTTTTTATCGAGCACACATTTTATCAATTCCTTGGTGGTCGTTTTTCCATTGCTTCCAGTAAGCCCTATGATTGGAATATTTAAGACACTTCGGTGGTGTTTTGCTAACGCTTGTAAAGTGCTTAAAACATCTTTTACTAAGATATGTCGTTCAGAAGTTTGATGTTTTTTATCGTCTATAATAGCAAATAGCGCTCCTTGTTTTATGGCTTCTGAGGCAAAGGTGTTTCCATCAAAGTTGCCTCCTTTAAGGGCGAAATACAGACTGTTTTTAGTTATTTTTCGAGTGTCTGTGGTGACACCATTACTTTGGGTGAAAAATACATATAATTGTTCTATTGTCATGCTACTAATATAAAAAACCTCGTTGAAAAATCAACGAGGTTTTTAATTTATAAATAAAGTATTTTATCTTCTTCTAGACACCGCAGATCTTTTATCTTGACTCATTGGGCCTAATCGATCCGTTGCACATCTAAATCCGATGTAGTTCGTGGCCATAAATGCAGGTAAGTATCTACGTTGAGATGGGTCTAACCAGTACTCACGGTCATTCCAAGAACCCCCTTTGTAGACACGAGTGTCATCACTAATAAGAGTGTTACGTGTTTCTTTGTCATATTGATGAATTAACAAACCACTTTCTCCAATTTCTCTAGGTTTAACGGGATGGTTATACATTCTTGGCTTTTTTGATAATTCTTCTTCAGAGGTGTTAAACTCTTTTGTAGAAGCGATATCACCGTCTCGAGAATCTATATTATATGCCTTTTCGTAATTTCTTCTCATATAAGCATCTCTTTTGGTAACAGGGATGTATTGAATAGAACCAGGCAAGCCTTTTGGTATAATTTTACCGTTGTCCAAGGTGTCATATTCTACGGTGTTATTGGTCACCATGACTACTTTTCCTTCTTGGTCAATCAGCTTTTTCGTAAAGATATTTCCTCTAAAGTAATTAAAGTCATTGGCTTCATTATCGATAATAGGACGGTATACATCTGCTACCCATTCTGCAACATTTCCAGACATGTCATACAGTCCGAAAGCATTTGGTTCGTAGGATTTAATGGCGATGGTAATATCGGCCATATCGTTACTCCAACCTGCGATACCACTATAATCTCCTTTTCCTTGTTTAAAGTTGGCCAGTTGGTCTCCTTTTAAGGTTTTAGATCTATTACGAGTGTATTTTCCAGTCCATGCGTATTTTTTACGCCCTCTAATATTATTGTATTCTCTTTCTTCAATCACTGACTTAGCAGCATATTCCCATTCTGCTTCTGTAGGAAGTCTAAATTTGGTGGCAAGGATACCGTCAGATATTTTAACATGACGTCCAGTAAACTGACCTTTTGAAGGTTTAGCACTTCCTTTAGATCGTTTTATGTTTGTTGGGAGCCCTCTGTTATAGATGGAAGAATCACCGTCAAATAATAAGGTAGGGTTGGTGATATAAGTATCTACATTAAAGTGATTTTTACCTCTTACAGTAATAGAATCTTCTTGGAATAATGATTTAAGAATTCCTTTATCTACTAATATTTTTTCATTTACCCTATCAGATCTCCAGTTACAATATCTTGTTGCTTGAATCCATGTAACTCCTACTACCGGATATTGAGCATACGCTGGATGTCTTAGGTAGTTTTCGGTTAAATTTTCGTTGGTACCTAATACATGTCTCCAAACTAAAGTATCAGGGACTGCAGATTGGTAAATATGTTCAAAGTTTTGGTCTGAAGGAGGAAATACTCTTTCTAGCCATTCTAAATAAAACAAATATTCTGAGTTGGTGATTTCTGCTTCGTCTAAGTAAAACGAACGAATTTGTTGTTTTACTGGAGTGGTATTCCAATCGAATAAAACATCATCTTGCACATGTCCCATAGTAAAAGTTCCTCCTTCAACAAGTACCATTCCAGCTGGGGTTTCCTGGCGGTTAAAGCTTTTACTAGTAGAAAAACCAGCAGCCTTCTTGTCTTTGTCTGTCCATCCAGTTAAGGAACTATTGTTAGAAGGTCTGTTTTTAGAACAACTAACCATTAGAACAGCAACAACAATTATTGTTAAATACCTGAGTAACCGACCAATGCGATTTGATTCAATATTTTGCATATTTGGGTGTTTATTTTTGACGCAATTTACACTAAATTATTTTTGATTTCACATAAAATTATAAATTATATTCCACGTGTTTCGTGATTATAACGCAGGGGATTCTTGTTTAGTATTTAGGAGGGAAGAAAATAATTATTTTAAGTTTATCTGAAGTTCAGGTCAACCTTTAGAGCGTTTTACCTTATCAGAATTGTAATTGTTTGAAACGGCTATTTAATTCATGTTACTCCCTTTAATTATGCAATATCTACAGGGATTTGTCGTTCTTATTTTTATAAATAAGTTATTAATGAGTGTGACTGCTTTTATAATTGATGCCAGAGGGCATAGGTTAACTAAAAAAAGCGCATATTTGCTCTCGAAAAATTTACCCTTTATAACAATGAATAAATTTGGTTTTAGTATCCTCGTTTTTATTTCCTTTTTAACTGTAATTAGTGCACAGAATACGCAAAGAGCTATTACTACAGCTGCTCCGTTTTTGCTAATTGCACCTGACGCGAGAGCCGGAGGTATGGGAGATATAGGTGTGGCAACAACTGCGGATGCAAATTCACAATATTGGAATGCAGCCAAACATGCTTTTATGGAAAATAAACTGAGTATGGGAGTGTTTTATACACCTTGGCTTAGAGAATTAACAAACGATGTTTTTTTGGGAGGTTTTACCATTTCAAACCGCTTGGATCACCGAAGTGCTTGGGGAGCAAGTGTGCGTTATTTTAATTTAGGAGATATTGCCTTAACAGATAGAGAAGGAGTTCCTGAAGGAACGGATAAATTGAATGAGTTCTCTGTGGATGGTTCGTATTCACTATTGTTGAGCGAAACCTATAGTATGGCTGTTACTTTACGATATGTGCGTTCTGATCTAGGGATAGAGTCGACAGATTCATCTATTAATCCTGTCAATACATTTGCCGTTGATATTTCTGGATATTACCAATCAGCAGAAAAAAATTATGGAGGATTTAACGGTCGTTGGCGTGGAGGATATAGCATCTCTAACATAGGACCTAAAGTTTCTTACTCGGACGATGGAACTACTAATTTTATACCGACAAACTTAAGACTAGGAGGAGGGTTTGATTTTATTATAGATGGTAGTAATACCATTGCTTTAACAGTTGAATTTAATAAGTTGTTAGTACCGACACCTCCGATTAGAAATGGAGCCTCGCGTGAAATTTTAAAAGGGAAAGATGACAATGTAAGTTTTGTTTCAGGAATGTTTCAGTCATTCGGTGAT
The DNA here is from genome assembly GCA_002401385.1 of Flavobacteriaceae bacterium. Classification (GTDB taxonomy): domain Bacteria; phylum Bacteroidota; class Bacteroidia; order Flavobacteriales; family Flavobacteriaceae. Next base: position 11,752 of record NVSY01000030.1, on the reverse strand, counting down.
GCACCTGGAGGAAGCAGTGAAGAACTAGAAGAAGTGACTTGGGCTGTAGGAGCCGAATACGTATACAATAAAATATTTGCCCTCAGAGCAGGTTATTTTAATGAAAGTGAATTAAAAGGTTCCCGAAAATACTTTACAGTAGGATCTGGATTTAGCGTAAATAACACCAAAATAGATGTTTCTTATTTGTTTAACGCCACAGATATTAATAATCCTTTAGAAAATACATTGCGATTTTCATTGTCTTTTGAGATAGGAAATTAAGAAAATTAACTATGAAATTACATACAATCTCTACTGCTTATGCGGTGTATGAACATATAGGGGAACTTCCCGTGGACATACAGGAACTTATGAAGGCCGCAGTAAAAATAAAAGAAAGTGCGTATGCGCCTTACTCTAATTTTAAAGTGGGTGCCGCTTTATTGTTGGCTGATGGCTCTATTGCCGTGGGTAACAATCAGGAAAATGCAGCATACCCTTCAGGGTTATGTGCAGAGCGCGTGGCTATTTTTCATGCTTCAGCGAAAGATCCTTCTATGGAAATTCTTACGATCGCTATCGTGGCTAGTTCTGAACTAAATACGGTCAGTAAACCAGTAGGGCCTTGTGGTGCTTGTAGGCAAGTATTGTCTGAATATGAAGTAAAGCAGGAAAAAGAAATTGAGATTTACTTTATGGGAGAAATAGGTGATATAATTAGAACGAATTCTGTGGCAGATTTACTACCTTTCGGCTTTGATAAATCCTATTTGTAAAATAGGAGACTACATAAAAGGAACTGAACGTATGAAACCTGATATTCAAAACAGAGAAGATATCTATCTTATAGTGAGTGAATTCTATAAGAAATTAATGGTAGATGAAGATGTAAAGCATTTTTTCGTGGATTTTACAGGTAAAGAAGCGTTAGAACATCACCTACAAATATTAGTAGATTTCTGGGATAATATAATTTTTTATTCTGGGACTTATGCTAGGAATGCTATGAAACCGCATTTACTTATAAACAAAACAAAACCATTTAAAACGGAACATTTTAAAGTGTGGCTCGACTATTTCTTTGAGAGCATTGATGCGAACTTCGAAGGAGAGAATGCACACGCTGCTAAAACTAGAGCACAGTCTATTGCAACAGTGATGCAATTAAAAATGAACCCTTAAAACTAAATCATGCCTTTAAAATCTATCATTACAGGTACGGGGTCTTACATCCCCACTGAAACTAAAACCAATGCAGACTTTTTAACCAGTACTTTTTTAAATGCCGACGGATCTTCTTTTGGCTATGAAAATGAAGAAGTGATTGAGAAATTCAAGGCCATTACCGGGATTGAAGAGAGAAGGTATGCTCCTAAGAACCTAAACTCCTCGGATTTGGCGTTTTTTGCAGCCCAAAAAGCCATTGAAGATTCCAAGATAAACCCAGAAGAGCTAGACTATATTATTTTAGCCCAGAATTTTGGTGATATTATCCAAGAAACAAACCAAAGCGATATGGTGCCTAGTTTGGCATCACGCGTAAAACATAAATTACAAATTAAAAATCCATCTTGTGTTGCCTACGATATTTTATTTGGATGTCCAGGTTGGGTGCAAGGTGTCATTCAAGCAGAAGCTTTTATTAAAGCTGGGATTGCTAAGAAATGTTTAGTGATTGGTACAGAGACTCTTTCGAGAGTCGTGGACGATTACGACCGAGATTCTATGATTTATTCGGATGGCGCAGGAGCCTGTATTATTGAAGCTTATGAAGATGATTCTTCTAACGGGATTTTAGGACATGCGTCTCAAACCGATACGTACAGTGAAGCGCATTATTTGTTTTATGGAGAATCCTTTGATAAAAATGATACTTCCGGAAAACGCTATATAAAAATGCACGGACGTAAAATATACGAGTACGCATTAAACAATGTTCCTCAAGCCATGCAAAAAGCATTGGAAAAAAGTAATGTAGGTATTGAGGATGTAAAAAAAGTATTTATACATCAAGCGAATGAGAAAATGGATGAAGCTATTATCAAACGTTTCTATCGCTTGTATAAAAAATCAGTGCCAACAGGAATTATGCCTATGAGCATTCATAAGTTAGGGAATTCCTCAGTAGCGACTGTTCCAACCTTATTGGACCTAGTACGCAAAGGAGCTCTAGAAAACCAAGAAATAAATAAAGGTGATATCATTATCCTTGCCTCAGTAGGAGCAGGAATGAATATTAATGCCGTAGTATATAAGGTATAACCAAGTGTGAAATAAAGAGTACTTTTGCTTCTTTATTAGAGTAAACAGTAAGTATTAAATAAGAAATCAATAAAATGATTATAGAACCAAGAACAAGAGGATTTATCTGTTTAACGGCCCATCCTAAGGGTTGTGAGAAGAATGTCCAAAATCAAATAGAATATGTAAAGTCTAAAGGAGTGATCCAAGGACCAAAAAAAGTACTCGTTATCGGTGCTTCTACAGGTTTTGGCTTGTCGTCTAGAATTACAAGTGCCTTTGGTTCAGAGGCTGCTACTATCGGAGTGTTTTTTGAAAAACCACCGAAAGAAGGAAAAACGGCTTCTCCAGGTTGGTATAATAGTGCTGCTTTTGAAGTGGAAGCTGCCAAAGCTGGTTTGTATGCTAAAAGTATTAACGGTGATGCTTTTTCTAATGAAATTAAAGCGGAGACCTTGGCTTTGTTAAAAAAAGATTTAGGCCAGGTAGATTTAGTAATCTACAGTTTGGCATCTCCTGTGAGAACACATCCTGAAACGGGAATTCGTCACAAATCAGTATTAAAACCAATTAACGGAGTATACACGAATAAAACAGTAGATTTTCATACGGGAAAAGTAACAGATATTTCTATCAACCCTTGTGTGGATGGTGATATTGAAAATACCGTAGCTGTAATGGGAGGTGAAGATTGGAAAATGTGGATGACCGCTTTAAAAGAGGCTGATTTATTAGCGCCTAATGCGAAGTCAATTGCGTATTCTTATATCGGCCCTGAAGTAACACAAGCCGTGTATAGAGATGGGACTATTGGTCGTGCAAAAGATCATTTAGAAGCAACTGCTTTCGAAATTACCGAAATGCTAAAAGAATTAAATGGAACAGCTTTTGTTTCTGTAAATAAAGCATTGGTGACGCAAGCTAGTTCTGCTATTCCTGTGATCCCTTTGTATATTTCTTTATTGTACAGAGTGATGAAAAATCACAATGTTCACGAAGGAACTATTGAGCAAATTCAACGTTTATTCCAAGATAAAATTTATACAGGAAAGCCTATTGAGACAGACGAGAAAGGACGTATTCGCGTGGATGAATTGGAACTAAGAGCTGATATTCAGGAAGAGGTAGCTACTTTATGGAAAACGGTTTCTACGGAAACACTTCCAGAAATTAGTGATATAGAAGGGTATAGCCTAGATTTCTTTAACCTATTTGGATTCAAAGTAGCAGGCGTAAATTACGAAGAAGAATCGAACGAAATGGTCAACGTTCCAAGCATATAAAGAAAATTTTAAGCTATAAAAATGCCTATTGATTTAAAATCAATAGGCATTTTTTTTGTTCCTTTTACAAGGACTGTCATTCGAATAAATTAAGGATGCTAGTCTTCAATCACGAGTTGGTGTTTTTCTAAAAGTCCTGCCAATCCATTGCTGGAAAATTTAGCGCCTTTAAGTTGGTTGCTTTCTGGGTCGATGCGGTAATTGGAAGCTGTTTTGAAATTTGTTTTTTGCAAATTTGTCCCTTCAAAAAGTGCCGATTTTAAATTGCAGTTGTCTAAAGAAAGCCCTGCCATGTTAGATTGAGAAAAATCTACTTCGTGTAGCTCACAATCTGTAAAGGAACTGTTTTTAAGATTTAACTGAAAAAAAGAACCTAAATTTAATTGGCAGTAATTAAAGGAAAGGGATAGTAAAAATGTATTGCACTGTTCCCATGCTATTCCTATCAGTTTGCATTGATTAAAGCTACAATCCTGAAAGGAGGTATTGGCTACTTGTGTCAAACTCAAATCGCATTGTTCAAAACTGCATTCTGAAAATAGAAAGTTAGATAAATGTGCCTTAGGGAAATTACAATTGGTGAAACTACAATTCTCAAATTCTTTTCCTTCTTGTTTTAATGTTGAAAAGTCAATGTTTTTAAAGTCTTTGTCTTCCGTCATTTTATGTGGTTTTAAAGAGCGGTAATTTTGAATCCAGCTTTGGTAACAGCACTTATAACAGTCTGATAATCTGTGTCATCTAACTGGACTTCTAATGTTTTTTCTGGATGGTCCGTATCTACTTTCCAAGCATCTACATTGTCTACATCGTTTAAAAAAGGAGTCACAGACTTAATGCAACTCCCACAGTTGATATTGGTTTTAAATTTATAAGTATTCATAGTCTATTGTTTTAATGATTTATAATTGCTTGTTTTTAAGTCGTAAACTGTTCATAAGTACGGAAATTGAACTCATGGACATCGCTGCTCCAGCAATCATTGGATTTAATAAAAAACCATTGAAAGGATAGAGTATTCCTGCGGCTATAGGAATGGCGATTAGGTTGTAAATAAATGCCCAAAATAGGTTTTGACGAATGGTTTTCATCGTTTCTTTGGATAATTTTAGCGCATTGGATAATTGACGAATGTCTGAACTCATCAATGTTATTCCTGCACTTTCCATCGCGATGTCTGTACCGCTTCCCATGGCAATTCCTACGTCGGCTTGTGCCAAGGCATGAGAATCGTTAATACCGTCCCCGACCATCGTTACGATATGACCTAGCTCCTGTAATTCCTTTACAAAAGATCCTTTGTCAGTCGGCATTAAATTGGCATGAATGTTTTTTATACCTACTTGTGCTGCTATTATCTGTGCCGTTTGTTCATTGTCACCGGTGAGCATGTATACTTCTATGCCTAAGTGTTGAATGTCAGAAATAGCCTGTCTTGCATTTTCTTTAATGGCATCGGTTATGGCAAAAAGAGCCACTATGTTCTCCGATTCACTAAAATAGATGACTGTTTTTCCTTCAGACTTAAGGGTGTTCGCTTGCTTCGCAATTGTAGCCTCGATTTTTAGGTTACGACTGCTCATCAGTTTCTCATTTCCTACATAATATTCCTTTTTATTATAAGTGGCTTTCGCTCCCATTCCTGTAATACTTTCAAAATTATCCGTTGGGATAGGGGATGTGTGAATTTCTTTCAAATGATTGGCTAAGGCGCTAGCTAGTGGGTGTTCCGATTGAGATTCCAGGTCTAGTAGTATGGATGAGAGCATTATTTTATTACTGTGATCTATCCATATAGCATCCGTAATTGTAGGGCGACCTTCGGTAATAGTTCCTGTTTTATCTAAAATTAAGACGTCTGTTTTATAGGCGGTTTCTAGTGTTTGGGCATCTTTTATAAGAATACCTTGGGAGGCTCCTTTTCCTATTCCTACCATTAGAGCAGTAGGTGTCGCTAATCCTAATGCACATGGACACGCAATAATGAGAACTGTAATTAATGCTAAGATGGCATAAGTAAAGGTGGGTGCTGGCCCAAAGAACATCCATATTACAAATGTGATGAGTGCTAAGCTAATGACAATAGGTACAAAAACACTTGCTATTTTATCTGCTAATTTCTGAATGTTTGGTTTGCTTGCTTGTGCCTGTTGGACGCGCTGAATAATTTGGGATAAGACGGTTGCCTTTCCTATTTTTTTTGCAAGAATTCGTAGGGATCCTTTTTGGTTAATTGTTCCTGAATAGACAAGGTCACCTTTAGATTTTAAAACAGGAATAGGTTCTCCAGTAATCATACTCTCATCTATATAGGACTGTCCTTTTTTTACTTTTCCATCTACGGGAACTTTATCTCCAGGCTTTAAAACAATCATTTCTCCGAGTAAGATGTCATTTAAAAGAATGGTCACTTCTTCTCCATTTCTAATCGCAGTTACTTCTTTAGGTTGCAGTCCCATGAGACTTTTAATAGCAGCGGATGTTTTTCCTTTGGCTTGCTCCTCTAAAAAACGACCTAATAAAATAAGCGTGATGATAATTACGGCAGATTCGTAATACACATGTGGCATCACTCCTTTATCCATGAAATATTGAGGATATATAGTATTGAAAAAACTAAAAGAAAAGGCGACGCCAGTGCTGAGTGCAACCAACGTATCCATATTTGTTGTTTTATGTTTGAGTTTTGTGTAGGCTGTTTTAAAAAAATCACTTCCACACCAAAATAATACGGGGATGGACAAAGCAAGTAAAATCCAATTTTCGTAGGGAATACTTCCCATAAAAAACATGGATATTATAAAGACAGGAGTGGAGAATATAGTCGCTACTCTTAGTTTTTTACGAAGGGTTTTTAAACGGTTCTTTTCAAGGGATTCAAAACTCTCTTGCCCTGTGGTATCGTCCTCAGAAATTAAAGTATAACTAATTTCTTTGGCCTTTTCTTTAATCGTTTCAAAACTGACTGCTTCTGTGTCGTATTCTAAATACACAGATTGGTTGGGGTAATTAACAAGTACTTTCTGAATCCCATCTACGTAGCCTAAATAGGACTCTAAGCTAATGGCACATGCCGCACAGGTCATGCCTGAAACTTTGTAGCTAGATGTTGTAAATGTAGGATTAGAGGTTACCATAATTGTATTTTTTTTACAAAGGTAAGGTGGGGACTTCTATTTTTAATTACATAATTTAGAGAAAAACATATATAATTCGGCCCTTCGTGTTCTTAAAGATTGTCTATAGGGGTGTGAGAGGGACCTTTTAACTTTTTAAAAGCGCTAGGTGTCATTCCTGTTTGTTGTTTAAATTGGCTGGACAGATGGGCTGCACTGCTGTAATCTAATTTAAAAGCAATTTCAGAGAGCGTAAAATCTTTGTAGAATAAGAGTTCTTTAACATACTCTATTTTTTGTTTTACATTGTATTTTTCTATCGTGATGCCTTCGATGGATGAAAATAATTTACTTAAAGTGGTATATTCCTGGCCTATTTTTAAGGCAATAATAGTAGAGATATTATAGCGTATTCCTTCATTATTATGACGAATATTATCAATAATAAGTGTTTTGATTTGGGTAATATATGTAGCGTTTTTATCTAGAATAAGCTCAAATCCAATGGATAATAGGAGGTTCGCTAGTGTTTCTTTCGTAGTAATATCGATAGGGCTACTTAATGTAACTTCTCCTAGTTGAATGTCCGTAGTGTTTATGTTAAGTTTGATTAATAAATCCGATACGGCGCTAATACATCGCGGACATACCATGTTTTTTATGTGAAGTAAGTGATTCATTAAAGGAGTGTTTTTGAATTCAAATGTAGGGAATTGAAGTTAATTATACCATTAAAGAATTGTAAGGCGATTCTTTGACCGTTAGTTATGATAATTTTTCAGGATGCATCCCTAAAAAAAAGCCACTCAAAAATAGAATTATTTAGGAGTGGCTTATCGTATATGTTGAATACGCTTAAGATGCTTTTACCGCGATGGCTTGCATTTTTAGGGTGTCAATTTTTATTTCCAATACTTGTAGTGTTTGTCTACTTATTTCCAATTGATTTAAAATAAGTAATTTTGAATCCTCAAATTGAGTTTTCAATGATTTAAACATTTGGTCGTAATACTGAATTCCATTAAAGAGGTTCTTAGAGAAATTAGTCAAGTATTTTTCTTGTTTTTTATTCATAGAAGCATTGGTTTCACCAATCCTGTTTTTTAAATAATCAAGGTATAAGTCTAATTCTTTGATAAACATATTAGGTCTGTCAATACGCTCTATGACGTTTTGTTTTCCGTAAATATGTCCTACCATTTCTTTCAATTTTAATGTTTTTGAAAAATAAGCCATATTTGGTCCTGGGCAAATGGAAACACCTTCTCCTTCTTTTTTAGTGTCCAAGTTATTTTCTAATAATGCAGAAGTACCTAATCCAACACAAATACACGATTTTACAATGATGTCTTCGAATCTTTTTGAACGGTCTTTTTCTGACAGTATTTCGGCATCCAATTCTTTCAATTTAAAATGTTGAAATTTACGTGATGCAGTACATATATTTTTACCATCGGCATCTTTTGCCAAGGCTAAATATTTTTTTGGACAAGAGCTTCCAGGTCTCCCTTTTGCCACTTTCTCCAATTTTTCGATGTCTTTGGTGTTTCCTTCCAAACTGTTAAAAGGGACGCCTAGTGGAGATATATCACTTAAATATAGGTCTTTCTCTTTGGCAACTTTTAATTTTTCCAGAGAGGCTGTGTCTACGACAGTAGCTTCTGGAACCAATAAAAATGGAGATCCCCATCCTACAGAATTGAGTTCGTAGTGATCCAATAAAAAGTCATGCTCTTCGGCGGTTCCTACACCTCCCTGTGCTGTTATTTTTAAATCGATCGGTTTTTCAGGAATAATTCTTCCTTTATTTTCGAGTGCTGCGACTAAAATTTCGTGGATAGATTGAATTAAAATATCTCTGTTTTCTCTAAACTCTGCTAAAATAGGGCCCATTAAAAAACCATCGGTAGCAAATGCATGCCCTCCACAGTTTAAACCAGATTCTATTCGGAATTCAGAAACCCAAAGCCCTTTCTTTGCTAAAAATTTTCCTTGAATCAAGGCAGATCGATAGTCACTTACTTTTAAGACAATTTTCTTTTTGATAGCACCGTTTATGTCTGGGAAAAAATCCTTGAAATTTTCCATATAACCATACAAACGAGGATTCATACCTGCCGATAAAATTAACGAACTTGACAAGTCACTATTAGCAAAGCCTCTAAGAGCTGCGTGGGCGTCGTTAAATTCTACAGGAAGTTGTTCTCCGTTCTTAAAGTTATCTTTGTCTATTTTAGTCATGATGTTTACATCAATACTACCTAAAGACAAATTGTTTTTAAGCCAGTTACTGGCATCGCTCATGTATTTCTCAGTAGAAACAGAGAAGTCTTCTTTCAATTTAGAAGTGTCTGGAAGTAAATTTAAATATTCTTTAAACTCATGTCCTTTTTCTAAAGTACTTGCCTTTAGGTTCTCAAATTTTTTCTCCACCAATCCATTGATTAGATTTAAGTAGGAAGTAATACGCTTCGCTCTAAAATCTTCAATTTTATCACTAATTTCAGTGTAAGGAACTTGAAATTTATCAGAGTATACCTTTCTGAGCTTCTCAAGGAGCATATCATCGACTAAGGAGATAACCGAATCAATACCCAAATGAGCCACTTTTAGAGGCGTATCAATGGTAAATCCAATTCCCATTACTGGAATGTGAAATGAATGTTTTTTGATCATATTATTAATAATTTATTTTCGTTTATTAGGGAAGAACAGATGCTTGTAGAACTGTCCTGTTTCATGTAAAAATTATGCTTTTTTTCCTTGAAAAGTGTGTAAGGTATATTATTTTGTTCAAACCAAGCCTCAGTAGGACGGGAATTGTCCTCCGCCCCGTAAAATAGGGATATGTTACCAGTTGGTCTCTTGTTTTCAAGCCTTAATCGGGTCGCAGAGACGGCAAAAAACGTCTTAAATTGGTTGTTTTTTAAAACTGTTTTCCAGGCGATGGTTCCTCCAATACTGAAGGCTAAAATACAGGGTTGTTTTGTGATTATTTTTGTTAGTTTTTCACTGCAAATTCCCATTCCTTTTTTAATGAAATACGAATGAATTTCTGTTTCAGAAGTAAGGGAAGGACTTATCTCTGAATGCAGGTAGCAATCAAATATTGAGATTTCGAAATAAGGTGACAATTGCTCTAGGTATGCTTGTAACCAATCGCTATTTTGGAAGCCCCATAAGTCGGAAATAATTAGTAAATGTTTCTTTTGGGTCATTTTAAATCATTGAAATTCATAGCTTAACGCTTATTTTCGAAGGCAAAATTAATTTAAAAACAAAGAAAAGAAAAGTTAAATCGTTTAATTTACTATGCGTAAATAACAAAAGGCACCATTTTTACAGTGGAGGGGCTATTTTTAGGTTGCTCTAAAAATCAGAAAACAGTTGTGAGGTTAAAAATACAGGCAGTATTTTAACGTTATTTAAAGATTTGGGGAGTTATTGAAGCTGTTTTCTTTATAAGCGTCAATTATTTTAATACTTTAGCAAAAAAAAATACTTATATGAATTACCTAAAATCCATAGGGAAGTACTTTTTAATGCTGAAACAAGTGTTTAAGAAACCTCAAAAATGGAAGATATTTAACGAGATGTTATTTAGAGAAATTGAAGATTTAGGACTTAAATCCGTCGGGATTGTTGTCTTTATCTCTTTTTTTATAGGTGGAGTTGTTGCTATTCAGACAGCTTTGAATGTAGACAGTCCGTTTATTCCTAAATATTTAATTGGTTTTGCAACCAAGCGTTCGGTGATTCTTGAGTTTGCTCCTACATTTATGGCTATTATTTTGGCGGGGAAAGTGGGCTCTTATATTACTTCGAGTATGGGGACTATGCGGGTAACGGAACAAATAGATGCACTAGAGGTGATGGGAATCAATTCTCTAAACTATTTAGTATTGCCTAAAATTATAGCGGTGTTGTTTTTCTATCCATTACTAGTGGTTATTGCGATGTTTCTAGGGATTATAGGTGGTTATTGTGCTGGAGTTTTAACAGGATTGTTCTTTTCTGAAGATTATATTTACGGGATACAATTGGATTTTAATCCGTTTTATGTGTTTTATGCCATTATAAAAATTTTGGTATTTGCCTTTGTCATCGCCACCGTTCCGGCCTATCACGGGTATTATGTGAAAGGAGGTTCCTTAGAGGTAGGACGTGCAAGTACGCAAGCAGTGGTCTGGACCAGTGTAGTTATAGTGGTACTGAATTATTTTTTAACCCAAATGCTTTTAGGATAAGTTATGATAGTAGTAGAAAATTTAGTCAAAAAGTTTGGTGATACAGCCGTGTTAAAAGGAATTAGTACGACGTTTGAAAAAGGGAAGACCAATATGATTATTGGACAGTCTGGTTCTGGGAAAACAGTCTTTTTAAAATGCCTAGTTGGATTACATACGGCGGATAGCGGAGTTATTTCCTTTGACGGACGTAAGCATATAGATATGACTATTAAAACACGTAGGCAACTCAGAAAGGAGATAGGCATGGTGTTTCAAGGAAGCGCCTTGTACGATTCGTTGACCGTAGAAGAAAACGTAATGTTTCCTTTAAAGATGTTTACTAATGATGGTCAAAAAGAAATGTTGTACCGTGTAAACGAAGTGTTGGAACGTGTAAACCTATCCGATGCGAATTATAAATACCCTACAGAGCTTTCTGGAGGGATGCAAAAACGTGTGGCCATTGCCCGAGCAATTGTAATGAATCCTAAGTATTTATTCTGTGATGAGCCTAATTCAGGATTGGATCCTCAAACAGCCATCGTAATTGATAACTTAATTCAGGAAATCACCAAGGAATACGAAATAATTACTGTGATAAATTCGCATGATATGAACTCTGTGATGGAAATAGGAGAAAAAATTATTTTTCTTAAAAACGGTGTGCTAGCATGGGAAGGGACCAATAAAGACATGTTTAAAACTGATAATGAAGCCATTGTGGACTTTGTGTATTCGTCTAATTTATTCAAGAAAGTAAGGGAAGCCTATTTAAAAGATAATTAATTTTAAAAGGACTTGTGTAATCGAAATAAGTGCTTATATTTGCACCCGCTAAGGCACTAGACCTGGTAGCTCAGTTGGTAGAGCACCTCCCTTTTAAGGAGGTGGTCCTGGGTTC
>NVSY01000057.1 GCA_002401385.1 Flavobacteriaceae bacterium | reverse complement strand
TGGTGATTGGTGATTGAAATCTAAGTAAAACAGTTACTTTTATTATAGACTCTTATTTCTGTATGCATTCGAGAATGTCGCAATCACTAGCATTGACGACCGTCCGCGCGGATATGCCACAAACGTGATAGCGCGGATTTGAAATCCGTGCCCCGCTACGCAAAGTCTCCCGACTTAGCGCTACACTATTACTCCCGTTAACAAAGAAAAAGAATATAAAAAATAAAGAAAGTTGCCTATCCAATTTCCCCGCTTATTTTTCTAAAAAAATTACTTTCTCGAGGTGACGATAAACTGAGTAGTAAAAACTTCTAACGTCCTATTTCCTATTTCTTGTTTCTTGCCTAAAATTACTTACCGTATTTTAACATTTTGCTGCTTTTTTACTGCGATTAGTTACTTATATTTGGGCTATAATCTCAATTTACCCATGAACAGACGGAAATTTTTCAGAAACGGGTCGTTTTTCGCCCTTGGAACAGCATTGTTTAGCCCTATAGGAGTGAATGCTTCCACCTTAGATTTTGACCAATCAAAAAAGAATAAAAAAGCCAAAAATATTATTGTTATTGTAAGTGATGGTATGAGTATCGGAACCTTAAACATGGCCGATATTTACCTGAATAGAAAAACAGGAAACGGTAGTAACTGGCTGAATTTATACAAGGAAAACAAAGCTGTTCACGCTATGATGGACATGGCATCTGCCAATTCTATAGTCACCGATTCTGCTGCCGCTAGTTCCTCTTGGGGAGGTGGAGTCCGAATTAGTAATGGAGCCATTAATATGAGCGCCAACGGAAAAAAACACTTACCAATTTGGCAAAAATTTAAAAACGCTGGTAAAATGGCGGGTTGTGTAACTACCGTACCTATTACGCATGCTACACCAGCTGGATTTTGTGTGAATAGTAAAAAACGAAGTGACCAAGCAGGAATTGCACTTCAGTACCTAGACTTGGAATTTGATGTGCTTATGGGTGGTGGAAACGAATATTTTTCTGCCGATAAACGCAAAGACAAACGCGACTTATACAGCGAATTTGCTCTTAAAGGATACCAAGTAGTGACTTCGAGAGATCAAATGCTTGCAACCACTGGAAACAAGCCTGTATTAGGGGTTTTTAATGATGGTGGCCTACCATATACAGTGGATAGGAATAATGACAAAGAATTAGAAAAAAGGGTCCCTACCCTAGCAGAAATGACCCAGACCGCTATTGACACTATGAAACATAACGAGGAAGGATTTGTATTGCAAATTGAAGCTGGTAAAGTGGATTGGGCAGCACATGGAAACGATATATCAGGGCTTTTATACGACCAAACAGCCCACGATGATGCCATTAAGGTAGCCATGGATTTTGCAGAAAAAGAGGAAGACACCTTAGTAATTATTACCACAGACCACGGAAATTCCAATCCAGGACTTATCTATGGAAAAAAGGTAAACGAAAATTTTGATAAAGTACAGCATTATAAACATTCCAACGAGTGGATTTTAAATGGATTTAGCGATCAGTCTACCCTTGCTCAAATTAAAGAACGCGTCAATTTTGCGAATACTATTGATATGTCTGACAATGATGCACAACACATCCTTGGTTATTATAAGAATTTAACTGTTGAAGAGGGGATTTACAACCCGCGCCACTTGCCTTTCAAAGTGTTATCTGACATCCAGGGAAAGAACAACTCCGTAGGATGGATCAGTCAAAGCCATTCTGCCGACTATGTAGAACTTGCCATGGTAGGTCCTGGAAGTCATTTATTAAAACCATTTATCAAAAACACCGATTTGCACTTCTTAATGCTAGAAGCTGCAGAGGTTGAGAATACCATTCATTCTTAAAATATTTAATAACTACTAAAAACGGAGCAGGATTTTATCTTGCTCCGTTTTTTTTTGTGGCTAATTTTAATTAAATCATCCTGTAACTAAACCGCTACGCAAAGTTCCGCTACGCAAAGTCTCCCGACTTAGCGTTACAATATTACTCACGTTAACAAAGAAAATGAATATAAAAAATAAAGAAAGTTACCTAACCGCTACGCAAAGTCTCCCGACTTAGCGCTACAATATTACTCACGTCAACAAAGAAAACGAATATAAAAAATAAAGAAAGTTACCTAACCGCTACGCAAAGTCTCCCGACTTAGCGCTACAATATTACTCACGTCAACAAAGAAAACAAATATAAAAAATAAAGAAAGTTACCTATCCGATTTTCCAAGTAAAAAACACTTCCTCCACGCCATTAATAAGTCCGATAAAAGCTTCCAAACTGGGACACATAACTCCTTCAAATAGAACGAAACTTTGTCCTATTCCAAAAGTTTACGTATATTTACAAGAACTCGAAAAAAATAAATACAGGTTTTAACCACCAAAAAGTTGATGCCCTGTCTTGATATTAGAATCAATATATTTTCTAATTTACATTGTTCATAACTGAACATTCTAGCAATTTCCCAATCAAAAGTAATACCCACCCACAATCAATACAAATGTAAGAATTCATGCATTTTAACTGAAGTTGTGTGAATTATTGATGCGTAACTAACCAAACTAAATATATAATTATGAAAACAAAAGTAACATTTGCAATGCTGATGATTTTTGGGATTTTAATCGTAGGCTGTAATCAAAATGGGAAAAAAGTAAAAGAAGAAGTAAAAGTTGCCGTAGAAGTAGTAAAAATTGATTTAGTAAATGATGAATTTCCAGAAGCAAAAAAAGAAGTCATGGAAACTTTTGGTGCCATTGCTCAAAGTATTAAAGATGGTGATGTAGATAAACTAATTTCATTCCACGCATACAGTCCAAAGTTTACCGAATTTAAAAATGGAGCACCAAGAAATGGTAGTAAAGCCAATGAAGAGCACGAACGCAATGTTTTTGGAGGGGTGACTGAAGTAATAAAATTCGAGGCGAAAGATTTACAAATTGCAGTTTATGGTGAGGTTGCCAATTTAACCTTTCATTCTGATTTTGAATTAAAATTTGGCGAAGACCTTGTAGTTGTTAATGACCAAATTACCTTATTATTTGTAAAGACAGACAATGGCTGGAAAATGGTACACGAACATCATTCTCCACTGAAGAAAATAGAAGAATAAAGAAACAAAGTAATCCAGTAGGCGCTTCAAACGAAGCAAGTCAAGAACGCGCCTCTCTTATATAACTGAGCAAAAATCAAAGTGCCATCGCAAACTTAGATTCTTGCTCATTTTTTTCATAAAAAAAGTATGGACTAAAAATTGTATCTTGTGTCATATAGCAAACCACAAGATCCTGCTATTTAATTGCCCTCTATTTTAGAATGAACATTATCTATGCTTAAAAAATGAAATCAACACTACTTACCCTACTTACTTTAGTACTTATTTTCACAGGCTGTGAACAAAGAAAAAAAGAAAATGGTTCCGAATCATTTAACGAAATAGTAGCATTAAGCACTCCGAAAAAAGTCCTTAAAACACCAAATAGACTGCTGGAAGAAAAATCAGAGACACAAACGATAAAGGAACATCAACTTCACATAAAATTCCGTGAATTCGAATTAATCCTTCCTAATATTTCTGTTTGGGATGAAGAAGAGAAACTAAAAGAAATTCAAAATGATACCGCTACTATCTATTTAGAATTGGGAGCATCCATTGAAGGAAAAAGCATTAAAATAAAAAAAATAAAAGAAGGTACATTAAAAATTTACCAACGCTACGAAAATAGTGTAACTATAATGAACGAAGGACCACATTGCGACTTAATTAACTGGAAACACTATGACTCACCATGGGAAGAATTAAAAGTTGTAAACGGAGCCTTTAACACGCAAAAATACACTGAAACAGACCGTGAGCAATTCATAAGTATTGATCTCAAAGAATTAAAAGCAGCGGTAAATGAGCATTGCGGAGAAAATTGGTTAGAACATATAAAAGACGTAACATCACCTACTGAATATCCTTGTGGTGTTAGTACAAGTACCCTCTTTCTAAAAGTTGAAATTAATAATGAAACAGAAAGAATCATTTCTTTTGAAATCCCAATGGGCTGTTAATTTTTTATAAATTTACCTCATGAAACAGCGCATACTCATAATATTAGGAAACACAAATTCAAGTGTCGGCACTATTGGAATGGTCGCTAAAAGCAGGTTGGATTATTGTCTTAAAATACGTAAAGCTACAGACTTAATTTTATGTACTGGTGGATGGGGAACTCATTTTAATACCACTAAACATCCCCACGCTTCTTATGCAAAATCCTACCTTCAAGCAAAGGGGGTAGACAGTACTCATTTTTTAGAATTCGGACTCTCTAGCCATACCGTGGAAGATGCTACAACAACAAAAAAAATCATCGAAAAATATCCAGATGTGTCGATCGTAGTCATCACATCAGATTTTCACAAAAAACGAGTTTCACTTATTTTTAATGAAATTATAGACGATAGAGATCTTAGCATTATAGGTGTCAAAAGTCCTTTAAATGATGCTACATTGAAGAAAATAACTGTGCATGAAGAACAAGCAGTAACAGCTATTTTAGAAAATGGATTGTACTACGAATAGCAATCTATTGTAAGCCAAACAGACCAATATTTGTCAAATTCACCTCTTTAGCGATCTCTTCTTTATTTTTTTCCGATTCCAAATCATCAGTTGTCCACCATTTTTGCAGAGAAATTGTACTGTGTTCCTCCTCCTCTTCCATCATTTTCTCTTCGGTTCGTTTCCAACTTTTTAAAATTCGTTGAATATCACGATTGTCTTTTTGAGCGATTAACAATTCCCTATATTCTTCCAAACTTGTAAATACCTTATTTTTAGCAGCATAACCAAAGCCTTTATAAACTCCTTTTTCGACCATTACAAAGGCACTTTCTTCCTTCGAACGTCCTTTTTGAGTAATCACATAGGTTTCATTTTCTTTACTCACATAATCAATAGCCGTTTTTACACGTCCATTATATGCTGCCACCGATTCCTTTTTTTGACAAATACCTTTGCATTTTTTCAATTGAAAATGAAAACAGGCACTCACATTGCTTTGTAAATGACAGTACTTCGGACACAATTCGTACTCCTCACACAGTTCTTCTAAAAACACCCTGCTTTCTGCAGTTGTGTAAAACTTGAGCAACGGTTTTTGTATGGATTTTAAGCGATTCACCCCTAAGTGAATAATTCCATCTCTATCCTCAAATCTGAACAGTCCATAACTTTCGTTCACACGTCTCTGTGCTCTGTTGTACTGAGGAAAATGGTGTTTTATTTTTGCAGATTCTAGCAATAACGCTAACAATTCACTCCCGGTACATTCATACGTAACATCGGCTGTTTGCATGCACATAGCCACTTCTTTGTTTTTTTTATCGTAAAAATGACTCAATACCCGTTGCTTGATATTGTTGGCCTTGCCTACATAAATAATTTCTCCTTCAGTATTTTTAAAATAATACACTCCTTCCAATTCTGGCAGTTTATCCACCGTTTCTTTGGACATTAGCGGTGGTAAGGTTCCTTGTCTAGAATTGGGTTTTAAAAACGAATCAAATACAGCTCCATCTGTATCCAATGCCAACAACTTATCAAATAAGATCACGGTAGCTTCGGCATCTCCCTTCGCACGGTGACGGTTATTAATCACTATATTTTGTGAAACACACATTTTACCCAAACTATAAGATGACAATCCAGGAATCAATTTTCGAGACAAGCGTATGGTGCACAGTTTTTTTCGTTTAAAAGTAAACCCTAATTCATTAAACTCTTTATGCATTACGTTGTAATCAAAACTTACATTGTGCGCTACAAAAACGCAGTCAGCCGTAAAATCGATAATTTCTTTTGCCACTTCGTAAAATTTAGGAGCACCTTGCACCATCCCATTGGTGATTCCTGTAAGTTGTGTAATATTATAAGGAATGGAACATTCTGGGTCTATCAAGGTATCGTAAGTAGCAATCACTTGTGCTCCATCGTGAATAAAAATGGCAATCTCAGTGATTTTATTCCCTTGAACACCCATGCCTGTGGTTTCAATATCAATAATTGCGTAACGCATAGTAATTTACTGTCTAAATTAGATACTAATTCTATTTGCTAAAAAAGGAATTACCGCTCCTAATTCAATCGTTTTTTAAGTTCTTTTAACTCTACTCCCAAATCATTAAACATGGACATAATACTACTTAGTTTAAGCTCATGCTCGTCATATTCCTGGGTATTGATACTACAAGTAAACTCCCATAATTCCAATACCTCGTTGGCAGGGACATAATAAGCTTCATATTTTTTATTGTCAGAAACTAACATTAGACTTTGTTGATCTTCCATCTTGTCAAATACACGTTTGTACACAATACCATCGTTCAAAGTTACTACAATATAAGTACGTCCGTCCTTTACATCACGAATATCTTCTATGAATTTTGCTACAATATAGGCGCCACTTTTTACAGGTAACATAGAATCTCCTTTAATAGGAAACGCACGATGCTTACCCGTTGGTAAAAATGGCAATTTAATTTTTTCCAAATGCTCTATGTATTCAGGATCCGAATAACCGCGTAAATACCCCGCAGATGCTTTAATTGGAATAATCTCTATCAAATCTTCATTCTCCCCATCCACAATAATTGGAAACAACACACGCTGATTTCCGATTTCAATAAAAGACGCATCCGTAGCGGCTGTTAAATCACTTTTAATCAATACGTCTACCGGTAAGTTAAAATAAGACGCAATGCTTATTAATGTAGCAATAGAAGGTTCTGATCTCCCCTCCTCGTAAGACCCAATTCGAGACCTTGTCACAAGTATTTCATCTGCAAACTGCTCTTGTGTTAAATCTTTTAATTTTCTTAAATGTCGAATGTTTTTTGATATTTTCCCCATAATACTACAAATATAGGTTTTTAAAGTTTAGAATTGTGGTTTTCCGAGAGGAAGTATTGAGATTTTTGTATTGAGAGCTTAGATGATTGCCGTTGCCGATAAGCAAACAATTCAATCACAATTACTTAGTTAAGTAACAGTATAAATAACAAAAAGCTACAAATTATGGGAAGGAATGGTGTGTGGAGCATTGTTGTGGGTAGAGACTCTTGAATCAGGACTTAGGACTTAGGATGTTCTAGACTGCGGCTTCTTATCTCCGTTACCTAGCATTGTTGCGCACTTTCCCGACGCTGGATCCCCGCATTCGCGAGGATGACGGATGCGTGGGTGGAGCGTCTTTGTGTGTGGAGACACAGGAATCAAGACTTAGGACGTAGGACGTTTTAGACTGTGGCTTCTTATCTCCGTTACCGAGCATTGTTGCGCACTTTTTAAACGCTGGATCCCTGCATTCGCGAGGATGACGGATGCGTGGGTGGAGTATTGTTGTGGATAGAGACGGCAGGAATCAGGAATCAGGACGTAGGACATTTTAGACTGCGGCTTCTTATCTCCGTTACTGAGCATTGTTGCGCACTTTTTAAACGCTGGATCCCCGCATTCGCGAGGATGACGGATGCGCGTGTGGAGTATTGTTGCGGGTAGAGACTCTTGAATCAGGAATTAGGACGTAGGACATCTTGACATTATGAAAAAACGGCAGGAATCAGGAAATAGGACGTTTTAGACTGCGGCTTCTTATCTCCGTTACCGAGCATTGTTGCGCACTTTTTAAACGCTGGATCCCCGCATTCGCGAGGATGACAGATGCGTGGGTGGAGTATTGTTGCGGGTAGAAACTCTTGAATCAGGAATTAGGACGTAGGACTTCTTG